>DASXMR010000046.1:0-124612 GCA_036495525.1 Streptosporangiaceae bacterium | reverse complement strand
TCACTGGTGCCTGGGCTTCTACGCGCCTGCGGGCTGTCAGGACAGCGTGCGTTCTGCCTTCGCTAAGCGGTGACGCGTTCTGCGTTGGCGAGATGCGTCGACAGGAGCTGTCCGGCTCGGTCCAGCGCCGCGGACGCTTCGTCGAGGATTGGGTAATAGGCCTGGAATACATGCGGCACTCCGGCGGTGATGTCAAGGGTGACCTGCACATCGGCGGTCGCCGCTTGCCCGGCAAGGCGGACGGCGTCGTCGAGCAGAAGCTCGTGCGTTCCGGCCTGGATGATCAGGGGTGGCAGGCCGGACAGGTCGGCGAATATGGGGCTGACGAGGCCGAGAGCGGCGTCTTGTCCCGACGTATAGTCGGCGACCCGCGGCGGGAATGCCTCCGGAGTGAACAGCGGGTCGGCCTCGCGCTTGGTTTTCATGGTCGCCCCGGACAAGGTCAGGTCGGCATACGGTGACATAACCAAAGCCGCGGCAGGCAGGGGCAGCCCGCGATCGCGGGCGTTGACCATCGTGGCGATGGCGAGCCCGCCACCCGCCGATTCCCCGGCGAAGGCGACGTCCGACGGGGCGGCACCATCTCGCAGAAGGGCTTCATAGGCCGCCAGGGCGTCGTCGACCGCCGCCGGGTACGGGTACTCGGGCGCCAGCCGGTAGTCGACGGAGATGACCTTGGCGCCAGTCCGCCGGCCAACCTGAGAGGCCAGGCCAGCGGCTTGGAATGCGTCCCCTACCACGTACACGCCGCCGTGGAAGTAGAGGACAACGTGGCGAGGTTCAATTCCTGCGGCTGTGATCTCGGCAGTGGGCACGCCGCCCAGTGCGCCTGCGGTCACGGTCACGTCGGCTGGCAGCGGCTGTGCTGAGGCCAGCTCGCGGAGCAGGCGCCGCTGCTCGCTGACGTCGCTGTCGAACGGGAATGGGTTCTGTCGCAGGATCGCGTCGAGGTTCTCTCGCTGTTCAGCGCTCACGGAGGATCTCCCCTTCGGCCGGAATCCGCCTGGCAGCACCCAGGCGGGCTAACCCATGTCAATCCGCTGCTGAGAATTCCTGCCGGTTTGGCAGGCCAATACGAGGCTTGCCGCCCAACAGGTGAGCAGGCGTCACCGGATCACGGTGATTCACGCGTCCGGACCCTGGACACCAGGTCTTGACGGTCCTGACCGCCGAAGCCCCCGGTAGCTCCGCGGCAGCCGCAACTCGCGCGTTCGTTCCCGCCTCCTCCATGCCGGACTGGCTGCAGGCGTTCGCGAAAACGCAGCGCGGCGGGGTTGCTCGGCTCAAGGCAGCCTCGCCCGATCGCCAGCAGGCGGGCTCAATCACCGGAATGCAGGCGGACTCGATCACTGGATTCAAGTGATGTCTGCTCACCTTGCTGCACGCCAACCTGGCTAGTTAGGCGACGGGCAACATGCGCCGACGCCATCCCGCAAGACCGAAGTGCCCATTAAGAGCCTTCGGCTGGGCGACTCAGACCCTGGCACAGAAGGGCAACGTCATGGCCACTGCTACGGTGCAGATCCCGGCAACGGGCACCTACCTGATCGACCCATCAGGCTCGTCGGTCAGCTTTACCACCCGGCACCTGTTCGGGCTGGGCGCCGTTAGGGGAACCTTCGGGTTGCTATCCGGGGAGGTGACCATCGCCGACCCGGTGACCGCCTCCACCGCCCGAGCGGTAATCGATTCCGCCAGCTTTTCCAGCGGGCACCCCCGGCGCGACAAGGATGTCAAGTCCGCGAACCTCCTGCATGTCCAGGAGCACCCGCACATCAAGTTCGAGTCCTCGCAGCTGGTGCCGGACGGGGACGGCTGGGTGCTGCGGGGTCAGCTCACCGCCCGCGGGCATGCGGCCCCAGTCGAACTGGCCGTCACCGAGTCTCGCGGCAGCAGTGACGGTCTGGTCCTGAGAGCCGCCACCCGGATCGACCGGTACGCATTCGGCCTCACCAAGAAGAAGGGCTTGGCCGCCCGGTACCTAGACCTGGAGATCACCGCCCGAGCCACCCGCAGCTGACCGCCGGGACGCAACCACGCCAGGAAAAGCCCCGCTGGACACGCCGACCGGCCATTCTGCGGCGCTATCCGGGTCGGCAGCGACCTGCCCTCTGTGGCAGGCGCCGTCTTGGCACCCCAACCCTGCTCATCGACGGCGTCGCACCGACGCCTGCGACCAGCCCATCCTGATAGGGCCGTTGCGTTGACCGAATGTCACCTGGTTCCGGGTGATTTAGGATCCTGGCTCAGCTTTCGGATCTCGAGCAGGTCCAGGCCGAGCGCCTCGATCTCGGCCAGCACGCCGTACAGCGCTGACCGGTCCAGCAGGCCGGTGAGGATGGTGTGCGCGCCGTGGTGGTTTGGCGCCAGCGTCGGGAAGGCGCACAGCATGGTGGCGCCGAGGTGCCCCTTGACCCGGATCATGTACGGGGCGGTTGCCGCGTCCATGACACAAGCATCGTCGGCGGTCGGGTGACAACGGATCACCCGGATCCGGTGACGCGCGGGGCTAGCGCGTGCGGGGGGCCGCTAGCAGCCGCAGTTCCCGGGCGCGCCGCACAGCTGAGGTCCGGTTACGGACCTGGAGCTTGGCGTATATCTTGCGCAGGTGCGTGTTGACGGTGTTCGTCGAGACCGACAATTCGCGAGCGATCTCGGGCCGCGACAGGTTGGTCGGCAGATACCGCAGCACTCTGAGCTCGCCCGGACTAAGTTCATCTGCCGGCGGGAATGAGGACTGCTCTTTACCGGCCGGGGATGAGCCGTGCAGGACATCCAGGATGTCGGTGAGCAGCGCGCCATGCGCTGTCTGATGCCGGGGCAGGGCCTCCAGCAGATCGGCTGCGCCGGTCATCGCGAATGGCAGGACCAGCCGGTCAGACTCCGCCAGGGCGAGCGCGCGTTCTGTCGCCTCGTTCGCCGCGCGCTGGTCACCGACCGCACGATGAGCGAGCCCGGCGAGCAGCTGCGTTTCCACCACCGTGGCGTAACCAAGGACCGGTGCGGTGCCATCGAGAACATCGGCCACCGCGGCCATGGCCGCGGCCGGATTCCCTTCAGCGAGGCAGATCACCGCGCGGGCGTTACGGATCTCACCGGAGCCAGCCTGCTCGTCATCGAGCTCCGTCAGCAATGCGCGGGCCTCCCCGGCCAAGCCGACCCGGGCCTGGGTGGCCAGCAGCCAGCCGGTCACCTGGCTAGCCAGCGCCTGCGATCCCTCGAGCTGCGATGCCAGGCGCCTGGCCGCGCCGAACTCCTCAAGCGCCTTCTGGTGGCGGCCGCGGCCGGCCTGCAGCATGCCGGCTGTCTGGCGCACGAGCAGCCTGACGTCCGGCCCCGTGTCAGTTTGCAGCGCCCGCTCGGTGCGCCACAGCCACTGCTCGCCCTCGTCAAACTCACCCAGCAGGACCATCGTGCCGGCGAGCGTCATCAACGCGGGTGCGATCACCGGTTCCGCGCCCCAGCCGTATCGCTCGGCCAGCGCGATCGCCTCGTGGCAGCGCCGCTGGGTCTTGGCGAACGCGTGCGCCTTCGGCTTGTCCGCGCTATGGAAGACATACGCGAAAGCGAGTTGCGCCAGACAACCGACTTCTAGATACGGCCGCCCGATCGCCTGAGCCAGGTCGGCGCCCTCGCGGAGGTGGCGTTCAGCGTCTGAGACCCCCAGAGACCACGCTTCGACGGTGCCCAGGTTCATGAGTGCCATCGCTCGCAGGTCGCTGCCCAGGGCGATGTCTTCGTCCGACCGCCCGGTCACCGGGGAGGCCAGGAACCGGGCCTGCTCGATGACGCCAGCCAGGTCACCGCGGCGCCTGGCCAGCGACAGCTGCAGCGACGCGGCCGCCACCTGGAGGCGGCGCTGGCGCTCCGGCGGCGCGGTCTCGGCGTACGTTTTGGCGACCGCCAGGTGGGCGGCCGCCTCGTCCAGGCGCCCCTGGGCCAGGTCACCCCCCGCGCGCACCAGGGCCAGCTCCGGGTGGTTCGCGCCCGGCGGGAAGGCCTGCACCAGCGCCCGCATGGTCTGCGCCTGCCCGTCCAGCGTCAGACTGAACGAATTGTCAGCAAGCAGCCGTGCCGCCTCCGGCCAGTCACCGGCCGCCTGGGTGTGCCTGATGGCCTCGGCTACCTGCCCGTGCTGGCTGAACCATCCTGCGGCGCGCCGGTGCAGCGCGGGTATTTCCGCAGGCAGCGTGCGGCGCAGCTCCAACCGGAGAAGATCGGCGAACAGGTGGTGGTACCGGAACCAGGTGCGTGCGGGGTCGAGCGATTCGACGAGCGCGTTCGCGTCCTCGAGGTCCAGCAGGATCTGTTCCGAACCCTGACGGCCGATCAGCAGATCCGCCAGTTCGCCGTTAACCCGGTCAAGCAAAGAGGTGCGCAACAACAGATCCTGAACGTGGGGCGGCTGGCGCTCCAGCATCTCGGCGATCAGGTACTCGGCGACCGTGCGGTCGCTGCCGGAGAACTCCGCGACGAACCGCTCTGGCTCAGGGTGGCCGACCAGGGAGAGCGCCGCCAGCCGCAGGCCCGCTGCCCACCCCTCCGTCCGCTGGTGCAGCAGCGCCACCCCGGAGTCGGAAAGCGCGATGCCCGAGGCGTCGAGCAACTCGCGGGTTTCGCGCTCGGAAAAGCGCAGGTCCGTCGCGCGGATCTCGGCTAGATCGCCCGCCAGTCGCAGCCGGTGCAGCCCCAATGGCACATCGTGGCGCGTGGTCAGGATCGCGTGCACCTGCGGGGGAAGGCTCGTCAGCAGCCGGGTGAGCTGAGCAAGGGCCTCCGCCGAGTGCAGCTCGTGGAGGTCATCAATGGCCAGCGTGACGCCGCCGTCAGCGTCAGCGAGCTCCGACAGCACACGGTCGACCATCGCCGGTGCGTTGAAGTCGGGCGTCGCGGCCGGCGGTTCCGCGCCGCGGTATGAACCAGTCGCGTGACGAACCGCGCCGAGCAGGGCGAGCCAGAACTGCTGGTCGTCTTGCTGGCCGCGCTCCACCTGCACGAGCACGAACCGCCGCGCCTGACTCGGGCCGGCCCAGGCGCGCAGCAGACACGTCTTCCCGCTCCCAGCCGGAGCCGAGATGACCGTCACCTTGCCCGCCCCCGCGCGGTCCAGGGCAGCAACAAGATCACCCCGGTCGATCAGCAGCGGAGCTGCTGGAGCCGCTGTCAAAGGCCTCCCTCGAAATCCACGGTCGACACCCTGGCGCCGGTCGGGCAGCCCCGGCGCCTTCTCTTCGCTACCAGGCAATCGCGCTTACCGTCACGGCACAAACCCGCTGGCCACACTCCCAAGCAGGCGCCGTCGCGATCCCATTTCACGTCCGGCGTTGTCCCGCTGGGGCGGTACCCGGCCGACGATCTCTGTCCTGCCTCGCAGCAAACTGAATCAGCCGGTCGCGTGGCCTCTGAGCCCGACCGGGCATCCGATGACGAGCTGGGCTGCGCGGGCGAGATTACAGAAGGCCCAAGGATACGCAGCAGCCTGGAGCTTCTCCGTGAGCGGCCTGCACCCGCCGGTGCAGCGTCAAGCTGGCGCGGCCTCGCAATCACCTGGATCCGGTGACGGCCTCTCACCGGGATCGCGGCAATTCTGGGGCCGTCTCGATAGCTCGCACGGCCCCAGGGGACGTGCCCGGAGATCCAAGGGAGATGCCGTGACCTCGCCAGCCTCCGGCGCGGGCAGGGCCACCCGGTCGCCGCAATCCGAGACCGGGCGTGCAGCGCCACCCGCCGCCACGCAGGACCACCGGGCCGCGGCGGCCGACCAGCGCTGGCTGGTCCTGGTGGTCGTCGCAGTTGCCCAGCTGATGGTGGTGCTGGATGCCACCGTCGTCAACATCGCGCTGCCCTCGGCGCAGCATGCGCTGGGATTTTCCAATAATGACCGGCAGTGGGTGGTGACGTGCTACGCCCTGGCCTTCGGCAGCCTGCTGCTGCTCGGCGGCCGGATTGGCGACATGTTCAGCCGAAAATGGGTCCTCATCACCGGCCTGGCCGGGTTCGCCGTAGCCTCGGCCGTCGGCGGCGCCGCAGTCTCGTTCCCGATGCTGGCCGCCGCACGGACGCTGCAGGGCGCGTTCGGCGCCCTCCTCGCGCCGGCCGCACTAAGCACCCTCACGAGCATCTTCACCGACCAGCGCGAGCGCGGTAAGGCCTTCGCGGTCTACGGCGCCGTGTCCTCCGGCGGCGCCGGGGTGGGCCTGATCCTCGGCGGGTTGCTCACCCAGTACCTGTCCTGGCGCTACACCCTCTATGTCAACGTGCTTTTCGCCGTGATTGCCATTGCCGGCGCCCTGGCCTACATTCGCGCGAGCAGGCCGGCCACCCGGCCGCGGCTGGACTGGCCGGGCACGGTGCTGGCCTCGACCGGGCTGTTCCTGATCGTGTTCGGGTTCTCCCGGGCCGAGACCGCCGGATGGGCGGCCCCGCTGACGGTCACATGCCTGGTCGCAGGCCCGCTGCTGCTGGCCGCATTCGTGGCTGCCGAACGCCGGTCCCCGCACCCGCTACTGCCGCTGCGGGTGATCCTCGACCGGACCCGCGGCGGATCTTACGCCGTGCTCGGCCTGACCGGGATCGCGCTCTTCGGCGTCTTCCTGTTCCTGGCCTACTACCTGCAGCAAGTAAAGGGATACAGCCCGCTGACCTCCGGGCTGTTGTTCCTGCCGTTTGTGGGCGGCATCCTGGTCAGCTCTACCGTCTCCAGCACAGTGGCGCTGCCCCGAGTCGGGCCGCGAGTCCTGATCGCCGCTGGCATGCTGCTCGGCGCCGGCGGCACGGGCTACCTGACCCAGCTCACCGCGACCTCCAGCTACGCCACCATCGTCCTGCCCGCCGTGATCATTATGGGCCTGGGCTTCGGCATCATCTTCGCCGTTACCATCAACACCGCCACCGCCGGCGTCCACCGTCAGGACGCGGGCGTAGCCTCGGCATTGGTCAACACGATGCAACAGGTCGGCGGGTCGATCGGGCTGTCAGCGTTGAGCACCGTCGCGCTGACCGCCACGGCCAGCTACCTGGCCGCCCACCCCTCCGGACGGCAGGCGCCAGCCATCGCGGCCACCCACGGCTACACCACAGCCTTCACCATCTCCGCCGCGATACTGGGCGTCGGAGTGATCCTTGCCCTCGTCCTGCTGCCCTCCCGGCAGCTCGCCGAGCCCGCTGCCGCTGCCGCCGATACCACCCCAGCCCCGGAGCCGCAGCCGGCGCCCCATGCGATTCCGGTCGCCCTCTGCGGCTGCTCCCCGGTCACACATCGCGTCGCCGACGCAGAGGTCGCGGCGGGCCGCTGATCCAGCAGGTGAGGCCGTGACGAGCCCACGGGCCCAGCCGCGGCCTCGCCGGCTGCCACGCTGGCCCGGCGCTGCCCTGTTGTCTGCCACGGCTGGCCGGGTCGCGGCTTCAGCCGCACCAGGGCTCCGCCCGGCGCTGCCGTAACGGCTGCAAGATTGCAGCGCCGCCCCGGCCCGGTCGAGGGTGAGGTAGCTCAGCCCGACGTCGAGCAGGGGCCTGAGCGCGCCGTCCAGCCGCGACAACGGCAGGGGATGCCATCGCAGGCCCCGCGTCGCTGAGCGCCGGTCCCCGGCCCTCCGAGTCGGGCCGGGGACGGTCAGCAGGATGTTGCATCTGATGCAATGTCGCTGGATTTCAGCTGCAGCCGCTGGTGGAGCCGCAGCCTTCGCAGACGTAGCAGCTGCCAGCCGGGCGCATCTTCGTCCCGCAGGTCAGGCACAGCGGCGCGTCGGCGCTGCGGCTCTGCGTGGACTCGATGAGCTCGGTGGGGCGCTGGGCTGGCTGTGCTGCCTGGTCAGCCGGGGCACGCGGGGTCGCCGCCTGCTGGCCGGCCGGCGGCGGGGCCGTCTTCTCGACCTGCACTGACTGGGCCAGCTCCTCCGGGTCGACGTCGTCGCCCGAATCGCCGGCCAGCGCCGCTGTCCGCTCGCTGGTGGACAGGATGCCCAGGTCGGCCCGCTGCTCGACGGGCAGGTGGTCGAGCGCCAGGCGGCGGAAGATGTAGTCCATCACCGAGCTGGCCATCCTGATGTCCGGGTCGTCGGTGATCCCGGCAGGCTCGAACCGCATGTTGGTGAACTTGGCGACGTAGCTCTCCAGCGGGATGCCGTACTGCAGGCCGACCGAGATCGCGACCGAGAACGCGTCCATCACGCCGGCCAGTGTCGAGCCCTGCTTGCCTAGCTTGAGGAAGACCTCGCCGACGCCGTCGTCCGGGTAGCTGGACACGGTCATGTAACCCTCGGCGCCAGCCACTGAGAACCGGGTCACCGTCGCCGGCCGCTGCT
Organism: Streptosporangiaceae bacterium; assembly: GCA_036495525.1. Lineage (GTDB taxonomy): Bacteria > Actinomycetota > Actinomycetes > Streptosporangiales > Streptosporangiaceae > DASXMR01. The sequence continues at coordinate 116,309 of DASXMR010000046.1, read as the reverse complement.
TGGGCAGCCTGCGGCGCACCGGGCGCACCTCATGCGGCGTCGCCGGCTCGGCGGCGGCCTCAGCTGGCTTGCTCCTGGCCACCGACAGCGGCTGACCCACCTTGCAGTTGTCGCGGTAGATCGCGAGCGCCTTGAGGCCGAGCTTCCAGCCCTCGAAGTAGATCTTCTCGATGTCCGCGACGGTGGCGCTCTCCGGCAGGTTCACTGTCTTGCTGATGGCACCGGAAAGGCCCGGCTGGACAGCGGCCATCATCCGGACGTGGCCCATCGGGCTGATCGCGCGCTCGCCCATCGCGCAGTCGAACACCTCGTAGTGCTCCGGGCGCAGGCCGGGAGCGTCGACCACGTGGCCATGCTCGGCGATGTACTCGATGATCGCCTCGGCCTGCTCCTCCTGGTAGCCAAGGCTCTTGAGCGCGCGCGGCACGGTCTGGTTGACGATCTGCATGGATCCGCCGCCGACCAGCTTCTTGAACTTGACCAGCGCCAGGTCAGGCTCGACGCCCGTGGTATCGCAGTCCATCATGAGCCCGATGGTCCCGGTCGGCGCCAGCAGGCTCGCCTGGGCATTCCGGTAGCCATTCGCCTCGCCCAGCTCCAGGCACTGCTGCCAGGCCTGGTTCGCCGCCGTCAGGATTTCCTCGTCCATGCCGCCGAGCGACCGGATCGAGGCACCCGCGTCGGCATGCTTGCGCATGACCCGCTTATGCGCCGAGGCGTTGCGCGCGTAGCCGTCATAACTGCCCACTACCGCGGCCAGCTCGGCTGACCGGCGGTAGGCCATCCCGGTCATCAGCGAGGTGATCGCCGCGGCGATCGCCCGGCCGCCCTCCGAGTCATAAGCGTGCCCCGTCGCCATGAGCAGCGCGCCGAGGTTGGCGTAGCCGATGCCCAGCTGCCGGTAGGCGCGGGTGGTCTCGGTGATCTTCTCGGTCGGGAAGTCGGCGAAGCAGATCGAGATGTCCATCGCGGTGATGATCAGCTCGGTGAGCTGCCGGAACCGGTCGACGTCGAAGGTGTCGTCATCGCGCAGGAACTTGAGCAGGTTGATGCTAGCCAGGTTGCACGAGGAGTTGTCGAGGTGGACGTATTCGGAGCACGGGTTACTTGCAGTGATTCGTCCCGATTCCGGGCAGGTGTGCCAGTCGTTGATCGTCCCGTCGTACTGGATGCCGGGGTCCGCGCACTCCCAGGCGGCTTGCGCCATCTTGGCGAACAGTGCCCTGGCGTCGACCCGCTCGAGCGGCTCGCCGGTCCGGCGTGCCACCAGGTCGAAGGGCTTGCTGTCCTCGACTCCGCGCATGAACTCGTCCGAGACCCGCACCGAGTTGTTGGCGTTCTGATACTGGACGCTGGTGATGTCCTTGCCGCCCAGATCCATGTCGAACCCGGCGTCACGCAGCACCCGGACCTTCGCCTCCTCGCGCGCCTTGGTCTCGATGAACTCGACGACGTCCGGGTGATCGACGTCCAGCACGACCATCTTGGCGGCGCGCCTGGTGGCCCCGCCGGACTTGATCGTGCCAGCAGAGGCATCGGCGCCGCGCATGAACGAGACCGGCCCGCTCGCCGTGCCGCCGGAGGCGAGCAGCTCCCGGCTGGCGCGGATGCGGGACAGGTTGACCCCGGCGCCGGAGCCGCCCTTGAAGATCAGGCCCTCCTCGCGGTACCACTCCAGGATCGAGTCCATCGTGTCGTCGACGGCCAGGATGAAGCACGCGGACACCTGCTGCGGCGAGGACGTGCCGACGTTGAACCAGACGGGCGAGTTGAAGCTGAAAATCTGGTGCACGAGCGCGTGCGTGAGCTCGTGCTCGAAGATCTCGGCATCCTGCTCGGCCGCGAAGTAACCGTGCTGGCGGCCGGCCGCGCCGTAGGTACGGACCACGCGGTCGATCAGCTGCTTCAGGCTCCACTCGCGCTGCGGCGTGCCGACCGCGCCGCGGAAGTACTTGGTGGTGACGATGTTCGCGGCGTTGATCGACCAGAAGTCGGGGAACTCCACGCCCTGCTGCTCGAAGTTGACCGAGCCATCACGCCAGTTCGTCATCACGACGTCGCGGCGCTCCCAGGTGACCTCGTCGTAGGGGTGCACGCCCTCGCGCGTGTAGATGCGCCGGATGGTGAGGCCGCGGCCCGCCGCCTTGCCCTCGCGCGACGCTGACCCGCTCGCCGTCTCGGTCATTTCTTCCCCCTTCGCAGATCGGGTGATCCCCGCTGGCCTGCCAGGCCTGTTGCTGTTGACTGTCCGTGCTGCCGGGCGATGCCCGGCCTACTTGCGGTGCTCTCGCGATGCCGACGCCGTGACCAGCTCCCGGCTGGCCGGCCCTGAGTGCTCGCGCCGCAGCGACTCGATCTCGTCTTCGAAGTCGGCCAGCGACTCGAATCCCCGGTAGACCGAGGCGAAGCGCAGGTAAGCCACCTCGTCTAGCTCGCGAAGCGGCCCGAGGATGGCAAGGCCGACCTCGTGCGATGGCACCTCGCCGTGACCGCGAGACCGGATCTCGTCGTCTACCTGCTGGGCCAGCATCGCCAGCTGATCCTCGCTCACCGGCCTGCCCTGACACGCCCGCCGGACCCCTCGCACGATCTTGTCGCGGTTGAACGGCTCAGTGACGCCGCTGCGCTTGGCAACCATGAGGATCACCGTTTCCTGGGTGGTGAACCGGCGGCCGCAGTCCGGGCAGGACCTGCGGCGGCGGATCGCGGCGCCGTCGTCGGCGGTCCGGCTGTCGATGACCCGGCTGTCCGGATGCTTGCAGTACGGGCAGTACATCGCGATCACCTCCCTCGACTCGTCCTCCGAGCAGATTCAGTGAATCACAACTTCTGGAAAAACTACAGCCATGTAACTACTAGATCTTGTGGTGTCGGCATGTCCTGGCCTCTAACGGGCAGCCGTCAGGCTGAAGCCGCTGGTTGCCGGGCCTGGCCGGGCAGCCGCCCGCGGCAGGCGCCAGCAAAGCGCCGGCGTGTCGCCGGGCCGTCAGCCCCTGGGTACCCACAACAGCTGCCCCGCGTACAGGGTGCCGGAACGAAGCGAGTTGGCGTCGACGATCTGCTGGATGACCGCGGCGGTCCTGGCGGACGGCTCGGCGGCCGCGGCGATCGACCACAGCGTCTGGCCCGGCTGGACGACGATCCTGACCAGCCCCCGGTAGCCGGAGCCGGCCTGCTGGCCATGCCCGGAAGCCTGCGCGCGTGCCGCCGTGCCCAGCCACAGGGCAAATACTGCGCACACAGCGGCCAGCACGGTCAGCACCGCTACGACAGCCCGGCCGCGGCGGGTGAGCCGCCAGGTGGCCGCACGCCCGACCGCATCCGGCCGGGCAGCTCCCCGCCGGACAGCAGGCTGTGGGACGGTTCCCGGCAGGACCGCTCCCGGTGGGACTGCTCTCTGCCTGGCTGCTCCCGGCCGGACGGGGCGCTTTACTGCCCCGCGCGGGGCCCGGCCACCGTCAGGCGCTGGCCGCACCAGCCGCAGCTGCAGTATCCGGGCATCCGAACTGGTGTCCTGCTCGCCTGCCCCGGTACTGCTGCGGCTGTCCTCGCCCGTCAGCCGCTGACGCGGCGGGCAGGCAGGCAGCAGGACAAGCCTGGTGCTGGCGACAGGATCAGCATTCGCTGCTGCGGCGCTCAGCCCGCTCATGGCTGCCTCCCTAGTACGAATGACAGTTCGATCGTACACACGTTCTAACGCCGAAGTGTTCGATCGAACTCAGACACGCCACAGTGATATCAGCCGGGTCCGACACTTCCGCGCCTAAGTCGAACAGATGTTTGGAGATCTGGCACCTGACCGCTAGCGTCGGGCATGACGTAAACCACCGAGGCGGAGGCCCGATGATGAACGACGCGAAGGATTCCGGTGGGATGCGCCGGGCCTCGACCGAGCGCGGCGCAGCCGCTCCGGCCGCCGCCGCTGTCGGCGGGCCAGCTCGGCCGAAGGGGCGGCCAGGCCGCAAGCCCAAGGGCAGCGTGCCGGCGGTGGTGGCTGATCTTCCCGACGAGCCGGATCCGGCGCACGTGCTCACCTGGCGCCAGCGCAAGGTGCTGCAGGTCATCCGCGAATCGGTGCAGCGTCGCGGCTACCCGCCGTCGATGCGGGAGATCGGCGAGGCGGTCGGCCTGACCAGCACCTCCAGCGTCTCCTACCAGCTGTCCACGCTGCAGGAGAAGGGCTACCTGCGGCGCGACGCTGGGCGGCCGCGTACCGTCGAGGTCCGGCTGCCAGGTCAGGCGGCCGTGCGACCCGAGCCGCAAGCCGACGAGGAGCCGATCACCTCGCAGCGAGCCGCCTACGTCCCGCTCATCGGCCGGATCGCGGCTGGCGGCCCGATCACCGCAGAGCAGTCGGTCGAGGACATCTTCCCTTTGCCCCGTCAGCTCGTCGGCGAAGGCAACCTGTTCCTGCTCAAGGTCGTGGGTGACTCCATGATCAACGCGGCGATCGCCGACCAGGACTGGGTCGTGGTGCGCGAGCAGCGGGTCGCGGAGAACGGCGAGATCGTCGCGGCGATGATCGACGGCGAGGCGACGGTCAAGACGTTCAAGCGCTCAGACGGCCACATCTGGCTCATGCCGCACAACCCGGCCTACACCCCGATCCCCGGTGAGCAGGCAGAGATCCTCGGCCGGGTGGTGGCGGTGCTGCGCCGGGTCTGACCAGCCGTGCCTTGACTGACTAGCCCTGGACCGACCGGCACAGCACCGCACGGCCTGACTAGCTGTGCCCCTTCCCCTTCCCCTTCCCATGCCCGTGCGAGGGCGGCGGCGAGATCGAGCCGGGCGGCGGGATGGTGCCAGGACCTGACGTGCTGCAGGCCAGCGCTCCCGGGTCGACGGCCAGCTTCGGCTGCGCCAGTCGCGGGGGCTCGAGGAACGCGGGCCGGCGCAGCTCGAGCATGTCCGTCATGTCGTTGGCGTTCGCGTCCCGGAACGTCATCGCTGGCAGGTTCCACTTGCGCTCGACCAGCGCGCAGATGCTCCCGTGGTCGAAGACCTGATGCGACACGTAGCGCGGCCGCGCCCACGGCGAGACGATGACGGTCGGCACCCGGAATCCGTACTGCCCGAAACCAGTGAACACCGACTCGCCTTCCGGAACCTGCGGGGCGATGTCGTCGGGCGGGATCGCCAGCGGCGGCCTGACGTGGTCGTAGTACCCGCCGTGCTCGTCGTAGGTCCAGATCAGCAGCGTCTTGTCCCAGGCGGGGCCGGACATCACGGCGCTGATCACGTTGGCGGAGAACTGCTCGCCGTTGACGATGTTCTGCGGGTTCTCCTCTGACTGCACGCCGTAGTCCGGCTCGACGAGCGAGTAGGCCGGCAGCGTGCCGGCTGCGGCGTCGGTGAAGAAGTCACCGATGGGCACGACCTTGGTGCCCTGGTTCTTGAAGAACAGCGGCGGGAACAGCTCGACCGACGGCAGCGTGGTGAAGTAGTCCTTCCACGAGATGCCGTTCGCGTCCAGCCGGTCGAACAGCGTGCCGTTCGGCGGGTAGTCGGTGAGCGCCGGAGTCGTGTCGTTGACCTGGCCGATCGACGTGGCCGCCAGCAGGTACCGCCGGTTGGGGAAAGTCTGGCCCAGGACGGAGCAGAAGTACCGGTCGGCGAGGGGGAAGGTGCTCGCCAGCGAGTAGTAGAACGGGATGTCGTCGCCGGTCCAGTAGCCCATCGACACCGGGCCGCTGAACGACTCGACGAACCCGTCCAGTCGGCCGCCGTCCAGCGACAGGTGGCTGTCCTGCCAGTCCTGGGCCGGATGCGCGGGAAGCTGGCAGGTCGTCGGCATGTGGAACGAGTGCTGCAGGCTGCCGTCGGCGTACGGGTTGACGTTCAGCGGCGTGCCGTCGCGGCCCAGCCGCAGCCCGTCAGCGTCGCGGCGCCGCAGCAGGCCCAGGTAGTTGTCGTAGGAGTGGTTCTCCATCATCAGCACGACGATGTGCTCGATCTGCGGAATGGTGTCGGTGCCCTGCGGCAGCCGCGGGAACGGCAGCGAGTCCGGCTGCCGGAAGTGCCCGTGACCGCGGATCTGGCGTGCTTGAGCCGCAGCAGAGCCCAGTGACCCGGTGCCCGCCACCGCGCCGGCCACCAGGCCCGCCTTCAGCAGGCTTCGCCTGCTTGGCTGCCAGCTGCGGCCAGCCCTTTCCTCATCGTGCTCACCCATGACCACGACCTCCAAGACGGAAGAAAGCTATCCGCAAGAAGTATCGCGAATCGGCCGGCTTGCGCATGCGCCAGCCAATGAACGGTTAATAAACGCTCATCGCCATTAAACGGTCGGTTACAGAACGGTCAGCCGGCCGGCTCAGCTGGCACGACGTTCACCAGCTTCGGCGGGCGCACGATGACCGCCCGGATAGCGCGGCCGGCCAGCGCGCGGCTGACCCCCGGCGCGGCCAGCGCCAGGGCGCGCAGCTCGTCCTCGCCGATGCCCGGCGGCACCTGCAGCCGGTCGCGCACCTTGCCGGCGACCTGCACCACGCAGGTGACCTGGTCCTCGGCCAGCAGGGCCGGCTCGGCGACGGGCCACCTGGCCGCCGTCACGGTTGGCTGACGGCCCAGCTTCTCCCAGCACTCCTCCGCTGTGTACGGGGCGAACAGCGACAGCATGATCGTCAGTGCCTCGGCTGCCTCGCGCACCGCCGGGTCGGCCGCGCCGGGTCCTGAGTCGATGGCCTTGCGGGTCGCGCTGGTCAGCTCCATCAGCCGGGCGACGGCGACGTTCAGCCGCGCAGCCTCGACCAGCCTGGTGACCTCATCGACGGTGCGGTGGGTCACCCGCCGCAGGCCCTGGTCGCCGTCGGCCACCTGCCCGGAGGCCCGGCTGCCGACGTCACCGGCGATGCGGGCCACCCGGCCCAGGAACCTGACCATGGCGTCGGGGTGCAGGTCAGCCCAGTCGATGTCGTCCTCGGGCGGGCTGGCGAAGATCATCGTCAGCCGGATCGCGTCGACGCCGTGCTCGGCCAGCTGCTGGCCCAGGTCGACGCCGTTGCCCAGGGACTTGGACATGGACTTGCCCTGGTTGATCACCTGGCCCTGGTTCACCAGCGCGGTGAACGGCTCGGTGAAATCCAGCATGCCCATGTCGTGCAGGGCCTTAGTGACGAAGCGGCTGTACAGCAGGTGCAGGATCGCGTGCTCGACGCCGCCGACGTACAGGTCAACCGGGCACCAGCGGCGCACCGCCTCCGGGTCGAACGGCCCGGCCTCGTAGTGCGGCGAGCAGAACCGCAGGAAGTACCAGGACGAGTCGACGAACGTGTCCATCGTGTCGGTGTCACGCCTGGCCGGGCCGCCGCACTTGGGGCACTGCGTGGTCACCCAGTCGGTAGCGCCGGCCAGCGGCGAGATGCCCTTTGGCGCCAGGTCCTGGCCGCGCAGGTCAGGCAGCGTGACCGGCAGCTGCTCGTCGGGCACCGGCAGCTCGCCGCACGCGTCACAGTAAACGATGGGGATCGGCGGGCCCCAGTAACGCTGCCGGGAGACCAGCCAGTCCCGCAGCCGGTAGCTCACCGCTGCCTTGCCCAGCCCGCGCTCGGCCAGGACCTCGTTGATCCTCGCGATGGCGTCGGCCTTGGCCAGGCCGTTCAGCGGCCCGGAGTTGACCAGCGTCCCCTCACCTGGCGTGGCGACGCCCGTCTCGGCCGGGTCAGGCAGCCCCGTGTCCACCACGACCCGGACGGTCAGGGCGAACTTCCTGGCGAAGTCCAGGTCGCGCTGATCGTGCGCGGGCACGGCCATGATCGCGCCGGTGCCGTAGTCGGGCAGCACGTAGTCAGCGGCCCAGACGCTGATCCGCTCGCCGTTGACCGGGTTGATCGCGTGCCGGCCCAGGAAGACCCCGGTCTTCTCGCGCTCGGTCGACTGCCGCTCGATGTCGGTCAGCTTGCGGACCTCGGCGACGTAGGCCTTCAGCTGCTCGCGGTGCTCTGGCGAGCACAGCTCGTCGGCCAGCGGCGAGTCGGCCGCGACCACGAAGAACGTCGCTCCGTACAGCGTGTCCGGCCGGGTGGTGAACACCGTGACCGGCTCGTCCCGCCCTTCGATCGCGAAGCGCACCTCGGCGCCGTCGCTGCGGCCGATCCAGTTGCGCTGCATCAGCAGCACCCGCTCGGGCCACTTGCCCTCCAGCGGAGCCATGTCCGCCAGCAGCCGGTCTGCGTAGTCGGTGATCTTGAAGTACCACTGGGTCAGGACGCGCCGCACGACCTCAGCGCCGCACCGCTCGCAATGCCCGTCGATCACCTGCTCGTTGGCCAGGACCGTCTGGTCGACCGGGCACCAGTTGACGTAGCCGTCGCCGCGGTAGGCCAGGCCGCGCTCGTACAGCCGCAGGAACAGCCACTGGGTCCACCGGTAGTAGTCCGGGTCGCAGGTGTGCAGCCGCCTGGTCCAGTCGACCGAGATCGCGTAGCGGCGGAACGAGGCCGCCTGAGTCTCGATGTTGCGGTAGGTGTAGTCGGCGGGATTCGAGTTGCCCCGGATGGCCGCGTTCTCCGCTGGCAGCCCGAAGGCATCCCAGCCGATCGGATGCAGCACGTTGTCGCCGCGCAGAGCATGGAAGCGGGCCATCGCGTCGGCGATCGCCCACGCCTCGGCGTGCCCCATGTGCAGGTCACCGGAGGGATAGGGGAACATGTCCAGCACGTACCTTGGCCGGTCGTCGGCCGGGTCCTCGCTGGCTCGGAACGGGTCCAGCGCGTCCCACCGGACCAGCCACTTGTCCTGGACGGACCGCGGGTCCCAGCGGTCCTGGGCGGCAGCTGGCTGGCCGGCTGCCGTGCTCCCGGCCGCGGCGGCGCGCGGCTGCCGGTCGCTGCGCGCGGCGTCGTCGCCCGCGGCGTTATCAGCGGCTTTCATGGATTCCTCGCGATGTGTCGGGCCGGCTCGTGACCGGGCGGCTGCCTGAGATCCCAAACAAAAGGCCCCTCGAACACGAGGGGCAGCCGCGCCAACGACAGATCAGGTTGGCGCGGCTAGCTAAGGAGCAGCCAGGTCAGGCGCATAGCGCCAAGGATAGCGCAGGCCCGTCTCGCCCGCAGCCATGCTCGCGGGTGCGGCCAGGGTGCCGGCCGCCGCCTGGGGATACCCGGCGGCCTAACCCGGCCTGGCGGCCGGCTGAGGGTTCGTCGCAGTCCACGGCGACACGCCCCGCGGCGTGCGGCTGCGCTTGGCGGGTGCCCGCTGGGATGAGTGGATCGTCGGCTGCCCGGATCCCGAAACCGTCGCCGCCACCCTGGCGCCAGCGACCTGAGCGGTCGCTGCAGTAAGTTTCACGTTCGCCGACGACCTGCAGCACGCCATCAGGAAATATCGAAGCTAATTCGCTTGCGCTGACACATTTCTGCCTGCTGCCGTCCTAGTCATATTGCCGGACCCATCCGCGTGGCTGACTACTCGCTGATAAGGACCTCGCGCCACCGCCTTGCCGCCCTGCGGCGGATCTGCGACCTGCTCCCATCTGGTCCTGAGACTGCCTGGCTGCGCACGGTCCCACCGATTCGGGCAGCGCAGGAATTCTGCCGGGAACAGGTCAGCGGACGCCAGCGTTTTACGAGGTACTGACCCCCGCCTGAAAGCATGATCATGGCACGATGCATTACCTGCGGGACTAAATTGCACCCGGAGCGCGCCGCAAAATATAACTACTGCATGGCCCCCGAGTGCCAGGAGAAGAACGCCAGGGGCCTGACCATGGTGGCGATCGGGATGAATAAGTCCGCCGAGGAGTTCCTGATCCTCGACGAGGACACCAGGCGGGACCTGGCCAGCGGCAAGTACCGGGACCAGCGGCGCGGATCGTTCGGCACGTCCCCGGCCGCGCCAGCCGGTCCGGCTGCCTCGCCCGCCACCCGGCAGCTGCCAGGCCGGCCGCGGCCCGCCGGAGCACAGCAAGACAACGCCGTGCCAGCGGCCGGCCAGGGCGGCGATGATCAGCGCAACGGCAGCCGGGACAGCGGGCCAGCGCGAGCCAGCCGCCGGGCGCGTCCGGCACCCGCGCCGCGTGCCGCCCGGCCAGCCTGGACAAGATCGCAGGAGAGACTGGCACTGCTGTACAACGAGCAGGGGCTGCGGCCGGCCGAGATAGCCGCCAAGCTCGGGGTGAGCCCTCATCTGGCGACCCAGATCATCCTGGCAGCCAGGAACCGGGGCAAGGCCTGACCGGATAGGTCGCGGGCGCCGCGACCCGGGCAGGCCACTGCCGTGCCACCACCCGCCGCCGTACTAGCCGCGGCCGCCGCCGGCCGGGCCGGCCACGGCCGGACCGGCCGGTATCGGCCTGGCCGGACCTTTTTAGCCTTTATCCAGCCAAGGCTGCAGCTGTGCCAGCTAAATCCTGACTCGGCCGCCCTTTCCAGCACCTTTTCTTCGCCATTCCAAGACCGGCATAACGGGACCGACAAGGCCACAAGGTTGACTAATTAGCGAATCATGGATTACGCCTTGACCGCCTTACCGGACGCCAATAATGTCGGACTCGAAACCCAGCATTGTTCCGCTGGAGCCGCCGGGCACAGAGCGCAACGGGGCGAGTAGCGCGTCGCCTGGCCGGCTTTCCGCAGGCTGATACGGGGATAGCATCAGCCGGTTTCGGGGGAAAAATGGGCATCAGGCATGAGCCGCTATCAGGCCCGGCACCGCGAGCGCTGGCCTGCCCGCTGACCGGCGCCGGCGGCGGCATCAGCGAAGCGCACCAGCCGGGCGGAGCAAGGCAGGCCCGGCGTCATGGCTGAGGCGCACGCGCAGTCGGCTGCCAGGCCGGCCACGCCCATCGCCATCGTCGGCCTGGCCTGCCGGTTCCCTGATGCGGACGACCCGCCAGCACTGCTGGACTTGATCCTCACCGGCCGCCGCGCTTTCCGCCGCCTGCCGCCTGGCCGGCTCGACCTGTCCGACTACTACAGCGCGGATCCGGCTACTGCGGACGCGACGTACAGCACCAGGGCGGCGGTGCTCGAAGGCTGGCAATTCGATCAGCCGGCGTTCGGCATCTCCCGGCCCGACTTCCTGTCCGCTGACCCGGCGCACTGGCTTGCCCTGGAGACCGCGGCGCGAGCGCTGGCCGGAGCTGGCTTCCCCGGCGGGGACGGACTTGACCGCGACCGCGTCGGCGTGATCATCGGGAATGCCCTCGGCGGCGACACCTCGCGGGCCAGGAACATGCGGCTGCGCTGGCCCTACGTCCGGCGGGTACTGGCCGAGGCGATGATCGGCGGGCGGCTGCCGGCCGAGACCGCGGGACAGCTGATGCGGCGGGCCGAGGCGCGATTCCTGGCACCGTTCCCGGCGGTGACCGAGACCTCGCTGGCCGGCAGCATGCCGGCCACCATTTCCGCACGGATCTGCGGTCATTTCGGGTTCCGCGGCGGCGGCCTGGCGGTCGACGGGGCCTGCGCTTCCGGGCTGCTGGCGGTCGTGTCGGCCGGCGCGGCGCTGACGACCGGCGAGGCCGACGTCATGATCGCCGGCGGGGTAGACCTCAGCCTCGACCCGCTGGAGCTGGTGGGCCTGGCGAAGACCGGCGTGCTCGCGACCGACGAGGTGCGGATCTACGACGAGGACCCGACCGGGTTCCTGCCCGGTGAGGGCTGCGGGCTGGTCGTGCTGATGCGCGCCGCGGACGCGCGCGCGGCGGGGCTGCCGGTCTACGCGGAGATCGCCGGCTGGGGCACGTCATCGCCAGGCCGGCCGACAGTCACCGGCGCTGACGCGGCGAGCCAGCTGCTCGCGCTGCGTCGCGCTTACCAGCGGGCCGGCATCGAGCCCGGCGAGGTACAGCTGATCGAGGGTCACGGCGCGGGCACCGCGATAGCCGACCGGGCGGAGCTCGACGCGCTGGCGAGGCTGCGAGGCAGCTCGCAGCGGCAAGCTGCGCTCGGCTCGGTCAAGGCGAACATCGGCCATGCGGGGGCCGCGGCCGGAGCGGCCGGGCTGATCAAGACCGTGCTCGCGCTCGGTACCGGGGTCATCCCGCCAGCCACCGGAGTCAGCCGGCCGCACCCGCTGCTGCGCGACGGCCAGGCCGGGCTTCGGCTTCCGCAGTCACCCGAGGCGTGGCCGGCCGGCACCAGGCTGGCCGGCGTCAGCGCGATGGGCAGCAGCGGGCTGAACGTGCATGTCGTGCTGCGCACCGAGCCAGCCGGCCGGTCACTGCGCGGGCGAGTCGCCGAGGCGGTGCCACGCGGCCCGCGCGGCGGGGCCGGGCCGGCCGCGGGAATGGTCAGCACGCAACTCGCCGCTGGCGCGCCGCAGGCCATGGCCTACCTGCTGCACGCCCCGGACCGGCTGCGGCTGACCGCCCTGCTTTCCCGGCTGGTGCAGATCGCTCCGTGGCTGTCGGACGGCCAGATGCACGATCTGGCCTGCCAGCTCGCCGGCGAGGCCGACGTGCAGGGTCAGGCCAGGGTCGGCATCGTCGCCGCCCGGCCAACCCAGCTTGCCCGGCTGGCTAGCCAGGCGCTGCACCTGCTGCCGCAGCTATCCGGCGGCCTGCTGACCGTCCGGCCGGGCATCTTCGCCGCGGACGGCGCTGACGGCCGGGTGACGCTGCTGTTGTCCGACGACCGCGCAGCCGCCGGGCAGGCCACGGCGCTCGAGCCGGCCGGTACCGGGCCGGACTGGCACGCGGCTGAGAACCTGGCCGGACAGGCACGGCCGGCGGCCAGCGGCCCATTCGCGGCGCTGGAGTGGCTCGGCCTGCTTGGCGTCCGCGCGACCGCTGCTGTCGGCCACGGACTCGGCGAGATAGCCGGCCTGGCCTGGGCCGGCTGCCTGACCGAGGACAGCGCCAGCCTGCTGGCCAGCCTGCGCGCGCAGATCCTGGCGGACACGGTGCTCGCTGACACGGGGCTCGCTGACACGGGGCTCGCCGATACGGGCCTCGCCGGCACGGGGCTGGCCGGCCGGGGTCCTGGCGGGCAGGGCCCGGCTGGACACGGCAGTGCACCGGCCGCGGATCAGGAAGCCGGACATGGCCAGGATGCTGGTGCGGTGATGGCGGCGATCGGCGAGCGCCAGGGCAGGATGCGCGCCGCCGCGGCGCGGTTCAGGTTCCGCCCGCCGCAGCGCAGGCTGATCTGCACGTCCACCGGCCGTGAGCTCGCCGCCGCGGCGGAGGTCGCTGACCTGCTGCTGGCTGGCTCGGGGCCAGCCAGCGGGCTGGCGGATGCGCTGGCCGCTGGCGCGGTCGGCGCCACCCTGATGATCGAGACCGGGCCGGGCCAGGCCCTCGCCGAGGCGTCAGCGCAGCTGTGCCGGGTGCCGTCGGTCAGCCTCGGAGCCGGCCGGGACAGCACCAGGCAGGCGATGCGCGCAGCGGCAGCGCTTTTCGCGGCCGGCGCGCTCGACGATGCGGCCCCGCTGTACGCGGGCCAGCCGAGGCGGCCGTTCGACCTGTGGCGCGAGCAGGTCTTCCTCACTAGCCCATGCCAGGCGGACCCGGGCCCGGCCGCCACAGAGCTCGCCGCTGGCCGTCCCGGCCTTGCCCTGCTCGCCGCCGCGGCCAGTCAGGGCGACCAGGATTCGCGGGTCATCGAGGGCGCCGCGACCGCCGGCCAGCTGACCGGAGCGCCGGCGAACGCGTTCGAAGAGACCAATTCCGGGCAGAACGCGGCCGTCACGATGACTGTCAGCGGGCCAGGTACTCACGACGGCGCCGGCCGCCAAGACCATGCCCGGCTGCCGGTCAGGCGGACCGGGCAGGCCAGCACCGCAGCAGCAGCCGGCCAGCCGATCACCACCAGCACAGCCCAGGCCGAGGCCGCCTGGCCGGTCAGCGCCCCCGCGCTGGTCACCGGGCTCAGACCCTGGGCGCGCTGTTACGCCGAGGAGCTGCGCCCGCCGGCCGGGCCGCTGCTGCCTGCCGACGACGGGCCATGGCGGGTGCTGCAAGCGCCAGGGCACCCGTTCGGCCCGGCCGCCGGGGAGCTCTTCCGCGACGACCGGGCGGCCGGCCGCACCCTGGTCGTGCTCGGCGACCAGGCAGATCCCGGCACTTGTGCCGCGGCACTCCAGGCTGCCAGGGATGCCATCACCACCGGCGAGCTTGTCGTGCTGACCGATGGCCCTGGCACCGCCGGATTCTGGGCGAGCCTGCACGCCGAGCACCCAAGCGTCGGCGTGACGGTGCTGCGCGTGCCGCCGACACCCGCCGGGCTGCGGGCGGCGGCGACGTTCGCCACGACGGTGCCAGGTCAGCTGCGCGAGCTGGACATCGACAGCGCCGGGCGGGTGCGGCAGCCGGTGATGGTCCCGGCGACGCTGACCGGCGGCGGGACGTTCCCGCTCGGGCCGGATGATGTGGTGCTGGTCAGCCGCGGCACCAGGGGCGCCGGACTGGTGCTGGCGCAGGTGCTCGCCTGCTGCGGAGCATCGGTGGCGGTCATCGGCCGCGCCGCGCCGGACGAGGACGAACGGGTGGTCACGAGGATCGAGCAGCTACGCCAGGCCGGCGCCAAGGTCAGCTTCGAGATCGTGGACATCGCCAGCCCGGCGGATATGAAGGGCGCGCTGCAGCGGATCGAGCGGCGGCTCGGCCAGGTCACGGCTGTCGGCCACGCCACCGGGCCCAGCGTGTCAATCCCGCTGGCCGGGCTGACCGATGCCTACCTGCGCGGCTACGCGGCTGCTGAGAACTCCAGCCTGACCAGCCTGGTCAGCGCCATCGATACCCGGCGGCTGCGGCTGATCGCCACCTTCGGATCCGTCGCCGGGCGGTACGGCCTGGCCAGGGAGGGCCTGCTCGCGCTGGCCGGTGGGACCCTGGCCAGCGCGGCCGAGCGGCTTGCCGCCAGCATTCCCGGCTGCCAGGCGGTGCACGTGGACTGGGCGGCCTGGGCCGACGAGGATCTGGCTCAGGACGACGGCCTGGCCGAGAGCATGCGGCTTGCTGGCGCGACGCCGATCACGACCGGCAGTGCTTCCCGGCTGCTGTTGAAGATGCTCGCGACGCCCGGCCTGCCCGGCCGGCTCGCCGTGCACGGCCGGGCTGGCGCGCCGCCGCCGGCGGCGATTGCCGCCGCGGCCACGGCGCCGCCGCCTGAGCTGCAGGCCGCCAGCAGGTTCCTTGAGGTCGTCCGGCTGCACTATCCGGGAGTCGAGCTGGTGTGCGAGGCCCGGCTGTCCCTGGCCACCGACCCCTACCTGGGTGACTACCGGCTGGACAGCCTGCCGGTGCTGCCGCCGGCGATGGCCATCGAGGCGATGGCGGAGGCGGCGGCGTTCCTGGCCGGACGGCCGCTGCGGCGAGCCACGGCTGTCGCGATGAATGCGCCCGTCGTCGTGCCGGCTCGTGGCAGCAGCCTGATCAGGCTCTGCGCGCTGGCTGAGGACGGCATGGTCACCGTGTCGCTGCGCAGCGAGGAGAGCGCGTTCCGGCTCGATCACTACTGCGCGACCTTCGGGCCGGCCGACGACGGCTCGTCGCCGCAGCACGGGCCGGCCTCGGCGCGGACGGGCAGCATCGGTGAGCGGACGGGAGCCGGGCCAGACGGCTCCGTGCTTGACGGCACCGTGCTTGACGGCACCGTGCTTGACGGCACCGTGCCTGAAGGCACCGTGCCTGGTGGTGCCGTTCTTGATGGCGCGGAGTTGTACGGGCAGCTCTGCTTTCAGGCCGGCCGGTTTCGCCGCATCGCGAGCCTGACGGAGGTCTCGTCGCGATCCTGCCGGGCGCTGGCCCGCGCCGGGGACGATCAGCCCTGGTTCGGCGCGGCCCCGGCTGGCCCGG
The DNA here is from genome assembly GCA_036495525.1 of Streptosporangiaceae bacterium. Lineage (GTDB taxonomy): Bacteria > Actinomycetota > Actinomycetes > Streptosporangiales > Streptosporangiaceae > DASXMR01. The sequence continues at coordinate 100,573 of DASXMR010000046.1, read as the reverse complement.
AGGGCCAGCGGTCAGCCGGCACGTCATCCGCGCGGACCGGGCCGGCTTCCGGACTTCTACTTGGCAGCCAGGGCATCTACGACGCGACCATCCACGCGGTGCAGGCCTGCGTCCCTGACCGGCGGATCGAGGTAGCCGGCTGCGAGACGGCCGTGTTCAGCGGCCGCGCGCCATCCGGCGTGGTCGGCATCCGCGCCGTTGCCATTGCTGATCCGGTACGAGAAGTGACCGCTACGGCCGGCGCTGTGACCGATCCGGCAGCCGACGGCGTCGCGGGCGCTGGCCTGCCGAGCCAGGCGCAGCCAGCCGCACGCCAGCCAGCCACGGGTCAGCCGGCGACGGGCCAGCCAGCGACGGGCCAGCCAGGCACGCGGCAGCACGGCGCGGGCCAGGTCAGCGCGGGCCAGGTCAGCGCGGACCAGATCAGTGCGGCCATTCCGCGGCAGCGTCAGCCGATGGGGCTGACGAGCAATTCCGCCGGCACGCCGGAAGGCGCGCGTACGCCCAGCGGCGCCGGCCAGGGTACGGCTGCGACGGCGGAGCCGTCCGATTCGCAAGAACTGCCGCGGCGTGACCCAGCCGCTGGCGGTTCGCCCCGCAGGGCCGGCCGGGATGACTCTGCCAGCGCTGCTGACGCTGCCAGCGCTGCTGCCAATGCTGGTCCGGCAGCCGCCGCTCCCCCGCCCGGCGCGCCCGCAAGACCTGCTCCTGGCGCGCGACCGAACCACGCCGAGCTGACCTGGGACGTGCTGGCGACCGACTCGGCCGGGCAGCAGGTCGTGACCTGGCGAAGGCTGCGGTTCAGGGACGCTGGTGCGCTGCCGCGCACCGAGCCCTGGCCGGCCGCACTGCTGGCGGTCCAGCTGGAGCGCACGGCAGCCGCGCTCGGCCTGGATCCGGGGCTGCGGGTCCTGATCGACAGCCAGCAGCCGGGAGCCTCAGCGCCGCCGGGCAGAACCACCGGGCAGCGGGCTGGCGCGGCCGGTCCGGCCGGCCGGTCAGCGCAGCGCGGCGCCGCGGTCCCGGCGCAGCGAGCCGGGAAGGCCACCGCGCGCGGAGCCGGTGAGCTGGACGGGTTCACTCTCGCGGTCCGCGGTGCGCAGCACGCCGTCTGCGCGTGGGCGGCGGTGGTCAAGGACGCCGGGCAGGCCGGCGACAGCGGCCATCCCGCAGCTGGCAGCCGGGCCGGCCAGAGCAGCCCGGCCGGCGACAGCCAGTCCGGTGGCCGTTCCCGCACCGGCAAGGGGCTGGCACAGCTGGCGGCTGACCTGCGCGAGCAGCTCGACGAGCCGCCGGAGGCGACCGTCGCTCGGCTGCAAGCGATCGGCGGCTGCCTGCGGGCGGCCGGAGCGCCAGCCGCGAGCGCCGAGCTGCGCGGCACGCCGGGAGACGATGGCTGGGTGACAGTCAGCGCCGCAGGAGCGCTGCTGGCCTGCACCGTGGCGCGGCTCGCCGGGCTGCGGCATCCGGTAGCCATCGCGATCATGACCGGACAGCCGCAGAAGACCGCGCGGCCGCCAGCCGGACAGCGGCGGTCAGCCAAAGCCAGCGGCCGCCCGGCCACCAGGTCCTGATCACAGACACGGCTGCGGGGCCCGGCCAGCACTGCCGGCCCCGGCCAGCACCGCCGACCCCGGCAGCCGCGGCACTTCCGCGCGGTGCGGTGGGTCTGCGAGCATGGGGAACCGAACCTGGTTCCACTCGCGAAGGCGGCTTACGTGACCACAGCTCATCCGGAACCGATCACCGGCGACCTCGACCTGTCGCAGAACGCCTTCTGGGAGCAGTCCCTGGCCGGCCGGCATGATGCCTTTGCTGCCCTGCGCGCCCTCGACGCCCCGGCGTTCTTCGACCTGGGCGACAACCCGTTTCCGACGCTGGACAACAGCGGCTTCTACGCGCTGGTCAGGCACGCCGACATCCTCGAGGCGAGCCGGAACCCGGAGATCTTTTCCTCGGCCAGGGGCGCCACCAGCATCGTGGACCTGCCGGGTGAGTTCAACGAGTACTTCGGCTCGATGATCAGCATGGATGACCCGCGGCACGCCAGGCTGCGCCGGATCGTCTCGCGCGCCTTCACGCCGAAGATGATCAAGAAGTTCGAGGACGACGTGCAGCGCACCGCGGCGTCGATCGTGGACGACCTGATGGCCATCGGCCCGTGCGACTTCGTCCAGCAGGTGTCGGCCCGGCTCCCGCTGAAGATCATCTGCGGGATGATGGGCATCGGCGACGAGCACTACGACATGGTGCTACGCAATACCAACATCATCCTGTCCGGCGCTGACCCGGAATTCATCAGCGGCGACATGGACGAGGCCATCACCCAGCTCCTGACGGCCGGCAGCGACCTGGCTGCGCTGGTCACCGATATCGCCGCGCAGCGGCAGCGGGAGCCAGCCGACGACCTGGTCTCCGCGCTGGCCACCGCCAACATCGACGGGGAGCAGCTGACTTCAGCGGAGCTTGCCTCGTTCTTCATCCTGCTCGTCGTCGCCGGGAACGAGACCACCAGGACGGCTATCTCGCACGCGCTCGCACTGCTCACCGAGCACCAGGACCAGCGCGCCCTGCTGCTTCAGGACCTGGAAGGCCGGCTGTCCGGCGCGGTGGAGGAGGTCGTCCGTTACGTGTCACCGGTGATCTGGATGCGCCGGTCGGTGACCAGGGACACGGTGCTGAACGGGCACGAGTTCGCCGAGGGCGACAAGACGGTCCTCTTCTACTGGTCCGGCAACCGGGACGAGTCAGTGTTCACCGATCCGGCCCGATTCGACATCACCAGGACACCGAACCCGCACGTGGGCTTCGGCGGCGCCGGGCCGCACTTCTGCCTGGGCGCGCACCTGGCCCGCCGGGAGATCACCGCGATGCTGCGCGAGCTGCTCAGCCGGGTGCCGGCCATCCGGGCGAGCGCCGAGCCTGACCGGCTGCTGTCCAGCTTCATCAACGGCATCAAGCACCTGCCCTGCGAGCTGAGCTAGGCCCTGCTGCGCAGCCGGCCGCAATGGCCGGTGAATGGCGGATGGAATGGCTCCTGCCCAGCTAAGCCGGTAGCCGGCGTCCGCCAGCACGGTGCCGCGTCACGGACGGCCGGCCTGCTGGCCTTTCGTCCGGGCTTACTTCCTGCTGCAAGCTGAGACCAGGCATTTCGCGTTGCTGCTCAGATTGCCCATGTGTCAATCTTGTAACGAGCTGTAATTGACAGACCACAGCGTGTATAACTAGAACCCCAAGCGGCGCTAGGCCGGAGGACCGGGCCAGGGGGTAGCACTGCGGGGGTACCGGGGGACCGCACGACGCAGAGGGGGACCCTCGTCCGGGGCCGCACGGGCGATCCGACGGGATCGCGCGGCGGCGCGCCGGGCCCGGCTGACCAGCAGGGCGCGGCGCACGGGGTGCACGAGGGTAGCGGCGGGCGGAGGGGACCTTCGTCCTGCGGGCGGCGCCATGCGGGTGGTTGTTGTTCATAACAACTCGGATGGTCCGCCCGCAGACGGAGGGAAACGCGAGGGGCGCACCAAGAACGGGGGCGGTGCGCCCCCTCGCCTGTTTTAAGAGAAGGGGCGACTGGTCCCACAGCGTAGGCCTCGCCGTGATCGGGTCGGAACTAAGCACGGCGTCCAGACGTCTCATGGACGTGCGGCTTAGTCGCGTTCCCCTGCTCGTTCTGTTGCTTATGCTCCTTGCCGCGTGCAGCGGCCCGCACGAGCCGGGTCCTGTGCGTCACGCTTGCGCCGGGCAATGCGGTCCCCCGTTCCTGCTCTCCGTCCTCTTTGACGCTGGCGCCAGTCGGGGTCAGATGCGCGAAGCCTTGCAGGCGTGTGCCACTTCGCCTGGCGTCGTGCGGGTCAGCGCGCCCGCCCGTGACGCGGTCGGTAACTGGAGTGCGATTGTCTACACGACCAAAATCGGTTTTGGGCCCGCCACGCAACCTCTCCTCGACTGCTTGGACAGCCAACCGGGTGTCCGTGGCGCGGGCTGGCCTGACTAGCCTCCGAACCCTGGGTCAGTCGAGGTCTGAGGCCACCTGGGCGTCCTGTGCCGGGGATGCCTCGTGACGTACACCGAACAGGCAGGCTCCGCGAGTTCCCCCTGGACCTTCCTAACGCTGGACCGCTGCCGGTAGCCCCATGCGGGGGCGTGGCGCCGCCCGCAGACGAAGGCCGATCAGCGGCCTGCTAGCGAATTACCGCCAGGGCAGTCCGGCCGGCTCGGTCATCGCTAGTTCCGCTAGCGACTACGTCTCCACGCGGCGATCAGCGCTATCACTATGAGAACGACAACGGCGCCAAACATGTCACCGAAGATGCCTTCCCCGCCGCAGTCTGTCTGTCCGGTCATCTGGTTGGTTCGGCAGTCTGGCGCAAATGATGTGCTCGCCTGCGCAACAGCAGGCATCATGGCTGAGAGGAAAACCGCTGCAAGCATAACGGCCGCTGCTGAGAGCATTCGTCTGATAGATACTATTTTACGCATCTTATCCCCCATTTGAGCAGCGCGGTACTCCCAGAGCCAATTAGTGGTGATTATACGAACCAAATGGGTGAGGTTGTTAATAAGGAACGCTCTTGTTACGCCAGGTTCGTAATTACAAATATACGCATAGTTTCAGCCACGCCGAGGCACCCAAGCCGCTGAGCGGGGAGCGGCTAGCAGGGAGTTCTTCTGCCTCCGGGCCGCCCGCACCGAAGACCGAGCGACTTCCAGGGCATGGCCATGCTGCAACGGCCGGCCAGCGACCCAGCGCCCGGCCGGCCCCGTACCCGGCCGGCATCTCAGCCGCTCAGCCCAGGCCGTTGATCTTCTGCGCGAGCGCGAAGTCGCCAGCGGTCAGGCCGCCGGCCGAGTGCGTCGACAGCGTCAGGGTGACCTTGTTCCACTGGATCAGGATGTCCGGGTGATGATCAGCCACGTCCGCCAGGTAGCTGACCGCGCCGACGTAGAGCACCGCCTCGCGGAAGTCACCCCTGCTTACCGCCCTGGTGATGCTGCTGCCGTCCCTGGTCCAGCCCGGTACGCCTGGAAGCTGGCCGGCGATCTCGTCCTCAGTGAGCAGTGTCATGCACCGATTATCGCGCCGGCGCCGCACACGGTCAGGAAGCACGCCGGTCCGGGCCAGCCAGGCTGGTCAGGCGGCTCCGGTCAGGCAGCCGCTGCCTGCTGCCGCTGCCATCCCGGTAGGCTGGCCGGGATCCTGGGCGCCGGGGAGCCGGGCGCCTGGCCGGCCACCGGGAGCGCGCATGCCGCCAGTAAGCCGGGCTGCCAGCCCGCTGAGTCCCGGCCCGCTGCTGGAGTCCCGCTGATGAATAGTCCAAGCCCGGCCCCGTCCGCCGGAGACACAGCCCCGGCCAGCCCGGCGCCGCGCCGCACGCCGCTCACCGCCGTGCACGAACAGCTCGACGCGACCCTGACCGACTTCGCCGGCTGGCTGATGCCGCTGCGGTACCGCAGCGAGACGGCCGAGCACCGGGCGGTGCGCTCGGCGGCAGGCCTGTTCGACCTGTCGCACATGGGTGAGCTGTCGGTCACCGGGCCCGACGCGGGCGCGGCGCTCGACTACGCGCTCACCGGGAACCTCTCGAAGCTGGCGCCGGGCAGGGCCAGGTACACGATGATGTGCGCGGCCGACGGCGGGATCATCGACGACCTGATCGTCTACCGGCTGGACGCCGAGGAGTTCCTGGTAGTGGCCAACGCTGCCAACGCGGCCACGGTCGGCGGGGAACTGGCCAGCCGGGCAGCCGGCCGCCGGGCGAGCGTGGCCGACCGGACCCCCGACTACGCGCTGATCGCGATCCAGGGCCCGGCCGCGGCCGCCATCCTCGGCCAGCTCACCAGCGCCCAGCTGGCTGAGCTGAAGTACTACTCAAGCCACCCGGCGCAAGTGGCCGGCCGGCCGGTGCTGCTGGCCAGGACCGGCTACACCGGCGAGGACGGGTTCGAGATCTTCGCCGCGCCGCAGCACGCCGAGCCGCTCTGGCTGGCGCTGACTGAGGCTGGCGCTGACCGGGGGCTGATCCCGGCCGGGCTGGCCGCGCGGGACACGCTGCGGCTGGAGGCTGGCATGCCGCTGTACGGCAACGAGCTCAGCCGCGACATCACGCCGTACGACGCCGGCCTTGGCTGGGTCGTCAAGCTGGATAAGCCCGGTGACTTCGTCGGCCGGGACGCGCTGCTGCGCCGCGCCGACGCGAAGCCGCAGCGAGTGCTGGTAGGCCTGGCTGGCCGGTCCCGCCGGGTGCCCAGGCACGGCTACCAGGTGCTGTGGGATTCCGCGCCGTGCGGTACGGTCACCAGCGGCTCGCCGTCCCCGACGCTCGGCGTGCCGATCGCCATGGCCTACCTCACCCCGGCCGCGGCGGAGGCAGCCGCATCGGCTGCGGCAGCCGGGCCGGCCGGCGACGGCCTGGCGGTGGACGTCAGGGGCAGCGCTGAGCCGGCTGACCTCACGCCGCTGCCGTTCTACCGCCGGTCAGGCTGACCTGGCCGGCCCGGCCCAACGCACCGTGCCCATCGCACCGTGCCCAACGCACGGGGCCATCGCACTGGAGGACGATGATGACCGTTCCCGACGATCTCAGCTATACCGCCGAGCACGAGTGGGTGGCCATCGACGGCACCGTCGCCTCCGTCGGCATCACCGATCACGCGCAGGGCGCCCTCGGCGACGTGGTCTTCGTGTCCGTGCCGGCGGTCGGCGCCAAGGTGACAGCCGGCGAGCCGTGCGGGGAGGTCGAGTCGACCAAGTCGGTCAGCGACCTGTACTCCCCCGTCGACGGCGAGGTGATGGAAGTCAACGGCGCGGTGGATGACGATCCCTCGCTGGTCAACTCCGACCCGTACGGCGCTGGCTGGCTGTTCCGGGTGCGGCTGGCGGGCGCCGGCAACGTGCCGTCCGGGCTGCTGTCCGCCGACGAGTACGCGGAGCTGACCAGGGATCAGGAGTGAGTACCGGCCAGCGGGACCTGCTGGAGCGGCTTAACGCGGCGACCGCGCCGCTGGAGCCGCCGTTCGCCGTCGTCGACCTGGCGGCGCTGCGCGGCAACGCGGCGGCGATGACCAGGCGCGCGGGCGGTAAGCCGATCCGGCTGGCCAGCAAGTCAGTGCGCTGCCGTGAGGTGACCGGGCTGGTGCTCGGGCTTGACGGCTTTCGCGGCATCCTCGCCTACACGCTGCCCGAGGCCCTCTGGCTGGCCAGGTGTGGCACCAGCCAGGACATCGTGGTCGCCTATCCAAGCACCGACCTTGCGGCGCTGGCCGACCTTGCTGGCGACCCGGCGGCGGCCGCAGCGGTCACCGTGATGGTGGACTGCGCCGAGCACCTGGACCTGATCGGGAAGGCCGCAGCCGGCCTCGCCGATCCGCAGCCCGTCCGGGTCAGCATCGACATCGACGCTGGCTACCTCGGACTCGGCGGCATGCTGCGAGCGGGCGCCCGCCGCTCCCCCGTCCGCACCCCGGCGCAGGCCGAGGATCTGGCCAGGCAGATCGCGGCGCGGCCAGGGCTGCGGCTGACCGGCCTGATGGCCTACGAGGGCCAGATCGCGGGTGTCGGCGATAACCCGCCAGGGCGGCCGCTGTACGGGCTCGCCGTCCGGTTCATGCAGCGCAGGTCAGGTGCTGAGCTGGCGGTGCGGCGGGCAGCGATCGTGGCGGCGGTCAGCAGGGTGACCCCGCTGGAGTTCGTCAACGGCGGCGGCACCGGGTCAGTGGAAAAGACGGCAGCGGAGTCAGCGGTGACCGAGATCGGGGCCGGCTCGGGGCTCTACCATCCGCGGCTGTTCGACAGCTACCGGGGCTTTACCGGCCAGCCGGCCGCGTTCTTCGCCCTGCCGGTCACCCGGCGTCCTGGCCCTGGCGTGGTCACCGCGCATGGCGGCGGCTACCCGGCCTCCGGAGCTCCCGGCAAGAGCCGGCTCCCGGCTCCGCACCTGCCAGCCGGCCTGCGGCTGGACCGGGAGGAAGCGACGGGCGAGGTGCAGACCCCGCTGCTCGGGCCGGCCGCCGACGGGCTGCGGATCGGCGACCGCGCCTGGTTCAGGCACGCTAAGGCGGGCGAGCTGTGCGAGCGGTTCAACGAGCTGTATCTGGTGGAGGGCGACTCGCTTGCCGGGGCCGCGCTCACCTACCGCGGTGAGGGCAAGGCGTTCGGCTGACCGGCGGCTACTTCTTCCTGGTGCCCCAGAACTTGTAGATCATCACGCCGACCGCGGCGAGTCCCACCGCCGCGACCGCCAGCTGCACCTCGGGCCTGGCCAGGTGCTCGGCAGCCTGCTCGCGCAGCCTGCGCGCGTTGCCGGCCGGGCTCACCCGCTCGGCAAGGCTGTCTATGGTGCGCGCCAGGTTCTCCCTGGTGCGCTCGATCTCGGCGACGATGGCCTCAGGCTTGCTGTCGTCCACCCTGCCGTCCGCCCTGCCGTTCACGGCGACTTTGCCCTGCACCTCCACTGCAGTATCCGGATCGGCCATCCCACTCGTCCCTTCTGCGCCTCGCTGGCTGACCACCGCGGCCTATTCGGGCAAGTCTTCCAGGATGTTTCCCCGCCTGCGCGGCCGGCATGCCGATGGCGCCGCAGAGCCGGGACTGCCCGGCGCCGTCGCTGGCGCCGGGCAGTCCCTGGTCGGGCGCGCTGGTCAGGCGGAGCGCTCCACCCTGTGCGCGCGGCTGATGATGGCCTGGCAGGCCCGGATCTGCATATTCACCTGGTGCAGGTGCCTGTTGCGGAACGCGGCCGCCTCCAGTTCTGCCTTGACCCGCAGGGCGAGCCGGTCCCTGGCGAAGTCGAGACTGCGCAGCTCACGGTTGACCCGCCGGTAGGTGGCGTCTCCGGTGCTGTTGGTCTTGACCGCCCTGGTGGAGGCGATCAGCACGTCGGTGCCGAGCTTGCCGACGCTGGAGTTGAGCTGCTTGTAGCATTCGCCGAGCCGGGTCACCCCGTGCGCCCGCAGCGCCGAGTTCGGGTGCTGCAGCACCTGGGTTATCACCCGGCCGTCGTGCTCGTAGTCGTCACGCAGGCCGGCCAGGTACAGCACCGTCGGCCGGATGTCGGTCTCGTCGGTCCACGGTCCCCTGGTGTGCTCGTTCGGCACCCTGATCTGGCCGCTGTTGGCACCAGCCGAGCTCGGGCCGTGCGCTGCGCGCGAGCCGTCGACCCCCAGGTGCCGGACACCGGGACCGGCGAGGCCGATGTAGTTGGTGTCGATCTCGGCGGCATAGTCGCCGTGATCCCAGGCGAAGCCCGTGTTCTGGGTGACGCACGAGCCGTTGCAGGTGGCGCTGCCGGGGGTAAAGAAGTAGTCCGGCCGGCCGAACATCGCGAAGGTCGGGGTCCTGGCCGGGTCGGCGTTGACCATGTGCACCAGCGCCTCGGCCGCCGGGTCGGCGATGTAGTTCGCGACCTTCTGCGTCGTGCCGGTGTAGGGATTGGCGTTGGTCAGCCCGGCCACATCGCGTTCCAGCGTCCGCACCGGCGCGGCGTTCGGGCCCGGCCGGCCGGTGACGTAGAACTCGGGCGCGGTGTCGGACTCCAGGCTGAACGGCACGCTGTCGTTCTTCTGGGTCGCGAGCAGGCCGGTGATGTTGCCGGCCAGCTCGCCGAACGAGCCCGCCGGGTAGGTGCACGGCACGTCCGGGGTGACGGTCAGGCCGGTCACCTTGGCGCCGTCGCAGTTAGCCGGCGTGGGCTGGATCGCGCGGCCCACGTTGGCGCCCGCCTCGTGGTCGCCCTCGTCCGAGCTGAGCACGAACAGGGTGTTCTTCGAGGTGATGCCGTCAGCGGCGAGGCGCTTGAAGAACGTGCCGAAGGCCTGGTTGTAGTACTGGGCCTGGGCGACGTAGCAAGCGTTGCCGCTGCCCAGGGCGGCGGGCTGGCCCTTGCACGCGCTCAGCCCAGGGATGTTCTCGTTCCCGTGGATGTCGGCGATGTAGCCGTTCACCACCGGCACCCCCGCCTCCAGCATGTCACTCATGTAGGCCAGGGTCTGGGAGGCGTTGATGGGGCCGAAGCCCGGGAAGCCCGGGTGCGCGGTGAGGAACGCGCCGTCGATCTCGTTGCCGTTCTCGTCCACCAGGTTGCCGGCCGCGTTCGTGACACCGAACCCGTGGTGGCTGACGTTGTCCTGGCCGGCGCCGATCTGCGGCGCGACGTAACGGTGGCCGAACAGCGCCTGGAAGCCGTTGTAGCCGCCCGGCTCCTGCGGCAGCGAGTCAGCGGTCGCGGTCGGGGTCGCGGTCGTCTGGCCGAACTTGACGCCCTTCGCGCTGGAGCAGAACTTGGCGCCCTGTCCCTTGGCGCAGTGCACGGCGATGCCGACGTAGTCAGCGGTCTCCGCGTCCTTGAACGAGTCAGTGTCGGCGTTCAGCTGGTTGTCCTCCGGCGAGCCGACGCCGAACACCTTGGGGATGTCGACGGCGGTGTTCTCCAGGTCCTGGTTGGCCGTGCCGGCCTCGCCGACGTCACAGCCGGCCCTGGTGAACGGCACCCAGGGAGCCGGCGTGACCGTGTCCGGCTTTGGCGCGGGCCTGCTGGTCGCGGGCGGGGTCTTGGCGAAGACCATGGACGGGTTGGTGTCGTGCCCGGCGTTCGGGGTCTTCGCGGTGTCGAAGATCGGGTCGGTCCAGTACGCGAACGAGCTGGCCGGGTCGGTCGTGCCGTCGGCGTTGTAGGCCTGGTAGGAGTTGCTGACCGGCATGCCCTGCCGGTCGCCGTACAGGCCAGTGGCGGTGGTCAGCAGGTCATCGCCGGTGTGCGCGATGAGCGGGGTGTGGTCGTTGGACAGGAACGTGCCATTGCTGGTGAAGAACCTCAGCAGATTCGGCATCATCTGCAGGTCCGACGGCACGTTCGGGTTGTCGCGGAAGAAGTGCACGTTGTCGAAGCCAATCTGGACCACGTGCTTGATGCCGTGACCCAGATGACAGCCGTTCGCTGACGCGGTCGACTGGGCCGTGACCGGCCTGGCGGCGGCGACCCCCTGGGTGGTGGCGGCGACCAGGCCAAACGTGCCCATGACGGCCGCGCTGGCGGTTGCTAGTACGATTCTGACGGCCGATCGTGGCCGGCCACGACGATGTTGCTGACGCATCCAAGCTCCCTTGTGGCTGCCAATCAGGCGGCGGCGCTCCCCATCCGGCGCCCCACCGCGGCATTCGGCGTGACGCTAGTCCCGGCTGGCAAACTCATAGCGACAATGAAGCGACTGCCAAGCCAATCCTCAAGTTGTTCCCGGCTTGACGCGAGCGAACCATTTCCGCGCCGCCCGGTCCGCTGGCGGCTGGCCGGCCAGGGATAACGCGCTCGCCTGCCAGGACCGCGCCGCCGTAGTATCCGGCTGTGGCAGTGCAGACGGTGATCTTCGACTGGGGCGGCACGCTCACGCCGTGGCACACCATCGACCACGACGCGCTGTGGCTGAGCATCTGCGAGCCGCATTTCCCTGACAGCCGGGCCGGCGCTGCGGCCGCGGCGATCTGCGCGGCCGAGCGGGAGCTGTGGCTGGCATCGACCCGCGATCACCGCAGCGCCGCGATGGCCGACGTTTTCCAGCGGGCTGGCGTGCCGTCCAGCGAGGCACTGCTGGCCAGCTACCTGCGGGCCTGGGAGCCGCATACGTTCACCGACCCGGACGCCGCCGCGCTGCTCGGGTACCTGCGAGAGCGCGAGGTCAGGATCGGGGTGCTGTCGAACACCATGTGGCCGCGGGCCTGGCACGAGGACGTCTTCCGCCGCGACGGCGTGCTGCACCTCATCGACGGCGCCGTGTACAGCTCCGAGATCAGCTGGACCAAGCCGCATCCCGGTGCGTTCCTTGCTGCCATGGCAGCGGTCGGCGTCACCGACCCGGCGGCGTGCGTTTTCGTCGGCGACCGGCCGCTCGACGACGTGCACGGCGCCAAGAGCCTTGGCATGCGCGCGGTCCTGATCGGCAACAGCGACGTGCCGGCCTACGAGCCTGCCAGGCCGGACGCGGTCATCAGCCGGCTGTCCGAACTGCGCCCGCTGCTGGATGGCTGGCTGCCAGCCGCCGGCTAGCGCCTCGCCAGCGCGACCCGGCAACTGGCCGTCCAGCTTTGGTCAGGCGACGCGGCAGCGTCCGGTCAGTCCTCGCACATGCCGAGCAGCCGGGTGACCGTCGCCCAGTTGCGCGCGGTCCCGGTGAGCCCGCCAGCCAGCTTCGGCCGGGCGAGCCAGGCGGCCATCTTGCTGTTGCCGAAGCCGTCGGGCGTGTGCAGGAAGATCGTCCGGCCGATCACGGTGGCCGTGGTGCGCTCGCCGCGCTCGGCCGCCTCCCGCTGGGCAGCGGCGACGGAGGCCGTCAGCTCGGGTGTCGGGTCGCCGGTCAGGAAGATGGCGTGCACCCGCCGCGGGTCGGGCTCGGCGCCGTACGGGTTGTCGCGCGCCACCTGCGCCAGCTCCTCGTGCGCTAGCACGACGATCCTGGCATTGACCCCGGTTGCCGCGGCGAGCGCCCGCTCCGCCTCGGCCCCGAGTGCGCCCGCGTCATCCCTGCCGCTGCCGAAGACCACGTTGCCGCTCTGGATATAGGTACGCACCGGGTCGTGCCCGAGCCCGGTCATGACCTCCCGGAGCGTGGCCATGGGCACCTTGTTGTGACCGCCCAGGTTGATCCCGCGCAGCAGCGCGACGTAGGTACCCACGCGGCACATCATGCCCGGTGCCGGTGTCATCATGGGCGGCGTGCCCCTCTTCTGTTTCGAAGGCCGCGAGCCTGCTGTCAGCCCGTCCGCCTGGATCGCGCCGACCGCGACGCTGGTCGGCGATGTGCGCGTCGAGGCCGGCGCGTCGATCTGGTACGGCGCAGTACTGCGGGCGGACTTCGGCCCGATCATCGTCCGGCGCGGCGCGAACGTGCAGGACGGCTCCGTGCTGCACGGCGGCGCCGATCCGGTGACCGAGGTCGGCGAGGGCGCGACCGTCGGTCACCTGTGCGTCGTGCACAGCGCCGTGATCGGGGCCGAGGCGCTGGTCGGAAACGGCTCGACCGTGCTGGACGGCGCGGTCATCGGCAGCAGGGCGCTGGTGGCCGCTGGCTGCACGGTGCCGCCCGGCATGCAGGTGCCCGATGGCACGCTGGCCGTCGGCGTGCCGGCCAGGATCGCCGGGCAGCTCACCGGGTCGGCCAGGCGGTGGGTGCAGACCAACCCCGAGGCTTACCGCGAGCTGGCCAGGCGGCACGCGGCCGGAGCCCGGCTGATATCGCCCTGAAGCGCGTGGCCCCCGCCGGGCATCCGGCGGGGGCCACGATCAGGAGCGTCAGACGCCGACGCCCATCTTCGCCATCTCTTCCTCGACCATCTGCTCGTGCGCGGCCTCGTCGGCGCGAGCGGTCCTCGGCCGCCAGCGGCCGCGCAGCAGCGGGACGCTGAACAGGAAGAAGATAATTCCGCCGAAGCAGACCCACAGCCAGTGCTTCCACTGGCTGGCGGTCTCAGCGGCTGCCGTCTGCACCTTGGCCGCGTGCACGCTCATGAAGCCGGTCACCGCGGGCGGTACCTTCTGCAGCGCCAGCAGCTGCGTCTGGTACTTCTGCAGCCCCTGCAGCTGCGGCGCGACCTTGATGACCCCGTTGATCACCGCGCCGTTCTGGCTGATCGTGGTCAGCATGTCCGAGCCCGTCGTGCCGCCGCCTGCTGCGTTGATCGCCCTGGTGAGCAGCTTCGGCGGGATGTCGGCCGCGCTCGGGTACTTGGCAAGCTGGGTGAACAGCGCCGGGTGCGCGGAGATCACCGCGATCTCGGGCGCGAACTGCTGCGCGTTGGCCAGCTCGGTCGAGTACTTCTGCGCGGTCGCGATGACCTGCGGGTGGGACGCCGCGAACGCGAACTGGGTCGGGTACTGCGCGGCGTAGGCCTGCACCTGGGTGCCGTAGCTGACCAGCGGCGTGACCGAGGTGACCACGATCGGGAGGATCAGCGTCGAGGCGAAGACCACCAGCCGCAGCACCCAGCCCCAGATCGCCAGGCCGGTCGCGATCAGCGCCGGGTTGCGGTCCTCCACCGTCTCGGTGAAGCTCGCCATCCAGGTGACATATGCGATGCCCAGGCAGATCGACGAGATCGCCAGGATAATCGCCATCGTGTAATAGCCGGTGTGGTGGCCGAAGCGCTCCAGGAAAATCACGGTCATGATCGCACCGGATACGGCACCGAACACCATGAACGGCTTGCGCACCCGCACCCGGTCAGAAATCACCCCGACGATGATCACCGCGAAGACGTTGGCGGCCCATTCCCAGTTGCCCAGACCGTTGGCGTCCTTGACGCTGAATCCGAACACGGTGGTCATGTAGATGACCAGGAATCCGACCGCCGCGTAGTAGACCAGCAGGAAAACCGAGATCGCCAGCGCGGACACGATCACGTCCGGCTTCATCAGCTGCCGGAACGGGTTGCGCAGCGCCGCGGCGATGTCGATGCCCTTGGCCCTGGCCTCGATCAGGGCGCGGTCGCGCATGGTCACCATTAGCTGGTCGCGCAGGCCAGGCGACAGCTCACGCAGTCCCACCAGGGCGACCAGGAAGACGACGATGCCGACGATGCCGCAGATCCGGTACTCGTGCGTCCAGAACCGGGGGTCGTGCACCACGGCCGGGACGGTGATGGTGCCGACCACCGAGACGATCAGGCTGCCCATGACCGGGCCGCTGGTCCAGAACCCCATCGCAGTAGCGCGCCCCACCTGCGGGGAGAAGTCACGGATCAGCGCCGGGGTTGCCACCAGGCAGATGCCCTCGACGAACCCGACGACAAAGCCCTCGATGCTGAACGTCCACTTGGTGTGCGCGTTCGGCAGCAGGAACTCGACGAACACGGCGGCGAACAGCAGGCCGAAGACGACCAGGTTGGCCCGGCCGAACCGGTCGGCCAGCCCGGCGAGCAGCGAGCCGAATGCGCCAATCAGGCTGCCGAACGCGGTCACCACCGCGAAGAAGGTGAAGCTGATATTCAGGTTCGACAGGATCAGCGTGGAGACCGAGCCGCCGACATACAGCTCGTAGTACAGCGTGATTGTGGCCAGCACCGTGATGGCCAGGTACGTGATGCGAGGCCCGGTATTGGGGTAGTAGTCGAGCTGGCGCTGCCAAAGCCACGACGCATAGCGGCGGCGCGGCGGCGCCAAATCTGCTGTGATGGCATTCATGCGATCCTCGCGATGGTCGGGGGGTCTGCGCACTGTCTCGGCCCTGCGCGTGAGGTCACGATAACCGCACTGCAGGTGCAAGTTCAATGGTTCCTATATCCGGAGAGCACCAGCAGTGAGCGGCCGTCACCACGAGCCGGCCAGCAGGTCAGCCGCCCGCCGGCGGGCCGGCCAGGCCAGCCGGGACCGCGCAGCTGGCTCGCCGGCCGCTGGGCTGGTTCGGCGCACAGCTGGCCGACATCTAACCATGATCGGAAGGATTCCGGGTCCTTCAGCAGCCAATTTCTCCCCGGATCATGCCGGTCCCCGGCCGGAGCGCTAGACCAGGGCGCTGTTGCCGGGGCCTGTTAGCTGAAACCAGCCTCGGCGAGCAGCGCGGTCAGGGTAGCGCCGAGCAGCTCCCTGGCCTGGCGCGGGCCGAGGCCGAGCTCGCCGCGCAGCGACTGCCAGAAGGACCAGATGCTGATCGCGTGCATGCCGTCCAGCAGCTGCTGCCGCTTCCGCCCGTGCAGCCGGCTCAGCTCGTGAGCGAATACCGTCTCGGTTTCCGCTCTGGCCTGCGCGATAATCCTGGCCTTGTTCCGGCGCAGCTGCTCGGAGTACGGCTCGTGCATGTAGGCGGCCCGCCAGCTGGGCGTCATCTGCTCCAGCACCCGCGCGCGCTGCCGGACGAACTGGCTGATCCGGGCCGGCAGTGCCTGGTCAGGGTCGATCCGCTCGACCAGCGAGCGCAGGATCTCCTGGTCCCGCCTGCTGGCCTCGACCAGCAGCGTCTCCATGTCGGCGAACTGCTGCCAGACCGTGCGCAGCGACACCCCGGCGCGCTCGGCGACCCGCGGGGCGGTCGGCCTCAGGTCACCCTCGGCGTGCAGCGCCCGCATCGCGTCGATGATTGCCCGCCGGGTCCGGTGCGACCTGGCAGCCCGGCCATCCGACGGCTCCACGTCAGCGGCGGGCAGGTCGCTCTCGCTGAACGGGACAAGGTCGTCGGCCGGAGCGGACGAGGCCCCGAGGAGCGGCAGCACGACGTCCGGCGCGACCGTCGCCTCGTCGCCAGGCCCTGGCGGCTCGGTCAGCGGGAACGCGGCAGGGCCAGCTGATGATCCCGTTCGGCCCTCCGTGCGCACGGCAACATAGTAAGCCAGGTTCGGCTGGACGGCCGGGCGTGTTGTCCGGCTGAACAGCGCCACAGGCAGGCCAGGATCGCCAGGAGGCAAGGGTGGAGCACATCGCGAGCCGGCTGGCCGCCATCCCCGGCGTGGTCGCGGTGACGCTGGGCGGCTCGCAGGCGACCGGCCGGCACCGGCCCGACTCGGACTGGGACTTCGGGCTGTATTACCGCGGCACGATCGACGCTGCCGACGTGCGAGCCCTCGGCTGGCCTGGCGAGGTTACCGGGCCAGGCGGCTGGGGCCCGGTGGTGAACGGCGGCGCCTGGCTCACGGTCGACGGCGAGCGCGTCGACCTCTGCTACCGGGATCTGGACGAGGTGCTCGGCGCCGTATCCGACGCGCAGGCTGGCCACTTCAGCATCTACGCGCTCGCCACGTTCGTGGCCGGCATCCCGAGCTACGTCCCGGTCGGCGAGCTGGCGCTTGGCCGGGTGCTGTCGGGCGACCTGCCGCGCCCCGGCTTCCCTGAAGCCCTGGCGGCCAGCGCACCGGAGCGGTGGCGCTCGCTCGCCGCGATGGCGCTGCGCACGGCCAGCGCGCACGCAGAGCGGGCCGACGTCGCCGCGACCGCCGGCGCGCTCGGCCAGGCTCTGCTCGCCGAGGCGCAGGCCAGGCTGGCTGAGCGCCGGGAATGGGCGCTCAACGAGAAAGGCATCATTGCGCGAGCCGGGCTGGCCGGGACTGGCGCCCTGCTCGGCTCGCTGGGCAGCTCCGCTGAGCGCCTCACCGCCGCCGTCAGCGGCGTCAGCGCGGCCCTGGCCACGCCCGCGCCCTCGGCGCCCGCCCCTGCTCGCTCGGCGGGTCAGATGACCGCGGCTGACGTGACCGAGGTGCTGGACGCCCTCGATCAGGCCGGCGTGACCACGTGGCTGGACGGCGGCTGGGGCATCGACGCGCTGGCCGGCGAGCAGACCCGCGAGCACGAGGACCTCGACCTGGCGGTCGACGCGAAGCAGCTTGGCCGGGCGCAGCGGGCGCTGGCCGGCCTGGGGTTCGCGCTGGACCGGCTGGCCGTTCCCGGCCTGCCAGCCAGGGCGGTGCTGCGCGACGACCGGGCCAGGCAGATCGACTTGCACCCGCTGACGCTCGACGCAGCCGGTGACGGCTGGCAGCCGCTCGGCGGCGGCGCCTGGGGCCGCTACCCGGCCGAGGGCCTGAGCGGCACCGGATCGGTCGGCGGACGGCCGGTCAGCTGCCTGACCGCCGCCCTGCAGCTGACCTTCCACCTCGGCTACCCGCCGCGCGACAGCGACCGGCACGACCTGAATCTGCTCGCTCAGCGCTTCGGCGTGCCTCTGCCGCCGGCCGAGCCGGCTGACCCGGCCAGGTAGGAGTATCAGGGATCGGGAAGCGGCAGCAGGCTGGCCGGCGCGATTTCCGGCTAGATCGGGGCTGACTGGCCGGCCGCAGTCTTTGCCTCCTCAGCCGGCTGGTGCAGCAGCTGACGGCTGGCGACCAGCGCGAGGGTTGCCCGGCCAGCGCGGTCGGCCGCCTGCGCCACGGCGTCGCCGTCCGTGCCGAAGTCGCCGTCGAGCAGCAGCGCCGCGTGGCCGTGCGCTGTCGCTTCCACCGCAATCGCCAGGTCCTCGGCCTGCGCCGGCTCGTCATCGCCCACCAGCGCGCTGACGCAGTCGAGGAATGCATCGGTCAGCGGCCGCTCGGCCGCCTCAATGCCCGGATGCCTGGCCTTGTCGAGCCCCGCCCCGTACATCACCTCGAACAGCGGCCTGCTGCCCGCCGCGAACCGCACGTACGCGCTGGCCATCGCCGCGAGCTGGCCGGCCGGCTCGGGGCTCTGCCTGATGGCCGGCAGCAGCTGCTCGCGCAGCTGCTGATACGCGCGCACCGCGACCGCGGCGAGCAGCTCGTCGCGGTCGGCGAAGTGCGCGTACGGCGCGCTGCCGGCGACGCCTAGCCGCCTGCTCGCCTCGGTCAGGCTGAACCCGCGCACGCCCCGCTCGGCGATGAGCTCGATGGCGGTGTCGATCAGCGCAGCCCGCAAGTCGCCGTGATGGTATCGGCCGCCCTTGCCCGCAGCTGGCATGCTCCCAGGGTAGGCCGGGCCGGGCAGCTAGCCCGCCCGGGCTGTCATCTGGTACGACACCCCGGTCAGCCGCTCGGACTCCTGCCAGAGCCGATGCTGATCAGCGGTGTCGTGCGACCGGTCGCTGGATTCCACCCGCTCGGGATAGCCGGTGTACTGCCGCTTGCCCGGCGGCCCGTAGTAGTCGCCGCCCCTCACCCCGGGATCGGTCGCGGCGCGCAGTGTCGCGAGCGCCCCGACCTCAGCACTCTGGGCGAACCAGAACGTCAGCGGGCGCAGCCGCGGGTTGTACAGTGCCCGGCCGGTGCGCCCTGTCCAGCGCCACAGTTCTGTCCTGGCGTTGCCAGGGTGGGCCGCGACCGCGATGGTGCCCGTGCCTGCCGCCTCCAGCCGCGACTGCAGCTCGTAGGTGAACAGCAGGTTCGCCAGCTTGGACTGCCAGTAGGCAGGCCATGGCTGATACCCGTTCTCGGACTGCAGGTCATCGAGGTGCAGGACGCCGTCCCGGTGGCCGATGCTGCTGACGGTCACGATCCGCGACCCCGGCGTGCCGAGCAGCCGCCCGAGCAGCAGTCCGGTCAGCGCGAAGTGCCCCAGGTGGTTGGTGGCGAAGGTCAGCTCGAAGCCGTCAGCAGTGCGCTGATAGGGCACCGCCATCACGCCGGCGTTGTTGATCAGCAAGTCGATCGCGGGGCAGGAGGCGCTGATCTGCTCGGCGGCTTCGCGCACCGACGCCATCGAGGCCAGGTCCAGGTGCACCAGCAGCACCGTCGCCCCTTCGGCCGCCGCCCGGATCCGCCGGGCTGCCAGCTCAGCCTTGGCCATGTCCCGGCAGGCCAGCACCACCGCAGCGCTGTGCTGCGCCAGCACAAGCGCCGCCTCGATGCCAAGGCCAGAGCTGGCCCCGGTGATCACTGCCGTCCGGCCGGATTGGTCGGGCACGTCGTCGGCCGTCCACCTAGGCCTGCCCATCCTGGCGCCTCTTCCCTGCGGACGCTCTACCTCTTCTTCGGACACCGTTCCTCCCCTCCTCCTCCTGGCTCCCGCCACAACCGTCGACCGTCCTCCTGGCAAGCTCCCGGCTCCTGTCGCCGCCTCCGGAATGCCGCCAGCGCCCCTGTCGCCGACGCCCCTACCCCGGCACCAGGGTTCCGGTGCCTGCCTCCAGCACCGCTGCTGCTGGCAGCGCGCCCGCCAGGCCCGGCCGACTCTCAAGGCCTGATCTGAGAGTCATTCAGATTCTGATGACCACTAAGATACTCGGCTACCGGGCGGGGTCAACCCCTGGCGTTGCGACCGGCAGCCGGATAATTGGCCAGGTCCGTCGGCCGGGCGGGCCGAGATCCACCCGAGGAACCAGAGCCACCAGGAAGAGGCAGCAATGAACGCGGCAGACGAGGTGCTCGGCAAGCTGGCTGATGGCGCCATCGTGATCATCGACGGCGGCACCGGCACCCAGCTCCAGTCCGAGGGCGCGGCGATGGACGACCAGGCCTGGAGCGCGCTGGCGAGCCTGCGCCAGCCGGAGGTGGTGCAGCGGGTACACGAGTCGTACCTGCGGGCCGGCGCCGAGGTCCTGATCGCCAACACCTTCGCCGCGGGCCGTGCTGCCCTGGAGCCGGCCGGGCTCGGTGACCGGGTAGCGGATGCGAACCGAGCGGCCGTCCGCGCTGCGCAGCAGGCCAGGGACGCGGCAGCGACCCGCCCGGTCGCGATCGCCGGCTCGATGTCCTCGTTCTGCCCGATCGCCATGACCGGCCGGGGCGAGGACGGCGCTCCGCCGCTAGGCAAGGCGGCTGACGACCCCCGGTTCCCCGATCTGGCGGCCTTCCGCGAGCAGGCGGCACTGCTCGCGGGCGCAGGCGTCGACCTGATCGCGCTCGAGCTGATCGAGAACGCGGGCTACGGCCGCGCCGCGGTGCAGGCCGCCGCCGAGACCGGCCTGCCGGTCTGGCTCGGCCTGTCCGCGCTGCGCGGCGAGGACGGCGGCGTCATCACCGACCCCGACATGGGCGACGGCGACAGCTTCGAGGACCTGGTCGCGAGCCTGGCCAGCCCCTCTCTCACCGCGGTCACGGTCATGCACAGCAAGCCCGACGTGGTGCCCGACGCCCTGGCCATCATCCGGCGGCACTACGCCGGGCCGCTCGGCGTCTACGCCGAATCCGGCAGCTGGGCCGCGCCGAACTGGGTCTTCGACGGCATGACGCCGCAGGAGTACCTGGACGCCGCGGCCGGCTGGGTAGAGCACGGCGCGCAGCTGATCGGCGGCTGCTGCGGCGTCGGCCCGGAGCACATCGAGGCGCTAGCCAGCCAGCTCACCCGCCCGCCCCGCGGCGCCAGGCAGGAAAACTGACGAGCCGCGACTGTCGGCCGGGCTGACTCCGCCCTCGCGCCACTCGGTGCCCTGCCAGCTCGTGCTCTTGCTCCCTGGTCTTGCGGTGGGCGGTCAGCCGCTCGCAGAGCTGCTCGGGCGGGTTTTCTGCGCCCGGCTAGCCACTGACTTTCCGACCGCGGCTCCGGGCGGCCATCGCTAGCGGGCTTGCCCCGTGCAGCCTGGTCGCGATCCTGTGGGCTGAGCTGTGGGCGGGCACGTGTGGTTCTTGCCTCGTGAGCTGGCGAAAGTGGAGCCAGCCGAAGAACGAGGAAAGGCAAGAACAATGATTGGCACACGGGTCAGGCCGGCTGCACCGACCGACACGACCGGCGCCCACACGACTGACGGCCACACGGCCGACGGCCACACGACCGACGGCCTGGCCTTTGCATCGGGCCGCGCTGGTGCACGTCCGCGGCGCGGACGGCTGTGGGCACTGCTGCATGCGCAGGCTCCGCTCGGTGGCGCGAGCGGCGACGTGGAATTCATCGAGGATGACTGGCAGCGGATGAGTGCCCGGCGCGGGCTGTGAGCTGCGACGGCCTACAGGCCGTTCTGATCCAGGATGGCCTGGATGGCCTGCGCTTCTGGCGCCCCGATGCGCAGGTAGATCACAAGCGCGCTGCGTAGGCTAGCGGCGGCCTCGGCCGGATCTGCGGACAGTTGGCAGCGGCCGAGGCCGGTCAGCGCCCTGGCCTGCTCACTGGGCGCGCCGAGCTCGACCGCCTTGCCCAGCGCCTCTCGGTGGAACTCGCTGGCCTTCTCAAGCGCGGACATTCGGTTCGCCAGCTCCCCGAGGGCGTTGAGAGCCACGATTTCGCCGTGCCGCGAGCCCAGGTCGCGATGCAGCTGCAGGGCCTGCTCGAGGTTGGCGACGGCCTCCGCAAACGCTCCGATTTGCTGCTGCACCATGCCGAGCTCGTCGAGCGCCCAGGCCTGGCCCTGCCGGTCGCCGATCTCACGCCACAATTCAAGCGCCTCGTGCTCATGCGCCAGGGCGGCCTCAAGGTTCCCGGCCATCCGCCACGCGAAGCCAAGTTCGGTAAGGGCGTCGGCCTCGTCAAACTTCGAGCCAAGGCTCCGGAACAGCGACAGCGCCCGCTGGTACTTCTCGATCGACGCCGGCAGGTCGCCGGTCAGCACCAGCACCATCGCCAGGTCGGTGAGCGAGACTGCCTCGGCCAGCTTGTCACCAGCCGTCAGCGCGAGTTCTAGCGCCTGCTGATGGCAGCTGGTCGTCGCCTGGAAGTCGGAGGTGTGCCCGTAGACCAGGCCGAGGTGATTAAGGGCGTAGGCCTGACCGGGCAGATCGCCCAGCTCGCGAAACAGCTCGATCGCCTGGGTCAGAGAGGCGGTCGCGTCCGCATAGGCGCCCGTCAGCTGCTGCAGCAGGCCCAGCTCGTCCAGCATGCCGGCCTCGCCGGTCCGGTCCCCGGCCGCCCTGGCCGCGCGCAACGCGGTCCGGTACTGGGCGGCTGCCTGATCCCAGTGACCGCGGGCACGCAGGTAGCCGCCCATCGCGGCCGCGATCGCGATGGAGTGCAGCGGCATTCCCTGAGCCGCCGCGTAGCCGACCGCCACGTGCAGATTCGGGCGCTCGGCGTCCAGCCAGTCACCGGCCTCGCGCGAATTCATCAGCACCGGAGCGCTCGCGGGCGGAACGGTTGGCGGCCGGCGGCCGCCCGCCGTCGTCCACGTCGCGATATTGCGGCATGCGGCCGGCGCGATGTGTGCGTAGAAGTTGATCAGGCGCTCGACGGCGGCGCGGGCGGCGGCTGTCTCGTCGGCGGGGGTGAGCGCGCGCGCGTACTCGCGCATCAGGTCGTGCAGCAGGTACCGGCCCGGCGTCGGCTCTGTGATCAGGTGGTGATCGTAGAGCTCGTCGAGCTGGCGCCTGGAATCCTCAACGCTGCTGTCGTTGAGCGCGGCGGCCGCGTAGGCGTCGATAGCCGGGCCGAGCGCGAGGCCAAGCCGCCGGAACAGCCGCCGCTGAGCCGGCGTGAGGTCCCGGTAGGAAAGGTCGAATGCCGCCGCGACCGACAGGTCCTCAGCGCGCATGACCGCCAGCCGCTCGCGCGCCGCTTCCAGCTCGGCTGCGAGCTCGGCGGCGGTCCTGGCCGGGTGATGCCGCAGGCGCCTGGCGAGCATTCCGATGGCCAGCGGCAGGTATCCGCACAGCCGGGTGATCTCCCGTCCCGCCGCCTCTTCCCGCTCAAGATCGGCGCGGCCGGAGAGCCGGACGAGCAGCGCCCACGCCTCATCAGGCGACAGGGCGTCGATGCTGATCACCGTCGCGTCCTCGAGCGCGGTCAGCCGCCGGCGGCTGGTGACCAGCACGAGGCTGCCGGCGCTGCCGGGGAGCAGCGGCCGCACCTGCTCGTGCCCGGCGACGTCGTCGAGGAGCAGCAGGACCTTCTTGCCAGCGACGTAGTCACGCCATTTCGCCGCCCGCGCCTCCAGCCCTGGCGGAATGTGCTGAGCGGCGATCCCGGCAGTCATCAGGAGGCTAGCCAGGGCATCGGCGGGGTCGACGGGAGGCTGGCCAGCGGTGTGCGCATGCAGCGGCAGAAAGAACTGGCCGTCAGGGAAGCGCCCGGCGAGCCGGTGGGCGGCGTGCACAGCGAAGGTGGTCTTGCCGATCCCGGCCATGCCGTCGATAGCGTGGATGCCCACGACGCCGCCGCCTGCCACCCCGGCCAGCGACCGCTCCAGCGAGGCAAGCTCAGGCTCGCGCCAGGTGAAGCCGCCGATGTCGCGCGGCAGAGTCCGCGTCGCCGCGGCGGCCGACGACCCTGGCCCCGGTTCGCCCCTTGCTGCCAGCACTCGGGCCGGCTCGGCCCGGCCGCGGGCGGCGGCGACGAACGCCTCCTGTACCTGGCCGGTCAGCCTGAGCGCGCTGGCCAGCATCGCGGCGCTGTCCTTGCGGGCCGTGCGGTTGATGCCCCGTTCCAGGTCGCTGACCGACCGCGGGCTCAGGCCCGCCTTCTCAGCCAGCTCCTCCTGCGTCAGCCGCGCCTCCGTGCGCAGCTGACGCAGCAGATCGGCGAACCTCAACCCTGGCTCCACGTTTGCCGAGCTTACGTCGGGTTCAGGGCCGGTACCGTTATCCCTGGCTGAATCCCGATAGCGGGACATGCAAGTGTTAGTCGCAATGCCCTGACCGGGTGAACTCATGCTCGCCAGCCACTGCTGCACCGACCTCGGCATTTCGCGCGGATAATAGCTGCGGCGGATCGCAGAATTAAAAAGTGCCTTTGAGACGGGCACTTGGACTCTGGAAACGAAATCAGATCCCGAGCCGGAGTTCCAGGAGCACCTTGCGAGGGGTTGTTACGTCCGTCACGGGATGCGCAAACCGGGCCACTGGACGGCTAACGTGCTTACTATGACCAAAGCCGCACCCGCTACCCCCGGAAGCACCGCATGACCGGCCCGCAGCCCACCACCGAGGAGCTCGTCGCGCTCATGCCGCACGCGCTGGCGCTGGGCATCACGCTGGAGCAAGCCGCAGCGGACGGAGTGCACGGCACGCTCGCGTGGAGTGCCGAGCTCTGCACCGTGGGCGGGGCGCTGCACGGCGGCGTGCTGATGACGCTTGCTGACTCGGTGGGTGCGGTCTGCGCGTACCTGAACCTGCCCGCCGGGGCGACCACGTCGACGATCGAGTCCAAGACCAACTTCTTCCGCGGCGTCCGCTCCGGCGTGGTGCACGCCGCGAGCCGGCCACTGCATGTCGGCCGCGCCTTCATCGTCGTGCAGACGGACCTGTCGGACGACCGCGGCAAGCAGGTCGGGCAGACCACGCAGACCCAGGCCGTGCTGTACCCCTCGGCCGAGGACACCCTCGCGTGACCGGCCCGGCGGGCGCGTGCCATCAGCGGCACCGGCAGTTACGAACGCGACGGCAAGTTAGCTGCGTCGCCGGACGGAACCCACCCGGCCCTCGCGAGCACTTCGAGGGCGACCTCGCGAACCGGCCGGTCCCCGTTCACCACCAGAAAGTCCTCGCAGCCGGCTTGCTCGAGAATGCCATCCAGCTCCACTGAGCGGGCGAGGTGCCAGTCACGTGACGGTCCTGGCGGCATGCGCTGGCGCAGCCGGCGCAGGCGCAGCGACTCGGGCGCGGTGAGCCGGCAGACGGTGATCTCGGCTCCTGGCACGGCACTGCGATAGCGGGCCAGCTCGGCGCTGTCTTCCAGCACCCGGGCAAGGATCAGCCGGGTAGCGCCGTGCGCCCGGTAGTTGGGCCAGAGCGACGCCAGGTTCTCGAACATCAGGTCGCCGTTCCACGGGCTGGTCGACGGCCACTGCCACACCAGCGCGTCGAGGTCGACCGCGGCGTTGGGGACCTTGAGCTCCGCCAGGATGTCGTTGATCTCCGCAGCCACCGCGGTCTTGCCAGCACCCGTAGTCCCGGTGATGACCAGGGTGGGCACCGGCATCCCTGGCTTGCCGCTCATCCGTTCACTGTCATGGCGTTGCCTGCTTCAAGATCAAAAGTGGGGCCGGTGGGATTCGAACCCACACTGCCGCGGACCTAAACCGCGTGCCTCCTGCCGTTGGGCTACGACCCCCGCTGGCCGGCCTGACCGCCGGCTGGCAGCTACGCAACGCTGCCGGCGGTCAGACGCCTAGCTCGGCGCGCAGCCGGCCGACGTGGCCGGTGGCCTTCACCCCGTAGAGCGCGCGCTCGATCTTGCCGTCCTCATCGACCACGAACGTGGACCTGATCACGCCGACGGACTTCTTGCCGTACATCATCTTCTCCCCGTAGGCGCCGTACGCCTCGAGCACCGAGCGGCCGGGGTCGGACAGCAGCGGGAACGTGAGCCCCTCCTTCTCCCGGAACTTCGCCAGCTTGGCCGGGCTGTCCGGGGAGATGCCGAGCACGGTGAACCCGGCCTCGGACAGCTGGTTCCTGCTGTCGCGGAAGTCGCACGCCTGCTTGGTGCAGCCGGGCGTCATGGCCGCCGGGTAGAAGTAGATGATCACCTTCTGGCCGCGCAGCGACGCGAGGCTGACTTCTTTGCCGTCCGCGTCGGGCAGGGTGAAGTCCGGTGCCGCATCACCCGCCGATAGGCGGTGCTCTGTCATGTTTTGCTCCCCTCCGGCACCAAGGTACCCGGACTAACTTACCGGGCATCGCTAGTCGCTTCCTAGCCGTCCCGCGAGCCGCTACCGTTGTCCGAGTGATGCTAAATCGGGGCCTTAGAAGCCATTCTGAAGAGCAACCGCGCACCCGCAGCCGCCTGCTGGGCACCGCCGCGGCAGCCAGCGCGCTGCTGATCCTCGCCGCGTGCGGCGGAAGCGGCGGCGGCACCTCGGCCCACGGGCCTGGCAAGTCGAACTCCCATCATGGGACACAGCAGGCGAGCAACCAGTCCCCGCAGCAGATCGTGGAGGCGGCCGCCGTGAAGGCGTCATCGGTCACTTCTGCGGTCGCCAGGATCAAGGAGACCGTCTCCGGGGCAGAGTCCACCACGATCTCGGGCGTCGTGCATGAGCAGATCAAGCCCTCGCTGCAGGCGAGCCTGAAACTGCACGTACGCGGCGGCGGGCAGAACACCGCCATCAGCGAGGTGCTGACCACCAAGGCCGTCTACCTCAAGGTGCCGGGCCTGGCTCAGCAGCTCGGCAAGCCCTGGCTCAAGATCAGCATTGCCCAGCTGCGCCATGCCAACTCGGCGATCGGCGCGCTGTACAGCAGCATTTCCAAGCTCAACCCGGCCGAGCAGTCCGGCGAGCTGGCCGGCGCCACCAACGTGCACGCGGCGGGCACCGCAGTCGTGGGCGGCGTCAGCACCACCAAGTACACCGGCAGCGTGAAGGTCAGCGCGGCGCTCCGAGCGCTGCCGGCGAAGCTGCGCAAGACGCTGCGGCCGGAGCTGAAGCAGATCACCGGCAACATCGGTTTCACCGCCTGGATCGACGGCCAGGGCCAGCTCAAGAAGGAAGTCATCACTGAGTCGGTCGCGGGCTCGACGGTCACGATCGCGGTCGTGCTGAGCGCCATCAACCAGCCAGTGCACCTGGCCATCCCGCCGGCCAGCCAGGTCGCCACGCCGCCGGCGGGCGCCCTCGGCTAGCCGCCGGCAGCTACGAGCCGGCCACCAGCGCGGCGATCACCGGGGCCAGGGCGCGCAGCGCCCGGCCCCGGTGGCTTATCCGGTCCTTCGCCTCCGGCGTCATCTCGGCGGTGGTCAGGTCTGAGCCGTCGGGCACGAACACGGGGTCGTAGCCGAACCCGCCGGTCCCGCGCGGCTGCCTGATCACCGAGCCGTGCACCGTGCCCTCGCTGACGTGCTCCCGGCCGTCGGGCAGCACCAGCGCAGCCGAGCAGGCGAAGTGGGCCGCGCGCCGCTCGTCAGGCACGTCATCGAGCTGGCCGAGCAGCAGCCCGGTGTTGGCCGCGTCGTCGCCGTGCCTGCCTGCCCAGCGGGCCGAGAAGATTCCCGGCATGCCGTTCAGAGCGTCGACGCACAGCCCCGAGTCGTCGGCAACCGCTGGCAGCCCGGTGAACTGAGCAATGGCCCTGGCCTTGAGCAGCGCGTTAGCCGCGAACGTGGCACCGGTCTCGCGGACCTGCGGCGCACCTGCGAACCCGGCGAGCCCGGTCAGCCGCACCTGCACCTGCCCGTCGGCGAGGATCCTGGTCAGCTCTGCCAGCTTGTGCTGGTTGCCGGTGGCCAGCACCAGCCGGGGCAGCTGGCCGGCCGCCGGGGGTGCCTGCGCCGTCATGCCAGCGACAGCGCCTGCTGCTGCAGCCCGGTGAGCTGCCCGCAGCCGGCCACCGCGAGGTCGAGGAGCTGGTGAAGCAGGTCCCGGCTGAACGGCTCGCGCTCAGCCGTGCCCTGGATCTCCACGAAGCCGCCGTCACCGGTGCAGACCACGTTCATGTCCGTCTCGGCGATCACGTCCTCCTCGTAGCACAGGTCGAGCCTGGGCTGCCCGTCGACGATGCCGACGCTGACCGCGGCCACCGAGGCGGCCAGCGGGCTGCCCTTGGTCCGCTTCCTGCCCTGCAGCCAGGAGATCGCGTCGGCCAGCGCCACGTATCCGCCGGTGACCGCCGCGGTCCTGGTACCGCCGTCGGCCTGCAGCACGTCACAGTCGATGACGATGGTGTTCTCCCCGAGCGCCTTGTAGTCGACGCAGGCGCGCAGCGACCGGCCCACCAGCCGGGAGATCTCCTGCGTGCGCCCGCCAAGCCGCCCTTTCACCGACTCCCGGTCACTGCGGGTATTGGTGGCACGCGGCAGCATGGCGTACTCGGCGGTGACCCAGCCGAGCCCACTGCCCCGGCGCCAGCGCGGCACGTCCTCGGTGACGCTGGCCGCGCACAGCACGCGGGTGGCGCCGAACTCGACGAGCACCGAGCCTTCGGCGTGATCGAGCCATCCCCTGGTGAGCTTTACCGTCCGCAGCTGGTCGGGCGTGCGCCCGTCTGGTCGAGGCATGCCCGCCAGGGTATCCGCTGCCAGGCGGGCGGCGCGGCGTGCCTGGCGCGCAGGATCAGCATGCAGCGCGGTCGGGTGCGCCGGCCTCGATCCACTGGTACACGGCGCGCACTCCGGCGGCCAGCCGGGTCTGCGGGTGCCAGCCCAGGTCACGCGCCGCCCGCTCGCAGGCGAGCGCGCCGCGCTGCAGCTCGCCCGGCCGGGCCGGGGCGAACAGCGGCTCAGCTGGCCGTCCGGCCGCCGCGCCGATGAGCGCGGCGAGGTCGAGCACGCTGACCTCGGCGCCGCTGCCGATGTTCCAGGTACCTGGCCTGCCCCGGTCGGCGGCGGCCAGCAGCGCGGCGACGGCGTCGCCGACGTAGACGAAGTCCCTGGTCTGCGTGCCGTCTCCGTAGATGACCGGCTGCTGGCCGGCCAGCAGGGCGGCGCAGAAGATCGGGATGACGCCGGAATCGCCGGACGGGTCCTGCCGGGGCCCGTAGACGTTGGCGAAGCGCAGCGAGGCGTGCCCGGCGCCGTGCAGCCGGTTGTACAGGCCCAGGTACTGCTCGGCGCTGTACTTGGCGACCCCGTAGGGCGACTCGGGCAGCGGCAGCACGTCTTCCAGCGACGGCATCGGCGCGTCCCGGCCGTAAAGCGCGCCGCCGGTGGAGCAGAACAGCACCCGCGCGCCGGCCAGCCGCGCCGCCTCCAGCACGTTGACCGTGCCCACCACGTTGGCCTGCGCGTCGGCTGCCGGGTTCGCCACCGAGGAGACGACGTTGATCTGGGCGGCCAGGTGGCAGACCAGGTCCGGCCGCTCCGCCTCAGTCACCGCGGCCAGCTCGCCGGCGTCGGAGATGCTGAGCTTGTGCAGCACCGCGCGCTCGTCAAGCCGGCTTTCCCGGCCGGCCGACAGGTCGTCGACGACGATGACGTCGTCTCCCCGCAGCAGCAGGGCATCGACCAGGTGCGAGCCCATGAAGCCGGCCCCGCCGGTGACCAGTACGCGCATGGCAGTGCAGTGTATGCGCCCAGCCGGGGGGCTATCCCGTTACCCGGCCCTGGCTAATGTCCGCGCCCGGCGCGGCCAGGGTCAGCTCGCCGCTGAACGCCGCCGCGGCCTGCTCAAGCGTGGCCGTCCGGTCGTTCCAGGCCGCCAGGTGGGTGAGCACTAGCCGCCCGGCCCCGGCCCTGGTGGCGTGCTCGGCCGCCTGGCGGGCGGTCAGGTGCAGGTCGGCTGGCAGGTCAGGGCCGTCGAGGAACGAAGCTTCGCACAGCAGGACATCGCTGTCACGGGCGAGCGTGACCAGTGCGCCGGTCGGGGCGGTGTCCGCCGAGTAGGTTAGCGCCGCACCATCGTGCTCAATCCGGAAGCCGAACGTTTCGACCGGGTGGTTCATCCGCGCGGCGGTCAGCCGCAGCGGCCCGATCTGCAGCGGCCCGGGCTCAATGGTGATGAAGTCGAACGCGTCGGTCATGCCGGTGCCTGGCTTGAGCCCGAGCGCGCGGGTCAGCCGTTCGGCCGTCCTGGCCGGCCCGTACACCGGCAGCCGGGGCATCGGGCCGGCCGGGTGGTGCGTCCTGGCGACCGAGTAGCCGCACATGTCGATGCAGTGGTCGGCGTGATGGTGACTCAGGCAGATGGCGTCGATGTCGTAAAGGCCGATGTGCCGCTGCAGCGCGCCGAGCGCCCCATTGCCCAGGTCAAGCACCAGGGTGAAGCCCTCGGCGCGGATCAGGTAGCAGGACGCGGTGCTGTCCGGGCCGGGGAAGCTGCCCGCGCAGCCGACCGTCGTGATCCGCATGCCGCACACGCTACGCTCGGCCGGAGGCCGCGCCAGGCCCGGCGCCAGGACGGGTGGCGAGCGGAGGGAAACATGACCGACCAGAGCACGGGGTCGGCCGCAAGCACGGGGTCGGCCGCAAGCACGGGGTCGGCCGGGCTGCTGCCGTCGGCGCTGACCGAGCCGACGGCGCGGGTGCGTGGCGGCTGGATCACCGGCCTTGGCCTGGCGAGCCTGGCCATGTGGATGGCCTCGCTGACGCCGCTGCAGTTCTTGCTGCCCGACCAGATCCAGAACATCGACCCGAGCGGCAAGTACATCGCGTTCGGCCTGGTGTCGGCCCTTGGCGCGGTGGCCTCCGTGCTGGCCACTCCGGTCGCCGGGGCGCTGTCGGACCGCACGACGGGCGCGTTCGGGATCGGCCGGCTGCGCGGCCGGCGGCACCGGTGGACGCTCATCATGGCCGTGCTGGCCGCGATCAGCCTGGTGCTGCTTGCCGGGCAGGGCACCGTGGCCGGGGTCGCGGTGTTCTGGGTGCTGTTCAGCGCCTTCCAGAACGGCGAGTACGCGAGCCTCAGCGCGGCCATCCCGGACCACGTCCCGGTGACCCAGCGGGCCACGGTGGCCGGCTGGGTCGGCATGCCGCAGGCACTGGGCCTGGTCGTCGGGGCGATCCTGGTCGACGTGGTGTTCACCAGCCAGACCGGCGGTTACCTGGCGATGGCGATACCGCTTGTGCTGCTCACCCTGCCGTTCGTGTTCCTCACCCCTGACCACCAGCTGGAGGCGGCTGACCGGCAGCCGCTGTCCTGGCGCTCGCTGGCCGCCTCTTACTGGATCGACCCGCGGCGGCACCCCGATTTCGGCTGGGCCTGGCTGACCAGGTTCTTGGCCTCGCTGGCGATCGGCATGGGCACCCTGTACCTGCTCTACTTCCTTCGCGACAAGATCCACTACGCCCGGCTGTTCCCCGGCCACACGGCCTCAGACGGCCTGCTGATCCTGATCCTGATTTACACCGCGTGCGTGGTGGTCACCGCGATCGGCGGCGGGATCGTCTCCGACCGGCTCGGCAAGCGGAAGATGATCGTGACGGTGTCCGGCGCGCTGATGGGCGCCGCCGCGCTGCTGCTCACGTTCGTGGAGACCTGGCATTCAGCGATGGCTGCCGCGGTGCTGTTCGGCATCGGCTTCGGCGCCTACCTCGCTGTCGACCAGGCGCTGATCACCCAGGTGCTGCCGGCCGCCAGCGACCGGGCCAAGGACCTGGGCATCATCAACATCGCCATCGTGGGGCCAGCCGCGCTGGCCGGGGTGTTCGCCGGAATCCTGGTCAGCCTCGGCGGCTACCCGGCGCTGTTCGCCGCCACCGCGCTGGTGGCAGCGGCCGGCTCGGTGTTCGTCTGGAAGATCCAGAGCGTGCCCTAGCCGGCCGCCGACTGCTAGCCTGCCGCCGGCCGAGGCCCGGCCTGGCCCCTGATCCGGCCCCGGCCGACCCTGGCCAGCTGCCTGCTCTGCGCCACCAGCTGGCCGGCGGCGTCCCAGACCTCGGCTTCCTCGTCGAACCAGCCGCCGCCGACGTGCACCGCCCTGGCCCGGACGCGCAGCGGGCCGGCCACCGGGACGGCGCGCATGTGCCAGGTCAGCTCCACGGTCGGCGCCCAGCCGGTCGCGCCAAGGCCGAATACCACCGGCGGCAGCCCGTCTACCGCGAGCGCGAGCAGGTAGGCGTCCGGGTGACGGTCCTCGCGCAGCCCGAAGTAGCCGCGCATCTCGGGCACGCCCGACGGCTCGTCCTGCCGCCATCCGGTGACCGCCGGGTCGAGCAGCAGGGTGACCTGGGCGGCGTAGCCGGAGCTGCCGTCAGCGCCTTCGGTGCCCGGCCACGGGCCGAGGTCCACGCACTGGGCGGCGGGCGGGAAATGCGGCATGTCCGCTGTCCAGCGCAGCTCGCCAGGCGCGGCCGGTGCGTCCGGCAGCGCGCCGGTGGTCACGGTCATCTCCAGCACGGGCCGGTCCTGCTGGATCAGGGTCGCCCGCGCGGTTGCGGCTGTACCACCCTGCTTCAGCCAGGTGACCTGCACCATCGCCGGCGCCAGCGCGGCGACCCGGAGGAAGTGCGCGCTGGTGGCAACCGGGTACGGGTGCGGCGATGAGTCGAGCACGGCGCGCAGCACCATCGCGATCAGCACGCCGCCGTTGACCGCCGCCGGGGCGGTGCCGCCTGGCGCGACGACGGCGAAGCGCGGGTCGGGACGCACCTCGTACAGCCCGTCGCCGATCCGGCTCACCGCGGTGGCCTGGTCGAAGATCGTCGTCTGCGCGGCCTGCTCCGGCCCGGTGGTCACGCCCACAGTTCGCCCTCCAGAGCGGCCTCGGCTTCCTCAAGCGTGCCGGCGTAGGCGCCGGTTGACAGGTACTTCCAGCCGCCGTCGGCGATGACCAGCGCGATCTCGGCCGGCTCCCCGGCGGCGTGCGCCCGGCCGGCGACGATGAGCGCGGCGTGCAGCGCGCAGCCGGAGGAGATGCCGGCGAACAGCCCCTCGGCGTCCAGCAGCTGCCTGGTCCGGCGCAGCGCGTCCGCCGAGGAAACCGAGATCCGGCCGGTCAGCACCGACGGGTCGTACAGCTCGGGGACGAACCCCTCGTCCATGTTCCGCAGCCCGTACACCAGCTCGCCGTAGCGCGGCTCGGCGGCGACCACCTGCACGCCGCTGACGTGCTCGCGGAGGAACCGGCCGGCCCCCATCAGCGTGCCCGAGGTGCCGAGCCCGGCGACGAAGTGGGTGATGCCCGGCAGATCGGCGAGCAGCTCGGGCCCGGTCGTCTCGTAGTGCGCTCGCGCGTTGGCCTCGTTGCCGTACTGGTAGAGCATCACCCAGTCCGGGTGCTGCGCCGCGAGCTCCCGGGCCACCCGGACGGCCTCGTTCGAGCCGCCGGCGGCCGGCGAGGAGATGACCGAGGCGCCGTACATCTCCAGCAGCTGCCGCCGCTCGGCCGAGGTGTTCTCCGGCATCACGCAGATCAGCCGGTAGCCGCGCAGCCGGGCGATCATGGCCAGCGAGATGCCGGTATTGCCAGAGGTGGGCTCCAGGATGGTCGCGCCGGGGGCGAGCACGCCGTCCTTCTCGGCGCTCGCCACCATCCAGAACGCGGCCCGGTCCTTGACCGACCCGGTCGGGTTGCGGTCCTCCAGCTTGGCCCACAGCCGTACCTCGGGGCCCGGCGACAGCCGCGGCAGGCCCACCAGCGGGGTGCCGCCGACCGAGTCGAGCAGCGAGTCGTAGCGCATCAGGACCTAGTCTGGCCGGCCGGGCGCGTGCAGGCGGCTGGCCGGCCGCTCAGCGTGCCCCGCCGGCGACGGCTGGCAGCACAGTGACGGTGTCGCCGTCCTTGACCGCGGCGCCGAGGCCGCCGATGAAGCGCACGTCCTCGTCGTTGAGGTAAACGTTCACGAACCGCCGCAGGCTGCCGTCCTCGACCAGCCGGTCGCGCAGCCCGCTGTGCCGGGACTCCAGGTCAGTGAGAAGGTCGGCGAGCGTGTCGCCGGCGGCCTCGACGGACTTGGCGCCGCCGGTGTAGCTGCGCAGGATCGTCGGGATGCGGACCTCGATGGCCATCGGTTGCGCTCCAGGGGTGCGAGGGGCGTGGTCAGCCGGCGCGGTTCAGGCGGTGCGGTTCGGGCGGGCGGCAGGGTTATCCATGCGATGCAACCGGCTGCCCAGCGGGATCATTCCGGGCCGCCAGGCACGGCTGCGCCGATCACCACTTCCTCCTCGGTGACCTCTCCGTCCACGATGCGGAACGAGCGGAACTCGGGCAGGTCCTGGCCGCCGGAGTGCCGCTGGCCATCGGCGTCCCTGGTGGAGATCAGGACGTAGTGCGCGGCCGGCTCGCTGGCGTAGGAGATGTCGGTGCGCGACGGGTAGGCCTCGGTGGCGGTGTGCGAGTGGTAGATCACCACGGGGTCCTCATCCCGGTCGTCCATCTCGCGCCACACCCGCAGCTGCTCCATCGAGT
This sequence comes from Streptosporangiaceae bacterium, assembly GCA_036495525.1. Classification (GTDB taxonomy): domain Bacteria; phylum Actinomycetota; class Actinomycetes; order Streptosporangiales; family Streptosporangiaceae; genus DASXMR01. The sequence goes on along the minus strand of DASXMR010000046.1, from coordinate 66,573 downwards.
CAAACCGGTAGAAGGTCGGCGACCGCTCGGCGTTCGTCATCGGGATGAACCGCACCGGCCGGTCGCTGCCGGCCGGCCCGGCGATGACACCGCACGCCTCGTCCGGGTGGTCCTTCCTTGCGTGCTCCACTATCCGCGCCCGCAGGGCGTCGCTGATCGTCAGCATGGCTGCGAGCGTAGCCGCGGCGGCTAGCTGATCGCCTCGAGCAGGCTGTCCTGCAGGTAGGCAAGCCAGTGGTACACCCAGATATAGGCAGAACGAGGATCTTCCGGCGAAATGTCGCTCGACTGCTCATCGAAGTCATCGGTGACCTCGAGGACCACGCCGAGCGCCAGCCGGACGTCGTTGAGCGCGCGCAGCCACAGCTCGGCCTGCTCGCGGCTGAGCCTGACCCGTCCGCCTGACTCCGGCAGCGTGGCCAGCACGGTCTGCGCCGCGGCGAGCTTGCCGGCCCGCAGGTTCTGCTCGGTGTAGCGGCGGAACTCGCCCGCCGCCTGCGGGTCGTCCTGATAGGCGTCGGGCAGCAGCCGCGCGAGCACCGGATCGTCGGGCACCTGCGTGCTGCCGGAGAATCCGAGGTCGGCGGCGAACGCCGCAATCGCCTCGTCGGCCTCGCTGGCGCCCGGACCAGTCGCGTCCTGGCCGGTCTCGCCGGCCGGCTGGCTGTCCAGGTCGTCGCCGACGAGCTCGGCGACCTGGCCGACCAGGCTGCGGATGATGCCTGCCTGCGCGCCGGCGAAGCGCGCGCTCACCCCGCCGGACGACCGGCGGAAACCCGCCATCTGCTCCTCCGCCCCGCTGTCATCGGCCGGCTCTGCGGCGCTCACGAGTCGTGGCTAACCGTCGCCCACAGGCCGTAGCCGTGCAGCGTCTGCGCGTCGCGCTCCATCGCCTCCCTGGTGCCGGAGGAGACCACCGCCCTGCCCTTGTGATGCACGTCGAGCATGAGCTTCTCGGCCTTGGGCTTGGCATAGCCGAACACGGCCTGGAAGACATACGTGACATAGGTCATCAGGTTGACCGGGTCGTTCCACACGATGGTGATCCACGGCGAGTCCGCGACCGTGTCCTGCCCTGCCTCGGGTCGCTCGACCTGTGCTGGCGCCACGCTCACTGCCGTCACCTCCCCAGTGGGTTGTGCCCCAGTCTGCCAGCCGATCCGGGTGCCGGGCACAAGCGCCTCGCGACCCCCGCCGGCCTGCCTGGCCGGGCTGTCCGCGCTGGCCGGCTGCGCGTCCGTAAGCTGCCCTGGTGAGCACAGATCATGCTGCTGGCACCGCGCTGCTGACCGATCATTACGAGCTGACGATGCTGCGCGCCGCGCTGCACAGCGGCGTGGCCACCCGGCCATCCGTCTTCGAGGTCTTTGCCAGGCACCTGCCGAACGGGCGCCGGTACGGGGTGGTGGCCGGCCAGGGCCGGCTGCTGAGCGCGATCAGGGAGTTCACCTTCGGCCCGGACGAGATCGGCTTCCTCAGCGACGCCGGGATCGTCGACGCGCCGACCGCGAGGTACCTGGAGCAGTACGCGTTCCGCGGTGACGTGTGGGGTTATCAGGAGGGCGACTGCTATTTCCCCGGCTCGCCGATCCTGGTGGTGCAGGGCACGTTCGCCGAGGCAGTGCTGCTGGAGACGCTGGCGCTGTCGGTGCTCAACCACGACTGCGCGGTCGCCTCGGCGGCGTCCAGGATGGTGCACGCGGCCGGCGGCAGGCCGATCATCGAGATGGGGTCGCGGCGCACGCACGAGCTCGCCGCGGTCGCCAGCGCGAGGGCCGCCTACATCGCGGGCTTCGCTTCCACCTCGAACCTGCGCGCCGGGCGCGACTTCGGGGTGCCGACCAGCGGCACCAGCGCGCACTCCTTCACACTCGTGCACGACGACGAGAAGCAGGCGTTCACCGCCCAGCTGGAGACCCTCGGCGCGGGCACCACGCTGCTGGCGGACACCTTCGAGGTGGCCGCCGCGGTGCGGACCGCCGTGCAACTCGCCGGGCCCGGCCTCGGCGCGGTGCGCATCGACAGCGGCGACCTGCCGGTGGTGGCCCGCGACGTACGCGCCGAGCTGGACGCCCTCGGCGCCGACAAGACCAGGATCGTGCTGACCGGCGACCTGGACGAGTACTCGATCGCTGGCCTGGCCGCGGCGCCGGTCGACGGCTACGGGGTCGGCACCGCGCTGGTAACCGGATCTGGCGCGCCGACGGCCGCGCTGGTCTACAAGCTGGTGGCCCGCGCCCGCAGCAGCGGCGGTGCACTGGAGCCGGTGGCCAAGCGGTCGGTCGGCAAGCCGGGCCGCGGCGGCCGCAAGTGGGCCGTGCGGCAGCTTGACCAGGCCGGGATCGCCACCACCGAGCTGATCACCGACACGCCGCCGCAGGATGCCGACGCCGGCCGCCCGCTGCTTCGGCAGCTGATGCGCGACGGGGAGATCATCGGCAGCGAGCCGCTGGCTGACATGCGGGCACGGCACCACCAGGTAGTGGCGGAGCTGCCGCCGCACGCGCTGCAGCTGTCCCGCGGCTACCCGGCCATCCCGACCGTGTTCCGGCCGGAGCGGGACTAGGGCCGCCGTCGCGCCTGACCGGTCCGGCCTGATCCCGGCCGCCAGCGGCCGCGCCGTGCTTGCCGGGCGGGACGCCGGCCGCAGGCCGGGCGCCGGATAGGCTCGGTCCGTGCGCGCGCTGGTGGTCGTCGACCTGCAGAACGACTTCTGCGAGGGCGGCTCACTCGCCGTCAATGGCGGCGCCCGCCTCGCTTCTGCACTGAGCGACTTCCTGGCCAGCGCCCCGGCCAGCGGCTATGACTTCGTGATCGCCAGCCAGGACTATCACGTCGATCCGGGCGCCCACTTCTCCGCGGCGCCGGACTTCGCGGCCAGCTGGCCGCCGCACTGCGTCGCGGGGACGCCAGGCGCGGCCTTTCACCCTGACCTCGACGTGAGCCGGGTCAAGGAGATCTTCCGCAAGGGCACGCACTCGGCCGCCTACAGCGGCTTCGAGGGCACAGCACCGGACGGGACGCTGCTCGGCGACTGGCTCGCCGGGCGGGGCGTGACCAGCCTGGACGTGACCGGCCTGGCCACCGACTACTGCGTGCGCGCGACCGCAGCCGACGCGGCCCTGGCCGGACTCACGACGACGGTGCTGCTGCCGCTGACCGCGGCCGTGGACCCGGTGACGACCAGCGAGGCGCTGCGCCAGCTACGCGACGCCGGGGTCACCCTCAGCGGAACGCTGCGCGAGATACCGCCAGCAGCCGGCATCCAGGTGTAGGCCTGCTGGCCTAGCCCTCGCCCTCGGGCAGGGACTCGTAGATTTCCTTGCACTCGGGGCAGACGGGGAACCTGCTCGGATCGCGGCTCGGCACCCAGACCTTGCCGCACAGCGCGACTACCGGCGTGCCCGTCACGGCGCTGTCGACGATCTTGTCCTTCTGCACGTAGTGCGCGAACCGCTCGTGGTCGCCGTCCCCGTGCGACAGGTCGGGCCTGATGTCGGTGTCCTGGCGGACTTTGCTGCCAGGGAGGACTTCGGTGCTCACGGAAACTGAGTCTACGCGGCTGCTGGCCGCAGGCCGCCGGGCAGCCTGCGGCTAGTTCTGCACCGGATCGTCCGGGTATGTGGCCACCAGCGCCAGGTCACCGCCTTCGCGGCGCAGCACGGCCGGCCAGAGTCGCTCCGGCTCGGCGAAGAACGCGTCGGCAGGCCGACCGGTCAGCACGTACCAGGCGCCTTCCTCGATCTCGGCGCGCAGCTGCCCGGCGCCCCAGCCCGCGTAGCCGGCGAACACGCGCAGCGAGCTGATCCCGCCGGCCAGCAGCTCCGGCGGCGCGTCGAGGTCGACCAGCCCGACCCGCGACATGAGCGGCGAGCCGTCAAGCGACCGCCAGCCGAGCGGCTCTTCCTCGCCCCTGGCCTGCGCCAGCGCCAGCGCGCTGTTCGGTGACACAGGTCCGCCGCGGAACACCACCGACGGCCCGCTAACCAGCTCTGTCCACGGCTCGAGCACCTGGCGCACCTGGACCTCGGTCGGCCGGTTCAGCACGACGCCGAGCGTGCCCTCCTCCTGGTCGTCCTCGACGACCAGGATGACGGTGCGGCGGAAGTTCGGGTCCCCGAGCAGTGGCGTGGCCGCGAGCAGCCGCCCGCTGATGCTGGCGTCCGGCATGCCACCATCATCCCCCTGAAGCCTGAATGCTGCCCGGCCGACCAGCCGCCACGGCAGGCAGGCCGCCCCCCGAATCCGGCCGTTCTCGCGGCGAAGGATCCGGGTGGCCGCTATACCCTTCAAGGGTGAGCAGGGTGAGCGAATCCGCGGGCCTGGCACCGCCGGCCAGGGCAGCGGACGGCGCCGATCAGGGCGCCGTGCCGGGCACAGCCGCTGCTGCCGCCTCGCCAGGCCCGGATACCGCTGTGCAGCCGGGCGCGGTAATCGACGTGACCAGGCTGCGGGTCGCGATCGCGCGGCTGTCGCGCCGGCTGCGCAAGCACGAGCTGGCTGGGCTGACGCCCACTCAGCTGTCGGCCCTGTCCACCGTCGACAAGGCCGGCCCGGTACGGCTCGGTGACCTGGCAGCCGCCGAGGGCATCGCGCCGTCGACGCTCACCCGCCTGGTCAGCGCGCTGGAAGACAGCGGCTACGTGCAGCGGTGCTCGGTGCCCGGCGATGCCAGGGCCAGCACGCTGGCGATCACCGAGCTGGGGCACGCCGAGCTGGAGCGGATCCGCCGCGAGACGACCAGCCTGCTCACCGACAGCCTGACGGTGCTGCCCGCCGAGCAGCTCGCCGCGCTGGCCGCCGCGCTGCCCGCGCTTGAGCACCTGGCCGACGCCGACCCGCCAGGACGCTAGGCCGCCGGGACGCGAACCATCCCAGCGAAGCTCAGAACAGAAGGCTGGACAGCGCGGAGCGGGCCTTGGTCACCCGCGGGTCACGCGGCGGGAAGATCTCGAACAGGCTGAGCAGATGCCGCCTGGCCTTGTCCCGCTCCTCCCCCGCCGTGCGCCGGACCACGCTGAGCAGCCGGTCGAAGCCAGCGTCGATCCGTCCCATGGCCAGGTCGATGTCGGCGGCCCGCGCCTGCACGTCAGCGTCGTCGGGGTTGTCCTGGGCGTCCTGCCTGGCGCTGGCCTGGTCGTAGGAATTCACCCGGCGGATGAGGTCGACCTGGGCCAGGCCCATCGTGGCTACCGGGTGACCTGGCGTCTCGGCGAGCACCTTCTCGAAGGCGTCCGCGGCGCCGTCCAGGTCGCCGCGTTCCATGGCCTCCTGGGCCTTGCTGAACTCACCATCGGCCAGCTCGTCGCCGGGCAGCAGGCCGGGGCCTGCTGCGCCGGGGCCAGCCGGACCCGGACCACCGGGCGGCTGCCCGGCGGCCTGGCCGGCCTCACCAGCGGCCTGGCCGGCAGCCGCAGCCGCACCGGGCAGCCCGAGCTGCGCGGCCGCCTGCATGATCCGCTCGAGCCACTGCCGCACCTGGGCCTCGGGCAGCGCGCCGAGGAAGCCGTCGACGATCTGGCCGCCGACCACCGCTACCACCATCGGGATGCTCTGCACCTGAAGCGCGGCGGCGAGCTGCGGGTTGGCGTCCACGTCCACCTTGGCGAGCACCCAGGCGCCGTCGGCCTCGGCGGCGAGCTTCTCAAGCACGGGGCTGAGCTGCTTGCACGGGCCGCACCACTCGGCCCACAGGTCCATGATCACCGGAACCGCGCGCGAGCGCTCGGCCACCTCGGCGTTGAAGCTCTCATCGGTGACGTCGATCACGTGCGCTGCCGTCCCGTCGCCCGGCCCGTCACCGGTCGCCTGCGCAGTCTGCTGCCTGCGCTGCGCGGCGCTCTGCCGGGCGCCGAGGTCGACGGCGCCGTGGAGGGAGAAGTTGCGCGGCTGCATAACACCATCCTGCCGCATCCGGCACGCTGCGCCGGCAGGGCGTGCCAGCGGGCCCGGTCAGAAGGCGGGCGCCTCGAAGTACCCGCCCCATTCGTCCCGAAGCGCGCCGCAGATCTCGCCCAGCGTCGCCTCGGCGTCAGCCGCCTCGATCATCGGCGGGATCATGTTGCCGCCCGACCTCGCCGCCGCCAGCATCGCGCTGATCGCCGTGTCGACCGCCCGCTGGTCGCGCGCCGCGCGCCGGCCGGCCAGCTCACGCACCTGGGCGGTCTCGACCTCATGGCTGACCCGCAGGATCTCGACCGGCGACTCGACGGACTCGGTGTGGACATTGACGCCGACGACCTTCTTGTCGCCCTTCTCCAGCTTCTGCTGGTAGGCGAAGGCGGCCTCGGCGATCTGCGCCATAAACCAGCCCTCCTCGATCCCGCGCAGGATGCCAGACGTCATGGAGCCGTCCTGGCTCATCTCGCGTATCGTCGCGAAGATCTGCTCCGCCTCGGCCTCGAGCCGGTCGGTGAGCGCCTCGACGTACCACGAGCCGCCCAGCGGGTCGGCGACGTTGACCGCGCCGGTCTCCTCCATGATCACCTGCTGGGTGCGCAGCGCGATCTCGGCTGCCTTCTCGCTGGGCAGCGCGAGCACCTCGTCCAGCGCGTTGGTGTGCAGCGAGTTGGTGCCGCCGAGCACCGCCGCGAGCGCCTCGACAGCGGTCCTGACCACGTTGTTGTCCGGCTGCTGCGCGGTCAGCGAGACACCGGCGGTCTGGGTGTGGAAGCGCAGCCACTGCGCCCGCTCGGTGCGCGCGCCGTAATTGTCACGCAGCCAGCGCGCCCAGATCCGCCGGGCGGCACGGAACTTGGCGATCTCCTCGAAGAAGTCGATGTGCGCGTCAAAGAAGAATGACAGGCCCGGCGCGAATGTCTCGATGTCCAGCCCGCGTGACAGCCCGAGCTCGACGTAGCCGAAGCCGTCGGCGAGGGTGAACGCGAGCTCCTGTGCGGCAGTAGACCCCGCCTCCCTGATGTGATAGCCGGAGACCGACAGCGGCTTGTAGTCGGGGATCTCGGCGGCGCAGTACTCCATCAGGTCGCCGATCAGGCGCAGGTGCGGCTGCGGCGGGAAGAGCCACTCCTTCTGCGCGATGTACTCCTTGAAGATGTCGGTCTGCAGCGTGCCGTTCAGCGCGCCGATGTCCGCGCCCTGCCGCCTGGCCGCGGCCAGGTACATGCAGAACACCGGCACGGCCGGCCCGCTAATCGTCATCGACGTGGTGGTGTCGGACAGCGGGATGCCGTCGAACAGCAGGTCCATGTCGGCGGCCGAGTCGATCGCCACCCCGCAGTGCCCCACCTCGCCGAGCGAGCGCGGGTCGTCGGAGTCGCGGCCCATCAGCGTGGGCATGTCGAACGCGACGGACAGGCCGCCGCCACCGCCGCGCAGCAGCATCTTGTAGCGCTGGTTGGTCTGCACAGCGTTGCCGAAGCCGGAGAACTGCCGGATGGTCCAGGCCCGCCCGCGGTAGCCGGCCGGGTAAAGACCGCGGGTGAACGGGAACTCCCCCGGCCAGCCGATCCGCTCGAAGCCGGGCACGACCGCGCCGGAAGGGGGCCCGTACACCGGGTCCACCTCGACCCCGGACAGCGTGCTGAAGTCCGCGTCGCGCTTGCGCGCGGCGTCGTAGCGGCGCTGCCAGCGCTGCCTGCCATGGTCGCTGTCCTGCGGGGCGCCCTGGGCGGTCATCGGTTCCCTCCAGCCGGCCGGACGTGCGGGCACTGGTTAGTTGGACGTCCTACTAACCAGTCCTCTCAGTCTAAGCCGGCCGGGCGGTCAGGGCAGCCGGCCGTCGACGGCGATCAGGCCGTTCGCGCTGCCGACGTGGCCTGAGCCCCAGACCGATGCCGTGTTCGGCACCCTGGCCAGCCAGAGCAGCGCGGCCCTGCGGCCAAGCCGAGGCTCGATCGGACCGTGCCACGATCCCCCGGTCAGGTGCCAGAGCCGGGACGCGAGCAGCGACGGCGCGACGCCCAGCCCCCACACGCCGCCATGCCCGTCCTTGACCAGCCGCACCATGCTGAAGCTCCCCTGCCGGGCGGCGACGCGGAGCTTGTGCACGTGCAGAGCGGTGCCGGTGTACTGCGCCGCGTACTCGGTGCGGGCAGGCCCGTTCGGCCTCCGGCCGCCGATCCAGACGTCGTGATCGGAGACCGCCAGGATGCTGCTTGGGCTGCCGGGCAGCCTGGCCGGCAGGTGCACGGTGCTCCAGCTGATCCCGTCCCAGTGCAGCAGCACGGGCTTGCTCGTAGTGACGCTGCTCTCGAATTCCTGGGTGCCGGTGACCGCCCAGAAGTCATCGAGCGATACCGCGCTGGCGGCCACGATCGGACCGGTGCCCGGCACCGGCACTGTTGTCCAGCTCAGGCCGTTCCACATCGCGGCGTACGGCACGAACGTCCCGCCGGGTCCGTCCTCGGCGCCGCCGAAGACCCACGCCTCACTGGCGCTGCGGACGATGGTCGCCGACGGCTGGATGACCGTCTGGTCCGGGTTGGGCAGCGAGCCGGCTGACCAGCCGGAGGCGTCGTGGTGCAGGTAGGTCGGCGTAATGGCGCTGAACGCCCACACGTTGCCGCCAGGGGCCGAGCCGGATACCGCGAGCGGGTCCCCCGCCGACCAGCGCTTGGCCACCGCGGCCGGCAGAGTCACCCGGTTCCAGGTCTTGCCGGTCCAGTGCCGGACCACGCCGGTAATGCGAGCGGCCTTGACGAGGCCGAACGCCCAGGCGTCAGACCGGCTGGTGGTGGTCACGGTGCTCAGCACGGCCGGGTGGCCCGTGCTGACCACGTGGCTGACCCGCCAGGCGGTCGAGCTAGCCTGCGCCGACAGGGCGGGCAGCACAGTCGCGGGCAGCATGGCCACGGTCAGGCCGGCGGCCACGGGCAGGGCAGTTAAGGCACGGACTCTCACGGCACCCGCCCCTCGACGGCTATGACGGCAGATCTGCCCGCGCCGCCGACTCCCCACATGGATGTGGTCCCCGGCACGTGCGCGATCGAGAACAGCAGCGAGTCGTGACCGAAGCTAATGTTCAGCGGGCCGTGCCAGGCCGAGCCGGTGCGGTGCCACACCCTGGTGATGGTCACTGTCAGGTTCGCTGCCACTCCCCAGATACCGCCGTGCCCGTCGCTGACCAGCCGGATCATGTGGAAGTCCGACCCAGTAGCACGCACCTTGAGCTTGCTGACGTGCAGCGCCTTGCCGGTGAACTGCGCGACATACTCGCTGGTCCCGTGCCTGGCGTTCGGGTGGCCGCCGCCGATCCACACGTCATGGTCGGAAACGGCCATGATGCTGCTGGGCAGGCCGGGCAGCTTAGCTGGCAGCTTCACGGCCTTCCACGCCGTGCCGTTCCAGTGCAGGACCTCTGGCCGCTTGGTCGTGATCACGCTTCCCTCCGACGCGCGGCTGCCGGTGACCGCCCAGATGTCCTTCGCCGACAGCACGCTCGCCGCGACGATCGGGCCGTGCCCCGGCACCGGCACCACCGACCATGAGGTGCCGTCCAACCTCGCCGCGTACGGGACGATCATCCCGCTGTCCTCGGTTGCGCCGAGGGCCCAGACGTCCCCAGGGCCGCGGTCCACTCCGACGGAGATGAGGGCATCAGAACCGCCGGTCCCTACGGGCAGCGTGCCGGTCGACCAGTGCGTGCCACTGCGCCGCAGGTAGACCGGCTCGAACAGGCTGAAGGCAAACAAGTCGGTGTCCGAGTGCACCGCGATGGTAGGAATCGGCTCTGCGGCGTTCCACGTCGAGCGGACGCCCTTGGGCAGCGGGACGCTGCGCCAGCTCTTGCCGTTCCAGCGCTCGATCAGGCCTACGCGGGCGTCGTTCGGCTTCTCCTGAACCCCAAGCGCCCAGGCGTCGTTCCTTCCGAGGGCGGCGATGCCGGTCATGAGCGAATTGCCGCTGAGCGTGATCTTGTGGTTCACCCGCCAGCCAGTCTTCGTCGCTGCCTGCGCGGGCAGCGCCGCGGCCAGGGTGGCGGCACCGACGGTCAGGACGCAGAGCACGGGCAGGACAGGGCGCAACGGTCGCATCGGCGTGATCCCCCCCTAGGACCTGCCGCCGGAAATGGCGGCGTGCGCTCACTTAATCAGCATCAGCGCCAATTGTCAGCACCCGATTTCCAGCCACTGCCAGGTCAGGGCAGCCGGCCCTCGACCGCGATCACGCCGGTGTTGCGTGATAGGCCCACGCCCCACATGGACGTCGTGCCCGGCACGTTGGCGATCGAGATCATGGACGACTGGCTGCCGAAGTGCACGGGCATCGGGCCGTGCCAGGTCCCGCCGGTGCGGTGCCACAGCCGCGACGCGCTCAGGCCCAGGTTGGACGCCAGTCCCCACATCCCGCCGTGCCCGTCGCTGGCCAGCCGGATCAGGTGGAACTTTGAGCCGGTCACCCTGACCTTCAGCTTGCTGACGCGCAGCGCCTTGCCGGTGAACTGAGCCACGTACTCGCCGGTCCCGCCCTTGGCGTTGGCGTGACCGCCGCCGATCCACACGTCGCGGTCGCTGACCGCCCTGATGCTGCTGGGCAGGCCGGGCAGCCGGGAAGGCAGCTTCACCGAATGCCAGGCACTCCCGTTCCAGTGCAGGACCTCGGGCCGGCTGGTGGCCAGGTTCGGCTGCAGCAGCAGGCGGCCGGTGACCGCCCAGATGTCCCGCGCCGACAGCACGCTGGCTGCCACGATCGGGCCGTGCCCGGGCACCGGGACCACCGACCAGGTCGTGCCGACGAACCTGGCCGCGTACGGGGCCATCGTTCCGCCGTTGTCGGTGCCGCCCAGCGCCCAGACGTTGCCAGGCCCGCGGTCCACGCCAACGGAGATGAAGGGCGGCAGGCCGCCGGTTCCCATCGGCAGCTGGCCGGTCGACCAGTGCTGGCCGGCGCGACGCAGATACTGCGGGGCGGCCAGGCTGAAAGCCCACAGGTCGCGGTCCGAGTGCGCCGCCATAGTCGCGAACGGCAGCGGCGTATTCCACGTCGCGGCGACCCCCGACGGCAGAAAGACCCGCTGCCAGCTCTTGCCCTGCCAGCGCTCGATGATCGCCGTCGTCTTATCGTTCTTCTTCTGGCTCAATCCCATGGCCCACGCGTCGGACCGGCCGAGCGCAGCGATCGCCGTCATCGCAGTGAAAAAGTCAAGGTGCACCCGGTGGTTCACCCGCCAGCCGGTCCTCGTCGCCGCCTGGGCAGGCAGCAACCCGGCGAGCAGGGCGCCGCAGGCCACCAGGACGGGCAGGACAGTGCGTAGCATCCGCATCGGATTCCCCCTCAGTCGCGCCGGCTCGGCGGGTTAAGGCACCCGGCCCTCGACCGCGATCAGGCCGGCCTTGCCGGTTGCGCCCACGCCCCACATGGAGGTAGTTCCTGGGACGTTCGCCATCGAGAAGAGGAATGAGCCGCTGCCGAGGTGCACCGGCATCGGCCCGTGCCACGTCGAGCCGGTGCGGTGCCAGAGCCGCGACGACGTCGCCTGCCCGCTGACCGCGACCCCCCAGATGCCGCCGTGCCCGTCGCTGACCAGCCTGATCATGCGGAACTTCGCCTTGGTGGCCGTCACCTTCAGCTTCGTGACGTGCAGCGCCTTGCCGGTGAACTGCGCGACGTACTCGTTGGTCCCGCCCTTTCCGTTCGCGCGGCCGCCGCCGATCCACACGTCGTGGTCCGACCTGGCGATGATGCTGCCAGGGTTGCCAGGCAGCCGCGAGGGCAGTTTGACGGTGCGCCACGAGGTGCCGTTCCAGTGCAGCACCTCAGGCCGCTTGGTGGTGACCAGGGTCGGCTCCAGCGCCTGGGTGCCGGTGACCGCCCAGATGTCTTTCGCCGACAGCACGCTCGCCGCGACGATCGGGCCGTGCCCTGGCACGTGGACGATCGACCAGGTCGAGCCGTTGAACCTCGCCGCGTAGGGAGTGAAGGCCTGGCCGGTGCTTGACCCGCCGAGCGCCCAGACGTTGCCAGGGCCGCGGTCAACGCCGACGGACAGGACCACATGGCTGCCGCTGCTAGGTGCCGGCAGCGGCCCGCTCGACCAGTGCGTGCCGCTGCGGCGCAGGTACTGCGCCACAACCTCGCTAAACGCGAAGAGGTCGGAATCCGAGTGCGCCGCGATCGTCGCGATCGGGAAGCTGGCATTCCATTTCGCTGCCACCCCGGCCGGCAGCGTGACCCGGCGCCAGCTGCGGCCGTTCCACCGCTCGATCACCGAGGTGGGATCACTGTTCGTGGTCTTCAGGCTGAACCCCATCGCCCAGGCGTCGGCCGGGCGCAGCGCCGCGATGGCCGTCATCACAGTGTCCGTGCCGATCTTCACCCGGTGGTTCACCCGCCAGCCCGTGGTCGCCGCCTGCGCCGGCAGCGACACCGCAAGCGCCGCGGCGCAGCCGGTCAGGATGGACAGGGCAGACATGGCAGCACGCGGCAGGCGCATCGGCTGTATCTCCCTCGAATCGGCTGCCGGAAATGGCAGCGTGCGCTAACTAAATCAGCAAGGGCGGCGATTGTCAGCCCCCGGCCGCAACCCCCCGCAACCATGCGGGCACCTGCGACGTCTCAGCAGGTGCCCGGGTATCTACGGGGGCACCCGGGCGCGGGCTGGACGGCAACCGTGACGCACCTGAATGTGTGGTACAACGAATGGGATATCGCGCAGGCGACGCGGGCCGCACCGCGGTCCTCGGTGACGTCGTGGCCGCGCAGGCGGTGTGGGCCAGGCCCGCGAGCCGCCCGGCCGGGCAAGGGGTCTCAGTGGGAAGGCTCCGGACTGCCGACCGCACAGCGGCCGAGGACCTGTTCAGCGCGTGCTATCCCCGGCTCGCCGGCTGGGTCAGGCGGCTGGTGGACGACGACGAGACCGCGCACGAGATCGCGTCGGAGGCGTTCACCAGGCTGATGGCCCGGTGGAGCAAGCTCGACAATCCGCAGAGCTACCTCTACATGATCGCCACCAACCTGGTGAGGGACCACTGGCGGAAGACGGGCCGGGAACGGCGCGCGATCCGGGCGATGACCGCCGGCGCGCCAGCCGACCCGGCCTATTACCCGGCCCAGGACGTGGACGTGCGCGCCCTGATCGAGGCGCTCCCGCCTCGGCTGCGCAGCGCCTTCCTGCTGCACTACTACGCCGGGCTCGGCGTGCGCGAGGTGGCGGCCATGCTCGGCCGGCCGGAAGGCACCGTCAAGGCGGACCTGCATCATGCGCGCGCCCGGCTGCGGGCCGCGCTGGGAGATACCGGTGACTAACCCACGCGACGAGATCGACGCCTGGCTGGACCGGGAGATCGAGCCGCTCCCGCCGCCGCCTGGCACCTACCAGCGGATCACCAGGTCGGCGCAGCGCCGCAAGACCCGGCAGGCGACCATGTCGGCCGGGGCTGCGGTGATCCTGGTGGCGGCCGCCGTCGCCGTGCCCAGGGTGGTGGGCACCGTGCTGCGCAGTCATTCCCAGGTCGCCGCCGCTGGCCCGTCGCGGGCTGGCTCCGTCGTTCCCGGCACGAGCGGATCACCGGGTAGCCCCAGCACCGGCACGTCCCCCCGATCGCAGCCGGCCACCAGCACCACGACGCAGCCCAGCGAGCCAGCCGAGTCCGCGCCGCCGACCGGAATCCCGGTGGCCAGCCACTTCCAGCCCACCTCGATCACGATGGTCGGCCAAAACGACGGCGTGGCGCTCGGCACGGCGCTGTGCGGCCCGGCCGTGTGCACGAGGGCGGCGAGTACCGCCAGCTACGGCACGACCTGGTCCGGGCTGGCTGGCGTCCTGCCGGGCGGCAGCTCCGGTGTCAGCCAAATCCGTTTCCTCACCACCCAGGTCGGCTGGGCATACGGTCCGGCGCTCGACCAGACCTTCGACGGCGGAACGACCTGGTCGCCGGTGAACACCGGCGGTCAGACAGTCATCGACCTGGAGGCGGCCGGCCAGCGAGCCTTCGCCGTGTTCGGCACGTGCGCCGGCCCGGCCGACGACGCGGCGAACTGCGGGAGTCTCTCGCTGCACTCGGCGGTCGCGGGCAGCAGCAGCTGGCAAAATGTGCCGGTTCCGTCGGCCGCCCGGCTGCTGAGGCCGGCCGGTGGCAGCGGCGCGGCCAGCCTGGTCCTCGCGTCTGGCGGGCCGGGACAAGCCGGTACTGGCTATCTGCTGACGCCGACCGGTGCCGTGCTGACTGGCTCGCTGACTGGCGGCGCATGGCGTCTGGCCGGCCAGGTCCCGCACGGCTGCGCGGTCGGTCAGCCTCAGGCCAGCGGCACGCAGCCGAGCGGGGCGCTGCTCGCCTCTGGCGCGACAGCCACGGCGCCGCAGCTGGTGCTGAGCTGCCAGAGCCCGCCGGGCAGCGCATCGTCCGGGCAGGTTAAGACCATCTACACCTCGGCCACCGGCGCGAGTTGGACCCCGGCTGGCCACGCCCCCGTCCCTGGCGTCGCCACCGCGCTCGCCGGGTCTGCCGACGGCCTGGTCGTCCTGGCGAGCACCGCCGGCATCTACTACTCGACCGACAGCGGCGCATCCTGGAAAGCCGCCACGGTCACGACGCCGCCGCCCGGCGGCTTCAGCTACGTGGGCATGACCACCAGCAGTCAGGGCGTGGCCGTGCCGGCGAATCCGGCCGCTGGCGAGATCTTCACCACCAGCGACGGCGGGCGCAGCTGGAGCCCGCAGCTGGTGAAATGAGCGGCGCGCGCGCAGCGGCCGGGCTCAGCGCCCCGCCGGCGCGTCGTCGGCGAAGTCGCCGGCCAGCACCCGCAGCCCGCGCAGCATGCCGAACAGCTCGGTGAGCTCTTCCCGATCGTAGCCGGGCATGCCGAAGTCGGCTGCCATCAGGTCGGCCGTCGCGCGCTGCACCTTCGCACGCCCGGCGGAAGTGATCTCGGCGAGGGTGCCGCGGCCGTCCTGCGGGTTCGGCCGGCGGACGACAAGCCGCTGCTGCTCCAGCCGGTTGATGATGTTGGTGACGCTGGTCGGGTGCACCATCAGCCGCTGCCCGATCAGCCGCATCGGCAGCGCACCCTGCCGGCTGAAGGTCAGCAGGACCAGCGCCTCGTACCTGGCAAAGGTCAGGCCGTGCGGGCGCAGCAGCGCGTCAAGCTCGCCGAGCAGGATCTGCTGCACCCGCATGATCGAGGTCACCGCCGCCATCGCGCGCGAGTCGCCGAAACGCCGTTCCCAGATCGCGGCAGCGCGCTCGATCGGATCGAAAGGCAGGTCCATCGGCGAGCGCACACGCACACCGTATCGGGTTCGCGCGTGGCGCCTTCGACACCGTTAGTCACGTTGAGTTATATTCCGGCAGTAGATAGTAACTGAGCGCAGTCGGGGGATGATGTGCGATCCGGTGCTGGCGGGGAATGGCTGAGCCCCGTGCTGGCAGCCGGGGTCGGCGTCAGGCACGGCCGGGATCTCGTCCTGCGGGCCGCGAGCTTCCGGCTTGACTCGCTGGCCGCCGGGCCGCCGTCGCTGGGCATCAGCACCGCCAGCCCGGATACCGCGAGCGCGGTCATCGACGTGCTCGCCGGGCTGTCCCGGCCGGCTTACGGCGAGCTGCGCGTGCTCGGCCAGGATCTCAGCGCCCCGCGCGGCCGGCTCGCCGTGCGCCGCCAGGTCGGCGTGGCCCGCCGCTCGGGGCTGCGCCCGCCGCCGGGTTACCGGATCCGCGGCCTGGTCGAGCATGCGGCCAGGATCGCCAGGCTGCCGGCCGGCGACCGGCACCTGCTCGCCGCCGCCATCATCGACCGGCTCGAGCTGACCGCGTGGGCGGAGGTACCGCTGCGCTCGGCTCCCGAGCCGGTGGCCAGGCGGGCCAGGCTCGCCGCCGCTGCCGTGCACGAGCCAAGCCTGCTGCTGCTCGAGGGCCTGCTCGATGACCTCTCGCCACGCGATGCTGCCGCGCTCAGCGACGGCATCAGGGACCTCGGCCGCCAGACGGCGATCGTGCTCACCGGCCGCGACCCGGTCGCGCTGTCGCTCGCCTGCGACGACGTGATCGCACTGGCGGACGGCATTCTGGTCAGCTGCTGACCCGGCCAGTCGCTGCGCCAGTCACCACCGCTAGCCAGCCGTCGCCGCCGACAGTCGCCGCAGGCAACAGCGAGCTGCGCAGCGACGGCGTGGCCAGCGGCTGCCGTAGGCTTGCAAGGGTGGACTGGAGCCTGCTCGGCTGCGGCCGCAGGGGGCACATCACCTACGCGCCAGCCGAGACCGAGCTGCGCGAGCAGATGGTCGCCCGGACGGCATCCGGGCAGGCCTGGCGCTGCTTGCGCTGCGGCGCGTTCGTCGATGGCGAGCCGCAGGCAGCCGGGCCGGCCGCGGAGGCGCCGCGGGTGCTGCGGGGCAAGGAGGTCCGCAGCGCGCTGATCCTGCGGATCTTCGCAGTCGAGCGATTCGCCCGCGGTCTGCTAGTGGCCGTCGCCGCGTTCGCCGTGTGGCGGTTCGAGGGCTCGCGCAACAGCATCGAGGCCGCGTTCGACCGGGAGCTGCCGATCGTCCGCACGCTCTTCCGGCAAATGGGCTACGACATCAACAACTCCAAGCTGGTCGGCCTCATCAAGCACGCGCTCACGCTGAGTCCCCGGACGATCTCGCTGCTGGCGGCCGGCCTGGCCATCTACGCGGTGATCGAGCTGGTCGAGGGGACCGGGCTGTGGCTTGGCCGCCGCTGGGGCGAGTACTTCGCCATGGTCGCGACCTCGCTCGGCCTGCCCTACGAGATTTACGACCTGACCCTCAAATTCGGCATCACCGCCCTGGTCCTCTTCCTGATCAACCTCGCGCTCGTGCTGTACCTGGTGCTCACCAAGAGGCTGTTCGGCGTGCGCGGCGGCAAGCGCGCGTACGACGCCCGGCTGCGCGGTGAGTCGGTGCTCGAGTCAGCACGCAAGGCGGCTGCCAGCAAGCGCGGCACGTCAGGCAAGGTCGCGGTCGCGTCCGGCGCAGCTGCGCCGGGCGGCGACCCGCGCGCCACCACGGCGCTGACCGAGGCGGCAGTACGCTCGCCGCATGCCAAGCCCGCTGACTCCTGACGACCTGCTCGAGACGGCTGACGTCGTGGCCGGCGCGCTGCGGCCGGTGACAGACCTGAACTGGGCAGTGCAGGCCGGCCCGCTTGAGTGGGACGTGCAGCGCACCATGACCCACATGATCGGCGCGGTGGGCAAGTACTCGCTGTACCTGGCCAGCCGGTCCGAGCAGTTCATCGCGTTTTACCTGGCTCGCTGGGAGGACGCGACGAACCAGGAGGTCATCGACTCGATCACCCCGGTCGCGGCGGCGCTCGCCGCGATCGCCGCCGTCACCCCGCCAGGCGTCCGCGCCTACCACGCGCGGGGCATGCGAGACGGCGCCGGGTTCGTGGGCCTGGCGTGCACCGAGTACCTGCTGCACGCGGACGACATCCTGGCCGGCTACCAGATCCCGTTCGCTCCCCCCGATGACCTCTGCCGCCGGCTGCTCGCCCATGAGGGCCCGGAAAACACCGCGGCAGCCGAGGCGGGCGAGTACTGGCCTGCTCTGCTGCGCTGGAGCGGCCGGACCCCCGCTAGCTGACCGGACGCCGTGATCATCGTCGTCGAGGGACCGAGCGCGGCTGGCAAGACCACCTGGCTCGCCGCGCACTGCCGGCCAGCGACGGTCATCGGCGGGGCGGCGGGCGGGGGGGCTCCTGACCGCGCCCTGGACCCTGAGGGCGCTGCCAGGCACTGGGCCGGCAGCAACGCCGCCCGCTGGCAAGCCGCTTGCTCGGCCGAGCGGCGGACCGGAACGGCCGTCTGCGACACCGACCCGCTCAAGCTGCATTACGTGTGGTCGCTGTGGCAGGCGGGGCATGCCACCCGGCGACAGTGGCAAGCGGAGCTCACTGCCACCCGGCAGCTCTTCGCGGAGCACCGTCTCGGCATCGCCGACCTCATCCTCGTCGAGACCGCCGATCCAGCCACGCTTGCCGCCCGCCGCCGGGCAGACCCCACCCGCCGGAGGCGGAACTTCGGCCTGCACGTCCAGCTGGCCGGGCCGCTCCGCGACTGGTATCAGGCCGTTGAGCTGCTCGACCCCGACCGGGTGCGCTGGGAGCTGCCAGCGACCGGACTGCCTGGCAGCGACCTCGGTCCCCGCCGTCCCCGTACCGGGACGGACACCTTCGACGCACTCCTCAGCAAGCTCCCCGCCCGGTAGCACCGGCCAGCAGACCAGGCGACGCCACCCGCTCATGGGTGCTGGCTGCGGACGTGGTCAGCCGCTGATGAGCTGGTCGGCGGCGGCGTACAGGTCGAGCTGGCCGGCCGCGACCTGGCCGGCCAGGTCCTCCAGCCGCCGGGCGCCGGGCAGCGCACCGTGCCGCTCGCGCAGGGCGGTGATCGCGATCGCCGAGATCTCCTCCCTGGCCCTGGCGCGCCGCCGGCGATCAAGCTCGCCGGACTCGGTCAGCCAGGCCCAGTGCGCGTCCAGCTTGCCGGCCAGCTCCCCGATGCCCTCGCCCGAGCTGGCCGCCGTGCTCACGATCGGCGGCTTCCATTCGCCGGGCTGGTAGGCGCCGAGCGCGAGCATCGAGCGCAGGTCCCGCACCGCTTCCTGGGCGCCAGGCCGGTCGCTCTTGTTGACGACGAAGATGTCGGCGATCTCCAGGATCCCGGCCTTGGCCGCCTGGATCGAGTCACCCATCCCGGGCGCGACGATGACCAGCGTCGAGTCAGCCAGCGAAGCGATCGCGACCTCGGCCTGGCCGACGCCGACTGTCTCGACCATGATCAGGCCGAAGCCCGCCGCGTCCAGGATCCGCAGCGCCTGCGGCGCGGCCCAGGAGAGCCCGCCTAGGTGCCCGCGGCTGGCCATCGACCTGATAAACACGCCCTCGTCGGTCGCATGGTCCTGCATCCTGATCCGGTCCCCGAGCAGCGCGCCGCCAGTGAACGGCGAGCTGGGGTCTACGGCGAGCACCGCTACCCGCTGTCCGTCAGCGCGGTAAGCGCGCACCAGCGCGGAGGTCACGGTGGACTTGCCGACGCCAGGCGAGCCGGTCAGCCCGATGACCCTGGCGCGGCCCGACAGCGGCGCGGCGGCCAGCATGACGTCGCGCAGCCGCGGTGACTCATCCTCCACCAGCGACACCAGCCTGGCTAGCGAGCGCGGGTCACCATCACCTGCCCGGCTGAGCAGCCCGGCCGGGTCGTCGCGGTCGGCGGAACCGGCAGCCGTGCTGCGCGGGCCGGCCCCGGGTGCCGGACGCGGCGGGCTGAGTTCAGTCACGGCCGGGCGCGGGCACCCGCAGCAGCAGGGCGTCACCCTGGCCGCCGCCGCCGCACAGCGCCGCGGCGCCCAGCCCGCCGCCGCGGCGGCGCAGCTCGTGAATCAGGTGCAGCGCGATGCGCGCACCGGACATGCCGATCGGGTGCCCGATTGCGATCGCGCCCCCGTTCACGTTCACCAGGTCGGGGCTGACGCTTAGGTCGCGCATCGACTGGATGACGACGGCGGCGAACGCCTCGTTGATCTCGATCAGGTCCAGATCGGCGACCTTGCGCCCGGCTTTGTCGAGCGCCTGGCCGATCGCGTGCGACGGCTGGGACTGCAGCGAGTTGTCCGGGCCGGCCACGTTGCCGTGCGCGCCGATCTCGGCCAGCACCGGCGCGCCGGCTGCGGCGGCCGCCTCAGCCGACATGACCACGGCCGCGCACGCCCCGTCGGAGATCTGCGAGGCGGAGCCCGCGGTGATCGTCCCGTCCGGGACGAAGGCCGGCCGCAGCCGGGCCAGCGACTCGGTCGTGGTGTCCGCCCGGACGCCCTCGTCGGTGTCGAAGGTCACCGGGTCGCCGCGCCGCTGCGGCACGGTGACCGGCACGATCTCGTCGGCCAGCAGCCCGTTCTTGATCGCGAGCGCGGCACGCTGGTGCGAGCGCGCGGAGAATTCGTCCTGCTCCTCGCGCCCGATGCCGAGCCGCGCGTTGTGCCGCTCGGTCGACTCCCCCATCGACAGGTGATCGAATGCGTCGGTCAGCCCGTCCAGGGCCATCGAGTCGGCCAGCTCGGCCGGGCCGAACTTGAAGCCCTGCCGGGAGCCGGGCAGCAAGTGCGGCGCCCTGGTCATCGACTCCATCCCGCCGGCCACCACGATGTCGAACTCGCCGGCCCGGATCAGCTGCGCGGCGAGCGCGATCGCGTCGAGGCCGGACAGGCAGACCTTGTTGATCGTGATCGACGGGACAGTCATCGGGATGCCGCCGGCGACGGCGGCCTGCCGGGACGGGATCTGGCCGGCGCCGGCCTGCAGCACCTGGCCCATGATCACGTACTGCACCTGATCGCCGGCCAGGCCGGCTTGCTGCAGCGCCGCCTTGATCACTATTCCGCCCAGCTCGGCTCCGCTGAACCCGCTGAGCGAGCCGAGCAGACGCCCGACGGCCGTTCGCGCCCCGCTGACAATCACCGCTTCCCGCATGCCTGAAACGATACCCGGGAAGCAGCAGGGCACGGCCGGAGGGAGAGCAGCGGTGCTGACCAGGATCGACCACGTGGGAATCGCATGCCATGACCTGGCTGAGCGGATCGCCTTCTACCAGGCGACCTTCGGCCTGGAGCTGGCTAGCAGGGAGCGCAACGAGGAGCAGGGCGTCGACGAGGCGATGCTGCTGGTCAGCGGCGCGCCGGCGGGCAGCCAGTACGTCCAGCTGCTCCAGCCGCTGGGCCCCGACACGCCAGTTGGACGGTTCCTGGCCCGCCGCGGTGAGGGCATCCATCACATCGGTTACGGGGTGGACGACATCGGCGCCGCACTGGAGTCAATCGGCGCGTCCGGCGTGCGGCTGATCGACGCCCGGCCGCGGCACGGCTCGATGGGCGCCTCCATCGCGTTCCTGCACCCGGCCGGCCTCGGCGGCGTGCTGACCGAGCTGGTCCAGCAGCAGGCAGGCGGACGGTAACGGCACGTGCGGCCGCGCGGGCAGCGCCTGGCCGGCGGACGGTAACGGCACGTTCCGGCAAAAAACAGCGGGATGCGCCCGGCGAGTGCGAACTAGCCGCCAAGCACGCACACGGGAGAGTACGCTGCCAGGCACCGGGTGAGCGCGTTTGCGCTGCCGGCCGGGCGTCGCGCGGGGCCACCGAAGCCGTCGGCCGGGTCGGCTGGAGTCGCGAGCAGCTGCCTGGTGGCGCAGCCTCCCCGCTAAAGTTCAGGTTCCCCCGTCTACACAGGATTAGGCGACATGCAGCCCGATATCGACGCCCAGCTGACCAATTTCTTCGAGGAAACTCCCGCACCTGATTTCGCGCGGGTGATGCGCGGCTACGACCCGCACCAGGTCAACGAGACACTGCAGCAGAAAGACGATCAGCTCAGGCAGCACCGTGACCAGGTGCAGGCGCTGCATTCCGAGCTCGCCGACGCGCACCGGCAGATCCAGGAGCAGGAGCGCCCGACGTACTCCGGGCTCGGCTCGCGGATCGAGCAGCTGCTCAGGCTGGCGGAGGAGCAGGCGACCGAGATCCTGGAAGAGGCCAGGTCAGCGGCCAACGAGTTCAACGCCACCGCCAAGGTGGAGGCGGCCGAGGTGCGCGCCGCCGCCGAGAACGAGGCGTCGGAGCTGCGGGCCAACGCCAAGCGCGAGACCGACGACCAGCGGTCGGCCGCCGAGCGCGAGGCCGAGGCGATCAGGACCGCCTCGCGTCGCGAATCCGACGAGCTGACGTCCACCACCGAGCGCGAGGTAGCGAAGCTGCGGGCGACCGCCGACCACGAGGTGGCCGAGAAGCGCGCCGGGGTCGAGCGGGATATCGCCAAGCTGCGCACGACCACTGAGCGTGAGGTGGCCCAGCTGAAGGCGTCCTCCAAGCGGGAGCGCGACGAGATCCTCACCACCTCCAAGCGCCAGGCTGACGAGATGCGCAGCCAGGCGCAGCGGATCCTGGAGGAGAGCGAGGCACAGCGGGCGCAGGCCGAGGCGGAGTTCGACATCCAGCTGGCGTCGCGGCGCGAGGAGGCCGAGCGCCAGGAGGCCGAGCGGCTGGCGGCTGCCCAGGCGGCCACTCAGAAGATGGTGACCGAGGCCGAGCAGCGTGCGGCTACGGCCGAGCAGCGGGCCAGCAAGGCCAGCGCGCAGGCCGAGGCGACCCGCCGGGACGCCGACCAGCACTCCCGCCAGCTGGTCAGCAACGCGAAGAAGAACGCCGATCAGGTTCTCGCCCAGGCCAAGGGCCAGGCCGACCAGCACGTCGCCGACACCAAGGCAGAGGCGGACCGGCTCCGTGCCGCGGCCAAGCGCGAGCTCGACGAGCTGAACAAGCAGCAGGAGAGCGTCATCGCGCACCTGAACCAGATGCGCCAGCTGCTCGGCGGGCCCGCCCTCGGGATTGTGGATGCCGCGGCGTCGCAGCCGCAGCCGGCCGTCGCGGCGTCCCAGGCCAGGGCCGTGACAGCAGCGCCAGCGGCCAACGGCGCACCAAGCGCCGCTGCCCCGGCGCCTGCCGCCCGGCCGGCCCAGCAGGCGGCGCCCGATGGCCAGCACGCACCGGCCAGGAGCGCGCCCCCGTCGGGCGCCAGGCAGCCAGCCAGCGCCAAGTCCGGTAAGGACGAGGACGAGGAGTGGTGGACGGAGTAACGCAGCGCCCTGCTCGGTAGCGAGCGCGTGCTCCCCGGACGGGGGCACGCGCTCGCTGTCATTCGCGACGCTAGGCACCGCCAAGGCTGTGCTGGTCAGCTCGGCACGCCGATTCTCTCGTCGCGGCCGCGCTGGAGGTTGTACACCGCCGGGGGCACCCGCAGGGCGTCGTCCTGGCCGAGCCGCAGCAGCTCGGCGTGCCGGTCGTCGGGTGCCTGCGTCAGCGCGGCTAGCCGGTCGAACAGGGCGCCGAGCTCGTCGCCTGGCAGGCCGTCCGATTCTGTCATCGCACCCCAGACGTCCCAGGGCAGCAGCTCGATCCTGGCCAGCGCGGCCGCGTCGCGCAGCATGTTGCCGATGATCCACGGGTAGCCGGCGTCCTTCAGGAAGCTCAGCCCGAACAGGCCAGGGTCAGCGGCGCCGGCCCGGCACCGCTGCCACGCCTGCCCGGCCACCAGGAAACGGTCCCTGGGCACGTCGGTGACGTCGAAGTCGATGCCGAACAAGCCGAGCTGCCGCTCGTCGATCTGCGCGTCGATCAGCTTCCAGCTGGCCTGCGCCGGGTCCCAGTACTCGCACACCCAGTGGTCCTCGAAACGCCCCTCGGTGAAGTAGCCGCCGAAGCCGCAGCGCGCCCTGGCCGGCCTGCCCTGCGCGCGCAGCATCGCGGTCATCAGCACCGTGAAGTGCCTGCAGTTGACCGGCAGCCGCGTGGCCGGCTCGCGCGCGCATGTCAGCGGACGATCGTCGCGGGCCAGCACTTGCTCCAGTACCTGGTTGACCGGACGGATCTGCACGCTGGCGCGATCTGCCTCGGAAAGCTCGACCCCGTACCGCTCAGCGAAGAACTCGTGGATCAGCAGCCCCTGGGCCACCGCGGCGAGCTCAGCGACGTCAGCCGGCAGCGCCGCGAGCACCGGCGCGAACCGGCCAGCTGAGGTCATGATCCCTGGCCTGGAGTAATAAGAGAGTGTCTGCATGTCGTGCAGCCTAGAGAGGAGTCGCTGACACGTTGTGTCAGCGATTTTGCTCTAGTCTGGCGGGGTGCGCGCCGACCGGCTGATCCATCTCGTGCTGCTGCTGCAGGCGCGGGGGCGGATGACCGCGCGCGAGCTCGCTGGCGAGCTGGAGATCTCCGTCCGGACGGTCTACCGCGACCTGGAGGCGCTCAGCTCGGCTGGCGTGCCGGTGCTGGCTGAGTCGGGACCGGGCGGCGGCTGCCAGCTCATCGACGGTTACCGCTTCGGCCTGCGCGGCCTGCGGCCGGCGGAGGCCGAGGCCCTGCTCATCCTCGGCGTGCCAGGAGCGCTGCGCGACCTGGGGCTGGACGGCGCGGCTGGCAGCGCGCTGCGGCACGTCCGCGTCACGGCTGGCCTGCGCAGCGGGCCGGACGACGACCAGGCGCTGGTGCACCTCGACATGCCGCGCTGGTTTCACCGCGACGAGGAAGTCCCCTGCCTGCGAACCCTGGCCGAGGCGCTGCGCCAGCACAGGTGCCTGGCGCTGCGGTATCAGCCGGCCGGCCGCGGCCGCGCCGCCCCTGACGACAGCGCCACCCCGGACGACAGCGCCGCCCCTGACGACAGCGCCACCCCGGACGACAGCGCCACCCCGGACGACAGCGCCTCCCCAGACGACAGTGCCACCCCAGAAGGCACCGTGACCCCGGACGCCGGCGTGAGCCAGGACGCCGATGCGAGCCAGGATGCTGGCCCCGGCCGGAGCCGGGTGGTGCGGCCACTCGGGCTGGTGAACAAGGCAGGTACGTGGTACCTCGTCGCCACCGGCCACGGCCGGGCAAATCCGGCCGTGTTCCGGGTCAGCCGGGTCAGCTCGGCCCGGATACTTGACCAGGCCGCGCAGCGCCCGCCGGGCTTCGAGCTGGCCGGCTTCTGGCAGCGCTGGTCGGCGGACTTCGCCGCCAGCCGCCCTCGGCTGACGGTCCGGATCCGGGCGAGCCCGGCTGCGCTGGCCCTGCTACCCGAGGTGCTCGGAGACAGCGTGGGCGAGGCGCTGGCCGCGGCGGGGCCGCCGGACCAGCAAGGCTGGCAAGTGGTGACGCTGTCCTTCGAGCACGTCCGCGCGGCTGCGCACCGGCTGGCCGGCTTCGGCAGCCTGATCGAGGTGCTGTCCCCCGCGGCAGTCAGCGAGCAGCTGCTCAGCACCGCCCGCGAGATCCTTCGCCGGTACGGACAGGCGGCCCAGCGGGTCGGCAGCGGCCCCGCACTGCCATAGCCAGCCGCCAGCCGGTACGGCTGCAGCACGGCGGGCCGGGCGGGCTCTGGACAGTCCTAGGGACTGACCGTCTGGCCGCCGTCGATCAGCAGCACCTGACCGGTCATGTACGAGGAAGCGCCGCTAGCCAGGAACACCGCCGGGCCGGCCATCTCCTCCGGGCGGGCCCAGCGCTGCATCGGCACGGTCGCGATCGTGGCCGGGCCGGCGACGGCGTCCTGCCACAGGTTGCGGTTCAGGTCGGTGGCGGTCCAGCCGGGGCACAGCGCGTTCACCCGCACGCCCTGCGCCGCCCACTCGACGGCCAGCGACTTGGTCAGCGAGATCAGCCCGGCCTTCGCGGCGCCGTACGGCGAGATGAGCGGTGAGGCGGCCACGCCGGCTACCGAGGCAACGTTGATCACCGAGCCCTCGCCGCGGTCCAGCAGGTGCCCGGCGAATGCGTGGCAGACGTAAACGGCCGAGTCCAGGTTCAGCCGCATGATCTTGTCCCAGCCGGTCAGCCGGAGATCGCGGAAGCCAACCATGAAGTTCGACCCGCCGGCGTTGTTGACCACGATGTCCACGTGGCCGAGCTGCTCGATCGCGGCGGCGGCCGCCTCGGCCACAGCCGGCTGGCTGGTGACGTCGGCCGGAATGACGAACGCCTTGCGGCCGAGCACAGCCACCTCGGAGGCGGTGTCAGCGAGCCCGGACTCGGTGCGCGCGACCAGCGCAACGTCGGCGCCGGCCTCGGCGAGGGCGATGGCGATGACCTTGCCGATGCCGCGGGAAGCACCGGTGATGAAGGCCGTCTTTCCGGTCAGGTCAAATGTGCTCACGGTGAGTCCTCCCACTCGGCGGGCAGCGGCCAGGCACCGGGGTTGACCCGCCGCACGACTTCATCAAGCACGATACGTACGTATCGCTCTCCCACCCATAGGTGCTTCGCGTTCTCGGCCGCGATCACCTCAGCCTGCGGCACCCTGGCGAAGCGCTTCCTGGCTTCCTCCGGGCGCAGGTAGTCGTCGAGCTCGGGGATGAGCGCGACCAGCGGCTTGCCTGACGCGGCCCACCGGTCCAGGTCGGCGTCGCCAGCGCGGCGCAGCGGCGGCGAGATCAGGATCGCCCCCTGCACCTCAGGGACGTCACCGAACCGCAGCGCCAGCTCGGTGCCGAACGACCAGCCGAGCAGCCACAGCCCGGGCAGGCCGGCCGCCGCGCAGTACTCGATGGCGGCAGCCACGTCGAAGCGCTCGGCCTCGCCGAGGCCGAACTCGCCCTCGCTTGTGCCCTGCTCCGACGAGGTGCCCCTGGTGTTGAAGCGCAGCACGGCCAGATCGGCCAGGGCAGGCAGCCGGTAGGCGGCCTTGCGCAGCAGGTGGCTGTCCATCATCCCGCCAGCCGTCGGCAGCGGATGCAGGCAGATCAGCGTTCCGGCCGGCGGCCGGGTCGCGGGCAGCGCCAGCTCGCCCACTAGGGCGAGGCCGTCGGCGGTGCGCAGCGTGACCTGCTCGCGCCGGGCAGGCAGCACAGTGCTGGCGGTGATCGGGGTCATGGGTTCCTCATCGGTGCGTGCGCGGCCCTGGACCGGGCCGCCGGGGGCGGCGCTGCCAGCACGCATTGTGCCAGTGCCGCCGTTCCTGCGGCCCGGGGGCATGGTCGGGCCACACCACCAGGTGGCCGACGCCCGGCCGGATCTCCTGGTCGCAGCCGGGGCAGCGGTAGGTCTTGGTCGCCGCGGCGCCCGGCACCTGGCGGACCAGCCAGTCACCGTCCGGCCAGCTCTGCGCCTGCGGCAGGCCAAGCGTGACCCCCAGGTCCCGGCCGGCGTCGTCGTCACGCGTGCCCGGTGACCCGCCAGGCCCGGCCGACGGCGGCACCCGGCCGGCCCGGCGCGGGCGGCGCGGCACGTCGCCGGGCAGCCGGCGCGCCTTTCGCGGGCTCATGAGCTATCCAATGGTCGATCGCGAGGCTGAAGCTGACCTCGGCGTTAACGCCCCGCGATCTTCAATTGATCCCGCCGGCCTGGTCAGCGCCAGGCTCGCTCGGCTCCGGCCCGTCGGCGGTCTGCCCGGCGCCCGGCCCGCCCGCAGCCAGCCCGCCCGCAGCCAGCCCGGCCGCAGTCAGCCCGGCCGCAGTCAGCCCGGCCGCTGCCAGCTCGGCCAGCAGCGGAACCGGCGCGTAGCCGGGCTCGGCGTAGGCCCGGTGCATGGCCGAGAGGACGGCCACGGCCGGCTGCAGCCCGGCGTCGTCGAGCAGCCCCACCGGGCCGCGCGGATAGCCGCAGCCCAGCGTCATCGCGGCGTCCACGTCAGCCGGCGACGCGTAGCCGTCCTGCACCATCCGGATGGCGTCGTTCAGGTGCGGGTATAGCAGCGCGCCTGCCAGGAAGCCGGGCCGGTCAGGGCACTGCACGGCGCGCAGCCCGAGCCTGGCGACCAGCGCGGCCGCGGCTGCCGCCGCCGCCGCCGAGGTCAGCGGCGTCCGCACCAGCTCAGCGACGCCGACGCCATCCTTCGCCCTGCCCTGCAGGCCGGCCGGCAGGTGCACGCCGACGGCATCGGCTGGGCGGCCGTGCTGCCGCGCCTGCGCCAGCACGCTGTGATCGGCCGCCGCGGCGACGAGCACCAGCTCGCCGGCCTGGGCCGGGTCGCGGCTGACGGTGCAGCCGGCCCCGGCGATGGCGCTCGCGAGCTCACCTTCTGGGTCGCCCCCGGCGTCGATCAGCGTGATGGTGCCGGGAGCCGAGGCGCCGGCCTCGTTCTGCTGGGATTCTGACGAGGGCTGCGGCGCGGTATCGTCGCGGCGGTAGTCGTAGAAGCCCCGGCCGCTCTTGCGCCCGGTCCGCCCGGCGGTGGTGAGCCTGCGCAGCAGCGGCGCCGGGGTGTAGCGCTGGCCGCCGAACTCCTCCTGGAGGACTTCGAGGACCGACAGCGAGGTGTCCAGGCCGATCAGGTCGAGCAGCGTCAGCGGGCCCATCGGCAGCCCGATCCCGCCCGTCACCGCCGCGTCGATGTCGTCGCGGCTGGCGTAGCCGGTCTCCAGCAGCCGCACGGCGTGGTTCAGGTACGGCAGCAGCAGCGCGTTGGCGACGAATCCGGCCCGGTCGGTGACCTGCACCGGGGTCTTGCCGAGCCGCCCAGCGAGCGCCGTGACCGTCTCGGCGGCCGCCGGGTCGGTCAGCACCGTGGTGACCACCTCGACCAGGCCCATCACCGGCGCCGGGTTGAAGAAGTGCATGCCGACCACCCGGCCTGGCCGGGCCGTGCCAGCCGCGATGGCGGTGACCGACAGCGAGGAGGTGTTGGTCGCGAGGATCGCGTTGCTGCCGCAGGCCTGCTCCAGGTCCTCGAAGACCCGTCGCTTGATCTCCATCCGCTCGGGGACGACCTCGATCACGAGGTCGGCCGTCGCCGCATCCGCGGCGCTGGCGGCCGGCCTGATCCGGCCGAAAACCTCGGCACGCTCCGCGGCGGTCAGCCGACCCCTGGCGACGGACCTGGTCAGCGAGCTGTCCAGCACCTCCATGCCGCGGGCCAGGGCCGGCGGGTCGGCCTCGATCGCGGTGACCCGCAGCCCGCCGCGGGCGAATACCTCGGCGATTCCCGCGCCCATGGTGCCCAGGCCGATGACCGCCACCTCGCGTATCTCCATGGCTCGCGACCCTACCGAGCAACGCGCCGGCAGCGCGGGTCAGGCTGCTGCCGTGCAGGCGGCTGTCAGACCGGACTGCGGCCCCGCACGGCCGGCAGCTGACTGGTCGCTACAGTTGCTCCGTGCGCCTCGTCATCGCCCGGTGCAGCGTGGACTACGCGGGCCGGCTGTCCGCGCACCTGCCGAGCGCCACCCGGCTGATCATGGTCAAGGCCGACGGATCTGTGCTCGTGCACTCCGACGGCGGCAGCTACAAGCCGCTGAACTGGATGTCGCCGCCCTGCCGGCTAGCCGAGACGCCGGGCAGGTGGATCGTCACCGGCAAGTCAGGCGAGACGCTGACGATCGAGATCGAAGAGGTGCTGAGCGACAGCTCGTTCGACCTGGGCCAGGATCCGGGCCTGGTCAAGGACGGCGTCGAATCACACCTGCAGGAACTGCTCGCCGCCCAGCTCGGCTTGCTCGGCGACGGCTGGCGGCTGGTACGCCGCGAGTATCCGACGCCGATCGGCCCGGTCGACCTGATGTGCCGGGACGCCGGCGGCCTGAGCGTTGCGATCGAGGTCAAGCGGCGCGGCGAGATCGACGGCGTTGAGCAGCTCACCCGCTACCTGGAGCTGCTCAACCGCGACCCGCTGCTCGCGCCGGTGCGCGGGGTGTTCGCCGCGCAGGAGATCCGGCCGCAGGCGCGAGTGCTCGCCCGGGACCGGGGCATCCGCTGCGTGACGCTCGACTACCAGGAGATGCGCGGGGCGGGCGACGGCGCGCTGCGGCTGTTCTGACCCGCCCATGCGCTGGCAACTCAGCTAGCTGGCGCCTGCACGTGATCACGCCAGGAGTGCGCCGGCCTGAAGCCGAGCGCGCCGCGCGCCCGCTCGTTCGACAGCAGCGTCCCCTGCCCTGGCACCTCGCGGGTCAGCGGAACCGACGGGAACACCTCGGCCATCAGCTCGGCCGACGGCCTGGTCATCACGGTGTCATCGGCGGCGATGATGAAGCTCGTGCTGCCGCTGACATCCGCGTCGAGCGCTAGCCTGCACGCCGCGGCCGCGTCCCGCTCGTCGATGTAGCCCCACAGGTTCCACTTCCGCAGTAGCGGGTCGGCCCAGCAGGACGGCAACTGCTCGTAGTCGGCCGGGCCGAGGATATTGGAGAAACGAAGCGCGACGAACGGGATGCCAGACCACTGCGCGATGTGCTCAGCGACGGTCTCACTGGCCACTTTCGACAGCGCATAGGTCGAGGTCGGCACCGGGTAGTGGTCCTCGTCCACCGGCGCGTACCGCGGCGGCACGTCGAACGGCAGCCCGAGCGTTGTCTCGCTGGACGCCCACACCACCCTGGCGAGGTCGAGCTGGGCAGCCGCGCGGAACACGTTGAAGTTCATGGCCATGTTGCGGTTGAAGGTCTCGGCCGGCGTGCGGATTCCTGGCGCCGGGATGTTAGCCAGGTGCACGACGACGTCCGCGCCGGCCAGCGCCTCGACCGCCTGGCCGTAGTCGGTGAGATCAGCGAGCAGGTACTCGACCCCGGCTGGCACGCCGACCGGCCGCACCAGGTCGACGGATACCACCTCGTGCCCGTGTTCCGCCAGGTCGGCGAGCACAGCGCGACCCGCCTTGCCGCTCCCGCCCGTGACGCACACCTTCATGCCGCTCCTCGCTTCCGTCGTCGACCGTTGCCGTGCCTACTTTGGCGGACGCCCCGGCGGCGGCCGCAGCGGGGCTATGGGTTCGGTCGGCGGCCGGCGCGGGCCCGACCACAGTCCTGGCACCGCGTGCACGGCGGCAGCGACGGCATACGCGTTCTGCTCATAGTTGACCCGCCAGCCGACGAAGTCAGGCCACGCCTCGTCCGGGTCACGCTCGACCGGGAAGTCCACCTCGCGCATCCGGGCGATGGCATCGAGAAACTCGCCGTACTGCAGGCTGATCCCCGCGTCCGGGTCGACCGTCTCGGGCACCGGCAGCCCCATCGCCCTGGCGACCTCAGCGAAGCACTGCATGCCGGCCCGCAGGCACAAGCGCGCGGGCACCACCGGCGCCGTGCTCGGCGACAGGGAAAGGTACAGGGCCGCTGAGTCCAGCACCGCCAGCAGCGCGATCACCCAGGACGACAGCGGCCGGGGCGACCGGAACCGCACCAGCGGCAGGTAGGTGGAATGGCTTTCCGCCACGTCAGCCGCCCAGCCTTCCCACTGCGCATAGAGGCCTGGCAGCGTGTCGACGGTCGAGGAGCCTGAGCCGAGCGCGTAATGCGTGCGGGCGAGCAGCTCAGGTCCCCAGGACGGTACCCCGGCCCTGGCGTTGAGCAGCGCTACCTCGTTCTCCCTGCGGTTGAACGCGGAGTACAGCGTCGGCAGGTACGCGATCTGCAGCGTGATCGTGACGAGCGCGAACAGCGCGGCCACGTCAAGGATCGCCTTCTCGGTCGCGCCGTGCGGCTCAGCCGATCCGAAGGCCCACAGGGCCGGGCCAGCCGTGCTGAACGCGTCGGTGATGTTCGCGCTGAACGGCCACACCAGCAGCGCGAAGCCGATGAAGAAGATGATGAGCCAGGCAGCCAGCTGGCCGAGCAGGATCGCGGCAGCCTGCGCGGCTAGCACCTGATCGCGCCGCCGGTAGTCCCGCATCGGGCGGGTGATCAGCGCGAACACGCCCACGATCAGCTTGTCCACCAAGCGGGTCAGTAGGCTGCCGATCGAGCGCGGGACGATCACCGTCCCGACGACGCTCACGCCCGCGGTCAGCACCAGCAGGCCGCCGACGACTGCGGCGACATCGCGAGCCGCGAGCGGGACGACCATGTTCCTCCTTGGCGGTGGCGGACGCGCCGACCAGAACTCCCCGCGCGGCCGGGGCGGCGGCAGCCGCCGTCAGCCTGACTCGCCGTCCGCCCAGGTCGGCTCGTTGCCGGGCGGGAGCGGCACGCGGAACGCGTTCAGCATGAACGAGATCATGGTGTAGTACCCGCACAGCGTCACCAGCTCAACCGTGCCCTGATCACCGAGCAGCCGCTGGGCCGCATCGTATGCCTCGGCGCTGAGCCTGCCGTCGACGGCCAGCTCCCTGGCGACCCGGTACACCACGCGCTCGTCGGCACCGTCAAGCTGCGGCTCCTCGCCGCGGCCGATGGCGTCGATAGCTGGGCCGTCGACGCCGTGCTCGCGCGCCATCTGAGCGTGCGCCCACCACTCGAACTCGGCTTGCCACCTGGCGGCCACCGTGATCACGGCCAGCTCGGTCAGCCGCCGGTCGATCGAAGTCTCGAACCGCACCACCCGGCCGAGCGAGCTGACCCGGCCGCCGACGCCTGGCGCGGTCACGAAGGCGTTGAACGGGCCGATCAGGCTGCCGTCCGCGCTGATCAGCTGGCTGCCGCGGGACCCGACAAGGCCGTCCCACACCTTCTGCCCGTCCGGCCCGAGATCGTCATAACGCAACTGCGGAAGTCGGCTCATAGCCGGACGATAGCGCCCTGGCCGCCGGCTGGCGCAGCGGGGCGGCTCGGCGCGGCGAGGACTGAGGCTGCGTTCCCCGCGGCTTATCGGAGCAGATGCGCGTTGAGTGCCTTGGCCGCATCCGCCAGCTCGGGCACCTCGATCACGGTGAGCCCGGCCGCCCGCAGCAAGTCCGCGCCGCCGCCCGCGGCCAGCAGCGGCGGCTCAAGCCACGCGATCACGACCCGGCACAGCCCGGCGGCCACGATCAGCTCAGCGCACGGAACGGGCCGGGAAGCCCGGCTGCCGCAGGGCTCCAGCGAGCTGTAGATGGTCGCGCCAGCCAGTCCGGCCGTGCTCGGCCTGCCCCGCTCCGCGCTCGCTGATTTGCCCGGCGCGGCGTCCTCAGGCCGGGCACACCGCAACGGGGCACGCGGCAGCCGGGCACGCTGCTCGGGGTCACGCTGCAGGCGGCCGGAGTCGAACCCGGCACGGTCGAGCGCGACCTCCTCGGCGTGGTCATGCGGGTCCCGCTCGCGGGAGAACCCGGTGCCCAGCACCTCCCGCGCCGCGCTCACGACCACCGCCCCGACCGAGAAGGCCGTGCTCGACGCCGGGCAGCGACTGGCCAGCTCGACGGCCTGCCGCAGCCACCGCCGGTCGGCCTCGGTCGCGGCAGGAGAGCCAGCTGCGGCATCGGGAGTGCCGCCGGTCACCTCGTTCTCCCGGCGCTTGTCCCGGCGCTCAAGCCCATCCCTACCGGACAGTATCTTCCCCTGGTCAGGCAGTGATTTACTTGGCCAGGGCAGCTTGCAGCCGCAGCACAGGACGGTGGTGGAAGGCGATGGTCACGACGGTGCACTCGCGTGACATGGCGGACACGGCGAAGACCTTCGACACGGTGAACCCGGCTACCTCCGAGGTCATCGCCAGCTTCCCGGTCTGCGGCGAGAGCGAGGTGGCCGACGCCGTCGCGCGCGCCCGGCAGGCCGCCGACTGGTGGGCCGGTCTCGGCTGGAAAGAGCGGCAGACCCGCCTGCTCGCCTGGAAGTCCCATCTCACCAGGTATATCTCGCGGCTGGCCGAGCTGGTGCACACCGAGACGGGCAAGCCCGTCAACGACGCGAAGCTGGAGATCCTGCTCGCGATCGTGCACGTCGACTGGGCAGCCAAGCACGCGCGCAAGGTGCTCGGGCCGCGCCGGGTGCGCAGCGGCCTGGTGGCGATCAACCAGGCGTCGACGCTTGAGTACCTGCCGCTCGGCGTCGTCGGCGTGATCGGGCCGTGGAACTACCCGGTGTTCACCCCGGTGGGCTCGATCGCCTATGCGCTCGCAGCTGGCAACGCCGTGGTGTTCAAGCCGAGCGAGCTGACGCCGGCCGTCGGCGACGCGCTGGTCAGGTCCTTCAGCGAGGTGGTGCCCGAGCAGCCCGTGCTGCAGCTGATCACCGGCGCCGGCCCGACCGGCGAGGCGCTCGCCCGCAGTGGCGTGAACAAGATCGCGTTCACCGGATCGGCGGCTACCGCGAAGAAGGTCATGGCTGCCTGCGCGCCGACCCTCACGCCGATGGTCGCCGAGTGCGGTGGCAAGGACGCGCTCATCGTCGCGGCTGACGCTGACCTCGATGCCGCGGCCGACGCCGCCACCTGGGGCGCGCTGTCGAACGCCGGGCAGACCTGCATTGGCATCGAGCGTGTCTACGTGGCGCAGGACGTGTATCACACGTTCCTTGAGAAGCTCACCGAGCGGGTCACGTCTGTCCGGCCAGGCGAGGACCGCGAGGCTGACTACGGCCCGATGACCATGCCTGGCCAGTTCGAGGTCATCGAGCGGCACATAGCCGACGCGCTGGCCAGGGGCGGCCGGTCGGTCGTTGGCGGAATCGCGAGCATACGCAAGCCCTTCGTCGGGCCGGTGATCCTCGCCGACGTGCCGGAGGAGAGCAGGGCGGTGACCGAGGAGACCTTCGGGCCGACCGTCACCGTGACCAAGGTGGCCGACCTCGACGAGGGCGTCGCGCTGGCCAATGCCAGCAGTTACGGGCTCGGCGGCTCGATCTTCGCCCGGAACAAGAAGGCCGCCATGGCAGCCGCCCGTTCGCTGCGCAGCGGCATGACGGCGGTGAACTCGGTGATCTCGTTCGCCAGCGTCCCCGCGCTGCCCTTTGGCGGCTCCGGCGACTCGGGCTTCGGCCGGATCCACGGCGCGGACGGCCTGCGCGAATTCGCGCAGCCCAAGGCCATCACCCGGCAGCGGATGAAGCCGACGGCGAACCTGACCTCGTTCGGCCGCACCGACCAGGACATGAAGAGAGTCATGAGCCTCGCGACCATGCTGCACGGGAAGCGCTACAAGTAGCAGGTAGCGCCTTACCCGCGTCCCGCCGCCCGCCCGTCCCAGGTTCCGCCGTCCCGCCGTTCAGGGTCCCGCCGTTCAGGGTCCCGCCGTTCAGGCGGCCGCGGCCGGCGGACTGTGGCTGCGCAGGACCCTGTCGCGGTCCGGGCTGGTGGCGGTCACGGTCCCGTCGGGATGCAAGGTGATGGCCCAGCCCCACCGGTGGATCACGGTCAGGTGGTGGAACGCGCAGAGGTTGACCAGGTTGCTGAGGCTGGCCGGACCGCCTTGCGAACGGGGCACGATGTGGTGCGGCTGGCACGCAGCAGCCGGCTGATCGCAGCCGGGGAACCGGCATTGCGGGTCGCGCACGGTCACCGCGCGCCGCAGATGAACCGGAATGGTCTCCGTCAGCGCGCCCACGTCCAGCGGCAGCGAGACGCTGGCCACGACGTCGTGCGGCAGGCTGGTACGCAAGGTGGCAGCCAGGCCGAATGGCCCGGATAGCAACGCCACCGCCCACCGGACTATCAGCTGTCGCACGGCGCGCTCCGCCCGCAGCACGCTAGCTGGACTCGCCGCTCCAGCCTCGGCCAGATCGCCTGGCGTGCGACCCGACGCCCGGCCGGACTCAGCGCACCGCCGGTCAGCAGAGCCGGGCCGACCGGGGCCTGCGGCACCTGGCGGTCCGGCTGCGGCGACATTCGCCCGCAGAACGACGGCTGCAAGCTGATCAAGCACATCAGGGTCGAGGTGACCGGTCACGACCGGCAGGATCGCGACGTCACACTCGTCGCCCGGCCCGGCAGGCAGCCCGAACGCGGCCGCGCTGGCCGGTGCAGCAGTCCCGCATGGCAGTCCGATGGCGGCCGAACTGGCCGGCTGGCTGGCGGCTCCGGCGCGGCCCAGCAGGTCGTCGAGGGTCATGTGGACCTGCAGCTGCACCGGCTGGCCAGCTCGGGCGGGCAGGCAGCCGGCGGCGAGCAGCAGCCGGCACGCTTCCTCGAGCGCGTCATGGTCGCGCTGGCTGCGACTCCTGGTGTCCTCCGGACCATGCTTGCGGCCCAGGGTTCCGAGGACTGCTTCCAGCGCTGCGCGGCACCTGGCCGTCAGCTGGCCCTGCAGGCTGCCAACACCATCGAGGGTCTGGTCCAGGCGCAGCCACCGGTCATCGAAGCCGTCTGTGTCGTGGTCGGGTCCTGCGGTGCGCGCCCTGATCTGCTGCGCGAGAGCGGCTAAGTCCGCCAGGTCAGCACCGCCAGCCGCGGCGGCCAGCAAGATCGCGTCCGCGTCGGCCCGGTTCGCTTCCGGCAGCTGGTCACTCCAGGCGCAGATGGCCTTCGCCCAGGAGACGCTGATGGCAGCTTCGGCCAGGGCGGTCGCGACCGCCGGGTGAGCCGCCAGCCGCCTGGTCCAAGCCACCGCCGCACCAGCCGCGCCGCTGGTAACTCTCGTCTGCCAGGTCAGCCACGTGGCCGCCGACCCGTGCCCGTCCTCTTCGTATCCGGCCTGCGCCCGGTAGGCGCTGAGCACCCGGGTCCGGGCAGCGAGATGCAGCGACTCGGCCTCGGCCAGCGCGCGCAGGCAGTCCCCCTGGGTAACGGCCGGTAATGCGGCCACGTCAGCGGCGGCCAGCCATGCCAGGCCCGTGCGCGCCATCGCTATCGCGTCCGCCGCACTCGCCGGACGGCTTGGCTGCCGGGACTCGCACACCCTGGGCACCTCCGTCTGCTACGCGGCTGCCTGCTCCGGACTACCGATGGACTTCCCTCGAATGCATGTTCTAGGTTAGCTCGGTACTCTGACAAAACGGCGCGCTCCCAGCGACCGGCCATTGTGCTGAATGGCCGGCCGTGCATGGCCGGCGATCAGCCGGGTAACTGCGCCAAGCAGGTTTGACCCTGGCAAAGGAGTGATTCAAATGGCCGGGATGCTGCGGATTCCGCGGAGTCGCGGCGCGCTCAGCGGCGTGCTGCTTGTGCTGCTCGGTATCTGGGGTGGCCTGATTCCGTTCATCGGGCCCTATTTCCATTTCGCCTACACGCCGAACCACCCGTGGGTCATGACGTCAGGCCGGGTGTGGCTCGACGTCGTGCCTGGCGCGGCAGCCCTCATCGGCGGGCTGGTCGTGCTAGCGAGCCGGAGCAGGCCAGGCGCCGTCGGCGGTGCCACGCTGGCGACGCTCAGCGGTATCTGGTTCGCTGCCGGACCGCTGGTGCTGCCCCTGCGCACGAGCCTGTCGGCGGGGATGCCGGCCGGCGGGGCCGTTCACCGCGCGGCCGAGCAGCTCGGGTTCTACTACGGGCTGGGCGCAGCTATCGTGTTCTTCGCCGCACTAGCGCTCGGCCGCTTCACCGTCGTCGGCGTCAGGGACGCAGCGATCGCCGCTGACGCCGAGGCAGTCCGCCGGGCAGCCCCGTCCGATCAGGTCGACGGGGATGCGGCGACCGCACCTTCGCAGCCGATCTCAGCCCGGCTGCGGCAGCGGATCAGCCTGCCGCGCCGCGGGGCTGATGCCGAATCAGAACGGCTGGCCGACAACCGGGCAAAGGCTGGGTCGTCCCGGCGGTAGGCAGCCCGACTAGCAGCAGCACGGGCCTGACCAGCGCGAGCTGGCCAGCGGCCCGCACGGCCCGGCCAGCGGCAAGCTGGCCGGGCCCGCTGCGGTTTCGGCTACGGAACCGGGGCGGCGGCCAGCGCCAGGTCGCTCGGGTCGAGCGCGGCGAGCGGCGCGCGGCCGCTGATCAGGTCGGCGGCGCGCTCGGCGATCGCGATCGTGGGCGCGTTGGTGTTGCCGCGCGGCACGGCCGGCATGACCGACGCGTCCACGACTCGCAGGCCCTCGACGCCGCGCACCCGCAGCTCGGGGTCGACGACGCTGGCAAGCCTGCTGGCCGCCACGCGCGAGTCGCCGCCCATCGCACAGGTGCCGACCGGATGGTAGATCGTGGTGATGTCGCGGCGGATGAAGTCGATCAGCTCGGCGTCGCTGACCAGGTCGGCACCCGGCGAGAGCTCGGCCCGGCAGACTTTGCTCAGCGGCTTGGCGGCGGCGATCTCCCTGGCCATGCCGATGGCGCTGATCAGCGGGCCGATGTCGGCAGCGTCAGAAAGGTAGGCCGGGTCGATGGCCGGCTTGTGCCGCGGGTCGCTGCTGCGCAGCCGGACCGTGCCGCGGCTGCCGACAGCCACGAGCGTGATCAGCAGCGACATGGCCCGGATGGTCGGGTCGACTAGGCCGCCCTGGATGTAGGGCACCGGCAGCACATGCCACTGGATGTCGGGGGCCGGCAGGCCGGCCTCGGTGCGCACGAACCCGCCGGCCTCGGCGACGTTGGTCGTCATCGGGCCGGAGTGGGCGAACTGCCAGCGCAGCATGTTCCTTGGGCCGGCCTTCTCGGCCAGGCTTGGTGACTTCGGCGTGCTCCACAGCGCCGTCACGATCGGGTGGTCCGACAGGTTGGCGCCGACTCCGGGGCTGTCGGCCAGCACGGCGATGCCATGCTCGTGCAGGTGATCGGCTGGCCCGACGCCGGACAGCATCAGCAGCTGCGGGCTGCCGACCGCGCCGGCGGCGAGGATGACCTCCGCCTCTGCCCTGGCCAGCTCCTCGGTGCCGCGCCTGAGGTAGCGCACGCCGGTGGCGCGCCCCGCCTCGATCAGCACGCCCGTCACCAGCGCGTCGGTCTCGATTGTCAGGTTGGGCCGGTCAGCCGCCGGGTGCAGGTAGGCGTCAGCGGCCGACCACCGTCGCCCCGCCTTCTGGGTGACCTGGTAGAACCCGACGCCGTCCTGCTGCGCGCCGTTGAAGTCGGCGTTGGCCGGCTGTCCGCTGTGCTCGGCGGCGGCCACGAAGGCGGCGGTGAGCGGCGACTTGTGCCGCAGGTCCTGCACCGACAGCGGGCCGGATCCGCCGTGGAACGGCGACTCGCCGCGCGAGTTGGCCTCAGCGCGGATGAAGTAGGGCAGCATGTCGGCGTAGCCCCAGCCCTCGCAGCCGTACTCGTCACGCCAGGTGTCGTAGTCGTACCGGTTGCCGCGGATGTAGATCATCGCGTTGATGGAGGACGAGCCGCCCAGGGTACGCCCGCGCGGCCAGTAGACCGAGCGGCCGGCCGCCCGCTCCTGCGGCACGGTCTGGAAGTTCCAGTCGTAGGTGCTCTTGAACAGCAGGTTCAGCGCCGCCGGGATATGGATCTCGTCGGCGTCGTCGGGCGGGCCCGCCTCGAGCAGCAGCACTCGGGTGGCCGGGTTCTCGGACAGGCGCGACGCGAGCACGCAGCCGGCACTGCCGGCGCCAACGATGACATAGTCGTACACAGCCACCATCCAGAACGTCATCGGGACATCTGAACAAGAACCCTACTCGCCCGGCCTGCCGCTGACACGAGATGCCGGGCGGGCAAAGCACGCTCCCGGCTGGACGGCCGGCTGGACACCCCAGCCGGACGCGCCAGGCTGGACGGCAAAGCGCGCTCCCGGCCCGCTGGCCGGGAGCGCGCTTCCCCCCACTGTCTGAGCCATCTGGGCTACCGGCGGGCCCCCGAGATCCGCCGGAAGCTGACCAAAGATGGCCCGCGGGCCGCGTCGCCGGGCCCGCTCCAGGCCGCTAGGGCCTGCGAGGTGAACATCCCGGCGGCAGCCAGTTCGGCGCATGAGTAGCCTGGCCGCTGCTCGGTCATCACCCTTCGTGTTTATACGATGCCACATCGTGGTGCTGATGTGAATACCCCAGGTCAGAGTGATCCTGGTATAGCGGCAATCGTTACCAGGACAGCCGTCTGGTCACTGTCTGGATCCAGTCAGGAACCATGAAGAACGCGGCCGTCCCCCGCCAGTCCCGCGCGAGCGCCGCCAGCCCCGGCAGCAAAGGCGGCCAGGGAGCGCCATCCACGCCAGTCCCGCGCGAGCGCCCCGGCCGCGGCACCAGAGCGGGCTCGCGCCGCCGGCGCTCGCCAGCCCGGTAGCGTGAGCCCATGTCTTCCGATCGCAAGCAGACGCCGGTCGTGCTGTCCCGCATCTACACCCGCACCGGCGACGACGGCACCACCGCACTGGGCGACGGCAGCCGGGCGCCGAAGACCGACGTACGCCTGGCTTCCTACGCTGACGTGGACGAGGCGAACGCGGCGATCGGCGTGGCGGTGACCATGGGCCAGCTGCCGGGCGAGATGACCAGGCTGCTGATCCGGATCCAGAACGAGCTGTTCGACGTCGGCGCCGACCTGTGCAACCCGGTAAGGGACGATCCCCCGTATCCGCCGTTGCGGATCGACCAGGGCTACGTGACCGCCCTGGAGCAGGAGTGCGACCGGCAGAACGAGGGCCTGCCAGCGCTCCGCAGCTTCATCCTGCCGGGCGGCACGGCGGGAGCCGCCCTGCTGCACGTCGCGCGCACCGCGGTGCGCCGGGCCGAGCGCACCACCTGGGCGGCGCTCGCCGTGCACGGCGACGGTATGAACCCGCTCACCGCGACGTACCTGAACCGGCTCTCCGACCTGCTGTTCATCCTCGGCAGGCGGGCCAATGAGACGGCGGGCGACCTGCTCTGGCAGCCGGGCGGCGAGCGCTAGCCAGCCGCGCGGTCGCGGCCGCCAGCCGCAGCCGCTAAGCCGGAGCCGTCAGCCGTAGCCGCCAAGCCGTAGCCGTCAGCCGCGGCCGGCCATCCGGCCAGGCGGGGCAGATTCCAGCCAGGCCAGGAAGCCGGTCAGCGCGGCCTCGGCCATGGCGAGCTCGACCGGCCCTGCCGGTGCCCGGCGCTGGCCGGTCACGAGCGGAGCCGGGCTGAGCCGGCACTCGATGACCACGGTGCCGGCGCCGATGCTGACCGCCTCGGCCGCGGTGACCGGCCGGCGGCCGGTGACGAGCATCGCGCTACGAGCCAGGACCAGGTTGGGCCGCAGCCTGACCCCGAACGCGCTGAACCAGCGCAGCTCGTCGGGCCGGTAAGCGACGATGCCGAGGCGCCAGCGCTGGCCAGGACCGCGGCGCAGCCCGCACTCGACGTTGCCGCCGCCGCGCTCGAGCAGGATCCGGCGAACCGTGATGCCCAGCGCCGCGACGGCGGCGGCGAGCAGCACCGAGACAAGCAGCCAGGCAAACCAAACAGCCAGCGAGTCTGCCAGTCTCGGCATCCCGCGCTGGCCCGATCAGGCTTCGTCGCCAGCGGCCCGCAGCAGCGCGCGCAGATAGCGAGCCGTCGAGGACTCCTCGGCTGAGGGTCCGTGGTCGGCGCTCTGCAGCTCGGCGTCGAGGTCGGCCCGCACCGCGGACTTGTCCACGTCAGCACCTAGCTGCGCATCGCGGGCCAGGATCGAGACCCGGTCGTCGGCGACCGACAGGAACCCGCCGGCCACCGCGGCGGTCAGCTCTCCCCCGGTCGGCCCGCCCTCCTCGCCCAGGATCCGGACCACACTGCCCTCGCTCAGGATGCCGAGCACGGGAGTGTGCCCGGCCAGCACGCCGAGGTCGCCGTCCAGTGTCTTGGCGATGACCCGCTGGGCCGGGCCGGACCAGATCTCGCCCTCCGGGACGACGAGGGCCACCTGCAGCGTCACCGCGGCCCTCCCGGCGGCCGCCAGCATGCCGGACGGGTCATGACCGCTCCAGCTCCCTGGCCTTCTTTTCCACGTCCTCGATGCCGCCGACCATGAAGAACGCCTGCTCGGGCACGTGGTCGTACTTGCCTTCGGCAACGGCCTTGAACGAGGCGATCGTCTCGTCCAGCGGCACGAAGACGCCGGGGATGCCGGTGAACTGCTCGGCCACGTACATCGGATGGGACAAGAACCGCTCGATCCGGCGCGCCCGCTGGACGGTGACCCGGTCTTCCTCGGACAGCTCGTCGATGCCCAGGATCGCGATGATGTCCTGCAGTTCGTTGTAGCGCTGCAGGATCCGCTGCACCTCGCGGGCCACGTCGTAGTGCTCCTGGCCGATGTACTTGGCGTCCAGCAGCCGGGAGGTCGAGGCCAGCGGGTCGACCGCGGGGAAGATGCCCTTCTCGGTGATCTCCCTGGACAGCTCCGTGGTGGCGTCCAGGTGCGCGAACGTGGTGGCCGGCGCCGGGTCGGTGTAGTCGTCAGCTGGCACGAAGATCGCCTGCATCGAGGTGATCGAGTGGCCGCGGGTCGAGGTGATCCGCTCCTGCAGCTGGCCCATCTCGTCGGCCAGCGTCGGCTGGTAGCCCACCGCCGACGGTATCCGGCCGAGCAGCGTGGAAACCTCAGAGCCCGCCTGGGTGAAGCGGAAGATGTTGTCGATGAACAGCAGCACGTCCTGGCGCTGCTCGTCGCGGAAGTACTCGGCCATGGTCAGCGCGGCCAGCCCGACCCGCAGCCGGGTGCCCGGTGGCTCGTCCATCTGCCCGAAGACCAGCGCCGTGTCGTTGATCACGCCGGACTCGGTCATCTCCAGGAACAGGTCATTGCCCTCGCGGGTGCGCTCTCCCACGCCGGCGAAGACGGACACGCCGCTGAAGTCCTGCGCGACCCGGCGGATCATCTCCTGGATCAGCACGGTCTTGCCCACGCCGGCGCCGCCGAACAGGCCGATCTTCCCGCCGCGCACGTACGGGGTGAGCAGGTCGAGCACCTTGATCCCGGTGATGAACACCTCGGTCCTGGGCTCGAGCTGGTCGAAGGCGGGCGCCTCGCGGTGGATCGGCCAGCGCTCGGTGACCTTGAGCGACGACAGGGGCACGTCCAGGGTCTCGCCAAGCACGTTGAACACGTGGCCCTTGGTCACGTCGCCGACCGGGACCGAGATCGACGCGCCGGTGTCGGTCACCTCGGCGCCGCGTACCAGGCCGTCGGTCTGCTGCATCGAGATCGCCCGGACGGTGTTGTCGCCGATGTGCTGGGCGACCTCAAGGGTGAGCGTGCTCGTGCTGTCCCCGATGGTCACGTCCACGTGCAGGGCGTTGTAGATCTCGGGCATCTGCTCAGCGCTGAACTCGACGTCGACAACCGGACCGATCACGCGTGTTACCCGGCCGGTACCGGCAGCGATGCTGTCAGGCCCGCCTGCTGCGGTGCTGTTCTCTGCGGTTGCGGTCATGCTGATGCTCACTAACTCCCTGCGATCGACTCGGCCATCGCGTTCGCGCCGCCGACGATCTCGCTGATTTCCTGGGTGATCTCCGACTGCCGAGCCTTGTTGGCCTCGAGGGTGAGGCTGTCAATCAGGTCGTGGGCGTTGTCGGTCGCCGACTTCATCGCTCGCCGCCGGGCGGCGATCTCTGCCGCGGCCGCGTCGAGCAGCGCGTGGTAGATCCTGCTCTCCACGTACCACGGCAGCAGCGAGTCGAGCACGCCCTGCGGCGACGGCTCGAACTCGTACACCGGCACCGGCCCGATCGCCAGCGGCTCGGCGGTTTCCTCGACCTCCAGCGGCAGCATCCTGCGGATCACCGGCCGCTGGGTCAGCATGGACACGAACTGGGTGTAGACGATGTGGATCTCGTCGACCCCGCCGTCTTCGGTCGGGCGGGCGAACGCCGCGAGCAGCTCGCTGGCGATCGCCGCGGCGTCGCGCTGCCGCGGCGTCTCCGAGTACCCGCTCCACTGCGCGGCCATCTCCAGGTCGCGGAAGCTGTGCCAGGCGATGCCCTTGCGGCCGGAGACGAACGGCACGGCGGTCACGCCCTGCTCGCGCAGCAGCATCCGCAGGCCCTGCGCCTCCCGCAGCACGGTCGCGTTGTAGCCGCCGGCGAAGCCACGGTCGCTGGTCAGGATCAGCACCGCGGCCCGCTTCGGGTCGGTGGCGGTCATCGTCAGCGGGTGGTCGACCTGCGCCGAGCGGCTCACCGCGGCGGTGACGGCCCTGGTCAGCTCGCGCGCGTACGGCTCGGCCTCCCTGACCCGCTGCTGCGCCTTAATGATCCGGGACGAGGCGATGAGCTCCTGCGCACGGGTGATCTTGGCGGTGGACTGGACCGACCTGATCCGCCGCCTGACCGCGCGAAGCTGTGCTCCCATCCGCTCAGCCCGCCTGGCCCTGCTCGGTCTTCGGCGGGACGTAGCGCTTGACCGTCTCCTGCTCGACGTCGCCTTCCTCGGCTGCCTCGGCGTCATCGCTCACCAGCAGGCCACCGCCGGTGATCTCGAAGCCGCGGCGGAAGTCCTCGACCGCGTCCTTGAGCGCCGTGGTGGTGTCCTCGGACAGCTCCCCGGTCTCCCTGATCGCGTCGAAGATCCCAGCGTGCGTGCGCTGCACGAAGCCGAGGAACTCGGACTCGAACCGCTGTACGTCATCCAGCGGCACGTCGTCGAGCTGGCCGGTCGTGCCGATCCAGACCGATACGATCTCCCGCTCGACCGGATACGGGCTGTACTGGGGCTGCTTGAGCAGCTCGACCAGCCGGGCGCCCCGGTCCAGCTGGGCGCGGGACGCCGGGTCGAGGTCAGAGGCGAACGAGGCGAACGCCTCCAGATCGCGGAACTGTGACAGTGAGAGCTTGAGCGTGCCGGCGACCTTCTTCATGCCCTTGACCTGGGCGTTGCCGCCCACCCTGGACACCGAGCGGCCGACGTTGATAGCCGGCCGGACACCGGAGTTGAACAGGTCGGTCTCCAGGTAGATCTGGCCGTCGGTGATCGAGATCACGTTGGTCGGGATGTAAGCGGAGATGTCGTTGGCCTTGGTCTCGATGATCGGCAGCCCGGTCATCGACCCGGCGCCCAGCTCGTCGGACAGCTTCGCGCAGCGCTCAAGCAGCCGTGAGTGCAGGTAGAAGACGTCACCGGGATAGGCCTCGCGGCCCGGCGGCCGGCGCAGCAGCAGCGAGATGGCCCGGTAGGCCTCGGCCTGCTTGCTCAGGTCGTCGAAGATGATCAGGGCGTGCTTGCCGTCGTACATCCAGTGCTGGCCGATCGCCGAGCCGGTGTACGGGGCGATGTACTTGAAACCAGCCGGGTCCGAGGCCGGGGCGGCCACGATG
This sequence comes from Streptosporangiaceae bacterium, assembly GCA_036495525.1. GTDB lineage: Bacteria > Actinomycetota > Actinomycetes > Streptosporangiales > Streptosporangiaceae > DASXMR01. Next base: position 22,449 of record DASXMR010000046.1, on the reverse strand, counting down.
GTCGTGTACTCGGCCGCGCCCGCGTCTTCGAGCGCTTGCCTGACCTGGGCGATCGTGGAGCCCTTCTGGCCGATCGCCACGTAGATGCAGCGGACCTGGCGCTTGGGGTCGCCGGACTCCCAGTTGGCCTTCTGGTTGATGATCGTGTCAATGGCGATCGCGGTCTTGCCGGTCTGCCGGTCGCCAAGGATCAGCTGCCGCTGGCCCCGGCCGATCGCGGTCATCGCGTCGATCGCCTTGATGCCGGTCTGCAACGGCTCCTTCACCGGCTGCCGCTGCACCACACTCGGCGCCTGCACTTCCAGGGCGCGCAGCTGGGTGTTCTCGATCGGGCCCTTGCCGTCCAGCGGCTTGCCAAGCGGGTCGACGACCCGGCCGAGGAAGCTGTCGCCGACCGGCACCGACAGCACCTCACCGGTGCGCCGGACCTGCTGGCCCTCCTCAATCTGGGTGTACTCGCCGAGCACCACGACGCCGATCTCCCTGACGTCCAGGTTCTGCGCCAGGCCGCGGGTGCCGTCCTCGAACTCGAGCAGCTCGTTGGCCATGACCGAGGGCAGGCCCTCGACCCTGGCGATGCCGTCACCGCACTCGATGACGGTGCCGACCTCCTCGGTGGAGGCGGCCTCCGGCTTGTACGCCTCGACGAAACGCGCCAGCGCGTCCCTGATCTCGTCTGGCCGGATAGTCAGCTCCGCCATTGTCCTCGCGTCTCTTTCGTCTTGGTGCTGGCGTGCCAGCGGTGCTCTGGGTCTGCGTCCGCGCGCCGTTAGGAGGCGAGCCGCCGCCGCAGCTCAGCGAGACGGCTCGCCGTGCTGCCGTCGATCACCTCGTCGCCGACCTGGACGGACATCCCGCCCAGAACCTGCGGATCGAGGACGATATTGAGATAGACCTCGTGGCCGTACACCCCCGCCAGCGCCGCCTTGAGCCGGTCCCGCTGCTCGTCGGTCAGCCTGACGGCAACGTGCACCTCAGCCACCAGCCGCTGCCGCCGCTCGGCAATCAGGTCAGCGTACGACTCAAGGCTCTGGTCCAGGCTACGTCCCCTCGGGCGCACGGCTGCCTCGGTGACCAGCCGCAGCGTCGGCGGCGTCACCTTGCCGTCAAGCAGGTCGCCGATCAGCGCCCGCTTGCGGTCCGCCTGGATGAAGGGGTTCGACAGCGAGATCCGCAGCTGGGACTGCGCGCTGACCACCCGGCCGAACCGGAACAGCTCGTCCTCCAGGTCGTCCATCTGGCCGTCCTGACCCGCCTGCTCGACGATGCCGAGCACGCCGAGCTGCTCGGCGGCGTCCGCCAGGTCCCTGGGCTCCGACCAGCGCGAGCTGACCAGGTCGCGGACCAGGCCGAGGGCCGCAGCGCCGACCTTGCCCGTCAGCAGCATGTCCGCCAGGCCAGCCTTCGCCCTGCTCTCCCTGGCCGGATCCGACAGCGTCCGGCGCAGGGCGCCCTCGCGGTCAAGCAGCTCGGCGATGTTGAGCAGGTCGCCGCCGAGCTCGCCGGCCGGCGCGCCGGCGGCTACCGCCGCGACGAGCTGCTCCTTGGCCTGCGCGAGCGAGGCCCGGCTTGTGCCTCTCACCGGGTGGCCTCCACCTCGGCAGCCTGCTGCTCAAGGCCGGCCAGGAACCTGTCGACGATGCGCCGCTGCCTGGCCTCATCCTCAAGCGACTCGCCCACGACGCGCCCCGCCAGCTCGACCGACAGCGTGCCGATCTCCGCCCGGAGCGCGGTCAGCGCCTGCTGCCGCTCAGCCTCGATCTGGGCTTGCGCGGCCGCGACGATGCGCTGCCGCTCGGCCTCGCCCTGCGCCCGCAGCTCAGCCTTGATCTGGGCGCCTTCCTCCTTGGCCTGCTCGCGCACGCTTGATGCCTCATGCCTGGCCTCGGCGAGCTGTGCCCGGTACTGCTCAAGCGTTCGCTTCGCCTCGGCCTGGGCGCTTTCTGCGCGCTGCAGGCCGCCCTCGATCTGGTCGGTGCGATCCGCCAGGGTCTTGCTGATCCTTGGCATGAGCACCTTGTAGAGCACGGCGAAGACGATCGCGAACGCGATGGTGCCGATGATCAGCTCGACCGCGTCCGGAAGCAGCGGGCCCAGGTCTGTCGCTGCCAGGTACTTCACTGCCGTGTCCTTGCTCGCGCTGTCATGGTCTGCTCCCTCCCCGCCGCGCTCAGGCGGCGTGGAAGATGAACGGGATCACGATTCCGATCAGGGCCAGCGCTTCGGTCAGCGCGAAGCCGATGTACATGTTGGACCGGATCATTCCGGCCGCCTCAGGCTGCCGCGCCATGGCTTCCACGCCGTGGCCGAAGATCAGGCCGATGCCGATACCGGGGCCGATGGCCGCGAGACCGTAGGCCACGGCGCCGAAGTTGATCTGCAGGACCTGGGTGGCGCCGGCTGCCAGATGGAGAGCATCAAGCATGTGCGTTTTCCTTTTCCGTTGTGCCGGCGGACTTTCCCCGGCGGGTCTGTGACTGACGGCCCGCGGCGCTGCGGACTGCTGGCTGGCTGGTCATGTCAGTGACCACCCTCCAGCGAGCCGCCGATGTACTGGGCGGTCAGGATCGTGAAGATGTAGGCCTGCAGCGCCTGGATCAGCATCTCGAACGCGGTCAGGACGATCACCAGGATGAACGACGTGGCGCTGTACAGCAGCTGGATCCCCAGCCCGAACAGGTACCACGACGCCAGCGTGAAGACCGAGATGAGGATGTGGCCGGCGAACATGTTCGCGAACAGCCGGACTGCCAGCGTGAACGGCCGCACGATGATGTACTGCGCGATTTCCACCGGGGCCAGGATGACCAGGATGAAGAACGGCACCCCGCTCGGGATCATGTTCTTGAAGTAGCCGCCAAGGCCCTGGCGCTTGATGCCGACGTAGGTGTAGGTCACGTAGACCATCAGCATCAGCGCGACCGGGAACGCGATCCGCGACATCGGCGGGAACTGCGCCACCGGGATGATCTCCATCAGGTTCATGACCCAGATGAAGAAGAACAGCGCGACCAGGAACGGCAGGTAGCCGTCGCCGCGCTTGCCCATCATCGGCCGAAGGATCTGGTCACGGACGAACATGACGCCCAGCTCGCCGATGTTCTGCATGGTGTGCGGGACCAGCTGCGGCCGGGAGAACGCCGACCAGAAGAACGCGATCACCAGGGCTGCGCAGATCACCGCCAGCAGCATCGGCTTGGTGAAGTGGAAGCTGCCGATCGAGAAGATAGGCGGGAAGAGAAAGCTCTGCAGGCCAGGCGCGGGATAGCCGCAGCTCGGGGTCGAATGCAGATGGCAGCCGCCCTGAGCCAGCAGAACTACGTCACCGACCAACGCGGCCTCCTCCAGCCTCGCTTCGCGCCGTCCTGGCTGCCTTCAGCTGGACGCGGATAGTCGACGGAGGGCGCGCGATAGCCCGTCGCGTCGTCACCGGATGGCTCAGGCCGCAGGTCAGGGCCTGCCGTACCGGTAGATGATGCCTACGATCGCCAGCACGATCCCGGCCAGCATGCCGACCGGGAACAGCAGGGGCAGGTGCGTGTAGTGCCCGACCAGCCAGCCAATGCCGCCATAGGCGGCCATGCCGGAGATCATGTAGCCGAAGATCGTCCAGCCGGCGTTCGCCTCCTGGCCCTGGCCAGGGGCACGCCGCTGCCCGCCGGGGGTGCCGCCGGCCCGCATCGCCCCGCCCGCCATCACGCGCCGCTGCGCCGCGCGGCTTGCGCGGGGCAGCCAGGATCGCGGGCCGCGATCCGAGGTCCGGTAGCTGAGGTGCCGTCACGGGTCATCCTTCTCCGTACGGCTGGACATACGGCAGCTTGAGCCGCAGCGACCACAGCACCTGCGACCCGGTCCAGGCCAGGATGCACGCCACCGCGGTGATGCCGAACAGCCTGGTGCTGAACACCGTGGTGTCGGAGAACCGGACGACGAAGAAGACCAGCAGCAGGATCTTCGCGAGGTAGGTGGCCAGCGCCGTGATCATCATGGCCTGCGGGCTGACCCGCGCCGCCCGCCCGACGGCGAGCACGCTGATCGCGAAGAAGATGGCCACCAGGGCGATGCCGAGGATGGCGCCGAGCAATCCCCTTGACCCGCCGAGCGCCGCGCTGAGGCCAGCCATGACCACGCCCACCGCGCCGGCCGTGGCGGCCGACAGGCGGACGATACGGGCATAGCTCGCCAGCATCGGCGGAACTCCGGGAGATCTCGAAGGGAAGGTTTCGGGCACTTTATCTCGGGAAATCTGGCGTCCGTCTGCAGGTGACACCCAGCTGCCCGGCAGGTGCGGCACAGCCGCCCTGCCAGTGACCGCAAGCTATCACGATGCACTGCATCCCCAGTTTACGGGTGCTCGTGAAAGATATCACAAGCTCCGATCCGCCACTGTCAGCAGCCGGTCTGGCAGCCTGAGCACACGGCGACGACGGCTTGTGCTACCGGCCGGGCGCGTCCTCCGGCCAGTCTGAACGCTCGGCGAGCCCGGCCTGCTGCCACTGGCCGGCTGGCCCGCCCTGATCAGGCCAGTCCTCGGTCGGGGCCGCGTGCAGGCCGGCCGCGCTGTGCTGATCCTGCCAGCGATCGGTGCGGGCGAGCTGCGGCTGCCACAGGCTGCCGGCGGCCGAGCGGTCGTGCCAGACGCCGGGCGCAGCTGCCTGGTCACGCCAGCCATCGGGCACCGTGCCCTGGCCCGGCGCGCCGTCTGCGCGGCCAGCCGGTCCGCTCAGCTGGTCCGTCGGGCTGGCCGGGCTCGCCGGGCCTGCGCCGGGACCGGGAGCCGCGCTGCGCGCTCTCCGCTTGGGCAGCGCGGCAGGGGCCAGGCCCTGCTGGGCGGCTGGCCCGGCGGCGGCCGGCTGGCCGCTGGCGAGCGCACCGTTCGGGGATGGCTGCGGCCGGACGGAGCCAGCGGCTCCGGCACGGGCCCGGCCCGCCGCGGCGCCGGCCGGGGCTGCCCGCAGGTGACCCCGTTGCCACCAGCGCAGTCGCGGCATCGTCATGAGCAGCAGCAGTAGCACGGCTGCGAGCGTGGTGACGGCGAAGATGAACGCCTGGGTCCTGGCGATCGACAGCCAGACCACCGTGGCGGAGAAGAGGCCAGCCCACAGGTACATGATCAGCACGCTTGACCGGTGCGAGTGACCGATGGCGAGCAGCCGGTGCTGCAGGTGCATCCGATCAGGGGCGAACGGTGACTTGCCAGCCCTGGTCCGCCTGACCACTGCGAGGACAAGGTCAGCGTAGGGGACGACCATGATCGCCGCCGGCACGAGCAGCGGCAGCACCTCGGGGAACCGGTTGATCGCGCCGCCGCGGTAGTCAAGCAGGCTGGACGGGTCGAGCGCGCTGATGCTGGAGATCGGCACGTAGGCGAGCAGCAGGCCCAGCAGCATCGAGCCGGTATCGCCCATGAAGATCCGGGCCGGCCAGAAGTTGTGCGGCAGGAAGCCCAGGCAGATCCCGGCCAGCAAGGCGGCGGCGGCCAGCGCCGGGCCGGATTCGCCGGAGATCTTGAGCGAATGGGTCAGTGCGTAGTAGTAGATGAAGAACGCGACCGCCGCGATGCAGACGATGCCGGCGGCCAGGCCGTCGAGGCCGTCGACAAAGTTCACCGCGTTGATCGTCGCGACCACGAGCAGGATGGTCAGCGCCGCGCCCTGGTTCGGAGTGAAGATCAGGGTGCCCCGGCCGGGCTCGGGCAGCCAGCTTAGCTGCACGCCGAAGGCGACCAGGATCGCCCCGGCGGCGGCCTGACCAGCCGCCTTGCTGATCGCGTTCAGCCCCCAGCGGTCGTCGGCGAAGCCGATGACCACGATCAGGGCACTGGCAAGCAGCAGCCCGCTGGCCAGATGGGCGCCGGCCAGCACATCGCGCAGTGGGCTGAGATTGCCAGCCACCCAGATGCCAGCCGCGAGCCCGCCGAACATCGCCAGGCCGCCGAGCCGCGGGATGGGCACCACGTGCACGTCGCGGTCACGTACCTGGTGGATGGCGCCGACCCTGACGGCGAAGCGCTGCACCAGCGGCGTCAGCACGTAGGTGAGCGCGGCGGCTACCCCGAACAGCAGGAGGTAGCTGCTCACCGCTGCTCCCCGGCTCCGGCGCGATGTCCAGGCATTACGGTAACTCTAGAGCACCGGGTCGGGCCGGCTAGCCGTCGCTGCCCAAGTGGGCGGCCGCCTGGCGCAGCGGCCGGCCCGGCTGGCCGGTGGCCGTGCCGCGGGCAGTCGGGCGCTGGCCATCGGGCTACGGCATAACCGCGGTGACGAACCGGTCCCGGCCGGCCAGATCCTGGTGATTGCGCGGCTCGCGCCAGCCCTGCTCCTCGCTGAACACCCAGTACACGGCGGCGCCCTGCGGCGCGCCGTGCTCCACGGCCACGAACCCGCCAGGCCGCAGCAGCCTGCTGGCCGTTCGCTCGATCACCCGGACGCCGTCCAGCCCGTCGGTGCCTCCCCACAGCGCAGCCGCCGGGTCGTACTCGCCCACCTCGGGCGGCACCGACGCACCCACCGGGATGTAAGGCGGGTTGCTGATCACCAGGTCAACGGCGCCGTCCAGCTCCGGCAGCGCCCGGCCGAAGTCGGCCTCGTGCAGCCGCACCCGGCCGGCCGTGTGCGGCGCGGCGGCCGCGCACCGGTCGATGTTGCGGCGGATCCACTGCGCCGCCAGCGGGTCTGCCTCCACCGCGTGCACCAGCGCGCCGGGCACTTCCTGGGCGATGGCCAGCCCGATGGCGCCTGAGCCGGCCCCCAGGTCAGCGACCACCGGCTGGGCGGCGTCCATCCGGCCGAGCGCGTCGATGGCCCAGCCGGTCATCACCTCGGTCTCCTGCCGCGGCACGAACACGCCGGGGCCGACTGCCAGGTCGAGATAGCGGAAGTAGGCCAGCCCGGTGATGTGCTGCAGCGGCTCCCGTGCCTCGCGGCGGGCAACGTCGTCCCAGAACCGGGGGTCGAACCGGGCGTCGGGCACCAGGTGCAACTGGCCGCGCGGCACTCCGTGCAGGTGCGCCGCGATCAGCTCGGCGTCGGTGCGAGGGGACTCCACCCCGGCCTCGGCCAGCCGCGCCGCGGCCAGCGCGATCTCCTCCAGCAGCAGGCTCATCGGCCGGGTGAGGTGCCTGTCCGGCTCCGGGCCTGGCGCGTCTCTCGCGCCGCCAGGTCAGTCATCGCCGGCGCCGGCGACCTTGCCGGCCCGGTCGGCCTCGACCAGCGCGCCGATCACCGCCGCGAGGTCCCCGTCGATGACCTGGTCCAGGTTGTAGGCCTTGAAGCCGACCCGGTGATCGGAGATCCGGTTCTCAGGGAAGTTGTAGGTGCGGACCCGCTGCGAGCGGTCGACGGTCTTGACCTGGCTGCGCCGGTCGGCGGCCGCCTGCGCGTCCGCTTCCTCCTGCGCCTGGGCCAGCAGCCGGGCGCGCAGGATCCGCATCGCCTGCTCCTTGTTCTGCAGCTGGCTCTTCTCGTTCTGGCAGGAGACCACGATGCCGGTGGGCGCGTGCGTGATTCGCACGGCCGAATCGGTGGTGTTGACGCTCTGGCCGCCGGGGCCGGACGAGCGGAACACGTCGATCCGCAGGTCGGCCGGGTCGATGCTGACGTCGACCGGGTCGGCCTCGGGCAGCACTAGCACGCCAGCCGCCGAGGTGTGGATGCGGCCCTGCGACTCGGTGACCGGCACCCGCTGCACCCGGTGCACGCCGCCCTCGTACTTGAGCCGTGCCCAGGCGCCGTCCGGGGTGCCGGCCAGCGTGCCGCGGCCTGCCGCACGGACCGCGACGGTGGCGTCCTTGTAGCCGCCGAGCCCGGTCGTGGTGGCGTCGAGGATCTCGGTCTTCCAGCCCTGCCGCTCGGCGAACCGCAGGTACATCCGCAGCAGGTCGGCGGCGAACAGGGCGGATTCCTCGCCACCCTCGCCGGCCTTGACCTCAAGGATGACGTCCTTGCCGTCGAGCGCGTCCCTGGGCACCAGCAGCTGCTCGATCCGCTGCTCCAGCGCGGCCCGGCGGCCGGCCAGCTGCTCGGCCTCGGCGGCGAACGAGGGATCCTCGCCGGACAGCTCGCGCGCGGCGGCCTCGTCGCCGGTGACCTGCTGCCACTCGGTGTAGGCGTGCACCACCGGGCTCAGCTCGGCGTACCGCCGGCCGAGCGCGCGGGCCTTGTCCTGGTCCGCGTGCACGGACGGGTCGGCGAGGTCGCGCTCAAGCTTGGCGTGCTCGCTTGCCATGTCGGCTACCCGCTCAAACACTGCTGACCTCCCTCCGGTCCGTGCCAGCGCCGGTGCCGGCGCTGGTCAGCGTCCTGTTGCGCCGCAGCCTGTCCAGATCTGGCCTGCCCCTGCCTGTCCGGCCGACCGCGGGGGCGGCCGGCCGGCGCAGCTCGGGTTGCCAGCGCGCCAGGCGCGCTAGCACCAGACGGCCAGCAGCTCAGCCCTCGCCGCGCGGGCAGCGGGCTGAGCTGCCGGTGATGGAGCTGCCGTGTCTGGAAGGCCTGGCCGGCCGACGGCGGGGCTTAGGCCTTCTTCTCGGCCTTCTTGCCGAACCTGCGCTCGAACTTGGCGACCCGGCCGCCGGTGTCGAGGATCTTCTGCTTGCCGGTGTAGAACGGGTGGCAGTTCGAGCAGAGGTCGGCGTGGATCTGCCCGTTAGCGGCCGTGCTTCGGGTGGTGAAGGTGTTCCCGCAGGTGCAGGTGACCGTGGTCACCACGTAGTCAGGGTGAATACCAGACTTCACGAGTTTCTCCTGGTCCTCGCGGTCGCCGGGTCGCCGCGCATGGGAGCGGGCGTGAACCGGAACCGCACTCAGTGGGTTACCAGTGTGCCAGAGGCTGCAACGTGCAGCAGCCCGTGGCCATTCCCGCAGACGGGGCAGCCGCGCGGTTGGCGGCTGCCCCGGCTGCGGGCTTGTTACTTAGCTGGCGCCGAGCGTCGTCTTCTGCACCTGGAGCAGGAACTCGGCGTTGCTCTTGGTCTCCTTCATCCGCTCCATCAGCACCTCGAGCGCCTGCTGCGGCTCCAGGGCGTGCAGCACCCGGCGCAGCTGCCAGATGATCCGCAGCTCCTCGGGCGACATCAGCAGGTCTTCCTTGCGGGTGCTTGACGCGTCCACGTCCAGCGCCGGGAAGATGCGCTTCTCGGCGAGCTCGCGGCGCAGCCGCAGCTCCATGTTGCCGGTGCCCTTGAACTCCTCGAAGATCACCTCGTCGGCACGTGACCCGGTCTCGATCAGGGCCGTGGCCAGGATCGTGATTGAGCCGCCGTTCTCGATGTTGCGCGCCGCGCCGAAGAACCGCTTCGGCGGGTAGAGCGCGGTCGAGTCGACGCCGCCGGACATGATCCGGCCGCTGGCGGGCGCCGAGAGGTTGTAGGCCCGGCCGAGCCGGGTGATGGAGTCGAGCAGCACGACCACGTCGTGGCCCATCTCGGCCAGCCGCTTGGCCCGCTCGATCGCGAGCTCGGCGACCGTGGTGTGGTCCTCTGACGGCCGGTCGAAGGTCGAGTAGATGACCTCCCCCTTGACCGTGCGCTGCATGTCGGTGACTTCCTCAGGCCGCTCGTCGACGAGGACGACCATGAGGTGACACTCGGGGTTGTTCTTGGTGATCGCGTTCGCGATGGCCTGCATGACCATGGTCTTGCCTGCCTTGGACGGCGACACGATCAGGCCGCGCTGCCCCTTGCCGATCGGCGCGATCAGGTCGATGATCCTGGTGGTCATCGCCGTGGGGTCGGTCTCCAGCCGCAGTCGCTCCTGCGGGTAAAGCGGGACCAGCTTCGCGAACTCGGGCCGCGCCTTGGACTGCTCAGGGTCCAGGCCGTTGATCTTGTCCAGCCGGACCAGCGCGTTGAACTTCTCCCGGCGCTCGCCCTCGCGCGGCTGCCGGATCGCGCCCTCGATCACGTCGCCCTTGCGCAGCCCGTACCTGCGCACCTGGGACAGCGAGACGTACACGTCGTTGGCACCTGGCATGTAGCCGGTGGTGCGGACGAATCCGTAGTTGTCCAGCACGTCGAGGATGCCCGCGATGGGGATGAGCACATCGTCCTCGGAGATGACCGGCTCGGCGTCCTGGCCGCCGCCCCGCTCGCGGCGACGGTTGCCGCCGCCCGAGTTCCGGTTGCGGAACCGGTCCCGGCTGCGCCGGCTGCCCGACCCCTCGCGGTCGTCGTCGCGCCCGTCGCCCCGGTTCTGGTCGGCCCGGTTCTGGTCGCCGCGGCCCTGGTGCTGCTCACGGCCCTGCTGATCGCGGCCACCGTCGCGGCCCTGCTGGTCACGGCCACCGTCGCGGCTATCGCGGTGCTGGTCGGACCCGTCACTAGCCGCCCGCGGCTGGTCGTCCCGCCGCTGGTCATCGCGGCGCTGGCCGCCGTTGCCGCGGCCGCGGCCGTCGCGGCGGCCTTCCCGCTGTCCTTCACGCTGTCCGTCGGCTGGCTGCTGAGCGTCGCGCCGGCTGTCCGGCGCCTCGACGGCCCGGCCGGCCGGGGCGCTGCCCGCGTCGCCGATCCCGGCCGGCGCCTGAGCGCCGATCCCGGCTGGCGCCGCGACTGCGCCGCCGCCGACTCCGCCTGTGTCGCTCATGTCGGCCCGTGCCGATGTCTGTGGTTCCATCGCATCCTGCTCAAAGGTGCGGGGGGCGCCGGCTCCCGCGGGCCCGCCCCGCTGATCTGAGTTGTCGGTCAAGCCGCTCACCCGACCGCCCGTGGCGGTCGGCGCGGCCGGGCTGCCCGCCGCTACGGGCGTGCTGCCGGGCCCGGATGCCGCTGCGCCAGCTGATGCCGCGGCCGGGCTCGCCGTCGCTGCGGGCGCACGGCCCTGACGGCGTTCCTCGATGGCGGAGATCAGCTGGCCCTTGCGCATCCGCCCGGTCCCGGTGATTCCCAGCGACTGAGCGACCCGCTGCAGCTCGGGGAGCAGCATCGCCGTCAGCGCCCGCCCGGAGCCACCGCCCTGGCTGCCGGTACGAGCCCCGCCAGCGCCCTGGCCTGCGCCGTGGCCGTCTGTCCCGTCCGGCGAGGAGCGTACCTCGCTCGCCTGCGCCGTGGAAGTACCCGGTGAGCTCGCCGCGCCGGCGGCAGCACCACCCGGCTGGGGCAGCACGGTCGGTTCCTCGGGCATGCCAGAGGAACCGGAGAACAGGTCAATGGTTTCGCTCACGAAGGGTCCTTCCCAGGGCGCGGGCACCTGGCACGTGGGCCGTCGGTGCATTCCGCTGTTGCGTGTTACCCGCAGTCGCCGGCTGGCTGCTGACGCCAGTGGAGGTGATGTCGAGCCAGTCCCGTTGTGCTTCCTGCCATCCCCGTGTGCCGCCGCCTATGGCTGGCGCCCGCACGCGCGACCCGGCTACCAGGTCCTGAGCGGGGACCAGGCGGGTGTGGAAGTCTCGCGGCGGGTGAACTTCAGTGGAGGCCGCCGACCGCTGCCGACTGGGGAGCCGGCTAAGCGGGAAGCGAGCGAGCACCTTGGGTCCCCGTGGCGGGGCATCTGGTGCGGCATCCAGCTTAACACCAACTCCACGCACGGCATTCCTTCGAGTCCGGGGCACGGCGCCGGAAGGGGCCGGCAGACCAGCGCGAACTGCCCGCGAGCGGGCAGGCAAAGCCAGGGATTTCGTCTCCGGGTACGCTCCAGCCGGCCGCTTTGCGATGAGCAGGCGCCCGGCACGAAGGACTGGGGACAACGCTGGTGCTGTCGACGTCCGGGGGGCTTACATGCCATGCGGTACCCGTTTCGGTGGTTGTTGAACCGCACGTCCGCAAAACACTGATCCCACCGCAGTGCTCGTGCAGATTGCCGGCGAACCTACTTCAACCTGGAGATTCTCTCAAGTGCCGCCGACAGCGGGCAGTCCGGGCGTACCGGCGGCTGGCCAGGCAGCCCTGGCCGGATGGCGGCACCCGGCTGTTACCCGGCCGTTCAGCGCCGCTCTGGCGCTCTCACGCCGAGCAGCCCGAGGCCCGCGGCCAGCGCCGTGCTGGCCGCCGCAGCCAGCCAAAGCCGGGCCGCGACGCCGGCCGCCGAGCGCGGCGCGAGCCGCCCGCGGAACGGCAGCGCCGGGCAGGCGTCCTGGCAGTCCGCCCAGCAGCCGGCCAGCTGCTCGAGGTAACTGGCCAGCTCGGCCGGACGCTGCCGGCGGGCGGCTCCGGCTACCCGCTCAGGCAGCCAGGAGATCGAGTTCAGCAGGCTGCGTTCAGCCGGTTGGGCGAGCAGCTCCGCCCTGGCCGCGTCCGGCTCCCCCGGGCTGAGCCCGCGGTCGTCAGCCCAGCTGAGGGTCCCGGCCGCGTCCGCGTGCGCCCCGCGCACCATCGCGAAAGCTGCCGGAAAGCCGTGATGCACGACGAGCCGGGCGCCAGTCACCACCGCCTCGCTGGCCGCCGTCCTGGCCAGCTCGTAGCGGATCGCGTCAGCGCCGAGCCAGCCGACGGCAGCGGCCACCGGCGACTCACGGCCGGCCAGCTTGTCCGCGGGCTGGCTGTCTGCGGCTGGACTTGCGGTGCGGCAGCCTCGTTCTTGCTCGAATGTGATTTGCGCGCCAGCGCGCTCGGCCAGCCGCGCGCTGGCCTGCCGCGCCACCAGGCGCCATGCTTGCGGCCAGTCAGGAGCGCGGGCCAGGTCGCAGGCAGGCGGCGCGGGCAGGCTGGTGCCGCGAAGCGCGTCGCTACCGGCGCAGGCCGGGCCGGCCGCGACCACCTGCGGCGCGAGGCTGGCCAGTCGCTGGCCGCTGACCGTGACCGTCAGGTAGCCGTCGCCGGTCACTGCCGCCCGCTCGATTCCGGCCCCGGTGAGCCGTTCCGCCAGCAGCCTGGCCACCGTGGCCGGCGCACCTCCCCCGGCCCGTGCCAGCAGGAACGGCAGCGACGTCGCGTACGTGCCTGGACCGCCGCCGTACCGCGGCGGCGCCGGTCGCCAGGTCCCCGCCGCGCTGACCGTTCTGGCCACTGGCGGGAGCTCGCCGTCCGCCTCGGCGGCGGCCACGAGGCTGGCCAGCCGCGCACCGATGTCAGCCGGGATCATGCGATTCAGGCTACGGCGCTGGCGGCCGGCCGCCCGTCAGTCGAAGGCGCTGGCCGGCGCGCCAGCCAGCTCGCGCACGACCCGGATCATCTCCGCCGGGTCGAACGGCTTGGTCAGGTACGCGTCGACGCCGATCTGAGCACCGCGGTCCCGGTCGTCCTCCTGAGCCCGGGCGGTGATGAGCACGACCTTGATATTCGCCGTCTCCGGGTTGCGCCGCAGCTGCGTCGCGGTCACCCAGCCGTCCAGCCGGGGCATCATGACGTCCAGCGTGATCACGTCCGGACGGGCGTCCAGCACCTTATCCAGGCAGTCCTTGCCGTCGACCGCGGTGCTCACGTCAAATCCCTCAAGCGTGAGGTTCACGGCGATAAGCTGCCTGATGACCTCATCGTCATCGACAACCAGCACCTTGCCCAGTCCGTGCGTCACCCGGGTGAGGTTACTCGGCCCCCACCCGCTCGCGCGGGCGTAACGGTCCTGTGTCCGCAGATAGTTGCGGCTGGTACCCTGGCTCCGGCCCGGCAGGCCCGACCTGCCCGGCTTGCAGCCAGATCGCGCCGGGCCCCCATAGCTCAGGGGATAGAGCAACGGCCTCCGGAGCCGTGTGCGCAGGTTCGAATCCTGCTGGGGGCGCAGCTAGAAGCACCGTTTTCGAACATATAAGCGCTTGTGCGGGCTAAACTCGGCCGGATGAACGGAAAGCCCTTCTCACCACGCTGTTCTCCGGCAGAAGGGCCGCCTGCGCCCCATCCGCAGGCATGATCACGATAGACCAGCGAGAGAAGCCAGGCATCGAGAGCGCCTTCGGCGCGGCATGCTGCTAGCCGATGCCATTGAGCAACGGCGGAAGGGACCGTGTGCACAGGATCGACTTGCAGCGACCGAGCTAAGCGCATCTGTTAGCCCGAACGCGTGCCCGCATACGCCGAGATCGCGCACGTGGCAACGGCGATGATCAGCATCACCCAGAAGTCCCACAGGCTGGGCCGTCCGAGCGAGTCGGGCGGCAGCGGCTCATCGTGAGCTTGCGGCCCGGCCTTGAGCCGGTACAGCCTGACCTGCCCGGACCGGAAGCTCAGCAGGCCCACCTGGAATCCAGCTACACCTGCCGTGCATCCCAGGACGCCGAGGATACTAACTCCTACGTCTGTTCCGACCCGCGCTACCTGCAGCGCGGATCGGCGCCGTTGGCGGTGAGCCTGGCCAGGGTCTTGACCGACAGGTGAGAGCGCAGGGTCTCATGCCGCACCGCTAGCGACGGCAGTGGCCCCGGACGCGGTCCGGGGCCACCGCCGCTAATGCTCTTCTGTGCAGAGACGCGATCACGTCTCGGCCGGGCTCACGGGTGCTGCAAGCATCCGCCGCCGCTGGCGAAGAAGCTGCTATTGCTGAACTCCTCCTGGGTCAGGTAGTGGTGCCCATTGATGACTTGGTTGAAGAACTGGCCAGGCGCGCCCTGGACCGGGCCGAAGGTGAAGGCGCACTCGTCGCCGTTCTCGAAGCCGACGACGTCAAACCAGCCTGAGGCAGTGGCGCCGTTGTTGTCCGGGTTGGTGATCAGCTCATTGACTTCGTGGCTCGTAGGGCTGATCTCGGTGTCGGCATCGGGGTTGTTGTTCGGCGTCTCGATGACGCCGGGGAAAGCTATCCGGGCATTGCTGCCGCAAGTGAAGCCGGTAGCCGACAGGTAAATCGGGAAGGGCATGTTCGCGTACTCGAGGCCGTTCGGAGCCTGGCTGTGGTAAGCGCAGAACGCGGCGCTGGGCTGGTAGTTGATCGTGCAGCCTTGCTGGCCCTTCTGCGTGTTGGTTGTGGGACCAGGGTTGAAGCAGGCCTCGACGTGCTTGGGCAGGAGCATCACGTAGATGTGGGAGAGATTGACCGGAAGGTGCTGGCCGGCGACGACGCTGTTGGCCTGGGCCTGGACCTGGGCATCGTCGATGCAGGCGTCGTAGCCAGAGCCGTCGGCGTAGATCGCTGTGGTGTCCTTGTGGTTGAGCGTACAACCGTCTGCGGGCAGCGGGTTGGTGTCGGTGATCGGGTTGCCCAGCTGGATGTCGTAGCGGATCGATCCGTCGGACCCGAAATACTCGGGCAGGATCGAGAACACGTTGCTTGCGCTGCCGCTCGCGGCGGCGACGTCATTGAGATACTGGGTCAGGAGGCTGGTGTAAGCGGGGTCCATCGGGTGGCCAGCCGGGGTCCAGAAAATGGGCGTGATGACTAGGGGGCCGGTCTCGGCCGTCCCCATAACCGCCCCGCCATGCCAGATCAATGGCGGATCCCCCATGGCGGTATCGCCGGCGTTGGGTACCACGTTGCCGGCATTGGCAGCCTGACAGGCCGCGCTACCCGGCACCGCGCCGAGGATGCCGCTGATGTGCCCCATCCGGACAGGAGTGCTGGCCTTCGAGACGCAGGCGGCTGCTGCTTGCGGGACGGACTGCGTCGCCGCCAGCGCCGATCCGCCAGGCGCTGCCAGGGCCGCAGCACTCGCCGCAATGAGGGCCAGGGTCGCGCGCAGGCCGCGCCGCCTGTTGAATAGCCTGTTCATTCGTGTCCCTTCTCTCGTCCCAGCAACCCCGACCTAACTTTCCGACTCGAGACTTGGATCCGCAACCGATTCGGTTCTAATCGAGCAGCAATGGCGGTGAGCAGGGGCATAGGGCTCCTAACAGCCACCAGTTCACCGCCCGTCCTTCAACGCCGGCACGACTGCCTCGAGGTCGTTGGCGTTGTTGAAGTAGTGAAATCCCACCCGCATACGGCCGACCGTAGTAAGGCACCGGATCCGGTGCTCGCGAAGCGACGCCCCTAGCTTGCCCGGGTTAGGCACTTCGACGGTGACGATCTGGCTGCGGCCGTCGGGGTCTAGCGCCTGGTATCCGAACTGCGGGCCTCGCCCGTTGATGCCAGCAAGGCGACCGTGGACGGTGCCACCCCCAGGAGGCCGGCAAGAAGCAGCCGAGCTTGCTCGCCGACGTCAGCCCGGTCCGTCCAGGCGAAGTCGCCGCTCGTCCACTGCTCGATGGCCGTCACGAGCGCCTGGCTCACTGGTGTCGCGGCAGGCGTTGCTGCGGGGTGTCGAGCCAGACCAGCCTGCCGAGCGCAGGAAACAAGCGGCGGAACTGTCCGCTGGTGAGCCTCCCGAGCGCAGGGTCGATGTTCATGGAACGCTCCCGGGACACGCGCCAGGAGAGGGTGATCTTACTGGCCACCGGAACTGCCCGCTCCTCGCGAAGTGCCCCGCGTGACCTAGACGTTCTGCCGGTCTTTCCTTGGATGTCGCGTCGAGGTTGGAGCACGAACGCCAGTCGCTCGGCCCGGTGCCAAAGTGCCGAGCACCACGACCAGCGCCAAGCCGACCGCGTGAGCCAGCGGCGCCCTGGTCGCCGGGTCGGCACCATGCTCGCCGGTGACGACGGGGTCGGGCACGTGCACGCCTACCGGGTCTTCGCGCCGGGTCTTACGTGCGCGCAGCGTGTTCAGGCAGATCCGGGCGACGATGGTGGTCAGGTAACCGCCCGGGTTCTGCACCAGGGCGGTATGCGAACGGCTGAACCGGACCCACGCATCCTGGACCGCGTCGTCGGCGTCAGGCAGCGAGCCGAGCATCCACTAGGCCACCACCCGCAGATGAGCCCGGTGCTCCTCGAAACTCCCGCCAGCCAGGTGTTCTCTTCGGTCTGCCGCCGCATCGTCACATTGCCCCTCCCACCGCGTGTCATAGATGGTGACCCGGCAAAGCCGGCCGACGTGACACGGAGGAACAAGATGGACGCATACCTTGGCCCGATCGACAAGCCGCGGAGCCTGTTCCTGAGGCTGGCGTTCTTCTTCGTCCGCCGCCAGCTCGGCAAGGTGATGATGCCGATGCGGGTATTCGCCGCGCGCATGCCGACGGCGTTCATGAACTACTACTACAAGATGAGCGCACTCGATAAGAAGCTCCAGCTGCGATCGCAGACCGCGGTGCTCATCCGCGAGCAGGTCGCTAGCACCAACATGTGCCTGTTCTGCATGGACGCGTCCCGCTGGTACGTCATGACCAGGGCGCCCGACGACCTGGCGCGGCTGGACGCGCTGCCGGTGTACCGGACCAGCCCGCTGTTCACCGACAAACAGCGCGCCGCCCTGGACTACGCCACCGAGCTCACCCGCGACAAGCAGGTCCAGCCGTCCACGTTCGCGCGCCTGACGCGGTACTACAGCGAGCGCGAGATCTGCGACGTCGTCTGGCTGGTTGCCAGCGAGCACCTGAACAACATGACCAACATCGGCCTGGGTATCGGCTCTGACGGCCTCTGCGAGCTGGCCGAGCCGACCAGGAAGGCGGCCAAGGCCACCTCAGGCGCCGCCGGAAACAAGGCCCCCGCCTCCAGCCGACGCCACTAGTGATCACCCATACCGGTCCTGGACCGGCAGCGGATACCGGATGAGGAGACAGAAAGGACATGGCAGTCAATCAGGCACGGTCCCGGCCGGGCGGCGCGGGTGTTCGAGCCATGCGCGTATAACGAACGGATTTCGAATTGCCCGGTTCGCCGCATCCGCCGCGGTCTGACCGTAGCGTCGCCAGCGGTTGTTGCGGACGCCAATCCAGACCACGGAGCGGGACGATGACCATTCGGCGGGTCGAGACGACAATGCGCGGCCGACTGGTAGGTATCGCAGCTGTGTGCGCGGGGCTGGCCATCATGACAAGCGCGTGTGCTGGTAACACGCCTGGTCTCAGCGGTCCCGGCGCCGTGACGCCAACGACGGCGGCCAGCAACGGGATCGCGGCCAAGCCCACGGCGAAGATCGTTAAGACCGCGTTCAAGACGCTTGAATCAGCGAAATCAGTGCGGGTGTACGGCAGCTTCCGCGACTCCGGCGCCCGGTTCAAGCTCGACGTCACCATGGGGCCGACCGGAATGCGCGGCACGATGACGGCGCCATTCAAGGGCGCCAGCCTCGCGACGGTCGACATGGTCGTGACCCACCGGAAGTTCTACGCCCGCAGCAGGACGCTGTGGCGGCAGGTCGGGGGCGCCGGACTGGCATCGCTGATCGGCAATCGTTGGGTGATCATCCCGGTCCGCCAGCTCTCCGGCTTCCCCTTCGCCAACGCGAAGTCCTTCATCAAGCTGCTGAACCGGCAGAGCCTGAAATCGCCGAAAAGCGCTAGTGCGCACGTCAAGAGGGCGAAGACGACGGTCGACGGCCAGCCGGCAATTGAGCTTTCTCATGGCCGCACGGCCATCTACATCGCCACCACAGGCCGACCCTACCCGCTTGAGATCAGGCAAGGATCACACGGCGCGCTGCATTTCCGGTACTCAGGCTCACCGGTGGACATCGCCGCCCCGCCGCACGCGGTCGACCTCAGCTCGCTGCACGGCTGAAGGACGACAGTCGACCACGGCGCTGAGTACCAGCAGTGCCAGTACAAGATCACGTCGAAAGAGCGGGCGGCTGATCTCCGGCAAATCGCTTGCGCCGCCCGCCCGCGCTAGTCCCGCTGGCCCGCCGGGGGACGCTCAGGCTTACCGGACGCGGCTGGATGGATCGAACCGGGATTCGGGCTGTGACCGACGGGTGTCGACATCCATCAGCTCCGGGCCGGCATCATCTTGGCTTCTGCGCTGGCGGGCAGGGCGCGGCGCCGGCGCTCGCCCGCGGCCTGCTGCCGGTGAGCACGGCGCACACGTGGCGTGCTATCGCGCTCCTCATCGCACCGCCTAGCGTGCGCGTTATCGCCTCAGGCAACCGGCAAGATCGTCATTAGCCGATGGGCGTGGCGGTTGGTTGCCGCGATGGAATGGATCAGCGAGTAGCAGAAGCAGGCGAGCAGAACCCGTTAGCCTCCAACCTCCAGGGCATCGCGGATTCTGATCGCGTTCACCGGGGTGTTCGCGCCGGTCAGCTCTTTGAGCGTGTCAGCAATCGTAAACTGCCCTAGCGTCGTGGAGGTGCCGAATATGCACTCCTGATTGTTATAAACCGGCTTGCATTCCATCAGGCCGCCGTGCGGTCCGGGGGGCACGGTGTGGAAGGAGCCTGAGTCCAATTGTGCTAGTTCGCGCACAGCCACCCGCGGTTTGAACCTCCCGCTGAAAGCGACCACGTCGACGAAGCGCAAGAAATTGTATGACGAGGGTGTCTGATATCCGGCTGCGAAGCCGGATATCTCGATACCGGGGTTCGCCTGGCCGGACACAGGACTGAAGACAAGCTTTGTAGAGCTAAGCTCCTCCTGGGATGCAACAACATCTGCTGGTGAGTTGTCCGGCGGCAGCCCGCAGAGCGCCTTGGGCTTGACCAGCTTCCACGGGCCGCTGCGTGCGGCCGGCTGGCCCTTCGTTGCGCATGCCGACGGACCCGATACGCTGCTGCGCTGCGCTCCTGAACCGCCCGACGGCCTCGGGCCCGCAGAGCTGCGCCCGTGCGCTGTGCCCGAACTCCCGCACGCGGCAAGGCCAACTATCAGAACCACCACGACGCTGCCAGCGACTCCTCCTCGGACGCCCGCCAAGACCCAGGGCTGCCTGCGGCCCCGCCAAGGGGACGCCGGCCGGGGCGCCTCCGAGCCACTGTGATCAGTCACGCTCGCTCTCCAATCCATTTCCCCGCGGCTGAATGCATGTGCGCAACGTTGCATGTGCCAGCGGAGCCAGATAACGGGCCAGTCCACCGGATTAGCTGGACCGGAGCTGCCGCGCTAGCCACGAGACCATTCTCTCCATCGCGGCCTTGCTGATATTAGAGCTGGTCGCGTTGTTAGTGTCGGCTCCGACCACGTAGCCGCCGACTTGAGCCAGCACCACCTGAGCGACGATCGGTCCGTCACTTGATTTCTCGGTCGACTCTATGTAAAGGCCACGGCTGCCAAGGTGCTTGACTAGCGCCGAATGGACCACGACTTTCTCGCCGTGGTCCGTAAACGACGCACAAGTGGCTGCCACTCTGGAGGCCTTCGACAGAGTCCGGGCAACATCATCGGCTGGCCGGAAGGCCGCGACAGTCAGGTCCATGATCGGCATGTCAATGTCACCGGCCCTCTGCCGGCCCTGGGCGTGGAGGGTCGCGTCCGACACCGACCACCAGTCGGTGAAGTACAGCACCTGGGCGGAAGAGTTCACGTTCAGACAGCCGTCGTCGTCGGGTTGCGGCCCGTAGACCTGGCGCAGGGACGGCCCGCTGTCCAGCACCTGAGGGCCGGCTCCAGTCAGCGGCAGCCAACCAGTCGGCAGGTGGGCATGCGCCAGCAAGTGGCCAAGGTCTACCCCGGTGGGAGTTCGCCCGCCGAAGGCCCCGGAACGAGACGGGGACGCAGACGGAGTTGGCTGGTTCTGCGTCGTCTGGCTGCTCTGCGCGCATCCCGCGATGACGAATGCGGCAGCTGCCAGGATGGCTGCGGAGCAGTGTCGCCTTGGCCAGCATGCCAGCGTACGCTTTGCCGACAGACTCTCGCTCTCGTGACGTGACATTGCTGACAGCTTTACGCGTCGAGGCTGACTGCGGCTGCCCTGCGGCCGCCTGCGACCCGGCTTGCGTATACCGCCGGAACCGCTGCTAGAGCGGTCACGAGCGCCGCGATAAACGATGCGATCCTTCATCTCGTCCTTTACGTCCTATCACGGACGGCCTGAGCCGGGCCCAGCGACAGATGCTTCCTACGGGCACGATCGCCCGACACGTTCATGGACGTCGTTTCCGGCTGTCTCGCCTGCCGCCTGCCCGCGATGGCGAGCATCGAGGCCGTCCCAGACCAAGAACTAAATCAGTCACGCGCTGCCATTACCAGCGCACGATTGACGCATGAATGAGGCAGGCAAGCGGCTGGCGAGCAACGTTGGCGCCCTGCGGCGCGGCAGGAGCGATCTGGCTTGGCTCACGGCGTTGGCTTGCGAGCCACGCCCAGCCACATAGCCAGGCCCGAAGCCACACCGGGCAAGGAAAAACGCACAGATCGCTGGCCGGCGCGGTCAGAACGTGAACGTTGCTCTGAATGCCACAGAAGGTCGGCTGACCTAGACCACGGTCAGTGATTCATTTTTGTCGATAACGCTGCAAGCTGCACAACGGCGTCGCCTGCCAAAACGGACTACGGTGGTGATTTCGGAATGACGGGGACACTGGCGATGCCGGACGGAGCAGTAACGAAGGCGGCGAGGCGGGGGCGGCTGGCCCGCCGCCAGGCGCTGGGCATGACCCAGGAACAACTCGCAGAAAAGCTCAGCGTCGAGCGCACCACCGTAGTGCGTTGGGAACGCGGCGAGACACAGCCGCTGCCGTCGATACAGCCCAGGCTCGCCAAGGGCCTGAAGATCTCGGCCGACCAGCTCCGGGGAGCTGCTCGTCGCAGAGCCAACAACCCGGAATGGCGCGGCGACGACGGTGCCACGGCAGCTGCCCGCCGCCGCGGCTGACTTCACCGGCCGATACGCCGAACTGCTGGCACTGACGCGAATGCTGGACCAGGCCAGCGCTGCAGGCCTGACACTAGGCAGCCTCCGCTGGCCGTCCGGCAGCATCCCGCTCTCTCTGCTGCGTCACCGCACCCTGCGGGCTCCTGACCCCGGCCTGATCCTGGCCGCAGGCGACCGGATCAGCGTCCTCGCCCGGACAACACGCCCGTCACCACCCCCGCCACACCACGACGGGCGGCTCGACAGCAACGCCCGGATGGCACCGCCGTCACGCAACGGCGATGACCGCTGGGCCAACAGCTGACGTCGCCCGGGACTGGAACGTCGCCGGTCCCGGTGCTGCTGTGCGTCCTCCGCTCCAGATGAGCCCGTCAGCTGAGATCTGCCCGGCCGAAGGCGGCAACCGCGGCCAGCAGGACAGCGAGGCCGACGACAAGCAAGACAGCGAAGTCGACTGCACTGAGCCCGCGGCTGATCTGCTGGTTGCCCACCGACCAGTAGAAGAGTGAGAGGTACCGGCCTGCCCGGATACCTGAGATCGTCGAGGCCAGCGAGCTGAGCAGATAGGAGGCCGCTGCGAGCCCAGCGCCGATACCGAGGGCCGAGCCGCGCCGGCCCGTCACCGCCCCGGCAGCCATCGTGATCATGCCGAAGTCCAGTCCCATCAGCGCTACCGCGACCGACACGGCAATCGTGCTGGCTGGACTGATACTCAGCTCGAAGCCACGGCCAGCGAGTACGCAGACCGCCACCGCGGTAGCCAGCAGCAGAGCCTGCGTGGCCATCGCCCCGGCTTTCTGCAGCGGTATGGTGCGGCGGCGGATCGACAGCGCCGTCACCAGGGCTAGCGTGCCTTCCTCGTCCTGCCCGGCCAGTGCAGCTGCACCATAGCCCACGGTCAAGCTGGCTACGCGGCGTGCTGCGCGGCGCCGGCCGCCACCGCACTTACGGCCATCGGCGTAACGCTCAGCGTCCTCATCTACCCCGCACTGTTCGTCCTCGCATCCGACGCCGCCCTGATC
>DASXMR010000045.1:0-98210 GCA_036495525.1 Streptosporangiaceae bacterium | reverse complement strand
GCCCGTGAATGATTTGCTACTCCGATGGGCACGCTATCACCGGCGCTGAATCCCGATCATCGCAACATCGCCTGCAGACCCCGTCGTAAGCGGGGTATGCGTCCTGACCTGTGGAGGTGCCAGATGACCGAGGTCACACCGCCGGTAGAAGGATTTGTGCTGACCCACTTCATCGTCTCGGACGATGTTGAGCGCTCCCGGCGCTTCTACACCGAAGTACTCGGCGGCCGGCTGGCCTTCTCCGGCCCCGGAGGTCTGACCTATGTCGCACTATCTAACAGCTGGATCATCATCAATGTCGGCGGAGGCCCGACCGATGACAAGCCGACGGTGAGCCTGGAGACGCCACGCGATCCCGACCGGGTCAGCAGCTTCCTCAATATCCGGGTCAAGGACATCGAGTCCGTGTACGCGGAGTGGAGCGCCCGCGGGGCACAGTTCCTGACACCGCCGAAGGAGCACCAGTACGAGAAGCGTTGCTACATCCGGGATCCCGACGGTTACCTGATCGAGGTGGGACAAACCACCAATCCTGAGGGAGACTGGTCACTCTGGTTGCCGTCTCCCTCGGCGTCGTGAAAACGGCTATAGTCGACGGCTTCCGGTATGCCGCCTCTGAGGGGCCGCTTGCCCCGCCGCACGTGCAGTGCAGGTCATTGTGGCTCTGTCCGGCGGCCGTAACCCAGACTCGGATCCCGGTCGGTGGCTGTCACCCTTCACCCCCGGTACCCCGCTTCTCGGTTTGGGTGACACTTTCTCGTAGATCGTCACCCGTGCTCTGCCGGGCGAGATGGTCGGCGCGGACCGCTGGAAAGCGCAGCCGAAACTGCTGTGGCCGCGATCGGACGGGGCCTGAGCGCCCTGCACACAACGCACCAGGACGCGGCAGCTGCCGCCGCGGGAACGCGTTACCAAGTAAGGTCCCGAGCGGAGGCCGCCCAGCTGTTCAGGGTGCGGGTTACTTGACGGCCAGGACGTCGATGAGCCTGATCTCGGGGGCGCGGGCGAGCAGGTCGCCGGCGACCTGGCCGAGGGCAGCCGGTATCTGGCCGTTGAGGTGGGCGGTCCGAGCGTCCTCGGTCTCGAAGGTGTCGAGGATGCCGTAGCTGGTCTCGCTGATCTTGAATGCGTACCAGGTGACGGTGCCCTCCTCGGCGACCGCGATCTCGCGGCCGGCCTCCAGGAACGCAGCGAGCTTGTCGCCCGCTCCGTCCTTAGCGTCAAGCAGGGCGAGAATCCCGAGTCTGACGGTCATAAATCCGACTCCTTCTGTGAGTGTTCCGCGATCAGCTCGCGGTGCTCTCGGCATGCTGGCGCAGGTAGCGGACCCTGCCGATGACCCTGGGACCCGCACCACCTATTTGGCGGCCGGCCACGGCGCGGTCTTACCTCCGTCACGGGAGCAATAGTTAAGGTCGCGTCGGCTCTGACCCGCCCGGCCCGTCTGATCGCTGTCCGCGATGGGCGGGGTACGGCCCGTCAGCCCGACCGTGCTCGGCGCGCGCCTGTGCCGCGACCCAGCAGACGCAGCCCGAGGTGTGCCCCTCCTCCATGCGGACCCACTTGCTGGTCATCCAGGCGAAGGGCACACGGGGTCGAGCAGAAGCGGAGGTCGGCGTCGCGCATGCTGTCTCCGTTTCTGGTCAGGCCGTCTTGGTCAGCGAGTGCTCGCGCAAGTAGCGGACGAGGCCGATGACGTCGTCGGGGACGAGGCGCCCGATGGCGCCGCTTGAGTACACGCTGACGATGACGTTACCCGCGGGGTCGAGCACGAAGCCGGTGGACTGTAGGTACACGGGGTTCTGGTTAACGAAGGCACCGGTGAGCGACGCGATGGCGGGCGCCTCGGCGTCGTAGCCGACCGGGAAGGTCAGCTTGTGCTTGGCGACCAGGGCGGCGGTGGTCTCCTCGTCGTCGACCGAGAGGGCGGCGACGCGGATGCCCGCGTCCGCCAGCGCCTGACCGGACCGCTCGAAGGCCCGCAGTTGCGCGTTGCAGTAGGGACACCAGGAGCCGCGGTAGAACAGCACGACGCCGAAGTCGCCGGCGAACGCGTCCGGGAGGGTGAGCCTCTGGCCGTCGGTGGTGCTGATCGTCAGCCGGGGGAACGGGTCGCCGGGGTTGAGCAGGGGCATCGCGGTTCTCCTTCCGGGGATGTCCGTGACGGCGTTAGACGAGCCGTCTGACCGGTACGCGTCACCGTGGCCCGGGGTCTTACCAGTGAGTTGCATCTCGGGCTTGCCTGGTAAGACGTTGCCGCCGCGTCCCGCTAATACACGGCAGCAGATCAAGAACATTCGCCGGAACGGGCCCGGCTGTCTGTCAACCGTGCCGCTTCACCGTCAACCGTCGAGGAGACCACAGTGGCAGCTGACTTCACCGGCAGGACCGCACTGATCACCGGGGCCGGCCGCGGCATCGGCCGGGCCATCGCGCTCGGGCTGGCCGGCGCCAGCGCCGGCGTGGTCCTGCTCGCCCGGACCGCCGGGCAACTGGACGAGACCCGCGCCCTGCTACGCGGGCAGGGCGTGCTCGCCGGGCGGATCAGCGTGGTGCCCGCCGACCTCGCCGACGAGGACGACCGCGGCCGCGCGATAGCGGCCGTGCTCGCGACGAGCGGCGTCGACATCCTGGTCAACAACGCGGCCACGGTCGAGCCGCTCGGGCCCACCATCGGCGTCGCGGCCAGGGACCTGCGGCTGGCTTTCGAGGTCAACGTCGTCGCCCCGGCCGCGCTCACCGCCGCCGTCCTGCCCGGCATGCTGGACGCCGGCTGGGGACGCGTCGTCAACGTGTCAAGCGGGATCGCCGCCTACCCGGCCGGCATGGTCCGAGGCAACGCCTATGCCACCACCAAGGCCGCGCTCGAGGCCCATACGGTGAACCTCGCCGCCGAGCTGGCCGGCACCGGCGTTACCGTGAACGCCTACCGGCCGGGCGGGGTCGACACCGCCATGCAAGCATGGATCCGCGGCCAGGACCCCGAGCGCATCGGCACGGGCATGCACGAGCGGTTCAACAAGAACTTCGCTGAGGGCACCCTGATCACCCCCGAGCACTCCGCCGCGACGCTGCTAGCCCACCTGGCCGGCGACGACACCGGCGCCATCTGGGACGTCAGCACCGCCCCCGTACGCACCTGACGCCCAGGCCCGGCGCAACGACCGCCTGTGACTCCGCTACTCGTGCTCGCGGACTTGATGACCAGGCCGGGCGCCGCGCGTTCCTGCCTAGCCGGCCGAGGCCAGCGCTGCTGCCAGCCGGTCCAGGGCGGCCACGGTCAGGTCGGGCTGCGCGCCGATGGTATCGAACGGGGCGGCGGAACGGTTCACCCAGGCCGTGCGCATGCCAGCCGCGGTCGCGCCCACGCTGTCGAACGCGTTGGAGGTGACGAGCCGGATCTGCCCGATCGGGACGGCCAGCCGCTCGGCAGCGTGCCGGTAGACAACGGGCGAGGGTTTGAACATCCGGACCTCATCGACGCTGATCCGCTGGCCCAGGAATCCTCCGAGACCGCTGCTGTCGAGGCAGTTCCTGATCATGTCCGGGCTGCCATTGGAAAGCACCGCGAGCTCATAGCCCCTGCCGGCGAGCGCCCGCAGAGCCGGCACGGCGTCCGGGAACGGCCGCGGGTGGTCATAAAGCTCGATGAGCTGCTGGGACTGCCCGGCAGGCAGGCTAACCCCGAGTGAGGCGAGCGCGAAGTCGAGCGCGCGTGCCGTGACCCAGCGGAAGTCCTCGTATTGACCCATCGCGGTGAGCCGGAATGAGTATTCCAGCTGCTTGACCCGCCACAGCCGTGCCGCTTCACGGCCGTCGGAGTCGCCGAGAACCTGACCGAGCTCGCTTGAGATCGCGATCGGGTCGACAAGCGTCCCGTACAGGTCAAAGGCCAGTACCTCACGGTCACCCGGATGATCCGCCGGGCTAGTCACTGGAGACGGCCATGAGCAGCCCAGTGAAGTCCTCACTGCACGGGCCGCACGCCATCAGGTGGGCGGCGACTCCCGGGTAATGCTCTGCCGCGTCGCCGCCCGTCACGGTGAGGTCGACGTAGATGTGCAGGACGGCCATCGCCTCCTCGCAACCGACGTCGCGCGGATCGGTTCGCAGGAACCGGTCCAGCCGCTCCAACTCGCTCATGGTTGCTCCAAGCCTGGATCGTCCAGATGGCCCTTAGCGACCAGCGCCCGGCGGATCTTACGCCTCGCGTCGAAGATCACCTTGTAGATGGCGTTGCGCTGCAGGCCCAGCCTTGTGGCAAGCGCGTCGAGCGGTATCCCGTCGACCACTATCGCCACGAAGATGCGCCGCTGGTGCGTGGTCAGCTCGTCCTCGACGACGCGGCGCACCTCAGCGAGCACGGCCGCCGACTCGGCGTGCTGTTCCGGGTCGATCGCGAGCCGATCGGGAAGCCGCTCCCACTGCCCGGCGCCGAGGGTGACCGGCGGGTTACGCCAGTAGTGGCGGCCGAGCTTGCCCGACACCTCCAGGATGACGAACCGGTACGCCCAGGTCATGAAGCGGCTCTCGCCCCGGAAGCCAGCGAGCTTGGCGAGGATCGCGAGCATCGCATCGTTGGCGGCCTGATGAGCGACGTCGGTAAGCTCCGGGCCAGTAACCGGGGTGCTGCCAGACCGCCGGCTCACCTCGGCGAGCGCGATACGCAGCAGCCGCGCATGCAGCTCGCCCTCGGCTTCCTGCCGACCCACACCGCCGCGTGCCGACAGGCGGCGCAGCCAGTCCGCCGACTCCGCGTCGAGCTCCCGCTGCGCGGGGTCAGCACGTTCCACGACTGCCACGGTACTCATACCCGCGGCCATGATGGTGACGACTGGTGCCGGCCGTGTGCCGCCCGAGGGTTCGCGTGGACTCGTCGGCGCAGGCCCGGCGGCGCATATCGCGGGTACTGCGCCGCGACTGTCCATGGCAGATCCCCCTGAATATGTGTTACCTAGCGCGGTGGTCTGCGCACTTAACGTGGGGGTCCGCGGGGGGAAGCTGACTGGCCCCCGGCCCGCCGGGCGAGACGGGCCAGGGGCATCGTCGTTTCGCCAGGGATCGCGCCTAGATATTCACGATCCCGGACGGCGCGCCGCCAGCAGGCAGCGGGGTCGGCGAGCTGGGCTCCTCGGTCAGGTGGCCGCCGTTAACGGCGAACACCGACAGAATGTGCGCGCCGCTGCCGTCGACCGACAAGGTCTTGCCGTCCGGCGACAGCCGGGCGTCGATGTCAGCGCCGCCGCCGGTGATGGGCGTGCTGCCGATCAGGGTCAGCGAGCCATCGGGGTTGATGGCGTAGCTCGAGATGTTGGCCGACCCGGTGTTGACGGTGAACAGGTACCGGCCATTGCCGCTAATCTCCACCCAGCACGGCGCGGTCTGGCCGTCCGCGTAGGGCGAGGCGCCGACCGGGGTGAGCCGGCCCAGCAGGCTGTCGCTGTAGGCGGAGACCGTGCCGAGGCCGGTGCCGTTGTGGGCGTTGCTGACGAACAGCTGGTTCTGGCGGGCGGGCGAGAACTCGGCCCCGAGCTGGCCGAGGCCCTGCCCGGTGAACGGCGAGCCGTGCGCGGCGAACAGGCGGCCGCCGGGCAGCACCACGAAGCTGTCGATCAGCGACGTGCCCGTGCGGGTGCCGATCAGGTGGTTGCCGAGCGCGTTGAAGAACACGTCCCCGAGGCCCGAGCCGTCGGGGACGGCGAACGTCGAGCCCTGGATGGGCGTCAGCCTGCCGTCGGGGCTCAGCCGGAAGCCGGTGTAGTTGCTGCCGCCCGCGCCGGAGTTGGCCACGTAGACCAGGCCGGTCGCGGAGACCGCGAGGCTGACCGGCTGGTTCCCGCCCGAGGGCACCGGGTGGCCGACCGGCACCGGCACGCCGCCTCGAGTGACGCGCAGGACCGAGATCTGGTTGCTGCCGGCGTCGACGGCCAGCAGGTACCGGCCGTCGCGAGTGGCCTGGATGGCGCCCTGCGACGCCAACTGCGCGCCGGTGCCGGCACCGCCGGCGGCGAACGGGGCGCCCGCGAGCGAGGTGACCGAGCCGTCGGCGTGCCGGGCGAACGCGTCGATGGTGTTGGCCGTGGCGGTGTTGCCGTCGATGTAGGTGTAACCCACCACCGGGGAGGCCGTGCTCGCGCTGGCCGAGGCCGCCGTGCCGAGCAAGCCGATGGTGGCTGCCAGCATGCCGCCAAAGGCCGCCAGGCATGTGCGCTTGCGCATGTCCGTGCTCCTTAGAGGGAATGTTGATCCGCGGTGATCCGCGGACCCACCTGGATTAGTGGCGCGGCGCGGCAGCCTCTTACTGAGGCTCAGCAAAGTCACCTTCTCGTGAGACCGGACCCGGCTGCGGCGCCTCCTGCAGCCGGCCGTCCGCGGCCGGCGCGCTGCGGTTGCCGACGAAGCACCCGGCGCTGGCGTGCTCGCATCCCCGCGTTCCGCTGACGTGCCGGTAGCGGTGCGGGGACTCAGGCCTGCGGTGCGGGCAGATCTGACCGATGTGCAGTGGTGGTGGCAGCGTGCCGTTCGACGCCGTCGAGGAGCATGATCAGGCCGAGCTCGAACGCGCTGTCGCTGCCGAGAGCGGCGTCGAGCTCGGCGGCGACCAGGGCCATGGCCGGAAACAGGTCGGCCGGTACTGCCTGGTGCACGTGTGATGCGGAGCGCCGGACAGCCCTGCCGGACTCGCTGGCAGTGATCACGGCGGCGCCGAAGACATGGATGAGCAGCGACTTGAACGCGGCCACGGCGTCGCGCTCGGCAAGGCCAGCTTCGAGCAGCAGCGC
The DNA here is from genome assembly GCA_036495525.1 of Streptosporangiaceae bacterium. Taxonomy (GTDB): domain Bacteria; phylum Actinomycetota; class Actinomycetes; order Streptosporangiales; family Streptosporangiaceae; genus DASXMR01. The sequence continues at coordinate 91,428 of DASXMR010000045.1, read as the reverse complement.
GATGGCCAGGTCGGTCACCTTCATCGCGCTTGGGCTCTGCAGCGGGCGGCTGAATCGTTCCAGGGCAATGGTGGGGTGCCGGACCCCCGCCTGGTAGAGCTGGCGCGCCAGATCAGCGAGCTGCTGTTTCCACGGCGCGGCTCCGGGTTCGGGGAGCGTCACCTCGGGCGAGGCGACCTCGATGGCGGCATCGATGAGCGCCTCCCTGTGCGGGAAGTAGCGGTACAGCGCCATCGCGCTCATGCCCAGGTCAGCGGCCAGCTGGCGCATGGTCAGGCGACCGGGTCCGTGTGCGTCCATGAGCGCCAGCGCTCGCTCGGCCACCTGGTCGCGCGTATAGCGCGGCTGCGGTCCTGGCTTGCGGGTCGTGCTCATGCGGTGACCTCTGAACGGTTGTGCTGACTGCAGGATCTGTATACATTGTACTCAGATCGTCGTTCAAGCTTCGCCGCAGCCCTGGGATGACGACGCCGAGTTCCTCCGCGGACGGCGTTTCATCCGTGACCGACATCGCTGCCCGCCAGTTCGGCGGCGCGGCGGCAAGGCGGCAAGGCGGCGCGGCGGCAAGATGCGATGCCCCACGTATGCGAAGTCATCGACCTCGCGGTTACGAGCAGATGGGAGAAACGCATGGGAAAGATCAAGGTGCATGAGTTCACCACCATGGACGGTGTCATCGACGAGCCGCGGTGGACATTCGACTTCGGTTTCGACCCGAAGATGGGCGCGGCCATCGGCAAGGCCATGGGCGACTGCCAGGCGATCTTGCTCGGACGGGTGACCTACCAGATGTTTGAGCCTGCCTGGTCGGTTCGTACCGCGGAGGACGATCCCGGCGCGCCGTTCATGAACGACACGACGAAGTACGTGGTCTCCTCGACACTCACCGAGGCCACCTGGCGCAATTCCGAGATCGTCGGCCCGTACGAACCCGCCGCCATCAGGAAGCTCAAGGCGCAGGTGGACGGCGGGATCTACGTCAGCGGCAGCGGAACCCTCGTTCGCGCACTGCTGGGCGATGACCTGGTCGACGAGCTTCATCTATTCGTCTACCCGACTACGAGGGCGGGCGGCCCGAGGCTGTTCGGTTCTGACACGGGAGCGAGTAAGTGGGTGCTCGCCGATACACAGGCCTACGACAACGGCGTCATCTACCTGAACTACGCACTCGCTCCGTAAATGGTTTACGGAACTCAAATCAACCAGCTCGGACCAGGAGGCTGGACCCCATGACCTTCTCGACCGGCGGCTCTCCCGTCGTCGTCCGCTCCGATGAGGCCGAGTTCCTCGGCGCCGAGGGCTATCCGGTCGCCGTGCGGCTGCTAGCCGACGCAAGTGCCACCAGCGGCGCGCTCAGCACTCAGCGGGTCACGCTCGGGCGCGGCGCGGACGGGGCTGCACCCCACCTGCACAAGAACTCAAGCGAGCTGTTTTTCATCCTGGACGGCAGCGCGCAGCTCCTGGCCGGCACCGAGGTGCTGACCCTGCAGGCGGGCGATCTCGCCGTCGTCCCGCCCGCCATGGCGCACGCATTCGCCGCGCCGCCCGCGGCAAGCGCCGATCTGCTCATCGTGATCACGCCGGGCGTCGAGAGGTTCGAGTACTTCCGCCTGCTCGCCCGGTTCGCGCAGGGCCAGGCGACGCTCGACGACCTGCTCGCGGCCCAGGATCGCTTCGACAACCACATCCTCGACAGTGCCGAGTGGCGCGCGGCCCGTTCCTGAGCACGGGCCGCCGGCGAGCTCGCCGATCCGCCGTTCCGGCGCCTCACGGCGCGGCGCGAGGCAAGATCACCCCTGCGATCCGGCAGACGATGATGACAATTGCCACTGTCTTCTGGTGATATTTGCATCTGCCCAGGTCAGAGGGCAGGAAGGAAAACTATCGGCATGGCCATCGCTGATGCTCCTGCCCCTGGCCGGGGGCGATGTGAATGGACAGCCCTCGCGTTAACAGCGAACCGATAGCCCGGCACACTCCAGCCAGAAGAGAGCGAGACAATCCATGCCAACCCGCAATGGCAGCGCCACGTGGACAGGCGATCTGACGACCGGCTCTGGCGAGCTGACGGTCGGCGAAGGCGCATGGACCAGCTCCTACTCGGGCCGGTCCCGCTTCGCGGGTGTCTTGCCGGGATTCGAGGCGGGCAAGGGAACCAATCCAGAGGAGCTTCTCGCCACCGCGCACGCCGCCTGCTTCTCGATGGCACTCAGCCTCGAACTCAGCAGCGCCGGGCACCCGCCCGCCGCCATCCGCACGACCGCTCATGTCCACCTGCGTATCGTCGATAACGCGCCAGCCATCCGGCAGATCGACCTGACCGCCAAGGCTGACGTGCCCGGACTTGGCGACCAAGAGTTCCAGGAGCTCGCGAAGCAGGCCAAGGCAGGCTGCATCATCTCCCGTGCCCTTGGCGGAGTAGCGCACATGAACCTGTCCGCCGCACTCGAATCGTGAACCAGGGCCGGCAGCGGCCCTGCTGGGCGATGGCAACACTGCTTCGAATGGGAGGCTAGAGGTGACCGTGCTCGCCGAAAGCAACGTCGCGTCAAGGATCCCGGCCCAAGATCTCAGCCGGGCCAGGGCGTTCTATGCCGAGAAGCTGGGTCTCGAACCCGTCGAGGAACGGCCAGGCGGGCTTCGTTACCGTTGTGGTACCGGCGAGTTCGCGCTCTTCGAATCCGGCGGTGCAGCTGTCAGAGATCACACTCAGATGGCGTGGCAGGTCGACGACCTCGAGGAAGCGATCGCGGAACTTGGCGCCCGTGGCGTGATCTTCGAGGAGTACAGCACGCCAGACCTGACGACGGTCAACGGCGTTGCCGAGGTCGAAGGGAACTATCCCAGCAAGGGAGGTACCGGGGAGAGGGCTGCCTGGTTCAGGGACAGCGAGGGAAACCTGCTGGCCATCGGCCAGGCCGTCACCTGAGCAATCCCGGCGCCGCGCGGCCGGCGAAACCTGACGGGTGTCCGCTGCCAGTGCCGCGCCTGCTGGGGACTCAGGGCACATCACCTGCGGCCAGGACGCCGGCGATCCAGTGCAGCTCTGTACTGAGGTCCGCGGGGCCGGCCCGACCGAACGGATCGTCAGGGATAGCGGCGCGCAGCGTGACGACGCCCACCAGGGCCGACAGGAGCAGGCCCGCCCGGATCCGGGCATTCGCCGGTTCGCTCCGCTCGGCCATCAGCTCGGCTGTGTAGGAGATGAACGTGCCGAGGGTGTGCTCGCGCAGCTGCCTGGCTCGCTCGTCGTCGCCGAGGTCGCGCAGCAGCATCGTCAGCGGGTGCTCATGGCCGTACTCGCGGAAGGCGCCGGGCTCCAGTCCGGTGACGAAGTGATCGATCAGGTCCGCTAGCGAGCTGCCACGCAGGTCCTCGAGCAGGTCGGCGGACTCCTTCAGGACTACCTCGAACAGTTCTTCTTTCGAGCCGAAATACCGGTACAGGAGCGAGACATTGGCTCCTGCGTCCGAGGCGATATCACGGCTCGTCGTCCGCTCGTATCCCATGGTGGCGAACCGCCGCCTGGCTGCCCGCAGCAGGTCCGCGCGGGTGGCGTCCGCGTCCCGTGCCCTGGGGGACCGCACAGCCGGTCGCTCTGTCTCCCCGTCACGGTGCGGCATGCAAACCTTCGTTGACTAATCTCACCTGCCTCTCTACGGTACATGTAAACGAGCGTTTGCATAGGAGGCGAAGTGTCGCAGGGCTCGGACCGAGCCATCGGGAGCGGCCCGGGCGTCGCCGACGAGGGCGGGCTGCGGGCCACGGTCGAGATCATCGCGACCGGGCTGGGGGCGCTGATGGCGGCGCTCGCGCAGACCCTCATCGTCCCGGTCCTGCCGGAGATCTCGCGAACCATCCACGCCTCGGCCACGGCCTCGCTGTGGCTGCTCACCTCGACTTTGCTGGCCGCCGCGGTGTCGGTGCCGATACTCGGCCGCCTGGCCGACATGTTCGGGCGCCGGCGGATGCTGATGATCAGCCTGGGCGCGCTCGCGGCGGGGTCGGTCATCGACGCGCTGACATCGAACGTCGGGGTGATGATCGCCGGGCGGGCGCTGTCCGGCGTTTCCTCAGCCGCGATCCCGCTGGGCATCAGCCTGCTCGCCGCCACGCTTCCGCAATCGCGCAAAGGCTCGGCGGTAGCGCTGATCTCGGCCATGCTCGGCGTGGGCGCAGCTCTCGGGCTGCCGCTGGCCGGCCTGATCGCGGACAACGCCAGCTTCCGCGTCCTGTTCTGGATCGGGGCCGCCGGCGCGCTGGTCAGCGTCGTGCTCATCCGCGCGCTCGTCCCGGAACCTGGGCACAGTCGCGACGGCACAGTCGACCTGCCGGGTGCCGTACTGCTGAGCGGCGGGCTGATCTGCCTGATCCTGCCCCTCTCGGAAGGCAGCGTGTGGGGATGGACGGCGCCTTCGACGCTGATCTTCTTTGCCGCCGCCATCGTGCTGCTCGCCCTGCTGCGCGTCGCCGAAAACCACTCGCCCAACCCCCTGGTCAACCTGCGTGCCCTCGCCAACCCGCCGGTGGCCATCACTAACGTCGCCGGGCTCTTCATCGGCTTCGCCCTGTTCGCCAGCTTCGTCGGCACCTCCAACTACGTACAGGAACCGAAGGCCACCGGGTACGGCTTCGGCTCCTCGGTCTTCGTGGCCGGGATGTGCCTGCTTCCGAGCGGCGTCCTGATGCTCGTCCTGGCGCCCTCGGTGCCGAGGCTGAGCAGAGCCTGGGGCGCCGGAAGGGTGCTCGCCGCGGGCGGCGCGCTCATCTGGGCAGGCCTCCTGGAGCGGATCTTCGCCGTCGGATCGCTCTGGGAGATCATCATCGGAACATCGCTGGTCGGAATGGGCACCGGAATCGGGTACGCGGCCCTGCCGACGCTGATCAACTCCCATACGCCCGCCCACGACCTGGCAGCGGCGAACGGGATCAACTCCCTGGCCCGCGCTCTCGGCAGCACCTTCGCCAGCGCTCTCGGCGGCACCATCCTCGCAGGCATCACCATGACCGTGGGCGGGATCGTGGTCCCCTCACTCGGCGCGTACCGCGTGCTCTTCGCGATCTGCGCGCTTGCCGCGCTGCTCGCCGCGCTGGCGGGGCTGATCGTTAACCGCTGGAACCCCGCGCACTCGCAGGGGTCGGCACCAGTCCGGTCGGTTTCCGCGGCGGCCGGCAGCTGATAAGGGAGCGTGCGCCCATTGTTCGAATAGCTCCGCACGCTGCGCTCCGACAGCAACGGCGATCGGCGGCTCGGATCCGGCGCGCGCCCGCGGCCGCCGCAAAGGCGAGCCGCTTGCGGCTAGGCCGCCCGCCTGTCTTGTGTCAGGCTATGCGAGCGCCCGCAGGCATCCTCCGTCGGCGATCAGCCGAATCTGCGGGGAATGGAGGCAGCGTGTCCGCAGCCGAGCAGATCGGATTCGAAGACGGGTTGAGGGTTTTCACGACGAGCATGATGGAAGCCAGGTTCCTGCACGACGAGATCTTCCGCACGGGCTGCTACGACCACGCAGAGCTGCCGCAGCGGCCCCTGGTCGTCGACGCGGGCGCGAATATCGGAATGTTCGCGCTGTACATCAAGCGCAGGTACCCCGCTGCCGAGATCTTCGCATTCGAGCCGGTGCCCGAGTCGGCTGCCGTGCTGCGGCAGAACATCCAGCTGCACGAGCTGACCGGCATAGCATTGCACGAAGTCGCGCTCGGCAGCCAGCCGGAGAAGACCGCGCCATTCACCTATTACCCGTCGGCTCCGGGCAGCTCAACGAGGTATCCGGAGCAGACCGGACCGGCTAGGGCCGCCGTGGGCCGGATCTTCTCCGACCGCGTCGCCGAACGACTGTACCGAGGCCGCGAGATCAACGTGCGAGTCGAGCGGCTGTCGGCCTTCCTGACGGCGAGCCGGCCAGTGGACCTCCTCAAGATCGACGTGGAAGGCGCCGAGCTGGATGTCCTGCTGAGCATCGATCCGCCGCACTGGCCGCTGATTCGGCAGGCGATCCTCGAGGTTCCAGAAAATACTGGCCACCTGGATGCGGTCTGCGACCTGCTGAGCAGCCACGGCCTGACACCCTCGGTCGGGCCAGGTCCGCAGCGCGACACCGACGCGCCGAGCCGGATGGTGCATGCGATCAGGTCGTAACGCATGCTGATGTGGCGGCCCGGACCGCGCTGGAGGTCATGTCGGTGTACTTGCCCCGCAAGGAAAGGCCGAGCCAGATGACGACGGATCCGTTGTTCGCTGACTGGGACTGGGAAGACCCGGACGCGCTCGCCGTCACGCTCGAGAGGTTCACCGCGGACCTGGCTCGCTGCGAAACGCTGGAACTGGTGACCTGCCCGCCGCCGGTGACCGCCCAGGATTTCCGCGAACTCGGCTTAACCGGCATAGAATTCGCCGCATTCAAGACGCGGCACCCAGCGGGCCTTTGTACCGACCTTGCTGGCTTGCACACCCCCACAATGACCACCGAGTCAGGCCAGCTATACCGGGCGGACGGCAATAGCTATTTCACCCAGCTGGATATATCTGAGAAATTGCCCTTCGCCGATGACTGCGTTGACTGGGTCTACTCCGAGCACCTTATTGAGCACGTGCCGCCACTTGTCGGTATCAGCTGGCTCACCGAGGTGCGCCGCATACTGGCTCCAGAGGGCCTCCTCCGGATAACTACTCCCGACCTGAGAAAGTATGCGCAGAGTTACGTTTCCGACGACGGCTTCTTCGCCAGGCAACGGAGGCGCCTGCGCATAATGCGGGTCGGGCCGCCCATGCCGGAACGCCCGGCGTTCATGTTCAACCAGCTCTTTTACCTCTATGGTCACCGCTGGCTCTACGACCTGGACGAGCTGCGCCATGCACTGTCCCGAGCGGGCTTCACCTCGACTGCCCGAGTCTGTGCTTACCGCGAGGGTGCCAGGGCAGACGTCGCGGCACTCGACACAGTGATTCGCAGCCAGGACACGATCTACGTCGAGATCACCGCGTAACGCGCTGCCGGGGTCATCCCGCCGCAGTTCAGGCCGGCTGCCGGCCGCCAGGTGACGAGCCGGGCCCACCGGACAGCATCGGCAGGTCGGCTACCAGGCTGCCGGGCGCGGCAGCGGCGTGCTCGAGCAGGCATGCCACGGAGCCGAGGAACCTGTCGGCCCACGCCCGGCCGAAAAGGTCCGTGCTGTACTCCAGCGTCAGCGTCGTCGCCCCGCTGTTTTCTGCGTCGGCGTACAAGGTGAGCTCGAACTTCGCGGTACCAGTCAGCAGCGCCTCGGAGCGCGCGGTGATGCCGGGGAAGTCCAGGGCGGGCGGCGTGCGGGAGCCGTAGACGAACGCGACCTGGACGAGCCGGGAGGACGCGAGGGCGGCATCGGGCGCCTGGTCCTCCATGAGGATCTCAAACGGAGTCTGGTGCGTCAGCGCGTCGACGGTGACGTCCCTGACCCGGCCGAGAAGACCTGCGAAGATGGGGTCGTCGGCCAGCGACACCCGCAGCGGCAGGGTATTGGTGAAGTAACCGACGATCGGCTCCAGCTCCGCATGGGTGCGGCCGGCCACCTGGGTGGCGATCAGCAAATCGGGCTGGCGCGCGTAGCGCGACAGCACTGCCGCGAAGCCGGCGAGGAACGCCATAGACATGGTGGCGTTGCTGTCCCGGGCCACAATGGCCAGGAGCCGGGTCGTCGCCGCATCGACATTGACGGTCACCATCGCGCCGCGCGCTGACGGTTGTGCGGGCCTGGGTCGGTCAGCCGGCAGCGTGAGGACCTGAGGGGCGCCGCCGAGCCGCTCGCGCCAGTAGCCAAGCTGCCGGTCGAGTTCGTCGCTGCGCATCTGCTCGTGCTGCCACACGGCATAGTCGCCATAGTGCATCCACAGCGGCGGCAGCGCCGCTGACACACCGGTCACCTCCGCCCTGTATGCCGCGGACAGCTCGTCGAAGAGGATCTTCACCGATGCGCCGTCGCTGACAGCGTGGTGGATGACCAGCACGAGCAGGTGCCGCCCCGGCTCGGTGCCGATCAGGGTGACCCGGATCATCGGCCCCGCGGCGAGGTCGAATGGTTGCCGGGCGCGTTCCGCCCCGATGGTCTCGGCCTGCCAGGTGCGATCGGCGTCGCCTGCCGTCCCAGGCAGCCCGATGCGCTCGATCTGCACTGCGCTGACGTCAGCGACGACCTGCTCGGGAACAAGGTCGCGGGCGACGATGCTCGTCCGCAGTGCGGCGTGCCGCGAGACCAGCACGTCCACCGCGCGCTGCAGCGCCTCCACGTCGAGCGGGCCGTCGAGCCACGTCTGGTACGCCATGTTGTAGGTCGGCTCGCCGGGCCTGAGCTGGTCGATGGACCACAGCCGCCGCTGTCCGTACGACGCGGGGAAACGGGTTGCCGGCGCGCTTTCGGCTGCCCCGTCGCCGACGGCCGGCGCAGCCGCATCGCCGTCGGCCGCGGCCAGCGCGGCCGCCAGCCCGGCCACGGTGGGATCAGCGAAGAGGGCGCGGATAGGCAGGTCAACATCGAAGGCATCACGGATGCGTGCCATCAGCCTGGTAGCCGTCAGCGAATGGCCGCCGAGGGCGAAGAAGCTGTCGCTCACGCGCGCTGGCGCGGGCAGGCCGAGGACCTCGGCCATGATCTCCGTGAGCCGCGACTCGGCCGCGGTCCGCGGCGCACTCAGGGCCTGACTGTCCGCCGTGCCCCAGTCCGGCTCGGGCAGCGCGCGATAGTCGACCTTCCCGTTGCTGGTGAGCGGCAGCGCGGGCAGCACCACGAAGGCGGCGGGCACCATGTAATCAGGAAGCTTTTCGCGCAGGCGCTGGCGCAGGCCGGCAGGCGGCCGGGCAGCGCCAGAACGGGTGACGAGGTAGCCAACGAGCCTGGCGTCGTAGCCCGCGCCGCGGACCGATACCACGGCCTGCGCGATGTCCTCGTGGTTCCGCAGCGCTGCCTCAACCTCGCCGCATTCGATCCGGTAACCCCGGATCTTGATCTGCCGGTCCGCGCGGCCAGCGAGCTCTATCCGGCCGGACCGGCGCCACCGGCCGACGTCACCGGTCCGGTACATACGGGCACCAGGCCGTTCGCTGAACGGGTCAGGGACGAACCGGCCCGCGGTCATGCCGGGCGCGCCATGGTAGCCGTTGGCGACCCCGTCGCCGCTGATGTATACCTCGCCGGTGACTCCTGGCGGGACCAGTCGCAGCCGCGCATCGAGAACGTAGAGCCGGGTGCCTGCGATGACCGATCCGATCTCGATCGGGGCGGGAGACGGGGCGACAGCGTCGCCTCCCGAGTAGATCGTGGTCTCTGTCGGGCCGTACAGGTTCCACAGCAGCACTCCCTCCCCGGCGCCGATCGCGTCGGCGAGATCCCTGGGCAGCGGCTCCCCGGCAGTCATCCGCAGCCGGACCCCGGCCGGGATCCCGCCGGTGTCGACCAGCATCCGCCAGCCAGCCGGCGTCGCCTGCAGCGCTGTCGCGCCGCTGCTGGCCAGCAGGTCGAGCAGCCGTGCCGCGTCGAGGGCCTCATCCGCGCTGGCGATCACGACCTGCCCGCCGGCTAGCACCGGTGCGAGAAGCTCGACCAGGGCGATGTCGAACGCGAAGGTCGACACCGCCACGAACCGGTCTGCAGGGCCGAGCCTCAGCTTCGGCGCGACGGCGCTGAGCAAGGCAGCGATGCCGCCGTGGGTCACGCTGACCGCCTTCGGGCGGCCGGTCGACCCCGAGGTGAAGATCGTTACGGCGGTAGCCGAGGGGGGCAGGTCAAGCACCAGGTCCGGCAGCACCGCCGGCGCCGTTCCCCCGCCGTCGAGCGCTGCCAAGTCGATGACTGGTATCGCACCTGCACCAGGGGGCGGGTCCGGCGCGCCGGGAACGCTGCTGTCGATGACGATCGCGGACGCGCCGGCGTCGGTGAGCATCGCGGCAAGCCGCTGGGCCGGGTAGATCGGGTCCATCGGCACGTAGGACGCGCCGGCCGCCCACGAGCCGGCTATCGCCGGCAGCAGAGCGGGGCTGCGCGGCAGCAGGATCGCAACCCGGTCGGACACGCCGACCCCGTGCCCGCGCAGGGCGGCAGTCACCTGCCACGCCAGGCTGCGTACGTCGGCGCCGGTAAGGGCGCTGTCGGCATTGCTGGCGACGACAGTGTCGCCGGAGCATGCCGCCCACAGCCGGGCCAGCACCGTCGCCTCCGGGTCGGCGACCTGGCCGCCGTCCGGCCACATCCTCGTGACAAGGTCGAGGTCAGCCTGGGACATGATGTCCGCGTCGGCGACGATTCGGTCAGGGTCCTCGGCGAGGCTGCGCAGCATCGTGGCGAAGCCGTCCGCTACGAGCTCGCCGGTAGCTCGGTGGAATACCGCGCTGTTGTAGTTGACCCGTACCTGCGGGCCAGCCGGGGCGTCGGTGACCGTCAGCTCGATCTCGAATTTGGTCGTACCGGTATGGATCAGCTCCGGGCGCCAGCGCAGCCCGGCACGATCCGGGATCGCCCACGACTCCTCCATCGCGAACATAACCTGTTCCAGCGGCATCCGGCCGGGCTGGCGGTCGGGCGCGACGAGCTCCACCACCCTGGTAAACGGCAGCTCCTGGTGGGCCAGCGCCCGCGTGGTCGCGGCGTGCACAGACCGCACCAGGTCAGCGAGCGTCCCATCCGCATCGATCGGGATCCGGACCGTGACGGTGTTCATGAAGAGCCCGACGACCGACTCGGTCTCCGGCCGGGTACGGGCCGCCATGGGCACGGCGATCAGCAGGTCGTCGCTGCCAGTCAGCCGCCCGAGGACGACCGCGTACGCGGCGAGCAGGACAGCAAACAGGGTGGTCCCGTGCCGCGCGGCGAGCTGCCGGAGCGCTTCCGCCAGTTGCATGTCGATCGCGATGTCTATGCCGTCTGCGGCGAATGTCAGCTGTGCCGGGTAGGGCTCATCTGCCGGCAGCGGCAGCAGCGGCGGCGCGCCGGACAGCGTGGCCGGCCAGAACTCTTCGGCGGATGCATAGCCACCGCTGGCGGCGTGCTCGATCTGCCAGATGGCGAAGTCGGCATACTGAATCGGCGGCGGCTGGACATACGGCCCGCCGTTGCGGCTGATCGCCTCGTAGTCCGCTGACAGCTCGTCAAACAGGATCCGGAACGACCAGCCGTCCGCGAGGATGTGATGCATCACCACCACGAGGACGTGAGCTTCCGGCGACAGCCGGATCAGGATGGGCCGCGCCAGCGGCTCGGCGGAAATATCAAGGCAAGCTCGCGCTCGGTCCGCGATCTGCGCCCGGACAGCCGCTTCCCGCAGGCCGGCGTCCAGGTGCTCGACGGAGCTGACGAGCAACGGCCGCGCGGCCAGCTCGTCGTCCACTAGCTGCACCAGAACGCCGGATTCCTCGCGGAAGGTGGTACGCAGCGCCTCGTGCCTGGCCAGTGCCGCGTCCCAGGCCTGCCGGAGAGCATCGACATCGAGCTGGCCATCCAGCCGCAGGGCCCATGCGATGTTGTAAGCAGGCACGCCAGGATAGAGCTGGTCAAGCAGCCACATCCGGCGCTGGCTGAAGGACGCGGGAAACTCGCAGACGGCCGCTGTCAGCTTTCCTGCGGTGGGTCCGGCCACTGTCCGGTCCTTGACCGTCCGCCCGGCGGCGACGCGATAGCCACTGCGGTCCCTGCGAACGATGCCCGATGGTGTCGCGGCCCGCCGCGAAGCCCCGGCCGTGACCTCGCTGGCTTGCCCACTGACAGCGGCGGCGCTGGCGGCGGCATCGATGGCGGCAGCAGTGGCAGCGAGCGTGGGCTCCTCATAGAACGAGGCCATGCTGAGCTCGACACCGAATACCTCATGGATCCGGAACGTGAGCCGCGCTGCCAGCAGGGAGTTGCCGCCGATGGCGAAGAAGCTGTCCTCGCGGCCGACACCAGGGTCGCTGCCGTCCGCCCGCAGCAGCGATCGCCACAGCTCAGCGAGCCGGCCCTCGGTGGCACCGCGCGGCCGGGCGGCCGGCCCGCGCTGCTCAAGGTCAGGCTCGGGCAGCGCGCGGCGGTCGACCTTGCCGTTCGCGTTCAGCGGGAGCCGCCCGATGGCCTTGAAGCCCGCGGGTACCAGGTACTCCGGCAGCCGGGCAGCGGCGAAGTCGTGCAGCCGCGACGGCCGCAGGTCACCGGGATCTGCTCCCTCTGCCGGCGTCACGTAGCCGACCAGGTGACGCTGCGCGCCCTCGCCCGCCGCCAGGACGAACGCGTCCCGCACTCCGGGGTGCGTCCGGAGAACGGCCTCGACCTCACCGGGCTCAACCCGGAACCCGCGGATTTTGACCTGTTCGTCGCGGCGGCCGATGAAATCGAGGGAACCGTCGGCGCGCCAGCGGGCAAGGTCCCCGGTTCGGTACAGCCGAGCGCCGTGCCCGGCCGGGTCGGGCACGAACGCCCGCGCCGTCGCCGCGGGGTTCTGTGAGTAGCCGCGGGCCAGGCCGTCCCCGCCGGCATACAGCTCGCCGACGACACCGATCGGCACCTGGCGGCCGCTGTCGTCGAGGATGTGCACGGAGGTGTGCTGGATCGGGCGGCCGATCGGCACCGTCGGCCCCACCTGGCCAGGGTCGGACATGACATGGCAGGAGATGAACGTCGTGTTCTCGGTCGGCCCGTAGCCGTTCACGAGTTGCCGGCCCCGGCGCGCTGCGAGCACCGCGCGCACCTTGTCCGGATTGAGGACCTCGCCGCCGGACAGCAGGACGCGGACGCTGGCAAGCGCATCAATTTCCGAGTCGGCGAGTTCGTGGAACAGGCCGGCGGTGAGCCAGGCAATCGTTACGCCGCCGGTCCGCAGCAGCGACGCGATGCCTGACAGTCCGAGCGGGCCGGGCGGCGCGATCACCAGCGTGGCGCCGGTCAGCAGCGCTCCCCAGATTTCCAGCGTGGAAGCGTCGAATGCAACAGGGGCCAGCTGGAGCAACCGCTCGCCAGGGCCTAGCGTGACGAATGTCGGGTCGCTGACAAGCCGGACGACAGCGCGCTGCGGTATGGCCACGCCTTTCGGCACGCCTGTCGAGCCCGAGGTGAAGCTAACGTAGGCCAGGCTCAGCGAATGCGAGACGTCGGGCGGCGCGCTGCTCTGATCCGTCTCTGGTCCTGGCTCCGCATCGACGCGGACCACCTCCACGCCCGCCAAGGGGGGTATCGCGGCGGCGGTGCCGGCCGTGACCAGCACGAGCCGGGTCCCGGCGGCGGCCAGCATCGCGGCGACGCGGGGTGCCGGGCTCTCGGTCTCGACCGGCAGGTAGGCCCCGCCCGCCTTCAGCACGGCCAGCAGCGCGGCGATGAGGTCGGTGCTGCGCTCCATCGCGACCGCGACCGGCGTGTCCGTGCGCACGCCGCGGCGGCGAAGCATCCAGGCCAGCGCGTTGCTCCGCCGGTCCAGCTCGGCGTAGGTCATGGTGGCGGTGCCGCAGACCAGCGCGGTCGCCTGCGGGTCACTGGCCACCTGCGCCGCGAACAGCGCGGCGATGGTGGCGTCCGCCGGGTAACCGCTGCGGTCGCGGTTCCACTCGGCCACGATGCCTGCCTCGGCTGCGCTGCTGGCAGCGAGGTCGGAGAGCCGGCTCGTGAGCATGCCTGGCAATGCGGTCAGCACGCCGCGGAGCTGGTCCAGCATCCGCTGCGCTGACCCTTCGACGAAGCTGTGGCGGTCCCAGGTCAGCGAGAGGCTGAGCTGAGGTTCCCGCGACACGCAGAGAGTCAGCGGGTACGACGGTGCCCGGCCTGCCCGGCTAGCGGCCGCGTGACCCGCTGGCTGGCCGGGACTCAGCTCGCCCTGGCCGAGCACGAGCAGGCAGTCCGCCCGCGCGGCAGCCGCGGGAACCGCGGCCCTGGACGGGGCCGTCCCTTCCCTGATCTGGCGGATGCCGTTATGCACCGCCGACAGCAGCTCGTGCACGGGCCGTTCATCATCGATGCGCACGCGCAGCGGGAGTGTGCTCGCTGGTGGCCTGATGGCGGCGCCGGCGCTGACCGCGAGGACCACGTCGGCGACGCCGCCGTAGCGCGCCACCAGCAGAGCCCAGACGGCGGTGACGATGGTGGCTGCGTCCAGACCGGCGGCACCAGCGGCCTGGCGGACACGCTCGGAGTCAGCGACGGACAGGGTCGTCTCGACCGTCACCGGCTCCGCGGACCCGGCCGGGGGCACCCCGAGATAGCCGGGCAGCGGCCGCGGCACCTCCGGGCCGGCCTCGTCGTCAGCTTGCCAGGTCAATCAGGACCGCCCGGCTCGTGCTCACTGACGGTGTTCCGCAACACGCGCCCGGCCGGCCGCGGCGGCCTGCGCCAGCCGCTCCGACAGGGCAGGGCCGAGCCGTGCTATCGGCTCGGGCAGCAACATGTACTGGTGATCGCAATCCAGCTCGACCGCATCGATCGGGCCGTCGATGAACGGCAGCCAGCTCTCCAGCTTCTCGGCCAGCCCTGGCGGATTGCGGGTGGCGGAGAAGAACAGCATCGGGCACCGCACGCGGCCGGGCTGGTAGCGGTGCGTCACCGAGACGTTGTTCTTGATCACGCGCTGGAGCGCGTGCACGCGCTGGTCGGGCCACTGGTCAAGAGTGAGGCCTGGCCGCTCGCGCACCAGCTCGAGCATCCGGGCCTCGGGTGAGGGCTCGTCGCGGGTCAGCGCCGGAAAGTACCCGAACTGAGCGAGGACGAGGTTGTAGAGCGCCCACGGCTCGTTGCTCAGCTCGTCGGCGTGAAAGCCGGCCAGCGCCGAGTCCAGGATGACGAGCAGTCCGACCTGCTCATCGCGGCGCTGCAATTCCTCCGCGATGGCGAAGGCGACATTCCCGCCCATGGACCAGCCAAGCAGATAATAAGGCCCGGATGGCTGCGTCATCCGGATCTGGTCGGCGTAGTTGCGCACCATCTCCGCCATGGTCGCTGGCAGCGGCTCAGGCCGCCGCAGGCCACGGGCCTGCAGGCCGTAGAGCGAGTACCTGGCGTCGACGTGCGGGAGCAGGGCGATGTAACACCAGCTCAGGCCGACCACGGGATGCACGCAGAAGAGCGCCGGGCCGTCGCCGGCTCGCATGGGCATCACCAGGTCGAGGATGCCGCCCGCTGCCTTGGCGGTCGTACGGAACAGCCGCACGGATTGCAGGTGCTCAGCCGCCGGCCCGGTGAACCCGCCGGCTGCCGGCCCTGGCCGGGTCTCCGGCGTGCCGCCCGGCAGGCGTGGACTGTTATCGCCCACCCGGCCCCCAACCGCTTGCGGGATGAACCGACGCTAACCCGGTCATACCAGCCCGCCAGGATGCCGGTGCAGTGGCGTTGGCTAGCGGCTGGCGACCAGAGCGGTGACGAGCGGCAAACGCGCTGTCGATTGCCACGGCGGGCAGCAGGCGCGCCGTGATGTGCGGAACAGCGAAGAGCAACCTGGCCACGCCACTGATCGTGGCATACATTGACATTCCCGGTCTATCTTGGTCCAGTGACACCATGACCGCGCTTGCGTCAGTGTCGGCGTACCTGCCGCAGGTCCGGGTATCCGTCCAGAGCTGGCAGGCCCGCGCGGCCTCAGTGAGATGCAGGTCAGGCTGTTCCGGAGGTTTCATGGGCTGCCGGGAAGTCGGCGCGAGCCAGGCCCGTCGCCACAGCATCTGCTCATGAAGGCCGTCGCCGGGTTAGCGCCGCTCCGCGGCCAGCAGCACCGTGTCCGGCACGTCTTGTCCGCACGGACGATGCCGTTGCCGAGTTGTACCCCAGCATGCTGCACGAGGCCTGCCGTGCGCCCGCTTGGGCGCCGAGGGCGGCGCGACCTTCGAGGCGATGGTGCTGGAGCACGGACGGAGCACGCCAGAGTTTAGCGAGGGAGAAACGCATGACTGCGCCAGAAGCCGATTTGGACGGCGACTTGCGGCAGCGAGTGGTCGCCGTGATGACCACGGAGCTGGCCCGGCTGCTGGGCCGCACCGAACCGGTGACCGAGGACATGCGGCTGATGGACGAGCTCGGCCTCAGTTCCACGCACGGCCTGGAGCTACTGCTTGAGGTAGAAGACCAGCTCATGCTCCTCATCGACGTCGAGCTGATGGACCCAGCGCACCTGCAGACCGTAGGTGACCTGGCGACATTCGTCGCCGGTCATTCCCGGCATGCTTAGCTAGCCGCTTCATCGCGCGCCCGCCAGCACGCGCTGAACCTAGGCTCGGGCAGCGGCCACCCTCGTCGGTGCGGCCGCATCGTGCACTGCCTCGACGGCGACCTGCTGGGTGGCATGCAGCAGCGCTTCGACCTGCTCATCGGTCAGGCAACACCGGTCCCAGATCACGTGCAGCGTCAGCACGTCCGCCTGGTTCTCGACGCGGACGCTGACCTGCCCGCGCATGGCGTCCTCCCGGGGACCCAGCCAGGTCAGGGAGGCTGCCCCCAGCTTCTCGGTGACCTGTGCCGAGGTCACCTCGCCGACCGTGCCCGCCGCGTCAGCACGCACGACCATCGCGCGCTGGTCGTTGACCCGGTATGTCACGCCGGTCGGATAGCCGCGCTCGGCGTCCAGCCGCGCGGTGACCTCCGCGAGGTCGTCCGGATCGTAGTAGGCGCGCATCCCGCCGGTCATGGAAGCGGCCCGAGACCGTGCGACTACCTCATCGAGCGAGGTGTCCGTGACGTCGATGGTGACCACCGAGTTCTGCGCGATTGGCGCGATGACATTGGCCATGCCAGGCCGGAACCTGTTGTTGACCATGGCGCCGACAGTCAGCGGCGCGTCGCCGCTGGCGCGCCCGATAGCCGTGGCGATGACGGCGAGCGTGACGCTGGATACGTCGGTCCCGGTACGCCTGGCGATGGCCAGTATCGCCAGGTGGGCCGCGGGCGAGCTGAACCTGGCCTGCCAGCACCGTCGCCCGCTCCGGCCTTGCCCGCGGCCCTCGCCGAAGGTAAGGGGCGGTATGCGCCTGAGCTGAGATTCCCAGTGCCGCATCGCCCGGCTGCTGAGCTGCCGCACCTGTGGCTGCTGCTCGCTCCGGGCGATGTCGAGGATGTCCGGGTGCTGCGGCTCGCTGCTGGCGCTCGCTTCACTGGCAGCTAGCAGGTCGTCGGCGAGCAGCATGTGCGCGCCGCCGTCGGCCGCCAGATGAGAGAGCACCCAGACCAGCTGCGGGCCGGCCGTGCGGTGCCTGAGCATTGCCATCCGCAGCGGCCAGTCGCGGCGGAAGTCGAATGGCTTAAGCGGCCAGGTGGCCATGAGGTGCTCGGCGAATCCCGCCGCGTCGGCGTCGTCGGGAATCGTCAGGATATCCAGGCTGAGCTGCCCCGACCCGGCTACCACCTGGCACGGTCGGCCCGCGTCATCGGTCCCGAGCCGCATCCGCAGGGCGGCATGGCGGCGCATCAGGCGGCTCACCCAGGCCGCCGCGTCCTGCGCCGTGCCTCCCTCGGGCAGGTCGGCCATCCCGCCCATGCTGAGCTGGCTGCCGCTGTCCCGCATGTCTTGCAGGATCGCCTTCTGGCCCCAGGTCAGCGGTGCGGTGCCCGCCGTCGCTGCGGAGAACTCGACGACGATCCGGTCCTTGGCGACCCGCGCGAACATAGCTGATTCTCATCACCCGCTGGACGCGCCGGTCAAGGCCGCGCTGACAAGGGGCGGACCCGGCCATTCGCCGCGCACCCGCGGGCTGACCGAGCTGATAGCGCTCAACCTCGCCCTGAGCGCGGGTATTGTCGACGGACGGCTCTACACCGTGTTTGTCCTCATGGCCATCATCACCACAGTCGCGACGGGCCCGCTGCTCAGGTTTCTCGCCAGGCAGCGGGGGCCTCGGCGACAGAGCTGTCGTCGGGCCGGTTCTCGGCCACCGAGACGGTGCCCAGCGCCCGGACAGCAGCGGGTGCGGCTGCCGGCGTCACGATAACTCCTGCGACAGCCACCGGACCGGGACCGGCTGAGTGACCGGAGAGTGCCCGTGCAGCAGAACCGCCGGTCAGCGCGAGGGCTGATCCGGCTGCCCGGCGGGTGACGGTGCTTGGGGGCCTGACAGCGGCCCGTCGGTCAAGTCCGGCTGGTGGCCGTTGACCACCCAGGGCCGGTCCGGTCAGCCGGCTCCGGCCGACGGCAGCTACGACTTCAACCAGCGCTGGCTGTTCGGCGGGCGTTACACCGGCGGCGCGGAAGATCCGGGCTTTGACGACGGCGGCTTCGCCGAGGTCACGCTGCCGCATACTGCCTGCCCGCTCTCCTGGGCCGACTGGGACCCGCGGAGCTGGGAAGACATCTGGATCTACCGCAAGCATTTCGAACTGCCCCCGATCGCCGCAGGCCGGGCCTTCGCCGACTTCGACGGCATCATGGTGAACGCGACCGTCGTGCTCAACGGCACTACGGTCGCGACCCACCAGGGCGGCTATCTGCCGTTCTCCGCCGAGCTGACCGGCGCGCTAGTGCCCGGGCACAACGTGCTCGCGGTCATCACCGACTCGCGGTGGCTGCCGGTACCGCCCGCTGGCGCCCGCGCGGGCGCATCGTCGATCGACTACCTCCAGCCGGGCGGTATCTACCGGGACGCCAGGCTGCGGATCGTGCCAGGCGCCTTTGTCGCCGACGTGTTCGCAAAGCCGGCCGATGTGCTCACGCCGGCCCGCAGGGTCAGCGTGCAGGCGCGGATCGACGCCGGCTCGACAGCGCCCGGACCCGTCGGCGTCACCGCCGAACTGCTGGACGGGACCCGGCGGCTCGCCAGCGCCTCGGCCTCCGCCGCGATCACAGCCCCGGGCACCGCAACTGTCCCGCTCGTGCTCGAAGGCATCGGCGACGTCGGCCTATGGTCACCGGACACCCCACGGCTGTACTCGGTCAGGGTGACAGTTCAGGGTCGCGCTGGCGAGCCGCACAGCCTCGACGTCTCCACCGGCTTCCGGGAGGCGCGGTTCCGGCCCGATGGCTTTTACCTCAACGGCGAGCGGCTGCAGATCTTCGGCCTGAACCGGCACCAGCACTTCCCGTATACCGGGATGGCCGCCGCAGCTCGCCTGCAGCGCCGGGATGCCGAGATCCTCCGGCGCGAGCTGAACTGCAACATGGTGCGCTGCTCGCACTACCCGCAGTCGCCTCACTTCCTGGACGCCTGCGATGAGCTCGGCCTGATGGTGTGGGAGGAACCGCCCGGCTGGTCATACCTGGGAAACGCAGCATGGCAGGACCTTGCCGCCGCGAACATGCGGGACATGGTGGTCCGCGACCGGAACCGTCCCTCGGTAGTCGTCTGGGCCTCGCGGCTCAACGAGACCCGGAGTCGGCGGCGCCTGTACGCCAGGACCCGGCGGCTCGCCAGGGACCTGGACGGCACCAGGCAGACCACCGGGGCGATGATCAGGCACTCGACCCGCCGCTGGCGCGAGGACGTGTTCGGCTACGACGATTACACCTCCGCCGGGCGCGAGGCGGCGCTCCGGCCGCCGCTGCCCGGCGTGCCCTACCTGGTCAGCGAGGCAGTCGGGGCGCTGGCTGGAGCCCCCGGCTACCGCTGGACCGACCCGGCGGAAGTCCTCGCCTGGCAGGCGCGGCTGCACGCCAGGGTGCACGCCATCGCGCGGTCTGATCCACGGTATGCGGGTCTGCTCGGATGGGCAGCCATCGACTACCCCTCGCTCAACGGCGGGAACCGCGTCTGGCGGGCGCTGAAGACACCAGGCGTGCTCGACATGTTCCGGGTACCCAAGCCGGCCGCCGCGCTGTACCAGTCTCAGGGTGACCCGCGCGTCCGCCCGGTCATCAAGCCGACGTTCTACTGGGATGCGGGCATGGGCACGATGCCGGGCGGACCTGGCCGGGAAAGCATGATCGCGACCAACTGCGACCGGCTCGAGATGTACCTGGGCGGCAGGCACCTCACCACCGGGCGGCCAGACCGGGAGCGGTTCAGCAGCCTGCTCTACCCGCCGGTCTTCGCCAACCTGCAGGTGGACGGGACCGAACTGCCGGAACTGCGCATCGACGGCTACCTCGCTGACCGGCCGGTTGCGTCACTGACCATGTCGGCCGACCGGGCGCGGGACCGGCTGGTGCTGGCGGCCGACCACGACTCGATCGAGGCGGACGGGACCGACACGACCCGGCTGACCTTCCGCGCCATCGACGCCCACGGCAATCAGCGGCGGGCGATGACCGGTGCCGTGGCCCTGGAGCTGGCCGGGCCAGGGGTGCTGATCGGCGACAATCCGTTTCCGTTCGGCGAGTACGGCGGCGCCGGCGGGTCCTTCCTGCGCTCGCTGCCCGGCCAGGCAGGGCTTGCGGTGGTGACGGCGGGGCACCCGCAGCTCGGCCAGTCTCAAGCCCGGGTGCGGATCACCCCGCCGGGCGCCGGGCGGCGCTTCTTGTGACGGTCGCCATCCCGCGCGGCCAGCGACGCGAGGATGACCGATCTAAATGATCTCGATGTAGCCCTCCGTTCCGTGCACGCGGATGCGCTGACCGTCCCGGATCAGCCGGGTGGCATGCTCCACTCCCACGACGGCCGGCAAGCCGTACTCCCGCGCGATCACCGCGCCATGGGTCATCAGGCCGCCGACCTCCGTCACGAGGCCGCTGGCCGCGACGAACGCGGGCGTCCAGCTGGGGTCGGTGTAGGCGGTGACCAGGATGTCGCCCGGCTCCAGATCAGCCTCGGCCATGTCCAGGATGACGCGAGCCCGTCCCTCGACGGTTCCGGCGGAAACGGGCAGGCCGAGCAGCGCGCCGGCCGGGACGTCGGTGCGCCGGTAGGTCCCGGCGACGGCCTCGCCGTCCGAGGTGAGCACCCTGGGCGGCGTGAGCGCCTGGTAGGTCCGGTAAGCGTCCTTGCGCTGGCGGATGAGCTGGTCATCCGCCAGGTGCGTGCGCACGACGTCGTGCAGCTCGGCGAAGGCGAGGTAGAAGATGTCCTCGCTGTCGGCAAGCACTCGCGCCCGCGCCAGCCGCCCGGCTTCCTGCAGCAGCGCCTGCTTGTAGACGAAGTAGCGGCTGACCATGTGGTACTTCGGATACTCGCGGAACCCGCTGAACGTCCGGATCCGGCCGATCAGCAGCCTGGCCTCCTCGGCCTTCGGCTTCCCGTCAGGCAAGGCCAGCAACCGCGCCAGCACTTCCTGTTCCGTCTGCCCTGCCTGCCGCCTGCCTTGCTCGAAGCGCCGCTGGCCGGCGCCGGGCTCGAAGTTCCTGATGTTGGCGAGGATCGCGGGCACGAGCGCGGCTGGCCGCTCGCTCCAGCGCGGCCTGGTGATGTCGATCTCGCCGACGCAGCGCATGCCGTACTTGCCGAGGTAGGCCTCGATGGAATCACGGGCCTCGCGCCCGCCTGCGAGCGAGGGCAGCTCGTCCAGGAAGTTCTCGTTCTCGGTGTGCTGCAGGAACGCGACCACCTCCGGGAGCGGACGGATCACATCCGCGACATCAAGGAGGGCCAGCCCCATCTCTGAGGTGACGTTGCCGGGGACGGACTGGGTGAGCGCGTCGACCGCGCTGTTATCGCCGAGCCACTCCTGCAGCTGCTCGGATAGCCGCCAGGTTGCCTGCATCCCGGCCATGATCACCTGGAGGGTCCGCGGATTGAGCATGACCCGCCGCAGCTCGTTGATGTCCTCGAGGATGAAGTCCAGCAGCGCAGGGCCGGACTTCGGCCGGATGTCGCGCTGCAAGGCGGCGAGGGACGCCCGGCCGCGCTCAACCAGCTCGGTGACGGTGGCGGGATCGGTCTCGATCGGGGCTGGCGCGCTGCCAGCGACCGGCGTCACGGCCGCGCCATCGTCTGGCACGGCCGGGATGAAGTCACCGCGGTCGAGGACGGCCCGCAGTGCGTCCCCGATCAGCGGATCGGATTTCCCCACCACCCTCAGCAGGCCCTCGCGGATCGCCGGCGCACCCAGCTCCCTGGTGACGTCGACGAACAGCCGGCCGCCGGCTACGTGCATCGGCCGTGCGGCCGTCAGCTGCCACACCGACAGCCCAAGGGGCTTCATGGCGTCGGTCATCATCTGCTGATGACCGACGGAGATGTAGACGTGATTTCCCTGATCGCCGGTCGCTGGGATGGGGAACAGCGTGGTGATCGGCCGGCTCTGCACGATCTGGAACTCGTCGTCGGCCAGGCACCATTCGATGTCCTGAGGCTGGCCGAAGTGCGCTTCGA
This sequence comes from Streptosporangiaceae bacterium, assembly GCA_036495525.1. GTDB lineage: Bacteria > Actinomycetota > Actinomycetes > Streptosporangiales > Streptosporangiaceae > DASXMR01. The sequence continues at coordinate 69,295 of DASXMR010000045.1, read as the reverse complement.
TCCGCCTGCCGAGCTGCGCGAGCCTGAGGACCTGCGCATCATCCAGCGCTGGCTGCGCGCGACGCTCAGCCTCGACGGGCAGCTGCTGCGTTCCGCCGGCCGGCGATGCGTGGATGGCGACCTGCTTGGCACCGACTGTCCTGGCCGCAATCTCACCGTCCCGCACCTTGTAGACGTCCGCGTTCACCAGGCCGGCGACCAGGGCCTCGCCGAGACCGAAGCTGGCCTCGATGGAGACGACCTTCCGGCTGGAGGTGACCGGGTCTGCCGTGAAGAGGATGCCGGACGACTGCGGGAGGACCATCCGCTGCACGACCACTGCCATCGCGGCCTCCCGGTGGCCGGCGCCGCCCCGCAGCCGGTAGGTGACAGCCCGCTCGGTGAACAGGGACGCCAGGCACCGGCTGACGTGCCTGAGGACCGCGGCCGAGCCCACGACGTTCAGGTAGGTGTCCTGCTGGCCAGCGGCTGAGGCAGCCGGCAGGTCCTCCGCGGTAGCGCTGGAACGAACGGCGTAGGCAGCCTCGCCGCCGAGCCGGGCGACCGAGCGGCTGATCGCCGCCGCCACCTCGTCGGGAATGACGATCTGCTCCAGTGCCCGCCGGATCCCCGCGCTGGCCGCGCGGACCGCCTCCCGGTCGCCTGGGTCAAGCCGCGACAGCCGGTCGAGCTGGGCGTCGACATCAGGCACTGCCGTCATGATCCGCCGGAAGGCTTCGGTCGTCACGCAGAAGCCAGCCGGCACGCTGATGCCCTCCATCCGCGAGAGGTCGCCCAGATTCGCGCCCTTGCCGCCAGCGAGCGCAACCTGCGTCCTGTCGATCTCCTCGAGGCCCAGCACGTATTGCCCGGTCATCGTCATGCCTCCAGCGCGCGCGTTCGAGCTCAGCCAGTCCGCAGATTCCGAGCCGGCCTGCGATTATGCGGCACGACCCGGGCCTTGCCGCAAGCCCCCCGGTGAGCTATAGATTGAAACTGGCAAGGAGTGAAGGCTCCTTGCCTTTGCTGTGCCCGCAGCGACGCCTGGCACTGCGCGGCCGGCTGAGCCGGGCCGGATCAGCGGCCAGCCAGGGACCGCACCTGGTGCTCGTTTCCCGTCGTCCGCCGGGTTCTGCGCGACGCCGCGATCGAGAACCACCAGGTCGGACCCGGATACCGGCGCCGCTGCGGCGTCTGGAGCAGGAGCAGGCGGTGCGCGGAGTCGCAGGAGTACGGATGGGCGATGTCGGACAGGCCGGCGCCTAGTAGGTTGGGCGTGTGTACCGCAGCGTTCACTGGCCGATAGCGAGGTGCTCTCGATGACCGGCAACCATTCCGCGGTGAGCGGGCAGCCACCGGACAGCATCGACACCTCAGTCCCGCATTCAGCGAGGATCTGGAATTACTGGCTGGGCGGCAAGGACAATTATGACGTCGACCGAAAGGTGGGCGACCAGGTCGCCGGGCTCTTTCCAGGTATCCGCGAGTCGGCCAGGTCGTCGCGCGCCCTGCAGTCCAGGGTCATCACCTACCTTGCCGCCGAGGCAGGAATACGGCAGTTCCTCGACGTCGGCACCGGCTTGCCGACCGCGAACAACACGCACGAGGTCGCCCAGCGGATAGCGCCCGAGTCCCGGATCGTCTACGTGGACAACGACCCGCTGGTCCTCGCTCATGCTCGTGCGCTGCTGACCAGCAGCCCCGAGGGTGTCACGGACTACATTGACGCGGACTTGCACGACAGCCACAGCGTCATGACCCAGGCGGCCTCGACGCTGGATTTCACCCAGCCAGTCGCGCTGATGCTGAATGGCGTCATCGGGCACGTCGAGGACGACGACGAAGCGCGCGCCTGTGTGCGCGCGCTCGTGGCTCCCTTGCCCTCCGGCAGCTATCTGGCCATGTCGGACGGAACGAATGCCGATACGGGGGCCGTACGCTCCTCAGCGCTGTACAAGAACAGCGGGGCAGTGCCATATCACATGCGGAGCCCCGCGGTGTTCGTCAGCTTCTTCGACGGCTTTCGGCTGGTCGAGCCTGGCATAGTGCCTCGCCAGGACTGGCGTCCGGACTCGGCACCGCTACCGGGATCCGTGAGCTCCCCCAGCCTCGCCGGGGTAGGCCAGAAGCCGTAGCTGCCGCGCGCTGGGCGGCGGTGCCTGTCGCTGGGCAGGCGGGGCCGGGCCGGGTCAGCGGCAGGCCCAGGACTGCGCGCTCAGCTGCCTCTGGCGCTCGTCAGGCCGTGCGCCGGCCAGCGCGCCCTCGTCGCTGTCCTGTCCGGCGCGGAGGTAGATGGTGATCACCCGGACGGCCACGACGATCACCGTCACGATCGAGAACCACCAGGCCGGGCCGCCGCGCACAGCCACGCGGCGGCGAAGACGATTCCGGCGAGGCCATTGCCAAGGGGCTGGCGCCACCGGCGGGGGATGGATGTCCTCATCTGCCTGTCTCCTCCTCGTCCGGGTCGAACATCTTGTCAACCGTCAGGTCGAAGAACCGCGCGATAGTGAATGCCACATCACCGGCTACGCCCAGCACACCCTCAGCCTGGCGTCGTTCGCCGGGCAGGCCGTCACGCTCAGGTTCACCGGCACCGAGGACAGCGTCGACCAGACATCGTTCGTCATTGACGACACTGCCATCAACGTCAGCTAGACAGCAGCCTCGCCGAACCTGAGCCGGCTGACCGCCGGGCAGGCCGGCGCTCGGGGGGGCGCTGAGCGCGCCTGCGAGCGGAGCCAGCGCTGCGGGCTGGGCCATTCGGCCCAGCCCGCAGCCAAGGATGTGGTCCTCGGTGCTGGGAGGACAGCCGGGTCAGCCTACGTGCTTGCGGCCGCCCTGCTCCTGCACGGGCAGGCTCTGGTTGGCTCCCGGCAGGGCCGGGGCCGGCAGCTGACTGCCGGTGAACTCGGAATAGATCTGCTGACCTGAGGTGTCCGGCAGCACCGGCGCGCCAGCCGGCTTGCCCTGGAAGCGGAACGCCGAGGTCAGGTCGCCGAACGTCTGCCGGCGCCAGGCGCTGATGTTGGTCTCCTTGACGCCGGTGAGCACCTCCAGGAAGCGCAGCACCGACGTGTGGTCGAACGCCTCGCTGCTGACGAAGCCGCCAGCAGTCCACGGCGAGATGATGATGGCCGGAACGCGGAACCCGGCGCCGACGGACAGCCCGTTGCCAGGGGTGCCGCCCGGCGAGGTCTTCGTGACAAACTCGCCCGGCGTGCCGGCCGGCGGGATCGGCGGAACGACGTGGTCGAACAGGCCGTCGTTCTCGTCATAGTCGAGGATGAAGGCGGTCCTGGCCCACACCTCCGGGTTAGCCGCGATCGCGTCGATCTTGCTGGCGACGAAGGCCGCGCCGTCGGCCGGCGTGAAGTCTGGGTGCTCGGACACGGTACTCGGCGCCAGGATCCAGGACACCGTCGGCAGGTTGTCGTTGCGGGCGTCGAACTCGAACTGGCCATCCGGCAGCACCGCCAGGCCCTTGTCGAACAGCGGGTCGCCGGGCTTGGCCGCCTGGAAGTTGGCGAACTCGGACAGCATGTTGGTTCCGAAATTGTCCGCCTGCTGGTACAGCTTCCAGCTGACGCCCGCAGCCTCCAGTCGCTCGGCGTAGGTGGTCCAGGTGAAGCCGCCAGGCGGCGCGTTGTTGTCCAGGATCGGACCGCGGTTGAGCCCATCCGGGTCGATCGTGCCGGTCATCCACATCATCCGGTTCGGCCAGGTCGGGCCGAGCACCGAGCAGTAGTAGTTGTCGCAGATGGTGAACGCCTCGGCCAGTGCGAACTGGAAGGGCAGGTCCGAGCGCTCGTGATAGCCCATCACGAACGGGCCGTTCTTGCCGTCGGCCGCGCGGTGGGCGGGCAGCCAGCTGTCCATCTTGCCGCCGTTCAGCGCGTTGTGCTGGACCTGCCAAGCGTGCGACGTCGACGGGATGTGCTGCGCGCTGGTGGTGTTGGTGTCCAGGTGGAAGGGCAGCGTGAAGCCATCGGGGTTCACGGTGTCCGGCTGGAAAAGAACCGACCGGCCGTTGGCGAGCTTCTGCTTCCTCGCGTCGTCGAAGCCGCGGACGCCAGCCAGCGTGCCGTAGTAATGGTCGAACGAGCGGTTCTCCTGCATGAGCAGGACCACATGCTTGATGTCGCGCAGGGAACCGCGGGCCGGCCCCGTCTGGGCGGCGAGAGCCTTCTGGACGTTCGGTGGCATCAAGGTCATCGAGGCTGCGGCGGCCGCCGCTCCGGCGGCACCGCCCAGTAGTCGTCGGCGAGTCAGTTCCGGCATCTCACAGCCTTTCGGTGGTCAGAATCGCGGGGTAGGTCTGCGCCTTTTGCCCGCCTTGCCGTTTCGCCACCCTTCACCCCGAACCCACCGGGCGCGATACCCGAACGCGAACAGCGGGCAAACGTCCTGTAAAATGCTTATTTCGTCCCGAGCTAGGCTAGATCAGGCAAATCATGATCCATTTACCAATCCGCCCTGGCGAGCCGTCAGGCGAGCAGAAGCCCGGCTGGGCAGCCCTTCCGCGCTGCGGGCCGGACCGCTGCCAGGCCGGCCGGACGGCAAAGCAGAACGATCATGATGCCGCCCGCGGGCTGCAGTACCCTGGTGACCGCGCCATTCGCAATGGCCGGAGACGACCCTTCATGCCCGCTGAATGAAGCGGAGATTGCGGGAAGCATGCCCGCAAGGGTGCGCGACTCCCATCGGCTGGCGGCTGCTGGCCATTACGCCGACCCCGGCCAGCCGGGGCAGAACTACCGCCTCGGCGCGCATGAGCGGATGCAAACCGACAAGGACTACCCGGCGGCACGCGGCTGCGGGTTACTGCTGCTTCCGATCGCCATTGTCATGGCGCCGACGGCGGTAGTCCCGTTCTTCGATCCTGGCGAACCCGCCGCCTTTAGCTTCGGCCTGATCTGGGCGCCCGTGATCGGAGTCATCGGCCTGGCCGGTGCGCTGCTCGTCTGGCGGTCCCGGCTCGCCGGGTCGACCGGACGCTCTGGTACTCCGGCGGGATCCTTCAGCTGTCCACCGTCGAGCCAGAGCCGCTGGTCATCCGCTTGGACGACATGGTCAGCGTCAGCGTGCTCATCTCACGGCCCGAGGAGTCACCCCCGCACATTGCTGCCAGTACCGTCTGCAACCAGCGCGGGACCTGCGTGACCGTCAGGGGCTCTGAGCTCGCCGGGAAGGTCATCCCGGTTCTCAGTGCCACGGCGCTGGCCGGGCTGATCCAGTCTGTTGACGAAGGAGTCGCAGTCAGCTTCGGCCCGCTGCGCATCAGTCGGGCCGGCCTGGCCGACATGGCCGCTGACCCGACGGCGTTCTCCGCCTGGCCGGAGATGCGGGAGATCACCTTTGACGCCAGGTTGCGGACATCGCCGTCAGCTACATCGGCGAGAAGCGGCTCCCGCCCCGGCTGCCAGCGCAGGCTCCTGAGAGTCGCAGCGCTCAGCACCAGGACCGAGTTCGAGTCCATGTCGGTCACGTAGACGGTCTTGCCATAGATCGTTACATGACAACCCGCGTCCCAGCTAACTCTGCGCCGGCCGCGTGCGCGGCGGCAGTCAGCCGCTCAGCGACAGCCGCGACGGCAGCACGAAGTTCGGGACCGCCGGCGACGTGGAACCGGACGGGGATCGACGCCAGCCACTCCCCGGCATACATCTCCGGCCTGTTGGTGCTGCCGGTCAGCACGCATCGCGAGCCGTCGCCGATCGGCTCCAGGCGGCCCATCGGCGGCCTGACGTAGCGCGCGACCTGGTCGCAGGGTGCGTCGAACACGACCCTGGCCTGATAGGCCCAGCCCGTTGCCAGGTGCTGCTCAAGCAGCTCCACGTAGTTCAGGTCCGCTGGGGCCTGGAACTGCTCGCCGCCCGCAGCGACCGACTCGATCCGGTCGATGCGGTAGGCGCGCACAGCGCGCGCCCGATGCGAGTGACACAGCAGGTACCAGCGGCCATACCGCACCACGACGGCCCACGGGTCGATCTGCTCCGCCCACTGGCTGCCCGACTCACTGCGGTAGCCGATGCTCACCCGGCGCTGCTCAGAGACGGCGGAAACGAGCGCGCTCGTGTGCTCGGTACCCGGCCGCACGGCTCCGCGGTCGGGCGCGGCGGAGGCATGCTGGCGCATGGTGGCTGCCTGCCGTCCGATGTTCTCCGGCAGCGCACGGATGATCTTGCCGAGCGCCGCGCCGACCGGATCCTGCGCGTCCGCGGCCGCGTGACTGCCGTCCAGGACGGCCATGACCAGGCCGAGCGCCTCCGCGGCGCTGAACACCAGCGGCGGCAGCCGGATGCCGCGGCCGACCCGGTACCCGCCGTAGCGGCCCCTGGTGGAGACCACCGGAATATCGGCCTCACGCAAGATAGCGACGTAGCGCCGTGCGGCGCGCTCGGTGACGCCGAGCTGCATCGCAAGCTGCGCGGCGGTGATGCCTGGCTGGGACTGCAGCAGCTCGAGGGCTTTCAGCGCCCGCCCGGTGGGGCTGCGGCCGGATTTCACCGAGCCAGCCTAATCCGGAAGCTGATCGTCCGGAATACTCCCTATCGTCAGGGCACGACAGAGACATCTGACCGCGCCAACGTGACCGCGCCAGCTCGCGGGAAAGGGGAAACCTGCCATGGACATCCTGCTCATCGGCGGCCTGTGGCTCGACGGGTCAGTCTGGGGCGAAACCGCCGCCCAGCTCAACGCCCTTGGTCACCACGCCGTGCCGATCACCCTGCCGGGCCAGGGCGACGGTAACGACCGAGCGACGCTGGCCGACCAGGTAGCCGCCGTGGTGGCGGCAGTCGATGCAGCCGACGGCAGGCCGATGGTGGTCGGGCATTCGGCTGCCAGCGGCCTGGCGTGGCTCGCCGCTGACACACGGCCTGACAAGGTCAGCAAGGTCGTCATGATCGGCGGCTTCCCTAGCCCTGACGGCAGGGCCTACTTTGACTCCTCCGTCGCCGAGGACAGCACGTTCCCCTTCCCTGGCTGGGCAGAGTTCGAGGGGCCGGACTCGGCTGATCTGGACGACGCGGCGAAGCAGGCCATCGAATCGGCTGCGATCCCGGTGCCCGGCGCCGTCATCAGCGGGACTGTCAGGCTGTCAGACGAGCGTCGCTACGACGTCCCGGTGGCGCTAGTCTGCCCGGAGTTCAGCCCGGACCAGGCCAGGGAGTGGATGGCGTCCGGCGAGCTGCCTGAGCTGGCCAAGGCCAAGAACGTCTCGTTCATCGACATCGACTCCGGCCACTGGCCGATGGTCAGCGCGCCGGCTGAGCTCGCGCGCCTGCTCGCCGAGGCCGCCGGGGAGTCCTGAGCGGCACGGAGCAGCTTCTCCTGTCCGGCGCGGCCGCCTGCCCACCCCAAGCTCCGGTCGCGAGCCGGCGCATCGGCAGCCGCATAACGGGGATGCCGTCGGGGGAAGGAGGCGCCGGCCATGGAGTACCTGGTCAGCATGATCACCCAGGTTCCGGAAGGAACCCCCGGCGAGGCCGTCGACCGAGTCCGCGCTGCTGAGGCCGCCCGCTCGCGCGAGCTGGCGGCGCAGGGCCACCTGCTGCGCCTGTGGCGCCCGCCCCTGCGGCCGGGCGAATGGCGCACGCTCGGGCTGTTCGCCGCCAGCGACGATGGCCAGCTGGAGGAAGTGCTGGCCTCGATGCCGCTGCGGGTGTGGCGCGCTGACGAGGTGACGCCGCTCTCGCCGCACCCGAGCGACCCGGCGAGCGAGGCAGCCAGGGCATGAGCACGGCGTGGCGCAAGGTAGCCGTCATTACCGGCGGCTCGCAGGGCATCGGCGCTGGCCTGGTCGCCGCCTACCGGGAGCGAGGCTGGGCAGTGGTCGCCAGCGCGCGCACGATCGAGCCAGCGGACGACCCCGCAGTGCTCACCGTCGCGGGCGACATCAGCGAGAAGGCGACTGCTGACCGCATAGCCGCCGAGGCGCTTGATGCGTTCGGGCGGATCGACACCCTGGTCAACGACGCCGGGGTATTCGTCTCGAAGTCGTTCACCGACTACACCGCTGACGATTACGCCACTGTCGTCGGCGTCAACCTGACCGGGTTCTTCTGGCTCACCCAGCGTGTCATCGGCGAGATGGCCGCAGGTCACGGCGGTCACGTGGTGAACATCTCAGCGAGCGTGGCCGAGCAGGCCCAGTCCAGCTCGCCCGCTGCTCTCACCGCCCTGACCAAAGGCGGCCTAGCGGCGGTCACCAGGTCCCTGGCCGTCGAGTACGCCTCGCGTGGCATCCGGGTCAACGCCGTCTCGCCCGGCATCATCCAGACGCCGGTGCACCCCCCGGAGAGCTACCAGGGACTCGGCGACCGGCTGCCACCGCTCGGCCGGGTCGGCCAGGTCAGCGACGTCGTGGACGCGATCCTGTTCCTGGAGTCATCGCCGTTCATCACCGGCGAGATCGTCCATGTGGACGGTGGTCAGGTGGCCGGCCACTGACGGCAGGTCAGCGGTCATCAGCGCGGCCAGCCCGCCGGGCGCTGCGCGTTGCGCCAAGCGGTACCGCCGTCGGGCCGTGGCCGCTGCTGGATCGAAGCGGGTATGACAAACCTCAGTCGGATCAGTGCGGAGGCGAAATGGCAGACACCCGACAGAAGGCCACGGTAGTCATTCTCGGCGCTGGGTTCGCGGGCTTTAATGCCGCCCGCGAGCTGATCCGCCTGGCCGCCGAGACGGCAGACGTCGTCGTGATCAACTCGACCGACTACTTCATCTACCTGCCGCTGCTGCCGCAGGTGACGGGCGGCCTGGTGCAGCCCCCGCACATCCGCGTGTGGCTGCCTGGCCGGCTGCGCAAGGCCCGGTTCGTACTCGGCACGGTCAGCCATGTCGATCCCGGCCGCAAGACCGTGACCTGGACCGGCCCGGAAGGCACATCCGGCCAGGTCAGCTACGACCGTCTCATCCTCACCGCGGGCAGCGTGAACAAGCTGCTGCCCATCCCCGGCATCTCCGACTACGCGCACGGCTTCCGCAGCATCCGCGAGGCCATGTACCTGCGTGACCACATCATCCAGCAGCTCGAGCTGGCCTCGGTGGCGACCGATTCGGCCGAGAGAGCGGCGCGCTGCACCTTCGTAGTTGTCGGCGCTGGCTACACCGGCACCGAGGTCGCGGCGCAGGGTCAGCTTCTGACTAGCCGGCTGGCCAGGTCGCTGCCCGGCCTGGCCGGCCACCAGATCCGGTGGTTGCTGCTCGATCTCGCCCCGCGAGTGCTGGCCGAGCTGGATCCGCGACTGTCCAGGACAGCCGAGCGGGTGCTGCGGCGGCGCGGAGTCGAGGTCCTGACCGGCGAGTCGATCGCCGAGGCGCTTGACGGCTCAGTTCAGCTGACCAGCGGCGAGAAAGTCGACACCCGGTCGCTGATCTGGTGCGTGGGGGTTCGCCCGGTCCCCCTGGCCGAGGGCCTGGACCTGGCCACCAACCGTGGTCGCGTCGTGGTGGACGAGCAGCTGGCCGTCCCGGGGGCCAGCGGCATCTACGCGGGCGGGGATTGCGCGGCGGTACCCGACCTGACCATGCCAGGCCAGATCTGCGGGATGACCGCCCAGCACGCCGTCCGGCAGGGCAGGCTGCTGGCCAGGAACGTCGCCGCCTCGCTCGGCCACGGCACCTCGCAGCCGTACAAGCACCACGACCTGGGCTTCCTGGTGGACCTCGGCGGCCTTGCAGCCGCCGCCAACCCGCTGAACATTCCGCTGTCCGGGCCAGTGGCCAACGCCGTGACCAGGGGCTATCACCTGTACTCCATGGCCGGGAACCGGGCGCGGGTATTCGCCGACTGGACCCTGAACGGGATCACGTCGGCTGAGCCGACCTCCCTCGCGGTGATCAGCGCTGAGTCCGTCCCGCTCGACGTGAGCAAGCCACGGGACTGACCCGCGCTCAGATCTCGCGGCAGATTCAGTCCTCGCCGGAGAACCGCTCCCAGGCAGCCTGCTTGGACACGCCGAGCGCCGCTCCGATGCGGGTCCAGCTGACGCCGCGCTCCCGCAGGACCGCCGCGTGATCGTGCACGGCGGCGTCGACCTGCGCCACCACTGCCTGAGTCCGGGCGAGACTAGCCAGCAGCTCGTCGTCCGGGCGCTGGCTCCATACACCGAACGCGGGCTGCGGTGGCTTCGCCCCGAGGATCTCGTTGCACACCGCCACGCATTCGGCGCAGATGTAGACGCCGCCAAGCCCGGCGATGAGCTCCGAGACGGTGTCCTTGTCCTTGCTGCAGAACGAGCAGTACAGGGACCGCGAGTCGCTGACGCCTGGCACGTTACTCCGGGTGCTGGTCATGGCGTCAAGGTACCCCTGACGGGGAGCGTCCGTCAAGGAATCCTTGACCCATCGTCTGGCTGCTGGACGGCATAGCCGCCCAGGCCGTCCTCCAGCAGCGCGAAGGCGGCCATGGTGAACGCGCGGATGTGCCAACCGCCGGCCAGCCGTCGGCGACATCAGCCTCGACCGAGGCCGATCCCGCCGGTGCGGCAGTCCGGCCAGCAGCCGGCCAGGCAGAATGACAATGACTGATGGGAGTCACTATGTCCGTCGAGCTGAACCACACGATCGTCCCCGCCCGCGACCCGCAGGCCTCGGCCGCCTTCCTGGCCGGCATCCTCGGCCTGGACGTCGATCCGCCGGTCTCGCACTTCACGCCGGTCACCCTGACCAATCACGTCACGCTGGACTACGACCAGCACGACCACGTTGAGTCGCACCACTACGCGTTCCTGGTCAGCAACTCCGACTTCGACGCCGCCTTCGAGCGCATCAGGGACGCTGGCATCACCCACTACGCCGACCCGTCCTGCCAGCGGCCCGGCCAGGTCTACCAGGGCAAGGGCGGCAACAAGGGCACGTACTTCCGCGACCCCGACGGTCACCTGATGGAGATCCTCACCCCTGTCACCTGACCGCCGGCCAGCTTGCAGCTCAGCTGGCCGGGGCTATGGGATCTCGATGGTATCGTTTTCCCATGGAAGCCGTCATTGACCAGGCTGGCCGGGTGGTGCTGCCCAAGCCCATCCGGGACGCACTCGGCTTGCTGCCCGGCACGAAGGTCGACATCTCCCCGTACGGCTCCGGAGCGCAGCTGCTGCCAGCGGGCAGGACGGCACGTCTGGTGGAAGAGGATGGCGTCCTCGTCGCTGAAGGCAGCACGCCAGTCGATGACGACGTGGTCTTCGCGCTCATTGACGCTGGCCGCAAGTGACGATCGCGGTCGACACCAGCGTCGCAGTTCCGCTGCTCGTCCGCTCGCACCGTGCTCATGCGGCGGTGGTGGGCTGGTGGGCGGGCCAGGAGATAGCGCTCAGCGGGCGCGCGCTCGCCGAGACCTACTCCGTGCTGACCCGGCTGCCTGGTGACTCGCGGCTGGCTCCTGCCGACGCAGCCCGGCTGCTCGCTGCCCGCTTCTCCGCGCCGCTCCTGCTCTCCGCCCCTCGCGCGCGCAAGCTGCCCGACACCCTCAGCCGGATGGGAGTCGCCGGAGGCGCGGTGTATGACGCGCTCGTGGCACTGGCGGCCAAGGACCACGGCGTGCCCCTCGCCACCAGGGACGCGCGTGCGCGCGGCACCTACGACGCCGTTGGTGCCGAGGTAGTCCTCGTCACCTGACAGACAGCAGGCCGGGCCGGTGTCCCGGCCAGGCCTGCTGCGCTGGCTGACGGTGCCGATGACGCCGGCCACACTTGGCCCGCCTACTGGATCCTGATGGGCGCCACCGCGATCTCAGTGCTGGCTGGCGCCCGCCAGCTGGTCCTGCCGCTGGAATACCTATGCTCTCGGTCGCCGTCGTGGCGTGGGTACTGGTGGCGGCCGCGTTCCTCGCCAGTATCGCCCGCACCCCGGTCGCCCGCGGTGAGGCGGACCTGTACTTCGAGAACGACTTCTGCATCTACGCCTCGACCAGGGACCCTCGTGATCCGCCCGATGTGATTCCCGGCTGCGGCGGCATCGCGCCAAAGGTTCACCGGGCTTCCCCGTTTGACCTGACCACCGAGGAGTGGGCGGCGACACGGGAACTTCTGCTTCTGGTGCGAGCCGAGCTGCACCGCCGGCTCGCTCCCGACGGCTACACCCTCGGCTGGAACGATCAGGGCGGGCTGCACCCGCACTTGCATGTCATCCCGCGCTTCGATGACGAGCCGATGGCCGATCAGGGTGTCCGGTCGGGAATCAAGGACCCCGCCAACCGGCGGCCCGATCCGTGGCGGCCCGGCACCGGCAGGCACATGGACGGGTCATGAAACCAGTTCCGGCGGGCCGGGGAAAGCGGTGGCGTGATGGCAGGACAGATGTACAGATTTGACGCCCGTCCAGCTGTTGAACGAGGCAGATAGGCTGCCGCACGTGGAACTCGGGGTCGTGCTGATGATGGGCTCCGGCGGCCTGACGCCACCGGAGCTGGGCCGGGCCGTGGAGGAACGCGGCTTCGAATCACTGTTCTGCGCCGAGCACACGCATCTGCCGGTGGCCAGTAAGCGCGCCGACGGCCGCCCGGCTCGGCCCTACGCCGACACCTGGGACCCGTTCGTCGCGCTGGCGGCCGTCGCTGCGGTGACCAGCACTATCAGGATCGGCACCGCGGTCTGCCTGGTCACCCAGCGCGACCCGATCACGCTGGCCAAGGAAGTGGCGAGCCTGGACCGGATTTCCGGCGGGCGGGTGGAGTTCGGCGTGGGCGCGGGCTGGAATCGCGCCGAAATGGCGAACCACGGCACCGACCCGAGCACCCGGATGGCCCTGATGGCCGACCGGGTTCGGGCCATGCGGGCCATCTGGACCGCCGACGAGGCCGAGTACCACGGCGAGCACGTCAGCTTCGGGCCGGTGTGGTCCTGGCCCAAGCCGGTGCAGCAGCCGCACCCGCCGGTGCTGGTGGGCGGCAACGGCCCCGGCACCGAGGACCGGGTGCTGGCGTTCGGCGACGGCTGGCTCCCGCAGAGCGGGCCGCTGGCGAGCATCGACGAGTTCCGTCGCCGGGTCACCGCGCTGCGCCAGCGAGCCGCTCACGCCGGCCGCGGGCACATCCCGGTGACGGTCTTCAGCCCGCCGCCGGACAGGGCGATCCTTGAGCAGTTCGCCGAGGCAGGCGCCGACCGCTGCCTGCTTGCGCTCGTGCACCCGACCGCGTCCCAGACCCTCGCGACCCTAGACCAATGGGCTCAGCTGAGCTTGGACTGACCAGGCACGCCGGCTGCAGTTATGCATCGCAGTTATCATATCTGATATCTTAGATCTGTGGCAGAGAAGATCTCTGGGCAGTCGTCCTCGGCGGGGAGTCCTCTTGCAGGTGCCTCTCCTGAGCTGCTGGCTGTGCTCGAGTCAGCGTCGCGCTTGCAGCAACTGGTCCCTGATGCTGTTCTCGTGGGTGGTTCAGCAGCGGCGCTGTACGCGGGTCACCGGGACTCCTATGACCACGACCATGTACTAGCCGACCTGCAGGACAGGTTCGACTTCGTGCTCGGAGCTGTCGAATCTGAAGGCGACTGGGTGACCAACCGGATTGTTCCGGGGAAGCTCATCCTCGGTCAGCTAGGTGATATCGAAGCTGGCGTGCGTCAGATGATTCGCACCCGGCCACTGGAGACTGCCCAGATAACGCTTCCGTCCGGACGCTCGCTCACTGTCCCTACCGCAGCGGAAACGCTCCGGATCAAAGGGTTCCTGATCGTGCGGCGGAATCAGACTCGCGATTACCTTGATGTCGCCGCCCTCGCGGATCGTTACGGCGCAAGCCAGGCGGCAGGAGTGCTGGCCAGGATCGACGACTACTACCAGGACCAGCACGGCGGCGGCCGCGGCATAGCTGCGCAGCTGGCCAAGCAACTGGCCGATCCTCGGCCGAAAGACGCGTCTGTAACGACGCAGCTTGAGGCCTATCGGAACCTGACGCCCCGCTGGACCGACTGGGGCGAGGTGCGGTCGGCATGCGCCGAGCTTGCCGCAGAAATGGCTGAGGCGGAGGTCTAGGCGAATGGCACTGTCATTCCGCAACCTGGCTATCACGTCCGAGACTCCCGTTTGCCACTGGCCGACAGAGGCCGTGCAGACTGCGCTTGAACGGGGTGACCTCGCAGACTGGCACCGCATCGTTGCCGAAATGCAGGATGACCCGTGGGGAAGGACCGCACGCCAGGTTGAAGAGGTGCTCAGTCACTCGCGACCGTACGGAGTCGCTGAGCTCATGGAGCTGGCCTTGTCCCGCGCCCGTGCGCGCGCAGAGGCCCGCGAGCGCTCCGTGGTTGCCGCTGAGATCAGGGACGCCATCCAGCATTCGGGGCTGAGCCGCGCCGAGTTCGCGTCGCGGATCGGCACTTCTGCCTCACGGCTGTCCACTTATGCGTCGGGCAAGGTCACGCCGTCGGCGAGCCTAATGCTCCGCATCCGCCACACAGCCGACCTGGCTTAGCCATACCTCTCGCCCCCGGCGGGAGTTATTGAGCCAACTCGGATAAGACGGCGGCATGGCAGCGGCTGCCGCCCGGATACGGGGGCGCCCGCCGAGCCTGCCCTGGAAGTCGGTCAGCCGGCGGGCAGATGGAAGTGCCAGATGACCAGATGGGGACGGTTGTTTGCTGCCCGCGCTGCCGATGGCAGGTAGTCCCCGAGCGAGAACGGCCAGTCCTGCCAGTCGCCGATCTCGGTTGCGGGCTCGGCCGGCGGTCCGTCCGCGCTGGCCACGCGCGGCTCCTCGCACCGCCGGACCTGCAGGCCAAGGCGCAGTGCCGGCCGCAGGTAGTCGCCGAGCTGATGCCGGTAGGTAGGCGCGATGACCGGCTCGCCCGCCGGGCCGCGGCAGGTCATCACCGAGCCGCGGGTGATGACTTCGTGGTGCACATCGGAGATGACCAGGTCGCCGCCGGGGCGCAGCACGCGAGCGAACTCGGCCAGAACCGGATCGAGGCGCGGGACGTGCTCAAGCGCCAGCGCGCACACGACGACGTCCACGGAATCGTCCGCCAGCGGCAGAGCGTCAAGCTCCGCGACGCGGAACTCGGCCTCGGGCACACGCCGCCGCGCGTAGGCGAGCATGTCCGAGGAGGTGTCGACGCCGATGACCCGGTGCCCTCGCCTAGCCAGGAACTCGGCGAACCGGCCGGTGCCGCAGGCGGCGTCCAGCGCCACGCCAGGCTCCCGGCCGGCCAGGTACTCGGCCACCATCGGCTCATCGGTAGCGAACAGGCCGCCGCCGGCCTCCGCGTCATAGCCGGCCGACACCCGCCCGTAGACGGTGGCGCTGCTCACCCGCTCCACCAGCACACTGCGGTCCCGCAGCTGCTCGTCATCCAGCAGCCGCCTGATTTCGGCCAGCCGGGCCTCAGTGAACGCGCGGTCGTGATCCCCGGCCCAGGCGTCCAGCAGAGCGATGCCCTCCAGGCCGAGCAGATAGGCAAGCGGATCTTGATAGATCACGAAAGGAGCATAAACAGGCGGCTGCCATGCTGCCCATCGGTTTTCCGGCGGCACCAATGGCACGCCAGGCTCGCGGTTCGCATCTATTACGGCCGCTGTCCTCCGGCTCTACCAAGATCCGCTTACTGTTCGCGTTTAACCCCTGGCGGGAGGCGATCTTCCTGGTGGCCGGTGATAAGGCTGGAAACTGTGATAGCTGGTATCGCGAAGCGATCATGCTGGCGGACCAGCGTTACGCGCTACACCTGAAGGCGACGGATGCAGGAAGCCCCTGATAAACGTGAGTACCGGCTACTCCGGATGGAGTGAAGTCAAGGCCAAGGCTCGGGCGCTTGATCCCAGGCCCGATGAGGAGCGTGCTGCGGCCAAGGCGGTGGCGCGCGGGCGCAGGGATGCATACATCCGCGGGCATCAGCTTGCCGAGATGCGGACGGCCGCTGGTCTGACCCAGGCCGAGCTGGCCGATGTCCCTGGCGTGTCCCAGGCACGCGTCCCGAAGATCGAGCACGGCGAGGTCTCAGGCATCGAGATCGTGCGCGCGCATGTTGCCGGGCTGGGCGGAAGCATTGATGTTGTAGCTCGCCTTGGCGATCGGACCTGGAAGGTCGCCTGACGGCCATCTCATCAAGGGTGCGCTGGCGGGCTGGACGGTGGCTGGCGGTCGCTGAACGATGCCGGGAATCCCTGGCGCCAGCTCGGGTAGCGCAGCGTCCAGCCGAGCTCCTTCTTCGCCTTGGCGTTGGACGCGCCGCGGGCCTGGCTCATCATCGTCAGGCTCTCCCCCAGGATCAGCCGGCCGAGCCATACCGGGAAATGGCGGGGCGGCTTGGCGCCGACTGCCTCGGCGAGCACCGGCAGCCAGTCCCGCACGGCAGCGGAGTCGTCGTCGGTGATGTTGTAGATCGCCGGGCCGTCGTGTTCCAGCGCGAGCACGGTCGCGGCAGCCGCGTCGTGCAGGTGGATGAACGGCATGACGCCGCCGCCGTCGCCGATGATCGGGTACTGCCGCTTCCGCACGGCCTTCACCGTCGGGTCCGGGTCGCCGTAGAAGCCGCCGTACCGCAGCGCGATGCCGCCGGCCTCGGTGACCGACTGATCCAGGTAGGTCATCGCGTCGAAGGTCGCCCGCGCGGCCGCCGGCGGCGACTGATCGAGCGGGTCATCCTCGGTCTTGATCAGATTGCCCTGGCGGATATAGCGGTAGGGCGCGAAGCTCTGCGCGACGAACCGCCGCACGCCGGTATCACGGGCCGCGAGCAGCAGGTTGTCGGTCCCCTCGGTGCGCAGCCGGTTGGTCTGCGCGAAGGTGCGGTCAAGCTTGCGGGAGAACGCGGCATTCGCCAGCGCGGTCGCCTGGTGGATGATCGCGTCGGGCCGCGCGGCCGCGACCGCGCCCCGGACCGCGGCAGCGTCCAGCACGTCTAGCACGACGGCCTCGGCGCCAAGAGCGCGCAGCTCCGCGGCCTTGCCAGCTGACCGGGAGGTGCCGATGACCTCGTGCCCCCGCTCGGTCAGCTGCGGTACGAGCCGGGTGCCGATCGCGCCGGCGGCTCCAACGACCATGACTCGCATGATCTGATCCCTTCCTTCTCCTGACACGGGCGCAGCGCGGCGCGGTCCTGCACCGGCCAGCTGCCGACTTGCCCCTCACGGCTGATGACCCGCCGCCTCCTCGCGATGTGACCGGGCCGTCATCGCGGTGTCCCTGCCATCCCGCGCCAGGCGCGCCCGCCGCGCGGGCCAGGCGCCGTCGCGTCAGTGGCGATCCCCCGCTCCGGCGCGGGCTAACCCTGTGATTCGCTGCGGGCCGCGGGGGCAGCGGGCAGCGCGGACCGGCGCCATGCCCGTTCTGGCGGGAAAGGAACAGCGTCAGTAGTAGTAGGGAAAGCGCTCCCAGTCCGGGGGGCGCTTCTCCAGGAACGCGTCCCGGCCCTCGGCTGCCTCGTCGGTCATGTAGGCGAGCCGGGTGGCCTCGGCCGCGAACACCTGCTGGCCGACCAGGCCGTCGTCGATCAGGTTGAACGCGTACTTCAGCATCCGTTGCGAGGTCGGGCTCTTGGCGTTGATCCTGGCCGCCCAGTCCAGCGCCGTGGGCTCGAGCTCGCCGTGCGGCACCACGGCGTTGACCATGCCCATCCGGTGCGCGGCCTGCGCGTCATAAGTGTCGCCGAGGAAAAAGACCTCCCTGGCGAACTTCTGGCCGACCTGCCGGGCCAGGTAGGCGGAGCCGAAGCCGCCGTCGAAGCTGGCCACGTCGGCGTCGGTCTGCTTGAACCGCGCGTGCTCCAGGCTCGCGAGAGTGAGGTCGCACACCACGTGCAGGCTGTGCCCGCCGCCGGCGGCCCAGCCGGGCACGACGCAGATGACGACCTTCGGCATGAACCTGATCAGCCGGTGCACCTCCATGATGTGCAGCCGGCCGCTGCGCGCCGGGTCGATGGTCTGCGCCGTCTCGCCCTCGGCGTAGCGGTACCCGTCACGTCCGCGGATCCGCTGATCACCGCCCGAGCAGAACGCCCAGCCGCCGTCCTTCGGCGACGGCCCGTTGCCGGTCAGCAGCACGCAGCCGACGTCGGAAGTCATCCGGGCGTGGTCGAGCGCTCGGTAAAGCTCATCGACCGTGTGCGGCCGGAACGCGTTCCTGACCTCGGGCCGGTCGAACGCGATCCGGACCGTGCCGGAGTCGGCGGCGCGGTGGTAGGTGATGTCGCTGAACTCGAAGCCGGCCACCTGCTGCCACCGGTCAGGGTCGAAGATCTCGGAAATCATGACACCAATTCTGGCGGGCGCTCCGATCGCGTGGCGCACGAGCATGCTCTGCAGGAACGAGGCCGTCTCCGGCCGGGCGTATCCGCTGAGCCGGTTCCGGTCACCGCAGGTACTGCTCGATGGCCGGGACGACCAGCGGGACGATGTCGTCAGGCGTGGCGCTGGCGAGCGGCTCGACCCGCAGCACGTGCCTGAGCATCGCGATGCCGATGAGCTGGGCGCCGGTCAGGTTCGCCCGCAGCCGGGCGTCGGCGCGGCTGCCGGCGACTCGCTGGATAACCGGCAGCAGCTCGGCGGTCAGGAACTCGCGCAGCATCGCGGCAGCCTGCTCGTTCGACACCGCCGAGCGGACAAGCGCGATAATCGCGTTGCGGCTCTGGTCACTGTCGACCAGCTGCAGGTAGCTGCGCACCAGCGCGGGCGGCACGTCATCTGGCGGCAGCGCTGCGACGCTGCTGAACAGCCCGGCGAGGTCGGCGGGCAGCCCGGTCGCGGTGACGAAGAGCCCTGCCTTGCTGCCGAAGTAGTGGATGATCAGCGCCGGGTCCACGCCAGCCTCCGCCGCGATGGCGCGCAAAGAGGTGGCCTCGAAGCCCCTGGTGGCGAAACCGCGGCGGGCGACCGCCAGGATCGCCTCCCTGGTGTCCGGCGTGCCGGGGCGACGTCCGGTCCTGGTCATGCCGCGCGGCTCGTGACGATGTCGACGAACGCCTCCTCCAGGTTCGCCGGGACGAGCGAGACGTCTGCGTCGATCCCGGCGCCGGACAGCAGCGCGGACACCGCACCGGGCTCGGCGCTGGCCCGTACCGCGCCGCCGAGCAGCTGCACGGCGATGCCGCCCTCATCCAGCACCGTGAACGCCCGGTTGTTGTCCTCGCAGCGCGCCTCGGCGACGGTGCGGCCGCCGACAATCTGGCTGGCCGTGCCAGCCGCCACGACCCGTCCGGCCGCCATGACCAGCAGCCGGTCGCACTGCTCGGCTTCTTCCATGTAGTGGGTGGTGACCAGCACCCCGGCGCCGCGGCTAGCGGCCGAGCGGATTTCCTCCCAGAGCCGCGCCCGGCCGAGGGGGCTCACGCCCGAGGTGGGCTCGTCGAGCACCAGCAGTTCCGGCTCGTGCGACAGCGCGACCGCGAACGCGACCTGCCGCTGCGCGCCCAGGGGCAGCCCGCCGACCAGTTCCCTGCGCCAGCCGGCGATCCGGGCGGGCAGCGGCGCGTGCGTGCCGAACGCCGCCGCGGTGAAGGACCAGTTCTGCGCCACGGTCAGGCCGGCGTACAGGCCGAGGGTCTGCGGGACGTAGCCGACCCGGCGGCGAGTGGCGATCGACGGCAAGGACCCGAACAGGGCGACCGTGCCCTGGGTGGGCTCGGCCAGGCCGAGCAGCAGCCTGATCAGGGTTGTCTTGCCGGCGCCGTTGGCGCCGAGCAGGCCAACCACCTCGCCGCCGCTGACGGCGATGTCCACGCCTGACACGGCGGTGAACGAGCCGAAGCGCCTGCAGACGGCGGCCGATTCAGCCAGGATGCCCATCGCTAGCCCTCCTGCTCGCTGCCGTGCCCGGCCAGCTCGCGGCCAAGCTCGGCGACGACGACCGCGTCCTCGAAGTCCGGCAGCACCTGCCGCGCGCCGTCCGGCAGCCGGCCGGCCGGCGCCCAGACCCGCCAGCTGGCGCCGCGGCGCCAGGACAGCTCGGCCGGCCGGGCGCCGTCGGCCGAGCTGCCGAGCAGGCCGGGCACGCCGCCCAGAATGTCCTCCGGTGACCCGCTGGCCAGCACCGACCCGGCGGCCAGCAGCACGACACGGGCGGCGCGGGCGGCCTCGTTCAGGTAGGTGGTGCTGACCACGACGGCGGTGCCGGACGCTGCAGCGCGGGAGATGAGCCGCCACAGCTCGGCGCGGCTGACCGGGTCCACCCCGGTGGTCGGCTCGTCCAGGATCAGCAGCTCGGGCTCGTGCAGCAGCGCCAGCCCGACGGCCAGCTTTCGCTGCATCCCGCCGGAAAGCTGGCCGCCGAGCCGCGTGGTGGCGCCGGCCAGCCCGGTCTGCCGGAGGATCTCCGCCGACCTGCCCCGCCGCTCGGCGCCCGGCAGCCGGTAGGCGGCGGCGAAGAACGCGAGGTTCTCCTCGACGGTCAGGTCCGCGTAAATCCCGCCGGTAGCCGGCACGTACCCGATGCGCTCCTTCGCCGGGCGGCGCACGAATCCGGCGGCTGGCTCGATGAGCCCGGCCAGCACGCCCAGGCAAGTCGACTTTCCGGCCCCGTCGCCGCCGACCAGCACGGTGATCCGGCCGGGATCGGCAGGCACGGTCGCGCCGGCCAGGGCGAGGCTCCCGCCCCGGCTGACCCGAACGTCGTCAAGTCCCCAGCTCATGCCGCCGCCGTCTCCTCGGTCCTGGCGGCGGCCGGCCCGCGCGCCCGCCGCCGGGCGGGCGCCAGGTCTCGCCGGAATCTGGCGATGGCCGCGCCGAGCACCACCACAGCCAGCAGCGCGAGCAGGCCGAGCGGCTGCCACAACGCGGATAGTGGCGCGGCCTTCAGCATCACTCCCCTGCTGATGTCGATGAAGTAGGTCAGCGGCAGTACGTAGGAGATCCAGCGCACCCCGGCGGCCATGGCGGAGATCGGGAAGATCAGGCCGGACAAGAGCACCTGCGGCAGCAGGATCATGAACGCCAGCTGGATGGCCTGGCCCTGGTTCTGCGAAACCGTGGAGACGAGCACGCCCATGCCGAGAGTGACCAGCAGGAACAGCGCGGCGCCCAGCGCGAAGACAGCGACATTGCCGGCGAACGGCACGCCGAAGACGCCCATCCCGATCAGCACCACGAGCACGAGGTCTGCCGCGGCCACCATCAGGTACGGCGCGATCTTGCCCGCGATCACGTCCCTTGCCCGCAGCGGCATGACGGCCAGCTGCTCCAGCGTGCCTGACTGCCGCTCGCGGACGACGCCCAGGCTGGTGATCAGGGTGCCGATGAAGACCAGGATCAGGCCGGCCAGGCCGGGAACCATCACCCACGAGGTAGTCAGCCGCGGGTTGTAGAGGATCTGCACCTTCGGCGCCGGCGTTGTGCCGGGTCGCGCGGCGGTCGCGAGGGCCCGCTCGGCGGCCTCGGCGGAAAACAGCTGGGTTCCGTCCAGCAGCACCAGCGGGCTGCTGCCGCCGGTCACCACGGCGACGATTGCCTGGCCGTCGCGCACCTTGTCCCTGGCGGCCTGCTGGCCTGCCGCGGGATCGACATCGCTGACGCGGAAGGCTGGCCGGGGTAGCAGCGTGGCCACCTGCCGGGCGGCCGGGCCGGTCACGACTGTCGGGATGTGCTGCACCGAGAAGTTGGCGGCGTAGCCGAACACGATCAGCAGCACAGCCGGCAGGAGGATCATCATCGCCACGGTGCGCCGGTCCCGCCTCAGCTCGCGGAACTCCTTGGCAATCATTGCCCGCATGCCAGCACCTCCTAAGTCAACGACCATTGAACTCCACATGCGTTGAAATCTACACTCGTTGAGTTGCCCCGGTCAACCGGCCTTCACTGGCATCCTGGCGGCGCCCACTAGGCTTGTTTGCGTGACAGCTCCCGATGCTGAGCAGTCCGGTGCGGCGGGTAACGCCGATGCCGCGCCGCGCCGCGGCCGCGCTGCCAAGCCGCAACGCGCAGCCGGATCGCAGAGCGCGGCCGGCCAGGCAGCACCCGGCCAGCCAGAAGCAGGCCGGCCTCCGTACGAGCAGGCGCGCGACGAGCTGATCGAGCTGGTCAAGCGGCTGGAGGCAGGCGGCCTGACGCTTGAGCAGTCGCTGCAGCTGTGGGAGCGCGGCGAGCGGCTGGCCGCGATCTGCGAGGAGTGGCTGGAAGGCGCCAGGGCCAGGCTGGCGACGGCGATGGCGCAGAACGGCGAGGACAAGCCGCCGTCGGCCCCGTTCTAGCGAGCGGATCAGGGCCCGCGCCGGGATCTGGACGGTCAGCCAGCGGGCAGCGCAGGGAGCGCGGACTCAGCCGGCTGCCGTGCGCGGCGTCAGGATGTCGCGTTCTCCAGCCGCGACATCACCTTGATGACGCTGTCGGCGATGCGGCGGGCCAGGTCGGCATCGGCCGCGGCGGCCATCTCGGCCACCGCCAGCATCATCGCGCCGGTCAGCACGATCGCCACGGCCGAGTCCAGCGGCTCACCGCTGCGCGCGAAGAACTCGGTGTTCTTGCCCACCCAGCTCGCTACCCGCTGGCGCCAGACCAGGTCGAATCCCGGCGGCCCGTCCCCCCGCGCGAACAGCCGGGCCAGGTCCCGGCGCTCGACGCACACGTCGAGGTAGCCGCGCGCGCCGGCCAGGAAAAGCTGCATCGGGTCGCTGACGCCGGCCTCACGCGCGCGCCTCGCCGCCGCCCTGGCACGCTCGGCGTGCTCGCTGTCCAGTTCCTCATACAGCGACTCGTACAGGTCGGCCTTGCCGGAGAAGTGGTGGTACAGGCTGCCGACGCTTGCGCCGGCCTGCGCGACGATGTCGGTGATGCCCGTCTGGGCGTAACCGCGGGAGGTAAAGACGATCCGCGCTGCGTCGAGCAGGACCGTGCGGGTCGCCGCGCCGCGCTCGGTCGGCCGTACGGCCCCGGGTGCCTGGTCAGTGGTCATGCGGTCGGTGGCTCTCCTCGGGGCACGGCGTGCCGGGCCCGGCGCGCCGATCGATCACTACATAGGATTTCATCACGGCCGACCGAGAGGTGCATCCGTCATGACTGACAACAACGCCGCTGGCGAGCCGGATCAGGCTGGCGGCCCTGGTGCAGCCGGCGGCCCGGGGATGGCGGGCGGGACGGGAATGGGCGGCGGCGGAGTCACCGGCGGCCTGCCGGGCGGGGGCACGGCGTCGGGCCGGTCGGCAGCGCCGGACTGGCTGACCGCTCCCGGACAGCCAGCCGCGCCAGGCGAATCGGCCACCGCCGAGGCTGTCCTCGCGCCCGGCCGGCACGCGCCCGACCGCAACCTCGCGCTCGAGCTGGCCAGGGTGACCGAGGCCGGGGCGCTGGCCGCGGCCCGCTGGGTGGGCCGCGGCGACAAGAACGGCGCGGACGGGGCGGCTGTCAACGCGATGCGCCAGCTGATCAGCTCGGTGTCGATGAACGGCGTCGTCGTCATCGGCGAGGGCGAGAAGGACGCCGCCCCGATGCTGTACAACGGCGAGCAGGTCGGCGACGGCAGCGGCCCCCTCTGCGACGTGGCAGTTGACCCGATCGACGGGACGAGGCTGACCGCGAACGGCATGCCGAACGCGATCTCGGTGATCGCGGTCAGCGCCCGCGGCTCGATGTACGACCCGTCCGCTGTGTTCTACATGTCCAAGCTGGTGACCGGGCCGGAGGCGGCCAGCGCTGTCGACATCGACGCGCCGCCCAGGGCCAACGTCGAGGCGGTGGCGAGGGCCAAGCGCTGCTCGGCGCACGACGTCACCGTGATCATCCTCGACCGGCCGCGGCACGCCGAGCTCATCTCCGAGGTCAGGGACGCTGGCGCGCGGATCAAGCTGATCACCGACGGCGACGTGGCCGGCGGCATCATGGCGGCGCGCGACGGCAGCGGCGTCGACCTGCTGCTCGGCATCGGCGGCACCCCGGAGGGAATCATCACCGCCTGCGCGATCAAGTGCCTCGGCGGGGTGATCCTGGGCAAGCTAGCCCCGATCGACGACGCCGAGCGGGACAAGGCGGTGGCCGCCGGGCACGACCTGAGCCGGGTGCTCACGACCGACGACCTGGTCACTTCCGACGACGCGTTCTTCGCCGCGACCGGCATCACTGACGGCGACCTGATGCGCGGGGTCCGCTACCGGCCTGGCGGCGCGGTCACTCACTCCCTGGTCATGCGCGGCCGCTCCGGCACGCTGCGCAATATCTACAGCGAGCACCAGCTCTGGAAGCTCGCCGCCTACAGCGCCGTCAACTTCGACGGCTAAGGCGGCAGCCGACCGGCCATGGTCTGCGCTGAGCCGGGCATCGATGCCGACATCACCTGGCAGCCCGCCGCGGCCAGCGGGCGCGGCCGACTCTGCGAAGTGCTGGCTAGACCGGCGTAACGTGCTCGACTGGCGTGGGCTCGCCGCGTTCTGCCGGGTTTCGCCTGGAAGGCAGCCAGAGCAGGTACAGCAGCGTGAAGCTGACCAGCGCCCACTGTGCCCAGTCGGCGATCAGGCCGGCCTTATCGATGAACGCGACGCCCTGGTGGTCGGCCGTCAGGAAGCGCAGCGGGGAGCCCTGCGCGAGCGTGAAGCACCGCCCTGGCAGCTGTGCGGCGGCTGCCCCCGAGGGACCGCAGCCGGCTATCGGCACCCAGTTCTCGCTGCCCAGGAAAAGCAGCGTGACCACGACCCCAGCGAGCAACGCGGACAGCACCATCCACCGCGGCGGCCTGGCCCAGGTCCCGATGGCCTGGACCGCCTGGCCGGGCTGCCAGTCCGGCCTGGTTCGCTGATAGACCGCCGGGCTGATCAGCAAGACCAGCTGGGCTGCGTAGATGACCAGCAAGGCCAGGATCCCCTGGTTCCACTGCCGGGGTCCCACCCACGCGGTCTCCCCGAAGACCAGAACGAACAGGATGATCAGCACGATGCGCGACGTCCGTCCGCCACGCGAAACGCGCCACAGCAGGAACGCGGTCAGCGCGAGCCCGAGGGGCCAGCCATTGGTCGACAGGGCCGGGCGCGAGACAGCGGACAATGCCAGCGCAATGACCTCCAGCAGGAAGCAGAACGCCAGGCATACGTCCGCCTCACTGCGCCAGAAGCGCTGCATTCGCTGTGCCTCCCGCGGTTGAGCGTACCGGCCGCCGCGCCCAGTGGGCCAGACAGCGCCGTGCCGCCGCTACGCCGGGGATACAGGCTCGCCGCATCGTCTCGGCAAGCGCCCAGGCTAGGACACCCGCCAGGCCATGCCGGGATCCGTGGTCGAGCAGGTCAGGATCTCCAGCTGGGTGCCGTCGGTCGTCGCGTCGGCCGGATCGGCCAGGCAGCGGCCCGACCGCAGGTTCTTCAGCATCGCGCCGGAACCTGACGGGATCATCCGCCACTGCTGACCGGTGATCCCGTGGCATGAGTCAAGCTCGACCGCTGTACCAGCGGCCGTCCCGTTGCCGCTGATGGTCAGGCACTTGCCGTGTACCAGGACGGTGCCGTCGGGCTGCACGGTCCAGGACTGGGCGGCCGAGCCGTTGCACGTGGAGATGTCGATCTTCGTGCCGTCCGCGGTCTGGTTCAGGCTGTCATCCAGGCACTTGCCAGGAATCTGCGATGCGGCCGGCCCGGCCGGCAAGGTCCACGCCTGGTGCGGCTTGCCGTCACAAGACGAGATCACCAGCAGCGTGCCGTTCCTGGTGCGCGAGGCCGGGTCGGACAGGCACTCGCCGGCCCAGCGGCTGACCAGCGTGGTCGGACCGGCGCCGGCCGACGCCCGCACGGCGCGCGGGTAAGCGAGGCGCCACTGCTGGCGGGTGGCGTCGGTGCACGGCTCGAGCTCGACGCGAGTCGAGCTGGCCGGCACGGTCAGGCACTTGCCGTGAATCCGCAGCGTGCCGTCCTGCACGTAGGTCCAGTGCTCAGCGCTGCCGCCGGCGCAGGTCCAGATGCTCGCCTGGCTGCCATTGGCCGAGCGGTTCCCCGTGTCGTTGAGGCACTTTCCGGCCAGGCGCAGCTGCACGGTCCCGGCCGGCCCGGTGGCCGCCGGCTTGGTGACAGTCCAGCTAAAGGCAGCCGGGCCGCTGGCCTGGCCAGCCGCCGCGCTCACGACCGGGTGATACGTGCCCGGTGCGGTCGGCCAGCCGGTGATCAGGCCGGAGGGGCTCACCGAGACCCCCCGCGGCAGGCCGGTAGCGGTGAAGGCTGGCGTGCTTCCCGGCACCGGATCGGCCAGCTGCATCTGGTAATCGACCGGGCTGCCGGCGCTGTGCTGCTGGGGTCCCGGGTTCAGCAGCGGAATGAGCGTCGGGTTCAGCTGATCGAGGTCGACGTTGCCGCTGATGCCGGCGACGGTGCCAGCGTTCGTGTACTGCCAGAACGACCAGTCCGTCCACCCGGCGGCCAGCACGGGGCTGGTGTCAGAAGCCGAGAAGTCCGGCACCCACAGCGGGATCTGGCCGAAGCCGGTGCTGCCGCCAGTGCACGCCTGCCACCAGGACGGCGAAGTGTAGACGAGCGGCAGCCGGCCAGTCTTGTGCTGGATCTCGGTGTCAAACTGGGAGATCCAGGTCACCATCGCCGGCTGGCTGAGCCCGTAGCACTGGTTGGACCCGGAGTTGGGGTTGAACTCGATGTCCAGCACCAGCGGCGCGCTGCTGGCGCCCGCTGCGCTCACCAGGTCGTCAGCCTGGACGACCGGACTGGCGCTGTGGCTGGGCGGCGGGGAGCCGCCGTTCGGGATGGCAAACGCGTAGGCCAGCACCGAGAGCCCGGCCGCCTTCGCGTCCGCGAGGTCAGCGGCCGCGAATGGGTTGGCGTAGTAGTCGCCTTCGGTGGCCTTGACGAACGCGAACTGGATGCCAGACGCCGCCACCTGCGACCAGTCGATCGCCGCGTTGCCTGGATGCTGGAAGGAGGCAACGTCGACGCCTTGCAGCGCGCCGGTGATCGCGGCCGGCTGCTGCGCCGGAGTTCCGGTCGGCCCGGCCAGGTGCATCAGCCGCGGCGAGTGGGCAGCGCCCACGTTGGAGTTCACCGCGGGCGGCGTGGACACCGCCGTGGTGGCGACCGCCGGCACCGCCGCTCCAGCGAGCGCGAGCGCGACGCCGACCGCCAGGGCGGTCCGCCTTGACACGCGCCGGCGGCGCTCGGGCCGGCCTGCCCGCGATGCGGAGGAAGAACTGTCCGGGCGTCGGTGCAGCCCCGATCCCCGCGGAGTCCAGTGGAAGCCGAACCTTCCTGGCCGCGCCACGAGCCACACCCCCAATGACAGGCCTGGGCTGGATCGAGGCGGCAAGCTCAGCTACTGCCGTGCCCCCGAAAGCGCACCAGGACAACGAACGCCACGCCTTGGCCAGGCACCATATCGACGGTTAAGTACGGCACGCGCCATTTTTGCCAGATCGCAATAAAAAGGGGGCCCGAGCCAGGCCAGCGCTGTCAGCGGCGACCGGGCAGGCACCTCGCTATCCGCTGCGGCCCGCGCCGCAGCAGCGCTGATAGCGCTGCCCCGAGCCGCACCAGCACTTGTCCCGCTTGCCTGGCGGCCAGGACACCGGGGTACCGAGCCCTCTGGCCGCTCGCTCGGTGTACGCGGTGAGCACGGGGGCCAGCCGCGGGTCTGCACCGCAATGCTCGGCGAAATCCGCGTAGGTCCAGCTGTCGCCAGCCGCCAGCTTCGGCTGCTGCTCGGCGCCCTTCGCCGACGCAGCCGCCATCTGCTCGGCCAGCGTGCTCTCGACCCGTGCGGTGTGCTCACGCCAGGAAGCGCCGAGCACCCCGGCCAGATCGGGCAGCTGCCTGGTCAGCCGGCCGTACTGATCCTCGGGAAACCACAGCATGAACTGCCCGGCCATGGCGGGCCACGGCGGCTGGCTCAGCGCGGCGGCCGCGGCCTGCTCCGCCGCCTCCTGCTTGCGGCGCTGCCGGGCGGCCAGCTGGGCCGCTGGGTCGGCGCCGTCCTCGGCGCTGCGCTGCTGCATGGCGGCGATCTCCCGCTTCGCCATGCTGGCCAGCGTCGTCACCCTGGGGCCGACGGCTGACATGCGGCGCCCGGCCTGCGCCACGCTGGCCGCGCACGCGTCCGCGACCCGCTGTCCCTGCTCATACAGGCCGCTGGCCCCGAACACCAGGGACAGCGCCACGAACCTGGCCGCCAAGCCGGCGTCATTCTGATGATCACGCATGACCTGCAGCACGAGGCTCTCGGCTTCGTCGCCCTCGCCAAGCTCCGCCAGCGCCGCAGCGGCGGCCAGGGTGGCCTTGCCGTCAGGATCCGGGCCGCGCTCGCGCAGCGCCTGCCGGATCACGCCCAGGCTCTCGGCCCGGTCTCCGGCCCGCAGTAACACCTCGGCCGCGCGCACCCTGGCCCGCAGCGGGCTGACGCCGTCGAGCCTGCCGCTCTGATCAGCCGCAGCCATCAGGTCGTCGGCCACGCTTCGCGGCGACGCCACGTGCATGCCTCGCAGCACGGCGAACACCACGTCATCCTGGGTCCATTTGTCCGGCATGTACGCGACCCTAGGGCACCAGGCCTGGCCGGGCTGCCGGGCGCGCCGCGAGCTGGCCGCTACCTCGATGCCCGGCCGCGGCGCAGCGGGCCGCGCCAGCGGGAGCGCCGCGGCGTGACCACCCGGATGGTGCCGCAGACCGCGAAGACCCGCAGCTCGACCACGGGGCCGCCGGGAACCGGTGGCGGCAGCGGGCCGCCGCGCACGCTCTTGCGAGTCAGGAACGTATTGCCAGTCAGCAGCACCGCCACGCCCTCGGGCACGATGACCTCGACGTGACCGGCCAGCACCGTCGCAAGCACGGTCACCCGGCGGCTCTGCAGTATCGCCTCCGTCAGGTCAAGGACCGCCTCACCGAAAACGGCGGTGACCGGCACCGTCTGCGGCACCACCCAGCGGCCGCTGCGGCGCTCGCGGCGCAGCAGCGCCGCCACCGGGCGCCGCCCGTCCAGCACGATCGGCTGCGCGGACGGCGCGGCCAGGTCGCCGGTCAGGCCTGCCAGTTCTCCCAGGGTGCGAGCCGCGTACGCGCGCTCCAGCCGCTCGCCGTGCTCCTGCGCGGTCAGCCGACCGTCTGCGGCCGCCTCAGTCAGCAGCGCGACGACCCGCTCCCGGTCATCGTCGGAGGCCCGCAGGTCACGCGGGGAGGGCGGCCGAGACGCCAGGTCCCTGAGATGTCTGTCGAACATGCTCCCACCCTGCTGCCGCGCCGCCGGCTGCCGGAAGGCGGCGCGCTACCGTTACCAACGTACGCAGGCCAGGCAGGCATGCGCTACGTCCGGCCAGCGAGCGTTCCGCATTCGTGCCGACGGTACCCGGCCACGGTCCGCGGCCCGCGTTGTCGCGCCATCCGGACGCGCCGGAACGCAGAATGCCAGACCGGCTGTCGCCTGTTAGTTTGGTGATAGCAAATACTTACCCTAGGGGGAGGACTGCGTCGCGGCCGCGCCACCCGGCGGCAGCCGCGAGCATCCGGAGGGAGCCAGCGTGCGGCAGTCAGGCCGAGACGGTCAGTACCAGCAGGGCGGCGGCGGCCAGAACGGGTCAGCCGCGCCCGGGCCGGCCGGGCAGAACGGCTCGTCCGGCACCGCGGTGGCCGAGGCTGGTGCCCGCCGCAAGCGCGGTCCGGCCGGGGACGGGTACAAGTGGGTCGCGCTGTCGAACACGACGATCGGCATGCTCGCCGCCACCGTCAACGGCTCGATCGTGATCATCGCGCTGCCGGCCATCTTCCGCGGCATCCACGTCAACCCCCTCTCCGCCGGCAGCTTCAGCTACCTGCTCTGGATGCTGATGGGGTACCTGGTCGTCTCGGCGGTGCTGGTGGTGACCCTCGGCCGGCTCGGCGACATCTACGGCCGGGTCCGGATGTACAACGCCGGGTTCGCGATCTTCGGGCTGGCCGCGGTCGCGCTGCCATTCGACCCCTTCACCGGGCCGGCCGGCGCGCTGTGGCTGATCGGCTGGCGGGTCGTGCAGGCCGTCGGCGGCGCCATGCTGATGGCCAACTCCCCCGCGATCCTGACCGACGCGTTCCCGTCCGACCAGCGCGGCATGGCCATGGGCATCAACCAGATCGCCGGCATCTCCGGCCAGTTCATCGGGCTGATCCTCGGCGGCGTGCTCGCGGCCATCGACTGGCGGCTGGTGTTCATCGTGTCGGTGCCGATCGGCCTGGGCGGCACGATCTGGTCATACCTGAGCCTGCGCGAGACCGGCATCAGGACCAGGGCGAAGATCGACGTGGCCGGCAACCTGACCTTCGGCATCGGCCTGATCGGGATCCTGGCCGCGATCACCTACGGGCTCCAGCCGTACGGCGGGCACTCGATGGGCTGGACGAACCCGAAGGTACTGACCGGCCTGATCGGCGGTGCCGTCCTGGTAGCCGCGTTCTGCTTCATCGAGACCAGGGTCGCCTCGCCGATGTTCGACCTGCGGCTGCTGCGCATCAGGGCCTTCGCGGCCGGCAACGCGGCCACGCTGATGGCCTCGATCGCCCGCGGCGGCCTGCAGTTCATGCTGATCCTGTGGCTGCAGGGCATCTGGCTGCCGCTGCACGGCTACGCGTTCAAGGACACCCCGCTGTGGTCAGGTGTCTACCTGCTGTCGCTGACCCTCGGGTTCGTGGTCTTCGGCCCGGTGTCCGGCTGGCTGTCCGACCGGCACGGCGCCCGCTACTTCGCCTCCGGCGGCCTGCTGGTCTCGGCGCTGGCGTTCGGCGGCCTGCTGCTGATCCCGGTCGATTTCAGCTACTGGCAGTTCGGCGCGCTGATCTTCCTGGCCGGCGCCGGCATGGGCCTGTTCTCAGCGCCGAACGCCGCCGCGATCATGAACAGCGTTCCGGCCAGGCAGCGCGGCGCCGCATCGGGCATGCTGGCGACGTTCCAGAACTCCGGCTTCGTGCTGTCCATCGGCGTGTTCTTCTCGCTGATGATCGCCGGGCTGGCCGCCACCCTGCCGAACACGCTCAGCCGCGGCCTCATCAGCCACGGCGTGCCGCACGGCGTCGCGCACCAGATCGGCCAGCTGCCACCGGTGGGCAGCCTGTTCTCGGCATTCCTCGGCTTCAACCCGGTGCACGAGCTGCTCGCGCCGTTCGGCGTGCTGAACCACCTGCCGGCCAGCAACGTCGCCGTGCTGACCGGTCACCGGTTCTTCCCCGAGCTGATCTCCGGGCCCTTCCACCACGGCCTGGTCGTCGTGTTCAGCGTGGCGATGGGCATCCTCGTGCTGGCCGCGGCGATCTCGTTCCTGCGCGGCGGCCGTTACGTGCACGACGAGGCGGCGGCGGTGCCCGCTGAGGTGCAGGCCGGCGCGTCAGCCGAGGTCCAGGCCGCGGCCGGCGCCGAGATCGAGGCAGCAGCCGAGATCGAGGCCGAGGCGGCTGATGCACGCCAGGCTGCGGACGGCCGCACCCGGCGCTAGGCGGCCGCCAAGCGGGCCTGCGTGTCGCAGGCTGCCGGGATTGTCCCGGCAGCCGTTGACGTGCTAACTCTGCTGCATGAGCTACCAGCCCGGACACGCGCCGGCCGCCGCGCCCGGCAGCATCGAGGCAGTTGACCACGCGCTCGGCCTGGCCGAGGCAAGCAAGCTCGAGCTGGTCAGGTTCCTGTACGCCGACCACGGCGGCATCATCCGCGGCAAGGCAGCCACCAGGCAGTTCCTGAAGCAGCGGATCGCCAGCGGCATCGGCCACACCGTCGCGATGATGGCGATGACCATGCTGGACACGCTGCAGCCGGTCGACGGGATGAGCCCGGCCGGCGAGGTCCGGCTGGTCCCGGA
Source organism: Streptosporangiaceae bacterium (assembly GCA_036495525.1). GTDB lineage: Bacteria > Actinomycetota > Actinomycetes > Streptosporangiales > Streptosporangiaceae > DASXMR01. Next base: position 37,665 of record DASXMR010000045.1, on the reverse strand, counting down.
CCCGGCGACGCTGGTGCCACTGCCGTACGCGCCAGGCGCCGGCGCGATGTTGTCCGACCTGGTGCGGCCGGACGGCGAGCCGTGGGAAGCCTGCGCGCGTACCTTCCTCAAGCAGGCCATCGCCGAGCTCGCAGCCGAGGGCTACGCGCTGACCGCGGCGTTCGAGCCGGAGTTCACCCTCGGCCGACGCCAGGGCGACCCGGCCGGCGGGCCCGACCAGCTGGTCCCGGTCGACGACAGCCTGGTCTACTCCGGCACCGGCTACCAGCAGCCGCACGACTACATCCTGGCCGTCGTCGCCGCGCTGCACGCTCAGGGCATGCGAGTCGAGCACTACTATCCCGAGCTCGGCCACGGTCAGCAGGAACTGGTGATCCGGTACGCGCCGGCGCTGCGCGCCGCCGACAATCACGTGCTGTACCGGGAGACGGTGCGCGGCGTCGCGTTCCGCCATGGCCTGTGGGCGAGCCTGGCCCCCAAGCCGATCCCCGATCAGGCCGGGAATGGCGCGCACCTGCACGTCTCGCTCACCGACCTGCTGCCGGACGGCTCGGCCGGGTCAAGGCAGGTATTCGCCGACCCGGCTGACCAGTACGGGATGTCGGCGACCGGCTATTACTTCATCGGCGGGCTGCTCGCGCACCTGCCCGCGCTGCTGGCGCTGACCTGCGCCAGCGTCAATAGCTACCGGCGGCTGCAGCCGCGGTTCTGGAGCAGCGCCTACGCCATCTACGGCATGGACAATCGCGAGGCGGCGGTGCGGATCTGCTCCCCGCTGCGCGGTGACGACTCGAGCGCGGTCAATCTGGAGCTCAAGCCATCCGACTCCAGCGCGAACCCGTACCTGGCGCTTGGCGCGGTGATCCACGCCGGCCTGGACGGGATCCGCAGCAAGATCGACCCCGGCGAGGCGGTCAACGTGGACCCGGCCACGATGTCCGACGCCGAGCGCGCGGCCAGCGGCGCGCACCGGCTGCCGGCCAGCCTCACCGCCGCGCTGGACGCGCTGGCCGCCGATGAGCTGCTGATGCGCGCGCTTGGCCCGCTGCGCAGCACCGCCTACCTCGCGGTCAAGCGCGCCGAGGCAGCCGCCTTCGCCGAGCACGACACCGCCTGGGAGTGCTTCCGCCACTTCACCGCCATCTAGCCGCTGCCAGCCGGTCTGCGCCCGGAGCCCTGCTGCCACGCTCGTGGCCGGGGCCCGGTTTCTCGCGCGCCTCGCCGAGCGAGTTGCCCTTCCCTGCTGGCCTTTATATCGTTAGCTCTGTGAACGATATACCTGGCACGCTGGCCCGCCAGCCAGCGGCGAGGCGGGCCACCGCAGCTGATCTGCTGTCGGCGGTCAGCATCATCAGGCGAACGGTGCGCCGGGCGGCGCGCCAGGCCTCGACGCAGGAGCCGCTGCCGACGGCCCAGTCCGAGCTGCTGCGGCTGGCCGCCGCGCAGCCCAGGCTGACCGTCGCCGCGGCCGCGCAGGAACTGCGGCTCGCGCCGAACACGGTGAGCACGCTGGTCAGCCGCCTCACCGCGACCGGGCTGCTGGGCCGGACCAGGGGCGAGGCCGACGGGCGTACCGCGCTGCTGACGGTCACCCCGGCCGGCCGCAGCAGGATCAGGCAGTGGCGCGACCTGCGGGCCGAGCTGACCGCCGCGGCTCTGGGCCGGCTGGCCCCGGCCGACCAGCGCACGCTGGCGGCCGCCGCTCCGGCGCTGCGCCGCCTGGCCGAGCAGATAGAAGCAGACCGGCTGGAGACCACGTGACCGAGGTGGCACGAGCGATGACATTGAACCGGGACGCCGCAGCAGGCCGGGCGGACGCATGACCGACCAGGCAGAAGCGACCCTGACCGGCGCCACGGCCGGCCTGGCCGGTGCCAGCCAGCCTGGCCTGCCAGCGGTGCTGTGCGAGCAGCTGACCTACCGGTTCGGCAGCCACACCGCCGTCGACGGCGTGGACCTGCGGATCGAGTCGGGCGAGACGTTCGGCCTGCTCGGTCCCAACGGGGCCGGCAAGACGACGACGATCAGGATGCTGACCACGCTGCTCAAGCCGGCCGAAGGGCGAGTGAGCGTGTTCGGCGTCAGCGCCGCCGCGCAGCCCATGACGGTCCGCCGGATGATCGGCTACGTCCCGCAGATGCTGTCCGCCGACGCCGCACTGACCGGGCGGGAGAACGTCGAGCTATTCGCCCGGCTGTTCGACGTGCCGCGGCAGCAGCGCGAGGAGCGCCGCACTGCCGCGCTGGCCGCGATGGGCCTGACCGATGCGGCCGACCGGCTGGTCAAGACTTATTCGGGCGGCATGATCCGCCGGCTGGAACTGGCGCAGGCGCTGGTCAGCGCGCCGCGGCTGCTGGTGCTCGACGAGCCGACCGTCGGCCTTGACCCGATCGCGCGCAGCGACGTCTGGGCGTACATCGCCCGCCTGCGCGAGACCTTCGAGATCACCGTGCTGATGACGACCCACTACATGGACGAGGCCGACATCAACTGCGGCCGGATCGCGCTGATGCACGGCGGCCGGATCCGCGCCACCGGAACGCCGGGCATGCTCAAGGCCGCGCTCGGCCCGGACGCGACCCTGGACGACGTCTTCCGGCATTACACCGGCAGCACCCTGGATGAGAACACCGGAAAGGGAGGCATCCGTGTCGTCCGTCGCGCCCGGCGCACCGCCCGCCGTCTCGGCTGACCAGCTGGCCGCGCCGCTGCCAGGACTGACCAGCGAGAACCCGCTGGCGGCCGGGCGGCGGCTGGCGAGCAGGATCGTCACGCTGTGCTGGGTCGAGCTGCGCAAGATCCGGCACGACCGCACCGAGCTGTACACCAGGGCGATCCAGCCAATCCTGTGGCTGCTGATCTTCGGCGAGACCTTCAGTCACATCCACGCGATCCCGACCCCCGGCGGCATCCCCTACCTGGCTTACCTGGCGCCTGGCATCCTCGCCCAGTCGGCCCTGTTCATCGCCATCTTCTACGGCATCCAGATCATCTGGGAGCGCGACGCCGGCGTGCTGACCAAGCTGATGGTCACGCCGACCCCGCGGGCGGCGCTGATCAGCGGCAAGGCGTTCGCGGCCGGAGTGCGCTCGGTGGTGCAGGCCACCGTCATCGTGGTGCTGGCAGCCATCCTCGGCGTCGCGGTCACCGACAACCCGCTGCGGCTGATCGCGACCGCGGCGGTGGTCGTGCTCGGCTCGGCGTTCTTCTCCTGCCTGTCGATGACCATCGCCGGCCTCGCGCTGTCCAGGGACCGGCTGATGGGAATCGGGCAGGCGATCACGATGCCGCTGTTCTTCAGCTCGAGCGCGCTGTACCCGGAGCGGATCATGCCCGGCTGGCTGCAGGTGATCAGCCGGGTCAACCCGCTGTCGTACGAGGTGGACGCGCTGCGCGGGCTGCTCATCGGCACGCCTGCCCACCTGGGCCTCGACGCCCTGGTGCTGGTGCTCGCCACGGTGGCGGGAGTTACCGCGTCGTCGCTGCTGCTGCCCAGGCTGGCCAGCGCCTAGGCCGCTCTACGATGACTGCATGCCCGAGTTCAGCTACACCGACCTGCTGCCGGTCGGTCCCGATACCACCGAATACCGCAAGCTTGAAGCGGCCGGAGTCGCGGTACGGACCTCGTTCGGCAGGGAATTCATCGAGATCGAGCCGGAGCTGCTGCGCCTGCTGACCGAGACCGCGATGCACGACATCGCGCACCTGCTGCGGCCGGGTCACCTGGCGCAGCTGCGGTCCATCCTGGACGACCCGCAGGCCAGCGGGAACGACCGGTTCGTGGCGCGCGACCTGCTCGCGAACGCGTGCATCGCGGCCGGCGGCGTGCTGCCGATGTGCCAGGACACCGGCACCGCGATCGTGTCGGGTCGGCGCGGCCAGCAGGTGCTCACCGACGGCCGCGACGACGAGCACATCGCCCGCGGCGTGTTCGACGCCTACACCCGGCTGAACCTGCGCTACTCCCAGCTCGCGCCGCTGACCATGTGGGAGGAGCGCAACACCGGCTCGAACCTGCCCGCCCAGATCGAGCTGCAGGCGACGGCCGGTGGCGAGTACAAGTTCCTGTTCATGGCCAAGGGCGGTGGCTCGGCGAACAAGTCGTACCTGTACCAGGAGACCAAGGCGATCCTGAGCCCGCCGCGGATGCTGGCGTTCCTTGAGGAGAAGATCCGCTCGCTGGGCACCGCGGCCTGCCCGCCTTATCACCTGGCGATCGTCATCGGCGGCACCAGCGCCGAGTTCGCGCTGAAGACCGCCAAGTACGCGTCGGCCAGGTACCTGGACTCCCTGCCCACGGCTGGCTCGCCGGCCGGGCACGGCTTCCGCGACGTCGAGCTCGAGCAGCAGGTGCTCGAGATCACCCGGCGGGCCGGCATCGGCGCGCAGTTCGGCGGCAAGTACTTCTGCCACGACGTGCGGGTGATCCGGCTGCCAAGGCACGGCGCCTCGTGCCCGGTCGCGATCGCGGTGTCCTGCTCAGCCGACCGCCAGGCACTCGGCAAGATCACCCGCGACGGGGTGTTCCTCGAGCAGCTGGAGACTGACCCGGCCAGGTACCTGCCAGACCCGGCCGAGGGCGAGCTCGACTCCGACGTGGTGCGCATCGACCTGTCCCGGCCGATGAGCGAGATCCGCGCCGAGCTGACCAGGTACCCGATCAGGACCAGGCTCGCGCTGTCCGGCCCGATGGTCGTAGCCCGCGACATCGCCCACGCGAAGATCGCCGAGCGGCTGGCGGCCGGCGAGCCGATGCCCGGCTACCTGGCCGACCACGCGGTGTACTACGCCGGGCCAGCCAAAACCCCGGAGGGCTACCCGTCCGGCTCGTTCGGTCCGACCACCGCAGGCCGGATGGACTCGTACGTGGCCGACTTCCAGGCCGCCGGCGGCTCGCTGGTGATGCTGGCCAAGGGAAACCGGTCAGCCGCGGTGACCAGCGCATGCCAGCAGTACGGCGGCTTCTACCTCGGCTCGATCGGCGGCGCGGCGGCCAAGCTCGCCCGTGACTGCATCACCAGGGTGGACGTGCTCGAGTACCCCGAGCTCGGGATGGAGGCGGTCTGGAAGATCGAGGTGCGTGACTTCCCCGCGTTCATCGTCGTCGACGACAAGGGCAACGACTTCTTCGCTGACATCACCGCGCCCGCGCAGCCGCTGCTGACCATCGGCTCGGCACCACGATGAGGAACGCGGCCGGCCAGCGCCAGTCGGCTTGGCCCGGCTAGCCCAGGCGAGAGGATGAACGACGTGCCAGACGGCGGTCAGGCAGACGGCAGTCAAGCAACCGGCGGGGCAGCAACCGGCCGGGCAGCGAGCGGCGCGGCGGGGTACCGCACTGAGCACGACTCGATGGGCGAGGTCCTGGTCCCGGCTGACGCGCTGTGGGGCGCGCAGACCCAGCGCGCGATCGAGAACTTCCCGGTCTCCGGCGAGCCGCTGCCCTGGGAGCTGATCCGCGCGCTGGTCTCGGTCAAGGGCTGCGGCGCGGCGGTCAACGGCGAACTCGGCGTGCTGCCCGCCGACATGGCGGCCGCGATCCATGACGCTGCCGCCCTGATCGCCAGCGGCTACTACCAGGACCAGTTCCCGCTCGATGTGTTCCAGACCGGCTCGGGCACCTCGACCAACATGAACGCGAACGAGGTCATCGCGACGCTCGCGGCGCGCAGCCTTGGCCGGCCGGTGCACCCGAACGATCACGTGAACGCGTCGCAGTCGTCCAACGACGTGTTCCCGACGGCCATTCACCTGGCCGTGTGCCACGGGCTCAGCCGCGCGCTGCGGCCGGCCCTGGACCAGCTGGCGGCGGCGCTGGAGGCCAAGTCGCTTGAGTTCGCAGGCTTCGTCAAGAGCGGCCGCACGCACCTGATGGACGCCACCCCGGTCACGCTCGGCCAGGAGTTCGGCGGCTATGCCGCCGCGGTTCGCAAGGGCATCGGCCGGGTCCAGGCGGTGCTGCCGGATGTCGGGGAACTGCCGCTCGGCGGGACCGCGGTGGGGACCGGGCTCAACGCCCCGGCCGGCTTCGCCGCGACGGTGATCGCGCGGCTCGCCGCCGACCTCGGCCTGCCGCTCACCGAGGCGGGCGATCACTTCGAGGCCGCTGGCGGACGGGACGCCCTGGTCGCGGCCAGCGGGGTGCTGCGCACCGTCGCCGTGTCCCTGGTGAAGATCTGCAACGACCTGCGGCTGATGAACTCGGGCCCGCGCACCGGGCTGAGCGAGATCATCGTGCCCGACCTGCAGCCGGGCTCGTCGATCATGCCGGGCAAGGTCAACCCGGTGATCTGCGAGGCGGTACTGCAGGTCTGCGCGCAGGTGATCGGCAACGACGTGACGGTCGGCTACGCCGGCGCGGCCGGCAACTTCGAGCTGAACGTGATGATGCCAGTGCTGGGCCGCAGCCTGATCTCGTCGGTGAAACTGCTGTCCGCAGCCTGCCGGCTGCTAGCTGACAAGTGCGTGACCGGGATCACCGCCGACCCGCGGCGGCTGCGGAGGCTGGCCGAGTCCTCGCCGGCCATCGTCACCGCGCTGAACCCGCTGATCGGCTATGAGGCCGCCGCAGCCGTGGCGCATGAGGCGCTCACGACCGGCAAGACGATCAGGGAGACGGTGATCTCCCGCGGCCATGTGGCGCGCGGCGAGCTTACCGAGGTTCAGCTGGACAAGGCGCTTGACGTGCTCGCGATGACCCGCCCGCCAGGCAGCTGACGACCTGCCCGCCCGTCCGCTCCCGCCCCGCCAGCGACACCTCGGGGGCATTGCTGCGGCGAGAACAGCAGCTAGGCTCCCGAGGTGCTGTTCGGAGCCGCGGGGGCGGCCCCGCCTGGCTGAGACAGCCGCGGACGGCCCCCGCCTGGCGGAGACAGCCGCGGGCGGCCCTGCTTAGCTGACACGGCCGCCGGCCCGGCTGAGCGGGCCCGGCGGCCGATGTCAGCGACGACCGGAAGCTGGGTCAGTACCAGCCGGTTGATTCCTCGTGGTCCCAGGCGCCGCAGGGCGAGCCGTACAGGCCCTTGATGTACCCGAGGCCCCAGCGGATCTGGGTCGTCGCGCTGGTCTGCCAGTCAGGACCGGCGCTGGCCATCTTCGACCCGGGCAGCGCCTGCGGGATCCCGTACGCGCCTGAGCTCGGGTTGCTGGCGGTGACGCTCCAGCCGCTCTCGGCGTTCCACAGCGAGTCCAGGCAGGAGAACTGACTGGACGACCAGCCGTACGAGCTCAGCATGGCCATGGCGATCTGCTGTGGTGAGCCGGACGGGGCTGGCGCGCTGGCCGGCTGCGGGGCCGACTGGCTGGTGTGGCTGGCAGCGGCCTCCCGGCGAGCTTCGGCTGCCCGCCTGGCTGCTGCGAGCCTGGCTGCACGCCGCGCTGTGGCCCGGCGGGCGGCGCGCCGCGCGGCGACCCGCTGCGCGTGGGCCGTCTCCTCCTGTTGGGCCCGCACTTTGGTGTAGGTGACGAGCGCCGGGATGTTCTCCCGCTGCGCCGCAGCGGCCAGTTCAGCGTCCATCTGCCCGATGCGGGCCGGCGGCGCCTGGCCAGCCGTGGCGTGGCCGGGCCACCAGGTGGTGGTCAGGCCGGCCGCCAGCGTGGCAACAACGATGGTCGAGCCGGTGGCCGACCGGGTCAGCCGGTTCGGCCTGGTGATCTGATGACGTCCTCGTGGCAAGGCAAGCCCTAAGTCAGGCACGCACGGCGTGCCAGGCGTCCACCCGGGTCGCGGCTGCGGCCGGCTCTCGCGCGGCAGCGGGCAGCGGCGTGCGAGCGTGACGCGGGTCAGGGCGACATGGGCATTAGGCAACCTCACACGCTGGGTGCTGTCGGAGATCCACCTTGCACATAAAGCAGACTCTCTGTGCCCGGAAACCATTCTCTGAGGCATATGACGAACATCACAGTTGGCTGTCCGGTTCAGCCACCCGATTCCGGGCCGCGCCGCCTAGCAGGCAGCACGCGGGTCGTTACCCGACTCCGGCGGGCCACCCAGTGGGACGGGCGAACTTAGGTGAGTTAGATCACACTGTCACGCGATCAACGCATCGCAATTACGTTGCGTCGATGATTTCGCTGACCGAAGCCAGGCGGACCGGAAGCGACGGTCAGCATTCTGGCACCCATTGTGATATCCCGGCTTCGATTGGAAGCCGATCGGATGCTGACTGCAGCTCGGTCGGCGGTCAGTCGGGCGCGGTCAGCCGACCGGGCAGAGCGCCAGTCACCGGCGGCAGGCAAGCCAGTCGCGGCAGTCTCAGCGCCGAAGGCCAGGCCGCCGAGCGCCGGCGTGATGCCGGAGCTTGCTCAGTACCAGCCGTGCGCCTGCCAGAATGACCAGGCGTCGCAGGGCGTTCCGTAAGTGCCCTTGATGTAGCCGAGCCCCCACTTGATCTGCGTGGCAGGGTTCGTCAGCCAGTCAGATCCCGCGCTGGCCATCTTGGAGCCGGGCAGGGCCTGCGGGATCCCGTACGCGCCGCTGGCGTTCTCCGCGTTGTAGCGCCAGCCGCTTTCCCTGGTCCAGATGTCATCGAGACAGCCGAACTCCGTCTTCGGGTTGAAGCCGAACGACGACATCATGCTGTAAGCGGTGGACTGCGCGGTACCAGGGTCAGGCGGCGTGCTCGGCACCGTCGTGGTTGTGGTCGTAGTCGTCGTGGTGCCCGGCGTGGAGGTCGGCTGCGGCCGGTTCGCGAGCTTTGGTGAGCTGACGATGCTCAGCGTCTTAGCCGCTGAGGCGGTCAGGATCATCTTCTGCCGCGCCGCCTCCAGCCTCGCTACTTGCTTGGTCGACGGTATCTTCGCGGCGAAGTCAGCGACGGGATCCACGCCGGCGCCCTGCATCTTGCCGATCAGCAGGACGGCTCCGGCGAAGACGGCGAACGCTGCCACAACGGTGGTGACCAGGAAGGCGCCGATACGCCTGCCCGACCGGCGCCGCTTTACCGGCTGGCGCCTCCGGTGCTGTGACAATGCGGTCCTTCCGTCGGCCAGGCGCGCCGGGCGGAACGCCGGGCACGCAGACCGCTGCGATGGCAGGGCAGCGAGTCAGTGACGGCGGAAGACCCGTGCGTAAGGCAGTGCATGCCGGGCGAAACCGGGTCCCTTCGGCGGGCTTGCGCCGTCGCGGCATAACGTTGCCAGAACCGAGGTAAGCGCCCAAGCGTTTCCGACGAAAAAGTTGTGTCGCAAAGTACTGAAGCGCGCTGTGCGCATCACAGTTTGGCAACATGTAATAACAAAATTACCGGGCGTAATGACCATCAAGCTGTGATCACCACCTGGCTGGCTCCCGGAGCGCGACACGCCGGGCGACTACCACCACCGCGCATGCGGACGGGGCGCGACACGCCAGATAGCTACCATGACCTGGCTGGCCGGCGGGCTGCGATACGCCGGACGGGTACCACCACGCCCCAGATGCAGCTAGCTTGCTCGTTAGGGGGTGCGCGCGACACGGCAGGCAGGACGATGTTCAGGAAAACGCAGGGCGGCTCTGACCGGGCAGCGAGCGGTCAGCAACCAGCCGCGCCCGCCAGCAGCAACGGCAATAGCGCTCGGCGCGCCGCCCGACGGCTGACTACCCAGGCGCGGGCGTGGAACCTTAGCGCCGGAGACCCGGAGGCCGTCGTCGCCGAGGCGCGCAGGGCACTGTTCGTGATGGTCGGCGTGCTGGCCGTGCTCTGGCTCGCGCAGATAGCGAACTGGGCCGACGGCGGACGGCTCACCTTCAACTACGGCATCCAGCCGCGCAACGTGGGCAGCCTGCCGTACATCATCACCGCCCCGTTCCTGCACTTCAGCTGGGCGCACCTGGAAGGCAACTCAGGGCCGCTGTTCATCTTCGGCTTCCTGGCGGCCTACCGCGGCGTCCGCAAGTTCCTTGGCGTCACCATCGTGGTGGTGTTGACCAGCGGCTTCGGTGCGTGGCTGTTCGAGAGCACGCACACCATCGGCGCCGGAGCCAGCGGCGTCGTGTTCGGCTATTTCGGCTACATCATGGTGCGCGGCCTGTTCGACCGGCATGCCATCGACCTGCTGATCGGTGCCGTCATGGCGCTCTGCTTCGCCTACCAGTTCACCGTGCTGCTGCCGCAGCAGGGCATCGGCTGGCAGGCGCACATCGGCGGGCTGGTCGGCGGCGTCCTGGCTGGGTGGGTGTTCCGCGACCGGCGCCCGGCTGTTCCGGGCGCCAAGGCAGTTGAGCCGGCGGCCAGGACCGTCCAGCGAGCTAAGGACGGCACCCGGCCCGGCACCGCCGCCAGCCAGCCAGGCAAGTCGGTCACCGTCGCGCCAGACAACCCGCGCGCCGAGCTCCACAAGCAACTCGACGACATGGGCCTGTAGCCAAGCCACGGCAGCCTGCCCGAGCCCTACAGTCAGTGCCATGCCTGACACGTCCTCCCGGCCGGCGCGCGACGGTGAGTCGCGCCAGGCCGGGGTCATCGACTCGCACCATCACCTCTGGGACCTGTCGGCGCACCGGCAGCCGTGGCTGGAGTCGCAGCCGCAGCTGGCCGCGCTGCTGCGCGACTTCACGCTCGCCGATCTTGAGCCACTGACCAGGGCAGCCGGGGTCAGCGGCACGGTCGTGGTGCAGACGGTCTGCGAGCCGGGCGAGACTCCCGAACTGCTCGCGACCGCCGCTGGCAGTGACCTGATCGCGGGAGTCGTCGGCTGGGTCGACCTGACCAAGCCCGACGTGGCTGACGTGCTCAGCCAGCTGGGCGAGCTTCCGGGCGCCTCGGCGCTGGCTGGCATCAGGCACCCGGTGCTGGCCGAGGAGGCCGACGACTGGCTGGCGCGGCCGGACGTGCTGCGCGGCCTGGCCGCCTTGGCCGCCGCCGGGCTGCCATACGACATCGTTTGCAGGCCGAGCCAGCTGCCCGCAGCTGTTGCCGCCGCGACCGCGCTGCCGCAGCTCACGTTCGTGCTCGACCACCTGGGCAACCCCGATGTCATCGGCGGCGTTGACCAAGCCTGGGCCAGCGCCGTGCGGCGGCTGGCGGCGCTGCCGAACACGGCCTGCAAGCTATCTGGCATGCTCGGCGAGCCGGCTCCGCAGCAGGACGCTGGCCGTCGCCCGGGCGGCGTCGCGCACCTGCGGCCGCACTACGACCTGGTGCTGGAGGCATTCGGCCCGCAGCGGCTGATGTACGGCTCGGACTGGCCGGTGTCAACGCTCGGCAGCTCCTACGCGGCGGTGCTGAACGCGGCCAGGCAGCTGACCACTCAGCTGACCGCCGCCGAGCAGGCGGCGATCTTCAGCGGCACGGCCCGCCGCGTCTACCGGCTCGCCGACCCTGACCTACCGCCCGACCGGTCACCGTCCTGACACCAGCCTGCGCACCAGGGCGGCGAGCAAGCCTGTGATCAGGGCACTCCCGGCGGGTCAGGGCGGTCAGCCGACGAGGGGTCCCCAGTCGGCGGCTGGATGGCCGGCGGGCCAGGACGCGTCAGCCCTGCGGCGGGTCGCCAGCCGATGGCTGGATGGCCGGCGGGCGAAGACGGTCACCCGGGCGGCGGATCGTCAGCCGGCGCCTGGATGGCAGGCGGGCGCGGGACGGGCCAGCCGACGGCGGGCGGCCAGCCGGCGGTCGGCCCGGCAGCCTGGGTATCGCGCAGCGCGTCCAGGAAGCGCAGGGTGGCGGACATCGTCTCGTAGCGCCACAGCAGCAGCGTGCGGTCGAACCCGGCAGCGGCCGCTAGCCGGCCCTCCAGCGCCTGCGCGATGGGTTGGAGCGTCCGGTACTGCTCCGCGACGAGTGGCAGCGGGTCCCCGCCCGCCCGGTCGAGCAGTGCCAGCTTCACCAGCAGCTCAGAGCGCACGTCCCTGGCGTGGCTCACCGGGGTGCGCAGCCAATGGTGCGCCGTAACCTGCCCGGCGGGAGTGGCCGCTACCAGCGAGCGCACCGGCCCCTGCCTGGTGGCCTGCTCCCCGACGGTGCTGACCAGCCCCAGCGTCTCCAGGTGCTGCAGGCCGCGGTAGATGACCGGCTTGGGCACCCGCCAGATCTGGCCGAGGCTGCCGTCTCGTCCTAGCAGTCCCGCGAGCGCAAATCCGTGCGCTGGCTGCTCGCAGATCAGGCACAGCACCAGCCATTCAGACAGCGACAGCGATGGTTCCGTCGCATCGGGCGCGGCCGGATCGAGCATTGTCTCAGGTTATTGACTCCGGGGCCGGCTGGTGCCCCGATCTGCGGCCGCCAGCCAGCCGCGGAGAGCACGGCTACTTGGCGATCATCACCTCGGTGGACTTGATGACCACGGTCACCCTGTCCCCCGCGCTCAGGTTCAGCCGCTCCCGCGAGTTGTCGGTGATCGCCGCGGTCACGATGCCCGCCTCGACGTCGACGGTGATCTCGGCCATGACCTGACCGCTCCTGACTTCCCGTACAGTGCCGCTGAGCTGATTCCGCGCGCTGAGTTCCATGTCTCCCTCTCTCTGGATCCCTGCTTTAGTACCCTCGCCCACCGATGTTCAGCCTGACGTCCGGCTGCCATCGTCAGCACGAGGAAAGCGAACCGAGGCCGGAAAAGCGCCGGTCAGGGCAGCATGTGGCCGGAGAAGGTGAGGGCGCTGGTGAAGCCGAGCAGCAGCACCTCGGCGGCGACGAAGAGCTCAAAAGCCCGGCCAGACAGCCGACGCCCCCAGACCAGGATGGCAGGGAACGCGATGAGCGCGACCCGGACGTTCGGCGGGGTGAGGATCGACCACAAGGCCACGACAGCAACGCCGATGGCCATGGTCAGCGCGCCGGCGGACAGCTCCCGCCTGACCCGCACTAGCACGATGATCGAGACCAGCAGGAACACCCCGCCGAGCACGCCGTTCCAGATGTTCCAGGCGATCAGGTGCGGCAGCAGCTGGCCAGGGTGGCCGATCAGGTGCTTGGTGACCGGCAGTCCGAGCAAGGCCAGCGGCTGATTCTGCTGGTGCCAGCCGTAGTGCTGGGCCAGGTAGATGGCGAACGGGGTGCCCGTCCACGCCCACAAGAACACCGCCAGCGCGCCGAGACCCAGCGGCGACAGCAGCGGGGCCGCCAGGCTGCGCCGGGCCTGCGGATCACGCCAGCTGTGTGCGCGCACCTCGTGCAGGGCCGCGACCGCGCAGACCAGGACAAGAACCAGCGCCAGCGGCTCAGTTGTGCCAGCCACCGCGGCCAGCACCCCGGCCAGTACCCAGCGCCTGGAGCGGAGCGCGAGCACGCAGCCGATGGCCAGCGGGATGGCCAGGCACTCTGAGTAGGCCATCGAGAACACGATCGAGCCAGGGAACAGGCAGAACACGACAGTGGCCCGGCGGCCGGCCTGCTCGCCCCACCACGCCGTGGAGAGCCGGTGCGCGAGAATCGCCGCCACCAGCCCGCCGGCGATCGTGGTGATCAGCGCCGCCCGCGCCACCGAGGTGAAGAACCCCCATGCCACGAGCCGGGTGACCAGCGAGTACAGCGGGAAGAAACCCAGCGTCGACTTGGCGTGCAGCGCCTCGTGCGGGTAGCCGTGGCTGGCCAGCTTCAGGTACCACTGCCCGTCGAAGCGGAAGAACTCCGGCCCGATCGAGTGATGACCCATGGTCGCGGCGATCTCCGCCACCACCAGCAGCAGCAGCCGCGAGCCGCAGTAGATCGCTACCGGCCATGCCGCCGTGCCCAGCACGCCGCGGAGAGCGTCGATCGCCCGGCGGCGCAGCCCCTCTTCCGGCTGGGCAGCGGGCTCGGCGACTTTCGCGGGCCCGGTGACGCTGGCGGCTCGCGCAGGGACAGGGGCGGGGACGGGCTGCTCAGGCATCGCCGGGACAGCTGGGTCCGCCTCAGGCTGGCTCTCCGCTGGATGGGCAGACCTGAGCAGAACTCGCTGCCACGTCGTGCCTCTGTTCATCAGCGGGCCGCCTCGGTATGGGGGGGTATAGAGCCAGCCAACAGCATCCCATGCTGCGCTGGCCGGCTGTGGCCTCAGGTGCGACGGGCTGCCCCGCGCATCACCGGCCGCGCGATCAGGATAATCGGCAGATCCAAGCGGAGTGACCCGTTAATTAGCGCGAGACCCTCGACTCCACCAGGGTGAAGGACTGCGGCGGCAGCGTCAGCGACAGCACGGATCCGGACGGCTTCTCCGACCCGTCCGTCACCGTGACCCCTGCCACCCCGGCCAGGCCTGGCACCTCGCCGGTGCCGGCGCAGATCGTGGTGATCTCCGCCGCGCCGTCGAAGTCGGCGTCGCGCAGCACGATCCGCGCCTGCTCGGCCTCCGGGCTGCGGTTCACCATCGTGACCGCGATCTTGCTGCCGTCGGCGGCCGCTGTGGCCGCGGCGTCCACCAGGGTGAACGGGCCCAGGTCAGCGAACCGATGCAGCCAGCGGCCCCGCGGCTCGTCGGATGGCCCGTCGACCGTCGGCCCGGCCACGTGGCAGTCGACGGCAGCGTCCAGGGCAGCCCTCGCGTGCAGCAGGAACGGGTAGTAGATCGGCTGGGTCACGGCGGCCTGGGCGGTCGTGACGACCGGCGCGATGACGTTCACCAGCTGCGCCAGGTTCGCCATCCGCACCCAGGCGCAGTTGCGGACGAAAATGTTGAGATAGGTGCCCACAGCGAGCGCGTCGGCGATGTCGTAGCGCTCCTCCAGCCGGCTGTCCCTGGTGCGGAACCAGACATTCCACTCGTCGTAGGCAATCTTCGGCGGATTAGTGATCTTCCGTACGTACGCCACCCGGTCGATCAGGGCGCTGGATGACCGGATGGCCCGCTCGGCCATGTGCGGCGCCAGCACGTTCGGCCAGTACTCATCGCAGCCGGTATAGATGTGCACTGAGTGCAAGTCGACGTGCTCGGCCAGGCCGTCGATCACGGTCCGGTCCCAGTCGCTCCAGCCGTTGTTACCGCAGCTCACCAGCTTGGCCCGCGGATCGAGGCGGCGGATAGCCCGGGCCCAGCTGGTCGCCATGGTCACGTAGTCATCCGCCGGCATACCGCCGACCTGCCACTTGCCGTACAGCTCGTTCCCGAGCGCCCAGTACCTGACCTGGTACGGCTCGGCCCGGCCGTTGGCCCGCCGCTGCCGTGCCCACTCGGTGTCCCCGGCGCCGTTGCAGTACTCGATCCAGTCGAGCGCTTCCCGCAGGCTGCCCGTGCCCATATTCAGGCAGATGTACGGCGTCGTGCCCAGCTCAGCGCAGTAGGCCATGAACTCGTCGGTGCCGAACCGGTTGGACTCCTCGCTGCCCCACGCCAGGTCAGTGCGGCGGGGCCGCTGGCGGCGCGGCCCGATCCCGTCCGTCCAGTGGTAATTGCTGACGAAGTTGCCGCCCGGCCACCGCAGCACGCTGATTCGCAGCTCGCGCAGCAGGTCCAGCACGTCCTGGCGAAAGCCCTGCCGGTCCGACAGCGGCGAGCCCTCGTCGAACACGCCGCCGTAGATGCAGCGGCCCAGGTGCTCGATGAACCCGCCGAACACGTTCCGGTCCAGGTCGCCGAGCTGGCGGCGGGGATCGACCGAAATCTGGGTCATGCCAGGCTGGCCGACCGGGCGATGAATCACGGCCTCCTGCTGGTCGCGAACCGGCTGGCCCGCCTGTGCTGCGCCCCCGGATCCCTGACGGGGCGCGGCTCCCTGCCGCGCGCCTGGCCCTGACCGCTGGCCGGCTGGACCGGGTCGCTGCGCTGCTGGCTGCGGACGCGAAGCTGGCCGCTGGACCTGCCGCAGCCGGGAGAGTGCTGACCGGACCGTACTCAGCGTTCCACCTCACATCACTGTCCAAGCGCGTCGCGCCGCCAGCTGTCGCAGCCGCCCGCGGCGCCGCCCACCGTAGGGCTGTCCCGGAATCATCGTCAAGCCGCCTGGCGAGAGCGCGCCCGCAGGATCGCCAACACTTTGCTGCCTGGGGTCCGCTGTCAGGCCTGGACTGGCTCGATCTGCTCCAGTTGCCGGCGCTCTTCCTCGTCATGAGACACGCGGTAGAGGTCAATAACGAGTCGGCCGTTGAGTCGCCAGCCGGCCTGCGCGGTCCGGGTCCGGTGCCGTGCAGGCCGGGTGCGGGTGGGTCGGTCAGCCCCACTGGCCGGGCTGGTAGTCACCGCCCTGGTTGCCGCAGATGACGTTGAACCGGTTGTAGGCGTTGATGACCGCGATGGTGACCACCAGCGCGGCGAGCTGGTCGCTGTCGTAATGCTTGGCCGCGTCAGCCCAGGCCTCGTCGCTGACGCCGCCCGCCGCGTCGGCGATGCGGGTGCCCTGCTCGGTCAGCTCAAGCGCCGCGCGCTCGGCCTCGGTGAAGACCTTCGCGTCGCGCCACGCCCCCACCATGTTGAGCCGCAGCGAGGATTCGCCCTCGTGCGCGGCGTCCTTGGTGTGCATGTCGAGGCAGACCGCGCAGCCATTGATCTGGCTGGCCCTGATCAGCATCAGGTTGACCGTTTCGTCAGGCAGGGTGTCCTTCGGCGCTGCGGCTGCGGCCGAGTTGAGGTACTTGCTGAACTTCTGCAGGATCGGGGAGCTGGTGAAGTCCAGTCGCGATTCCATGGTGATCTCTCCTTGCCGTGCTCTCGTGTTATCCGTCTGACACGGCAGGCACGCCCGATGTGACATCGCGCAGTCGTGCGCTCCAGGCCCGCCCCATGGTGAGCATCAGCGGCGGGCCACCTCGTTACTCATGGTCTTGTCGAGGTGCCGCCCGGGCTCAGCCGGCGCTGGACGCGGCCCAGATGTTGATTCCCGACTCCACCGCCTGCTCGTCGATCGCGGCCAGTTCCTGACCGGTCAGCTGCGGCGCGCGGACCGCGGCGAGGTTCTCCTCCAGCTGGGCGACGCTGCTCGCGCCGATCAGCGCCGAGGTCACCCGCTGGTCGCGCAGCGCCCAGGCCAGCGCGAGCTGGGCAAGCGACTGGCCGCGGGCGGCGGCGATCTGGTTCAGCACCCGGACCCTGGCCAGGTTCGGCTCGCTGAGCTGACCAGCCGAGAGCGAGCCCGCCTTGCTGGCCCGCGAGCCGGCCGGGACCCCGCTCAGGTACCTGGTGGTCAGCAAGCCCTGCGCGAGCGGGGAGAACGCGATGCAGCCGATCCCCTCCTCGCCGAGCACATCAAGCAGCCCGCCTTCGACCCAGCGGTTCAGCATCGAGTACGACGGCTGGTGGATCAGCAGCGGAGTGCCCATCCCCCGCAGGATCGCCGCCGCCTGCCGGGTGCGCTCGGCCGAGTAAGACGAGATCCCCGCGTAGAGGGCCTTGCCGGACCGCACCGCGGTGTCCAGCGCGCCCATCGTCTCCTCGAGCGGGGTGTCCGGGTCGAGCCGGTGACTGTAGAAGATGTCGACGTAGTCCAGGCCCATCCTGGCCAGCGACTGGTCGAGGCTGGCCAGCAGGTACTTGCGCGATCCCCATTCGCCGTAAGGTCCCGGCCACATGTCGTAGCCCGCCTTGGTGGAGATGATGAGCTCGTCCCGGTACCGGCGCAGGTCGGTGCGCAGGATCTGGCCGAAGTTCACCTCGGCGCTGCCGTACGGCGGGCCGTAGTTATTGGCCAGGTCGAAGTGGGTGACGCCGAGGTCGAAGGCCCGCCTGAGGATGTCGCGCTGGATCGCGAGCGGCTGGTCGTCACCGAAGTTCTGCCACAGCCCGAGCGAGATCTCGGGCAGCTTCAGGCCGCTGCGCCCGCACCGCCGGTAGGGGATCTGCTCGTATCGGCCAGCCGCCGCGACATAGGTCATGCCGCCAGTCTTCCACCGAGGTGCCAGCCGCCAGCGGAGCTTTCCTGTCAGCCGCGCGTGCCACCATGACGCCATGACGCAGCCGCTGCGGTGAGGTTGCCCAGCTCGTGCAGTACCTCCGCGGCGATGTCCGTGAGCGAGCGCGTCTCGCCTTCGCGGATCCACTGCGCGAACGCGACGCCGAACACGGTGGCGCCGGACTGCGCCGCGAGCGTCGCGGCCGGCTCGCCGATGCCTCGCACGCGCAGGGCGTCAGCGACCGTGACGGCGAGACCAGCGAGCTTGTGCAGCTCGCGTTCCCTGAGGGCGGGATTCTGCTCGATCACGGCTTGCCGCATGCGGGAGTACGGACGGCGCTCGTCGGGAAAGAACGATGCTGCCGCGCCGAGCGCCGACGCGATGACCTCGATCGGTGACGCCTCCGCCGGTGCGGCGTCCACCCCGTCAAGGAACGCCTGGACGAACTGCTCCTGCCCGTAGAACAGCGCTTCGCGCTTGTCGCTGAAGTACCGGAAGAAGGTGCGCTCGGTCAGCCCGACCGACAGCGCGATCTCCGCCGCGGTCGTCTGCTCGAACCCTCGAGTGGCGAACAGATCGAGTGCCGCTGCCTGCAGCCGATCTCGTGCACCCGGCTCCCATCGCACCATGGTCCAGAGTCTAGGTGATGACAGTGACTGACGTAGAGGTGTATGGTGATGTCTGTAGCTGACATCAGTCACTGACATCAGAGTACATCGGACGGCTCCGTCCGTGACGGAGCTGAGGGGAGTCAGCGCCATGCGCGTATTCGTTACCGGGGCCTCCGGCTGGATTGGCTCTGCCACCGTCGATGAGCTGCTCGCCGCCCATCACGAAGTCACGGGCCTGGCTAGGTCAGACGCCTCCGCGGCTTCCCTGCAGGCAAAGGGAGCGCACGTCCGGCGCGGTGACCTCGACGACCTCGGGAGCATCCGGGCCGGCGCCGAAGCCGCCGACGCAGTCATTCACCTTGCGAACAAGCACGACTGGTCCGACCCGGCCGCGTCGATCAGGGCCGAGCGGGCCGCGGTCCAGACCATCGGCGATGCGCTCGCCGACAGCGGCCGCCCGTTCCTGTTCGCCTCGGGCGTGGCCGGCCTCACCCGGGGCAGGCCAGCCACCGAGGACGACGCGTCTCCGTTCACCGGCCCGGATTCGCCCCGCGGCGGCAGCGAGAACCTCGCCTTCGAGTATGCAGACCGCGGGGTGCACGCTGTGAGCCTTCGCTTCGCGCCGACGGTGCACGGGGCCGGAGACCGCCACGGGTTCATCGCGACGATCGCCGCGGCGGCCCGCGCGAAGGGCGTCTCCGGCTACCCGGCTGACGGCACCAGCCGGTGGGCCGCTGTGCACCGGTCCGACGCTGCGCGCCTCATCGCGCTCGGACTCAGGAAGGCCCCGGCCGGCGCTCGCCTGCACGCGGTCGCGGAACAAGGCCTGCCCGCCCGTGACATCGCCGAGGCCATCGGCCGCTCCCTCGGCCTCCCGGTCGCCTCGATCGCCCCCGGTGACGTCGAGGCTCACTTCGGCTGGATCGGCACGTTCTTCGCCATGGACATGCCGGCGACCAGCACCGCTACCCGCAAGCTTCTCGGCTGGGCACCGGCAGGCCCGACCCTCATCGAGGACATCGACGCCGGTGCGTACCCGGGGGTCCCGCCGGCATCCTGACGTCACCCGGCATGCGCTGGCCCGCCGGCGCAGGTCAGCTGTTCTCGTCGCTGCCGGTTGCCCGCCACGCGCTGAACAGCTCGGCATAGTCGTAGGCAGCCTCGGGTTTCGCGCGCACCGCCGCATCGATCATCCGGGCGTCCTCGCCGACGAGGATCCGCCACGCACCGCTTCGCACGCCGTCGAGGATGATGGCCGCCGCATCGGCCGCGCTGAGCGGCGCCTTGTCGCGGAACTCAGCGCTCATCCGCGCGAGCATCCGGCGCAGGTCATCGGGCGAGGCGCCGTCAGCCAGCAGGCCGGCGCTGACGAGCCCGGCCCTGGCGTCGGCCGGAATCATCTGCTCGACCTGCGCGTCGCTCATCTGCTCCGGCTCGGGCAGGCCCTGAGCGCGCATGCTGTTGGCCACGATGTCGGTGCCCACGTGCCCGGGCAGCACGACGGCCACGCGGACCTGAGGCGCGTTGGCGCGCAGGTCCTCGATGAGCCCTTCGGTAAAGCCCCGCACGGCGAACTTGGCCGCGCTGTAGGCGGTATTGGGCATGCCAGGGCCGAGGGACGCCCAGAGGCCGTTGACGCTGCTGGTGTTGACCAGCACGCCGTCACCGCTACTGATCAGCAACGGAAGGAACACTCGGGCGCAGTAGTACACGCCAAGCCAGTCGACGTTGAACGTGCGCTCCCAGTCTTGCCGGCTGTCCTTGACGAAGCTGCCGCCGCCACCGATGCCGGCGTTGGCGAACACCAGGTCAACGTGCTCGCTGGCGTGCTGCTGCAGCAGCTCATGGCGGAATCGCAAGACCTGCGCCTCCTCGGAGACGTCACAGGCGTGGCCGGTGACCCGCACACCGTCCGGTGCGCCTGGCAGCGCCATGGCGACGGTCTGCGCGACGGAGTCGGCGTGCCAGTCGCAGGCCGCCACCGAGCAGCCCTGCGCGGCAAGCTGGCGGGCCAGCTCACGGCCCATGCCCGAGCCACCACCGGTCACCACTGCCAGCTTGCCCGCGAATGAGTCCACGGCCGCCACCTCCCTGGTCGCGTAATTCCGGATCAGACGGTAACGCGGCGCATCGTCGCTCAGCAGCCGGCCAGCAGTATCAAAGCAAGGCGGTCGGCCCGCACATGGCTGGCTTGGCCAATCGCCGGGCCGATGCGGCTCTGGGCGGCACCAGACCCATCCGATGCGCGAATCGTGCGGGTTGCGAAACCCGACCGGTGCGGGCTTCGCGGGGTTGGCTTGCGCGCGTCGTTGCGGGTTCCAGCGGGTTGCGGCAGGTCAGGTCGCCTTGCGCTGCCGCCGTAGTCGCTGGATGAGCTTCCTGATCAGGTAGATCATGCTCGTCCACTTCGTTTCTCAGTGCGGGAGGGTTTGGCCGGGCAGGCCGGTTATCAGTATGGCGGTTCTACCTGCCGTAATGGAACCTGCAGAGGCAAGGGCAACTGGCCGGAGGGCTGATGCTCTACCCCTTGAGAAGCTGGCGGGCCATGACCATGCGCTGGATCTGGTTGGTGCCCTCGTAGATCTGGGTGATCTTGGCGTCGCGCATCATCCGCTCGACCGGGTAGTCGCTGACGTAGCCGTAGCCGCCGAGCAGCTGCACGGCGTCGGTGGTGACGTCCATCGCCACGTCCGAGGCCAGGCACTTGCACGCCGAGGACATGAACGTCAGGTCGGGAACCTTCTCGCCCGCCATCGCGCGCTCCGACCTGGCCGCCGCCGCGTAGGTCAGCTGCCGCGCAGCCTCGACCCGCATGGCCATGTCGGCCAGCATGAACTGAATGCCCTGGAACTCCGCGATGGCCTTGCCGAACTGCCGCCGCTCCTGCACGTACCCGACGGCGTAGTCGAGCGCCCCCTGCGCGATGCCCAGCGCCTGCGCGGCGATCGTGATCCTGGTGTGGTCGAGCGTGCGCAGCGCGGTGCGGAAGCCGGTGCCCTCCTCGCCGACCAGCCGGCTGGCCGGGATCACGCAGTTGTCGAAGTACAGCTCCCTGGTCGGCGAGCCCTTGATGCCGAGCTTGTGCTCGGGTGCCCCGAACGTGAACCCGTCGTCGCCCTTCTCCACCACGAACGCGGAAATGCCGTTCGAGCCGGCCGCCGGATCGGTCACGGCCATCACCGTGTAGTACTCGGAGACGCCGGCGTTGGTGATCCACCGCTTGGTGCCGTTCAGCACGTAGCTGTCGCCGTCCCTGACCGCCCTGGTCTTCATCGCCACGGCGTCCGAGCCGGCCTCGGGCTCGGACAGCGCGTAGGAGAACATCGCCGCCCCGCTGGCCACCGGCGGCAGGTACTGCTGCTTCAGCTCCTCGGAGGCGGACAGCAGCAGCGGCACCGTGCCGAGCTTGTTGACCGCCGGGATCAGCGAGGATGAGGCGCAGGCCCGCGCCACCTCCTCGATCACGATCACCGTGGCCAGCGCGTCGGCGCCAGCACCGCCGTAGGCCTCGGGCACGTGCACGGCGTGCAGCTCGGCCTTGACCAGCGCGTCGTGCGCTTCCCACGGAAACTCGGCGGACTGGTCGACCTTGGCGGCGTGCGGCGCGATCTTGTCATCGGCCAGCTCACGGACCGAGGCGCGCAGCGCCTCCAGCTCGGGCGTCAGCGCGTAAGCGGGATAGTCGGACGTCATAGCAATAGATGGTATGAGCCGAGCAGGCCGGCTGAAAATGCCCATGCTCTGAGTACCGGCTGCGTGGCAGACTTGCCGCCATGTCGGCCTGCTCGCGCCAGCCTGAGTCCCCGTGCCGGGCGAGCAGCCTGCCATTCCGGCCCTGCTGCCCGTCCGGGCAGCCGTAGCAGCTCGCCTGGAGCCCGCCTGCCATGCCCGGCATTCTCCCGCCGCGAGTGGAAATCAACGGCCGTCCGGCTGGGCTTGAGCAGTTCTGGGTGCTCGACGCCGGCCCGCCAGGCCACTTCACCGCGATGCAGGTCCGCGGCGGCGCTACGGCTGGCCTGCAGTTCCACCTGGACCGGCTCGATGGCGCGACCAGAGAGCTCTTCGGCATGACCCTCGACGGGGCCAGCGTGCGCGAGCTGATCAGGCACGCGCTGGCTGGCCACGCTGAGGACGCGTCAGTCCGGGTCAGCGTGCACCGCCCTGACCTGGCTGCTGAGCTGTGGGTGGTCGTCAGCGTGCGGCCGCCGGCCGAGCCGCCCCGGCAGGGGCTGGTCCTGCAGAGCGTCAGCTACCGCCGGCCGGCCGCGCACATCAAGCACACCACCGGCTTCGGCCAGGCTTACTTCGGCGGCCTGGCCAGCGGGAACGGCTTCGACGAGGCGCTGTTCACCGGTGCGGGCGGCGTCATCAGCGAGGGCTCCATCACCAACATCGGCTTCGCCGACGCCGGCGTGATCACCTGGCCGGACGCGCCGGCCTTGCGCGGCGTCATGATGCAGGTGCTGCAGCGGGAGCTGAGCCGGGCAGCTGTGCCGTGGCGGTACCAGACCGTGCGGCTTGCCGACTTGCCCGGCCTGGGCGGCGCGTTCCTCACCAACTCGCACGGAATGGCGACCGTCGCGCGGATCGACCATCAGGATCTGCCAGCCGGCTCCGCGCTAATTCGCGATGCGGCCGGGCTGCTGGCGGCTGCGTCCCTGGATCAGATCTGAGCGACGACCAGGCCTGAGCCGGGACGGGCTGAGGCGCTGGCAATTCCAGTCCGCCGAGCGTGGCAGGCTAGCGGTAATGCCGACACTTTCGCTGGCCGCGCAGCTCGCCCGCACCAGGAACTTCTCTTTCGGCAATCCCGCCCACCCGTCTCTGTCAGCCTCCGGCCAGGCCGTCTTCTTCCTCCGCAGCAGAGCCGGTGACGACCCGGCGTCCTGCCTGTGGGCACTGGACTGCGCCAGCGGAGCCGAGCGCCTGCTCGCTGACCCCGGCGTGCTGCTTGGCGGCGCCGCCGAGCAGCTGTCAGCCGCCGAGCTGACCCGGCGGGAGCGAAGCCGGGAGAGCTCGTCAGGGATCGTCAGCTA
This sequence comes from Streptosporangiaceae bacterium, assembly GCA_036495525.1. Lineage (GTDB taxonomy): Bacteria > Actinomycetota > Actinomycetes > Streptosporangiales > Streptosporangiaceae > DASXMR01. The sequence continues at coordinate 14,301 of DASXMR010000045.1, read as the reverse complement.
CGCGACGGACGGGACCGGTGAGCTGCTGGCATTCGCGCTTTCCGGTGCGCTGTGGACAGTCCGGGCGACAGGTGGCGAGCCCGCCCGGCTGCCAGCCGCCACCCCGCTCGTTGATCCGCGCCCCGACCCGTCCGGCCGCCTCGTCGCTTACCTCAGCGGCGGTGCCCTGCGGGTGGCGGCCGCTGACGGCAGCGGCGACTGGGCCGTGGCCGAGCCGGACGGGCCCGAGGTGACTTTCGGGCTGGCCGAGCACGAGGCCGCCGAGTCGATGGGCCGCCGCCGCGGCTACTGGTGGGCGCCGGACGGCCGCAGCCTGCTAGTCGCTCGGGTCGACAACGCGCCAGTGCAGCGCTGGTACATCGGCGATCCGGCCGACCCGGCGCGACGGCCGGCCGAGATCCGCTACCCGCCAGCCGGCACGGCCAACGCCGATGTGAGCCTCTGGATCGCCAGCGCGGACCAGCCGCAGTCCGGGCTGACGCCAGTCGGGTGGGACAACGCCGCCTTCGAGTACCTGACCGCGGCTGGCTGGGATGGGACCGGCCCGTACGCCGCCGTGCTCGACCGGGCGCAGCAGCACGGCCTGGTGCTGGGCATCGACCCGGCCAGCGGCTCGGCGAGCGTGCTGGCCGAGCAGCACGACGACGCCTGGGTGCAGATTGTCCCCGGCCTGCCGGCGCGCACGGCGAACGGCGAGCTGGTGACCAGCATGGATGAAGGAGAAACCCGGCGGCTGGTCGTTGCCGGTCAGCCGGTCACCCCGCCGGGGCTGCAGCTGCGCGCCGTCGCGGCGGTGCACGGTGACACGGTGCTGTTGACCGCGTCCGAGGACCCCGCGCAGTCGCACGTCTGGGCGTGGGACCGGGCCGCCGGGCTGCGGCGGCTGAGCGCCGGGACCGGGGTGCACTCAGGAGCCTGGCGGGCTGGCACGGTGGTGCTGCAGTCCAGGGCGCCAGACCGCTCCGGCCTGCTGACCACGGTGCAGCGCGAGACACCACCGGCCGGGCCGGCTGACGAGCCCGTCGTGATCGCGTCGCACGCGGAGCAGCCGGTGCTTGAGCCCAGGGTCGAGCTGCTTAAGCTCGGCCCGAGTGAGCTGCGCGCCGCCCTGTTCCTGCCTTCCTGGTACGCCGCTTCTGACGGGCAGCTGCCGGTCCTGGTGAACTCCTACGGCGGGCCTGGCGGCCAGATGGTGCTCGCCGCGCGGATGCCGTGGACCTACACCTACCAGTGGTTCGCCGAGCAGGGCTTCGCCGTGCTGGTCACCGACGGCCGCGGTACGCCGGGTCGCGGCCCTGCCTGGGAGCGGACCATCCGCTTTGACATCGCGGGCCCGGTACTTGACGACCAGGTCATCGCCCTGCGCGAGGCCGCTGCGCGGTCCGGGGCGCTTGACCTGAGCCGGGTGGGGATACGCGGCTGGTCGTTCGGCGGGTACCTGGCCACGCTGGCCGTGCTGCGCCGGCCCGATCTTTTCCGCGCCGCGGTGGCCGGAGCGCCGGTGCTCGATCAGCGGCTGTACGACACGTGCTGGAAGGAGCGGCACCTCGGCCATCCGGATGAGCACCCCGATGCCTACGACCGGTGCTCGCCGATCCTGGAGGCCGCCACGCTTCGGCGGCCGCTGCTGCTAGTGCACGGGCTGGCCGACGACAACGTGGTGCCAGCGCACACGCTGCGGTTCTCAGCGGCGCTGCTGGCGGCTGGCAAGCCGCACGAGGTGCTGCCGCTGTCCAGGGCGTCACACCGGGTGTCGGACCCGGCGGCGGCCGAGCACCTGCTGCTGCACCAGCTCGACTTCCTGCGGCGCGCGCTCGGCCTGCCCCGCGAGGTGCCAGACCGTGACGCCCGAACATGAACTGCTCACCAGCCCCGGCCGCCAGCTGCTCGCTGACCTCGCCGGGCAGGACGTCACGCCGGAACGCGCCATGCGGCTGGCCGAGTCGCTGCGCGGCAAATACCCGCCGGAGCTGATCGCCGCGGCGCTGACCCAGCTGTCGCTGCGGGCCGCGGCCCGGTCCAAGTTCAGCCTGGCCGGCGAGATGCTGTTCACCCGGCCCGGCCTGGAGCAGGCCTCGTCGGAGGCCGCGGCACGGCACAGCGCGGCCCGCTACGCCGACTCGGCCGTGGTGGCTGACCTGTGCTGCGGCATCGGCGGCAACCTGATGGAGCTCGCGGCTGGCCGCCGGGTCCTCGCCGCTGACGCCGACCCGGTCGCGCTGGCCTTTGCCCGGCACAACGCCGGGCTGCGACCCGGCGGCGAGCGGGTCGCCGCGGTCCGCGCCGACGTTCGCGAGCTGAGCCTGCGCGGCGTCGACGCGGTGTTCATCGACCCGGCCCGGCGCGCCGGCGGCCGGCGGCTGCGCGCTGGTCACAGCGAGCCGCCGCTCGGCTGGTGCGTCGGCCTGGCCGGGCAGGTCCCGGCGGTAGGCATCAAGGCGGCCCCCGGCCTGCCGCGCGAGCGGGTCCCGGCCGGCTGGGAGACCGAGTTCGTCGCGATCGGCCGCGCCCTCAAGGAGGCACTGCTGTGGTCACCGGCGCTGGCCACGGTGGCCAGCCGGGCGACTGTCCTGCAGCACGCCGCTGGCGCTGCCCAGCCGCCGTCCGCCAGCCAGGCTCCGGCCGGTCAGCCATCTCCCGGCGCTCGTCCAGCTCCACCCGCTCGTCCAGTCCACGGCGCCGGCCAGGGCAGTCCGGTCCCGGCCGCCGACGTGCTGCTACCGCAGCCCGGCGCGCCGGTGCAGGTCGCGCCGCCCGGACGCTACCTGCTGGACCCGAACCCCGCCGTCACCAGGGCGGGGCTGGTCGAGGACCTGGCCCGGCTGACCGGCAGCTGGAAGATCGACCCGATGATCGCGTTCCTTTCCGCTGACGAGCAGGTGCGCACGCCGTTCGCCCGCACGCTGCTGGTGCTCCTGTCGGCCAGGTGGAACGAACGGCAGTTCGCCGCCGCGCTGCGCGAGCGCGGGATCGGCTCGGCCGACATCCGGCGCCGCGGCCTGGCCGGTGACGTCGAGCAGATCAGGCGGCGGCTCGCGCTGCGCGGCAACGCGGCCGCCACCATCGTCATCACCAGGATGAACGGCACGCCGTGGGGACTGATCTGCGCCCAGCCGGACGACGAGGCAGCCAGTGCCGGGCCCGCGCCCGGCCAGCCATGATCCGCAAGCTGACCTGGCCGCCGCCACCGGTGGTGTCGCTGACCTAGCCGGGCGCCACCAGGCGGTGCTGCTGGCTAGCTGCCGCCCTGCCTGGGCTCCGGCGTGGCGCCGGCCCGCTGCACCCGGAGCCTGGCCTGCAGCGAGGCGCCCTTGGCCTGGGCGCTGGCCCGCAGGTCCTCCTGGAACGCGATGAGCTGGCGGCGCAGCCCCTCGTCGGAGACCGCCAGTATCCGAACGGCGAGCAAGCCGGCGTTGCGGGCGCCGCCGACGGCGACGGTGGCGACCGGAATCCCGGCCGGCATCTGCACCACGGAGAGCAGCGAGTCCATGCCGTCCAGGTGCGCGAGCGGCACCGGCACGCCGATCACGGGCAGCGGCGTCACCGCCGCCAGCATGCCGGGCAGGTGAGCGGCGCCGCCAGCGCCGGCGATGATCACCCGCAGCCCCCGTCCCTCGGCGGCCGAGCCGAAGTTGATCATGTCGCGCGGCATCCGGTGCGCGGAGACCACGTCCGCCTCGCACTGCACGCCGAACTCATCCAGGGCGGTGACGGCCGCCTCCATCACCGGCCAGTCCGAGTCGCTGCCCATCACGACGCTCACCAGCGGCCGGCTGGCCATCGGCGTCTCCCTCCCGTGGTTTCGCGCTGCGCCTGTGCTGCTGTCTAGTCTTCCCCGGTGCTCAGGTAACGCGCGGCGCGGCGTGCCCGGCCGGCGATCACGTCGACGTCCTCGCCGAGCACGGTCACGTGACCCACCTTGCGGCCGGGACGTACCTGCTTGCCGTACAGGTGCACCTTGACCGCGGCGTCGGCCGCCATGACGTGCACCAGCCTCGAGTACATGCCGGGGTCAGGCCCGCCGAGCACGTTCACCATGACCGCCGCCCGCGCGGTCATCAGCGGCGAGCCGAGCGGCAGGTTAAGCACTGCCCGCAGATGCTGCTCGAACTGCGAGGTGCCGGCCCCCTCGATGGTCCAGTGGCCGCTGTTGTGCGGGCGCATGGCCAGCTCGTTGACCAGCAGCCCGTCCCTGGTCTCGAACAACTCGACGGCCAGCATGCCGGTCACGCCGAGCTCAGCGGCGATGGTGATGCCCAGCCGCTGCGCCTCGGTGGCCATGTCCTCGTCAAGGCCTGGCGCGGGAGCCAGCACCTCGCGGCAGACCCCGTCGCGCTGCACGGTCTGCACGACCGGGTAAGCGGCGGCCTGCCCGGCCGGGGACCTGGCCACCAGCATGGCCAGCTCGCGCCCGAAGCCGACGTGCGCCTCGGCAAGCAGCCTGATGCCGTGCGAGAGCACGGCGTCAGCCTCGGCCGGCGTGCCGCACACCCACACCCCGCGGCCGTCGTAGCCGCCGGAGACCGCCTTCAGCACGACCGGCCAGCCGTGCCGCCCGGCGAACTCGGTCACCCCGGCCAGGCTGCTGACCGCGGCGTACGGCGGGCACGGCACGCCGAGGCCAGCCAGCCGCTCGCGCATCGCGAGCTTGTCCTGGGCAAAGCGAAGCGCGGCCGGGCCTGGCCGCAGCACGGCGCCGGCCTGCTCCAGCGCCGCGAGCAGCTCGCCTGGCACGTGCTCGTGATCGAAGGTCAGCACGTCGCAGCCAGCGGCGAAGTCACGCAGATCGCCAGCCGACCGGTAGTCGCCGATGACGGCGCCAGCGCTGACCAGCGCGGCGCTGTCGGCGGCTGACGCGGCGAGCACGCGAAACCCGAGGCCAAGCCCGGTCGCCGCCTGGCTGGTCATCCGGGCGAGCTGGCCGCCGCCGACCATGCCGACGACCGGCACGTCAGCTCCGGCAGGCGCCAGCGGCGCTGCTGCGTGGCCCGGCGATCCGGCCGGGCCGCTGACATCCTCGGCTACGGCTGGCGCGCTGCGCTGGTCTGTCACGCGCCGTAGCCTACGAGACCATGGCTGCCTGCGGCCTGCAGGGGGACGCGCCGCTGGCTGTCAGGCCGGGCCGGTGACCGCGGGCTTGTGCACGCCCTGGGGGAAGAACACGGCGAATACGGCCGGGCGCGGCCGCACGAGCACGACCTGCCCGCCGTCGGCCGCTGCGACCGACCTGGCGAGCGCGAGGCCAAGGCCGGTCCCGCCGGGGGCGCCGCTGACGCTGCGCTCGAAGATCCGCGGCACTAGCTCGGGCGGCACTCCCTTGCCCTCGTCCCTGACTTCCACCACCACCGAGCGCGGCGTCTGCGATGTCCGGATTGCCACCGTGCCAGCGCCATGCACCAGCGCGTTGTCCAGCAGCGTGGCGATCACCTGGGAGGCGCCGCTCGGCGTGACGTACGCGCACAGGCCCTTCTCGCCGCTGACCTCCAGCTTCCTGCTGACCCGCCGGAAGGCCGGCTCCCACTCCACGACCTGCTGGGCCACGATGTCGTCCATGCTCGACAGCGACGGGCTGCCGGACACCGGCCGGCGAGCCCGGCCGAGCAGCTGGGCGACCACCTCGGTCAGCCGCTCGGTCTGGGACAGCGCAGCTGCCCCCTCCTCGCGCACCACGTCGGGGTAGTCGGCGGCCTCGACCATCTCCTCCAGCCGCATGGACAGCGCGGTCAGCGGGGTGCGCAGCTGATGCGAGGCGTCGATGGCGAAGTCACGCTCAGCGGCGAGCAGGTCGGTGATCCGCTGCGCTGAGCCGTCAAGTCCCTCGGCGACCCGGTCCAGCTCCTGCAGGCCGTAGCGGCGGCCGAGCGGGCGCGCGTCACCCGAGCCGAGCCGGTCAGCTGCCCTGGCCAGTTCCTCCAGCGGCCGGGACAGCCGTCTGGCCTGCAGCAGCGCCAGCCCTACCGCCCCGCCGACGGCGACCAGCGCCAGCGCGCCGCTGAGCAGCAGCCCGGCACGGACCTTGCCGGTGATGAGCGAGTCGTCGGCCTCGACCGTGACGTTGAAGTTGCGGGAGGTGGACTGCTCGGAGATCGTCTCCCTGGCGGGCGGCTTGGGCCCTACGGTGTGGACCGGCGGGCCTGGTACGCCGTGCTGCTTGATGATCACGTACCGGTCCGGCTGCACGAGCAGGCCAGCGCGCTCCGGCGAGACCGGCTCCCCCGCGTTCTTGCGGTCCTGCAGGTTATTGACTACCTCGGCAGCCTCGCGGCGCAGTTCCTGCTGCGCGTTGTTGACCTGCAGCCGGCCGAGGGCGAACACCAGCGGCACGCCGAATAGCAGCACCGCCACGACCGCGACCGCGACCGTGGAAATCAGCAGGCGCCGCCGCACTACAGCGCTCCCGTGCCTGCCACGCCGGCACCGCCCATCTAGCTACCTGCAGCTAATCACCGCGTTCGAACCTGAACCCGACGCCACGCACAGTAGTGATGAACTGCGGATTGTGGGCATCGTCGCGGAGCTTTCGCCGCAGCCAGGACACGTGCATGTCCAGCGTCTTTGTTGAGCCCCACCACTTGCTGTCCCATACCTGCCGCATGATCTGCTCGCGCGTGACGACCTTGCCTGCCTCAGCGACGAGCAGGGCAAGCAGGTCAAACTCCTTAGAGGTTAGCTCGATTTCCTCGTCGCCCAGCCAGGCCCGGCGGGCATCGGCGTCGATCCTGACCCCCTGGGCCACGTGCGTCTCCGATGCCCCGCGCCGCAGCAGCGCCCGCACCCTGGCGAGCAGCTCGGCCAGCCTGAACGGCTTGGTCACGTAGTCGTCGGCGCCGGCGTCCAGCCCGATCACCGTGTCGACCTCGTCGGCGCGGGCGGTCAGGATCAGCACCGGCACGGCCTGGCCGGCCGACCGCAGCCGGCGGCAGACCTCAAGCCCGTCCATCCGGGGCAGCCCGACGTCGAGCACGATCAGGTCGATGCCGCCGGCCTTGGCGGCCTCGATGGTGTCCGGGCCGTCTGATGAGACGTCGACTTCGTAGCCCTCCCGCCGCAGTGCCCTGGCGAGCGGCTCGGAGATCGACGGGTCGTCCTCGGCTAGCAAAACGCTGGTCATGCACAGATGGTATGGCGGCCGGCCTGCAATTCCGGCGCTCAGCACGCCCAAATCACGGACATGACCCAACCGTGACGCGGGCCGGCCAGGCTCCGCTGACCTGCTTAGTCACGGATCGCCCGGCTTGCCGGACCCCGGGCCTGCCCCGAGCGCGGCGAACCCCCGGCTGAAGCCAGCCGCCCTGCTGCCGGATCGTCTTTGCCCGGCTGCGGCGTCAGACCGGGGTCACGCCGTGCCGCCGGCGGGAGAACGAGCGGTCCTTGCCGCCCGCCGCCGCAAACCGCCGGACTAGCTCGGCGCGCAGGTTCTCAGGCTGCACGATGTCGTCCACGACGAGCTCGCCGGCCAGCCTGAGCACATCGATGTCGGTCTCGTAGGCGTCGCGCAGCCGCTGCGTCTCCAGCTCGCGCTCGGCCGGATCGGCGATGGCGGCCAGCTTGTTGAAGTAGACGGCGTTGACCGCAGCCTCGGCGCCCATCACCGCGATCTTGGCAGTGGGCAGCGCGAGCGTCGCGTCCGGCTCGAACCCCGGCCCGGCCATCGCGTAGAGCCCGGCGCCGTAGGCCTTGCGCACGACCACGCAGATCTTCGGCACCGTCGCCTCAGCCACGGCGCTGACCATCTTGGCGCCGTGCCGGATGATGCCCTGCTTCTCCACCGCGGTGCCGACCATGAAGCCCGGCACGTCGGCGAGGAACAGCAGCGGCAGGTTGAACGCGTCGCAAAGCTGGATGAACCGGGCCGCCTTGTCGGCCGAGTCAACGAAAAGCACGCCGCCCTTGAACATGGGGTTGTTGGCGACCACGCCGATGGCCTGCCCGTCAAGCCGGGCGAAGCCGGTGACGAGCTCCCTGGCCCACAGCGCGTGGATCTCGAACAGCGAGCCCGCGTCGACCAGGCCGCGCACGTACCGGCGCATGTCGAACGCCTGCCGCTCGCTGGCCGGCACCATCGCGCGCAGGTCAGCTGGCTCGCTGTCACCTGGCGGCGCGGCAGGCGGCTGCTGCTGCCAGTTCGACGGCAGGTAAGACAGGTACCCGCGGACAGCCTCAATGGCCTCCTGCTCGGTCTTGGCCAGGTGGTGGCCACAGCCGGACACGGTGCAGTGCATCCGGGCACCGCCCATCTCCTCCAGCGTGGTCTGCTCCCTGACCACCATCTCGACCATCCGGGGGCTGCCCAGGTACATCGACGCGTTGCCCTCGACCATGACCACGTAGTCGCAGAACGCCGGGATGTAAGCGCCGCCGGCGGCCGACGGGCCGAACAGCGCGCAGACCTGCGGCACCGAGCCGGAAGCGCGCACCTGCGCGTGGAAGATGTGGCCGGCCCCGCGCCGGCCGGGGAACATCTCGACCTGGTCGGTGATCCGGGCGCCAGCGGAATCAACGAGGTAGAGCATCGGGATGCCCGAGCGGTACGCCTTCTCGATGGTCCGGATGATCTTCTCGACCGTGCGGGCACCCCACGAGCCGGCCTTGACGGTCGAGTCGTTGGCCATCAGCGCGACCGGACGGCCGTGCACCTGCGCCGTGCCGGTGATCACCCCGTCGGCCGGCAGCCCGTCAGCGAGCACATTCGCGTACGCGCCGTCCTCGGTGAAGCTGCCGGGGTCAGTCAGCAGCGCGATCCGTTCCCGCGCGAACAGCTTGCCGGCCGTGCGCGCCGCCTGATGGTACTTCTCGGTCCCGCCGTGCTCGATCCGCTCGCGGATCGCGCCGAGATCCGGGTGGCCAGGCTGCGCCGCCGCGGTGCTGTGCTCGGGCTGCGCCGAGGGACCCTGCCCTGGTTGCGCCGCCTGAGCGCGCTGACCGGCGTCCGGCCCGCTCGCGCTTCCTGTCGCGGCCGCGCTGCCGCCCTGGCCGAGGTCCTCGCTGACACCTTGGCTCGCTTTGTCGCTCACGGTCGCGAGCGTACCGACTTGCCGCGCGGGGCGGGAATCGCGCTAGGCGGGCTGGCTGGCGTCCCCGGCCATGCCGCGGATCCGCCGGTGCAGCTCACCGGCCAGCTGCTCGTAGGCCATCACCTGCTCGGGAACAGCGCCGGTGACCATCACCGGCAGGCCCTGGTCGGCGTCTCTGGCCGCCGCCGCGCTGAACGGCACGCTGATCAGCTTCTCGGTCAGGCCCCAGATGCTCTGGTCCGGCGGCGCGGCCGGGAACAGCTCGGTGACCTCGCCGCAGGCCGGGCACACCTGGCCGCTCATGTTCTCGACCGCGCCGACGCTGAGCGCGGCGCGCCGCTCGAGATCGGCGATCAGCCTGCGCACGTCCTGGTGCGCGATCACCTGCGGCGTGACGACGATGAGCACGTACACCGGCCGGGAGCCGAGCCCGAACACGAACTGCTGGATGTCGGCCGTGCCCGGCGGCAGGTCAACCACCAGGTAGTCGAGGTCCGGCCAGGCACCGTCGGAGATCAGCCTGCGCACCAGCATCTGCGCGAGCGCCGCGTGCATGCCAGGCCCTGGCTGTCGCCGACCAGGAAGGCCGCAGAGGCGAGGTGCACGCCGTACCGCTCGACCACCTCGAGCCTTGACGCACCGCGGCCGGTGGCAGAGAACAGCGTCACGTGCTTCGCCTCGGCCTTGCGCTGCAGCCCGAGCATGCGGGGGATGTCGGGGCCGTAGAGGTCGGCATCGGCGAGCCCGGTCCGGTGCCCGGCGGCGCGCAGCGCCAGCGCGAGGTTGACCGCGACCGTGCTCTTGCCCACGCCGCCCTTGCCGCTGGCGACGGCGATGACGGGAGCGGGGCTGACGCCGGCCGGTGATCCTCCTGGCTGCGTCACATCGGCGAGCGTAGCCGACTGGCGGTGGTGCGGCAGCTGGCGGCAGACTCTGCGGCGGGCGCCACCAGCCGCGCCGCGGCGCATAGCCGGCCAGGCTGGCGGAGATGCTGGGAGAGTGGCCGCAGGTCCCGGCTGGCCCGGGTAATAAGACCGTTGAGAGGAACGAGGATGCAGGAAGCAGGCGAGCAGCCGTCAGCTGGTCAAGCACCGGGCTTGATCGAGAGCCTGGCCGGCCGGCCGGTGCTGGTGTTCGGGGCCGCCGGGGCGCTGGGCGGCGGCATAGCCGCGGCGTTCGCGCAGGCCGGCGCCGCGGTGACCGGGATCGACCGGGCTGAGCCGCCGGAAGGCCGGCGCGAGTTCGGCATCCGCTACGTGGCCGCCAGCGCGGCCGACGAGGGCGCCGTCAGCAGCCTGCTCGACGCGGGCGACCCGCCCTGGGCGGTGATCAACACCATCGGCGGGTTCGCGCCGGGGAAGTCACTGACCGAGCTGAGCGAGCAGGAACTGGTGGGCCAGCTGCAGCTCAACCTCGTCACCGCGGCGCTGATCACCAAGCACGCGCTGCGGGTGATGCGCGAGGTCGGGGAGGGCAGGATCGTGCACACGGCCAGCCGGGCCGCGCACGTCACAGCCGGGACGGGCTTCGCTTACTCGGTGAGCAAGGCAGCCGTGCTGCACCTGGTGCGGATGGCGGCGGACGAGGTCCGCGGCACCGGGGTGACAGTGAACTGCGTGGTGCCGAGCATCATCGACACCCCGGCTAACCGCGCGGCGATGCCGGATGCGGATCACGCTGGCTGGCCCAAGGTGCCGGTGATCGCGCGCACCTACGTCTACCTGGCCCGGCCCGAGTCCGGCCTGATCAACGGCGCAGCCGTGCCAGTCTGACGGCCGGCCAGCATCGCCTGGCAAGCCTCGGACCTGCCCGGCCAGCGGTGTCACCGCGTCAGCAAGGGGGCCCTATCCGCTGACCAGCGGCCAGGGACCTCGCGCGGCGCGGCCGCCGGCCAGCCCGGACCGTCTCGCTAGTTGTTGATCAGCGGGTCGCGGGGCAGGCCGAGGATCCGCTCCGCGATCTGGTTGCGCTTGATCTCCGAGGTGCCGCCCGCGATCGACATCGCGCGGTTCAGCAGCGTGAGCATCCCGGCCATGCCCCCTGGGCCGTCGAGGAACGCCAGGTCCGGCCCGGCGAGCTCGGCCAGGATCGCCGCGGCCTCGTGCCCGTTCTCGGACAGCACCAGCTTGGTGATGTTGCCCTCGGGGCCTGGCCCGCCGCCGGCCACGGCACGGTGCGCGCTGCGCAGGTTGAGCATGCTCATCGCGTGCAGCCGGGAGATGTGCCGGCCGACCCGGCCGGCGCCGCCCCCCAGCCGCTCCGGGTGCGCGTCCAGCGGTCCGATGAAGGCGCCAGCCGGCAGCGCCGATCCGCCGTCCCCACCGCCGATGCTCACGCTCTCGTTGCCGAGGGTCGCCCTGGCAACGGTCCAGCCGCCGTCGACCGGGCCGACGACGTCCGCGTCCGGGACGAACACGTCGTCGAAGAAGACCTCGTTGAAGTCGGAGTGGCCGGTGGGCATCTGCAGCCGCCGCACGGTCACCCCGTCGGCGTGCATGTCGATGACCATCATCGTGATGCCCTGGTGCTTGGGCGCGTCCGGGTTGGTGCGCACGGTCGCCAGCCCGTAGGCGGCCAGGTGCGCGCCGCTGGTCCAGACCTTCTGGCCGTTGATCTTCCAGCCGCCGTCGACCCGGACTGCGCGGGTCCTGATCCCGGCCGCGTCGGAGCCTGCCCCCGGCTCGCTGAACAGCTGGCACCAGATGACTTCCTGGCGCAGCGCCGGGCCGACCCAGCGCTGCACCTGCTCAGCGGTCGCGTACTGGATCAGGGTGAGGATGACCCAGCTGGTGATGCCGTAGGACGGCCGCTTGATCCCGGCTGCGGCGAATTCCTGCTCGATCACCAGCTGCTCGATCGCGCCGGCGTCCCGGCCCCACGGCTGAGGCCAGTGCGGCATCACGTAGCCGGACTCGATCATCGCCGCGCGCCTGGCAGCCTCGTCGGCGCCCTTGACGCGTGCAGCGAACTCTCGTACCTCGGCGCGGATCGGCTCAGCCTCGGGCGGCAGGTCGATCGAGCGTGACCGCCTGACCCCGGCCCGGACCAGGTCGGTGAGCTGGCTGGCCGCTGCCTCGGCGTCGATGATCGCGCTGATCGCGGCGCCCCGGCGCAGGAACAGGTGCGCGTCGTGCTCCCAGGTGAAGCCGATGCCGCCATGCACCTGGATGCACATCTGGGCGTTGCCGGTGGCGGCGTGCCCGCCGAGCGCGGCGGCAGCCGCGGCCGCGTAGCTGAACTGCTCGCCGCCCTGCGCGGATGCCCGGGCGGCGTCCCACGCGGTGGCGGTCGCCAGCTCGGCCGCCACCAGCATGTCCGCGCAGTGGTGCTTGACCGCCTGGAACGTGGCGATCGGCCGGCCGAACTGCTCGCGGACCTTGGCGTACTCACTCGCCATCCGAGTGCACTCGGCGGCGACCCCGGCCGCCTCGGCGGCGAGAATCGTCCGCGCGTGGTCGAGCAGCAGCTGCCGCGCACCGGGCAGCAGCCGGGCCGGGGCCCCGTCCAGGGTCAGCCGGGCCGAGCGCCGCGCCTGATCCAGGTTCGCCGGGACCGTGGCGCTGACCCCGCCGGCCGCGCGCTCGATCACCGCCACGTCGTCGCCAGCCGTGACCAGCAGCACGTCGGCCAGCTGCCCGCTCAGCACCACGCCGGCGTCGCCGGACGCGCGGCCGTCGCTGACGGTGATCTCGCCGCTGAGCGCCACGGCGCCGACGGCCGACCCGTCGGCGAGCCCCGGCAGCAACTTGGCCTGCAGGTCGGCCGGCGCGGCGGCGGTGAGCACCGCGCTGGCAATCACCGTCGGCACGAACGGGCCCGGCGTAACCGCCCGGCCGAGCTCCTCTGCGACGATCACCAGCTCCGGCAGCCCGAAGCCGGAGCCGCCGTGCTCCTCGGGCAGGTGCAGGCCCAGCCAGCCAAGCTTGGCCATGTCGGCCCAGTAGGCCGGCAGCTCCTCGTCCTTGGCGGTCAGCAGCCCCCTGGCTGCGGCGCGGGCGCCGTTCCTGGCCAGAAAGTCGCTGACGGTCTCGGCGAGGGCGCGCTGATCTTCGGTAAGGGCGATCGACATGCCTGAACCCTACCCTTCAGTAGCCTGCCGGAAAATGCCCAGAACGTCCCGGCCGGCCAGCTGACCTGGCTCTGCGCACGCCGTTGCGGCGCCGCTGAGGCCGGTCCGCTGCTGGCGGACGCATGGTCAGCCCGGCAGGCGCGCCCTGGCTCACGTTGACGCGAGGCCGCGCCGACGGCAACGCTGAGGGCAGATGCCGGCGCCCCTGGGCCACGCACCAGGCGGCCCGCCGGCAATGGTCGGTGGCAGGCAGCGACTCGGGAAAGGCAGGGAATCCGTTGACGACGGAAGTTCTGACCGAACGGGTAACGGGTGCGAACGTCTGGCGGGGTGACGAGCTCACCGATACCAGCCGCTGGATCATTCCGTTCACCGAGGACGACTTCGCTGATTTCGAGCAGGCACTAGCCGCCGTCGCGAAGCTGGGCCTCGCTGACTTCACCGAGATGCAGGCCGCTGACTTCCCGCTTCGTCACTTCCGGGACCGGATCGACGAGGTGGTCGCCAGGCTTGACCCCGGTCTCGGCTTCGTCCTGCTGCGCGGCCTGCCGGTCTACGACAGGTTCACCGAAGACGAGGCCGCGATCATCTACTGGGGCATCGGCCAGCACATGGGCTCCCTGGTGACCCAGAACCGCAAGGGCGACCTGATCGGTCACATCCGCGACCTCGGCCGCCGGGGCCCGTATGAGCGCACTTACGCGACCAACGAGGACCTCGGCTTTCACACCGACTCGACGGACTTCGTCGGGCTGCTCTGCCTGCGCCCCGCGCTCTACGGCGGCGAGAGCTTCGTCGCCAGTTCCGGCCTGCTCTACAACATGGTCGTCGCCGAGCATCCGGAGTACCTGCCGATCCTGGCCAAGAACTTCCCCACCGACTGGCGCAGCGAGGAGCCGCCAGGCTCGCCGGGCTGGTACCTGGAGCCGTTGTACAGCTACGTCGGCGGCGCGCTGTCGGCCACGGTGCGGACCGGGCGGGTGATGTCGGCGATGCGGTTCGCCGACGTGCCGCGGCTCACTGCCGACGAGGTTTCCTGCCTGATGTACTTCGACTCGCTGGCCAAGCGGCCAGGCGTCGCGCTCGGCATGACACTGCAGACCGGCGACCTGCAGTTCGTCAACAACTTCGTGACCGTGCACACCCGCACGGCCTTCGTCGACGATCCAGCCGACCCGGCCCACCAGCGGCACCTGCTGCGCCTGTGGATCAGCCGCC
>DASXMR010000044.1:0-10697 GCA_036495525.1 Streptosporangiaceae bacterium | reverse complement strand
CGGGCAGGTCCCGCCCTACGGGCACGTCCCGCCGTACGTCGCGGCGCCGCCGTACGGCCAGCCTTCGCCGTACGGGCAGCAGCCTTCGCCGTACGGGCAGGCGCCTTACGGGCAGGCGCCGTACGGGCAGCAGGCCCCCGTCCATCCGGGGATGCTGGCCGCGGCGACCGACCGCGAGCGGACCATGGACGTGCTCAAGGCCGCCTTCGGCGAGGGCCGGATCAACAAGGAAGAGTTCGAACTGCGCGCCTCCCGGACGATGAGCGCGCGGACCTACGCGCAGCTCGGCTCCGTGGTCGCGGATCTGCCGTCGGGGCCGAACTTCGGCGTGATGCCGTACCAGGGCGGCTACTACCCGGTCGTCGCCAACCCCACCAGCGGGCTCGCCATCGGGGCGCTGGTCTGCGGGATCGCGGAGATCTTCACGCTCGGCTTCGCCGCCGTCCCGGCCGTCATCCTCGGCCACCTGGCCCGCCAGAACATCAAGAAGACGGGCGAGCGCGGCGACGGGATGGCCATCGCCGGCCTCGTCCTCGGCTACCTCGGCATCGGGATCTGGACGCTGATCATCATCGCGCTGGCCGCCAGAAACTAGAGCGGTCGTGGGGCATGGAGCGTTACTTGGGGCGGGAGTCCGTCTGGGTGGTGGAGAGCGCGGCCACGAAGGCCTCCTGGGGGACCTCGACGCGGCCGATCGTCTTCATCCGCTTCTTGCCCTCCTTCTGCTTCTCCAGCAGCTTGCGCTTGCGGGTGATGTCACCGCCGTAGCACTTGGCGAGCACGTCCTTGCGGATCGCCCGGATATTCTCCCTGGCGATCACCTTGGCGCCGATCGCCGCCTGGATCGGCACCTCGAACTGCTGCCGCGGGATCAGCTCCTTGAGCCTGGCGGTCATCGCCAGGCCGTACTCGCGCGCCTTGTCGGCGTGCACGATCTGGCTGAACGCGTCCACCGGCACGCCCTGCAGCAGGATGTCGACCTTGACCAGGTCAGCTTCCTGCTCGCCGGCTGGCTCGTAGTCGAGCGAGGCGTAGCCGCGGGTACGCGACTTGAGCTGGTCGAAGAAGTCGAAGATGATCTCGGCCAGCGGCATCGTGTAGCGGATCTCGACCCGGTCCGACGAGAGGTAGTCCATGCCGAGCAGCGTGCCGCGACGGCTCTGGCACAGCTCCATGATCGCGCCGATGTAGTCGCTGGGCGCGAGCAGCGTGGCGCGCACCACCGGCTCGAAGATCGCGCTGATCTTGCCGTCCGGGAACTCGCTCGGGTTGGTGACGACCAGCTCGCCGCCGGCCTCAGGGATCACCCGGTAGACCACGTTCGGCGCGGTGGAGATCAGCGAGAGGTCGAACTCCCGCTCCAGCCGCTCCCGCACGATCTCCATGTGCAGCAGGCCGAGGAAGCCGCAGCGGAACCCGAAGCCGAGCGCCGTCGAGGTCTCCGGCTCGTAGGCCAGCGAGGCGTCGTTGAGCCGGAGCTTGTCCAGCGCGTCGCGAAGCTCAGGATAGTCGTCCCCGTCCACCGGGTAGAGCCCGGAGAACACCATCGGCCGCGGATGGCTGTAGCCGGCCAGCGGCTCGGCCGCCGGGCTCGCCGCAGTGGTCACCGTGTCGCCCACCCTGGCCTGGCGCACGTCCTTGACGCCGGTGATCAGGTAGCCGACCTCGCCGGCCGCCAGCCCGTCGGTGGGCACCGGGTCCGGCGAGATGACGCCGACCTCGAGGGTCTCGTGCACTGCCTTGGTGGACAGCATGAGCGTCTTCTCCCGGCGGGACAGCCGCCCGTCCACGACCCGGACGTAGGTGACCACGCCGCGGTAGGTGTCATAGATCGAGTCGAAGATCAGCGCCCTGGCCGGCGCGTCCGGCTTCCCGCTGGGCGGCGGCACCTGCGCCACGATCGCGTTCAGCAGGTCGCTGACGCCCTCGCCGGTCTTTGCCGATACCCGCAGCACGTCCGACGGATCGCAGCCGACGATGCCCGCCAGCTCGGCCGCGTACTTCTCCGGCTGCGCGGCCGGCAAGTCGATCTTGTTCAGCACCGGGATCAGGTGCAGGTCAGCCTCGAGCGCCAGGTACAGGTTGGCCAGCGTCTGCGCCTCGATCCCCTGCGCCGCGTCGACCAGCAGGACCGCGCCCTCGCAAGCCGCGAGCGACCGGGAAACCTCATAGGAGAAGTCGACGTGACCGGGAGTGTCGATGAGGTTCAGCACGTAGTGCGCGCCGTCCCCGGCACGCCACGGCAGCCGCACCGCCTGGCTCTTGATCGTGATGCCGCGCTCCCGCTCGATGTCCATCCGGTCCAGGTACTGGGCGCGCATGAGCCGGTCCTCGACCACGCCGGTGAGCTGGAGCATCCGGTCGGCCAGCGTCGACTTGCCGTGATCGATGTGAGCGATGATGCAGAAGTTGCGTATCACCGCCTGATCGGTCCTGGCTGGCTCGGGAATGCGCGAAGCAGAGGGTGGCACGGGCCTTCCGTCAGGTCGGGTCGTCTCGGCAGGTCGCCGGTCGCCGTCTATGGTCGCACGGGCCAGCATGTGCCCATGTCAGCAGCCAGCCGGGCGCCGCGGGTTTGAGCAGCGGGCCGCGTGTCGGCTATCCTGCATAGTCGGCTGCCGCATCTACGGTTTGCAGCGCCTGGCCGCGGGCAGCGGCCGCGGGCTCGCGCCAGGCCAGCCCGTACCGCACACCCAGTATCTCTAGCGAGGCATCCGCGTGGCGAATATCAAGTCCCAGATCAAGCGCAACAAGCAGAACGAGAAGGCGCGACAGCGCAACAAGGCGGTCAAGTCAGCGCTGAAGACCTCGGTACGCCAGTTCCGGGAAGCCGCCGACGCGGGCAACTCCGACGCCGCCGAGCAGGCCATGCGCACCGCTTACGTGAAGCTGGACAAGGCCGCGAGCAAGGGCGTCATCCACAAGAACCAGGCCGCGAACCGCAAGTCGGCCATCGCCAGCCGCGCCGCCGAGCTCCGCCAGTCCTGACGCCGGGCCGCGTGGCCCGCGCCGGCCCGGCGGCCTGGCGCACGATCTGCCGGCCGGGCTGTCCGCCTGGCCAGCTTGTTCAGTCACGTCGGAGGCATTCTCCGACAACGGCGCGTCTCTCGGCGTGTCGCGCCGGCTCGGATATCAGGACGACGGCATCGCGGTGAGCCTGCATCCGCGGCCGCCGGGCGGTCAGGCAGCGGCTGAGACTCGATCGGGCGCGCTGGCAGCAGCACGCTACCGTGCCGGTGCAGCTGCACGGCCTCGAGCCGTGCCTGCCGCTGTTCGGCATCGGCAGCTAAGACGGCCTGCCACTCGCCGCGCCCGTCAGCCGGGCCTGAGCCGTCGCGAAGCCTGGCCGTCACGCTGAGCCCGGCGGTCATGCTGACGCCGAGAGCCCTGAAGTTCGGTCAGGACCGGCCGCGGCAGTCGACGATGGTCCTGATGGCCCGCTCGAGCGCGTACTCAGCGCTGACCGCCTCGCCCTTGACGTCGGCGTCGGTCTGCGCGATCACCGAGTGCGCGCGCGCCACGCCTTCCGGCGTCCACCCTCTGAGCTGCTGTCGCACCCGGTCGACCTTCCACGGCGGCAGGCCGGTCTCCGCGGCCAGCGCGTCGGCGGTCGTTCCGCGTGCCGAGCCGACGCGGCCCAGCGAGCGCGCCCCCTGCGCCAGGGCACTGGTGATCAGCACCGGCGAGGTGCCGGTGGCAAGCGCCCAGCGCAGCTGCTCCAGCGACTCGGCGAGCTTGCCCTCGAACGCGCGGTCGGCCACTGAGAAACCGCTCGCGTCCGCCCGGCCCCGGTAGTACCGGGACACGACCTGCTGATTAATCAGGCCCGTGGTGTCGGCGGCCAGCTGGCTGCATGCTGCGGCCAGCTCACGCAGGTCGGTGCCGACCGTGTCGAGCAGCGCCCGCAGGCCCGAGTCGTCTGCCCTGCGGCCTGCCCGGCGGAACTCGCCGCGCAGGAAGTCCATCCGCTCGCCGAAGCGCCGCACCGCCGGGCAGTCGATCCTGGCGGCGCCCGCCTTGGCCAGCTCGGCGAGCAGCGCCTTGCCCTTGGCTCCGCCGGCGTGCGTGAGCACCAGGAGCACGTCCGGCTCAGCTGCCGCCGCCAGGCTGGCGAGCTGCGCGGCTAGCTCCTTGGTGGCGTCCTGCGCCGCTCGGATGATCACTACCGTGGTCCCGCCGAACAGCGACGGCGAGGTAAGCATCGTCAGCTGCCCGGCAGTCAGCTCAGCGGCCCGCACGTCGTGCACGTCGGCGCCTGGCGCGCCAGTTCCGGCATGTCCGGCCGCGCCCGAGTCATCGTGCGCGGCTTCTGTGCCTCCGCCCGGCCCGCCGGAGCCGCCCTGAGCGGCCGCCCTGACCGCCGCTCGCAGCGCCCGCTCGACGAGCAGATCCTCTTCGCCGACGATCACCGTGACCTGGCACACCGCCTCAGCCTGGCTGCCGCGGTTCGGCGCCGTCCCGGTCGTTGCCATGCCCGCAGCATGCCACATCCCAGCTGGTGCCCTTGCGCTCGCGCGCTCCGCGGTTATCAGGTACGAAAAAGGGCGCCAGAGCGCCAGGAATCCTTCGAGATCATGGTCGCAATGGTCAGAACGTGACGGGCTCGGCGCCGCGCCAGACCCGGAACGGCCGCAGCCCGTAGGCCCACGCGAAGGCGCCCTCGTGATCGGCGTCCCACGCCACGATGTCGGCGTACCGGCCCCTGGCCATCGCGCCGCGGTCCGGCGCGCGCAGGGCGTGCGCCCCGCCGACGGTCGCGGCGCGCAGCGCTTCCGTCACGCTCATCCCCAGGCTTGCCACGGCCATGCTGATCACCAGCGGCATCGAGGTGATGCCGTTCTCGCCGGGCGAGTGCCCGGACCCGAGCGCGACCGGGACGCCCTTGTCAAGCAGCGCCCGCACCGGCGGCACAGCGCCGCACTCGGCCCTCGTCGCGGGGCAGATCACCGCGGCGACGCCGGCCCTGGCCAGCGCCGCGACGTCCTCGTCGGCCGCGCCGTGCAGCAGGTCGGCCGAGGCGCAGCCAAGCTCGGCGGCCAGCGCGGCGGCTCCGGTGACCGGCGCGCCACTGGCGTGCAGCCGGGGCAGCAGCCCGGCCGACCGGCCGGCGCCGAGCACCCACCTGGCTTCGTGCTCGGTGAAACGGCTCTCGTCGCAGCAGACGTCAACGCTGTCGGCCCCGGCGGCGGCCGCGTCGGCGCACCAGCCGCCGACCGCGTCGACGTAGTCGGCGCGACGGCCGAAGTACTCAGCCGGCACCGCGTGAGCGGCCAGGAAGGTCACGTGCACCCGCGGCATGCCGGGCTCGCCTTCCAGCGATCGCAGCAGCCGGACGTCAGCCAGCTCGCCGTCCCTGGTCAGGTGGTAGCCGGTCTTGGCCTCGATGGTGGTCGTGCCGCTCTGCAGCCAGGCGGCCAGCCGCTCGCGCACGCCGTTGCACAGCGTCCAGGGGTCGGTTCCCCTGGTCACGGTCACGGTGGAGGCCAGGCCGCCGCCAGCCGCCGAGATCTCGCCGGACGAGGCGCCACCGGACCGCATGGTCAGCTCGGCCCACCTGTTCCCGGCGTAGACCGGATGGGTGTGCGCGTCGATCAGGCCGGGCGTGACCAGCGCGCCGCCGAGGTTCTCGACCTGGTCGACGTCGACGATGTCCTCGATCACGCCAGGAATGCGGGTCGGCAGCTCAGTCGCCGGACCGACCCAGGCAATACGATCATTGTGTGACAATATGGCGGCGTTGCTCCATACCTCCGAGCCGGTCCACAGCCGGCCGATGTTGGTAAGCAGCCGAACGGTCACCGAGCAGCGCCCTGCCTGGCCACTGCGCGGGCGAGAAGCCTCACCGGCATGGACGTCACCTGCTATGACTCGCTGGTAAATGATGAAAGCATCACGAGGATCAGCAGTGCTGATCGGTTTCTGCGCGCAGCTCGCACCTTCGCGGATGCGCTGGCCAGCATATCGGTGCAGTCACGTTATTGCACGACAGGGCCGCAAGACAAGGTCTAATCGAAATTATTCAGAAAACTCTAATGAGCCGGCCAGGAGTCGCCTTTGCACCGTCGTACCTGGTGGCGGCGGTCCGGCCGCAGTACCCTGACAGCGCAGGAGCCGCAGGTGACAGGCGTGCTGTTCCCAGATTGCAGTACCTGAATTGTGAAATTCACGTGATAGCGCTCGGCACACTGAATAAGCCCGGGCTGTTTCCGGCCGGCCGGGTCATGATCGTCGCGACGATGCCAGGACTGCTTCCGGCAGATCGTTACGGCGGGCCGACGGCAGCAACTGGCGATGAATGAGCATTCACTCGCCTGCTTCGTTTCCAAAATATTCGCACTATCACTGCGGACAGCAGTGCGTATTCGCATGCCAGCGCGGTGGCGCCGCCCCTGCCTGGGGCCGCGCCACCCGCTAGGGCGAGACAGCAGGGGCAGCGAAAGCCTCGAGCTCGGCGGCTAGCTCAGGCGAAACCCTGGCCGTTAGCTCGGTCCCGTCCTGCTGGTGCCGCACCGCCAGTACCTCGCCCTCGTCATGCGCACGCGATACCAGGTCGCCGCGCTGATAGGGCAGCAGTACGCAGACTTCCTTGCGCTGCCGTGGCAGCAGCCGCTCCAGCTCGGCGAGCAGCTGCTCGACGCCCTCACCGGTCCTGGCTGAGACCACCACTGACTGCGGCTCAGCCAGTTGCAGGCCCTTGAGCTCGACCGGGTCAGCAGCGTCGGCCTTGTTGATCACGACGAGCTCCGGGATCTGCCGGGCGCCGATATCGGCGAGCACCTCCCGCACGGCGGCGAGCTGCGCGCGCGGGTCAGCATCCGACCCGTCGACGACGTGCAGGATCAGGTCGGCATCTACGACTTCCTCCAGCGTCGACCGGAATGCGTCAACCAGCTGGTGCGGCAGGTGCCGGACGAAGCCGACCGTGTCGGTCAGCGTGATCGGCACGCCGGACGGCGTCCTGGCCCGGCGCACCGCGGGATCCAGCGTGGCGAACAGCGAGTCGTCGACCAGCAGCTGAGCGCCAGTCAGCCGGTTCAGGAGGCTGGACTTGCCGGCGTTGGTGTAACCGGCGATCGCCACCGACGGCACGGCCCGGCGCCTGCGCTGCCCGCGCTGAACCTCGCGGCCCACCGACATCTCCGCGATCTCCCGGCGCAGCTTCGCGATCCGGGAGCTGATCCGCCGCCGGTCGGTCTCGATCTTCGTCTCGCCAGGACCCCTGGTCCCGATGCCCCCGCCGCCCGCCACCCGGCCACCTGCCTGGCGGGACAGCGACTCGCCCCAGCCGCGCAGCCGGGGCACCAGGTACTGCAGCTGGGCAAGCTCGACCTGCGCCTTGCCCTCCTTGCTGCGGGCATGCTGGGCGAAGATGTCGAGGATCAGAGCGGTCCTGTCGATCACCTTGACCCGGACCACGCCCTCCAGCTTGCGCAGCTGGCCAGGCGTCAGCTCGCCGTCGCAGATCACCGTGTCAGCGCCAGTAGAGGCGACCAGGTCAGCCAGTTCCCGCGCCTTCCCGGCACCCACGTAGGTCGCGGCGTCCGGGCGGCCGCGCCGTTGCACGACCGCGTCAAGCACCAGCGAGCCCGCGGTCTCGGCCAGCCGCGACAGCTCGCGCAGCGAATTCTCCGCCTCCGCCTGAGTCCCCTCGGTCCAGACCCCGAGCAGCACGACTCGCTCCAGCCGGAGCGCCCGGTACTCGACCTCGCTGATGTCCTCGAGCTCGGTCGACAGGCCAGCTACCCGGCGCAGCGCGTGCCTGTCCGCCAGGTCGAGCTGGCCGAGGTCGGCCTCTTCGGGCTCGTCCGGCTCGGGAACGGCACCAGCCAGGTGCATCCGGTCGGCCGTCGAGTCGTCGTCAGAAAGTGCGGTCATCTGCCATCCAAGAGGCCGGCTGCGTGTGCATTCGGCCGGGTCTGTGCATCACCCGACGCCTGACGGGCGATGGTGCTGATGGTGCCACGCCGGGACACCTCGTTCATCCCAATAACAACCTGTCACCCGCAGATGTGCCCGGCGTGGCCGGTCAGTGGCCGGTGCGGCCCAGCAGGCCGAGCGGGCTCGGCGCGGGAAACTCGATCCGCAGCACCCTCTCGCCGCTCGCCAGGGCGACCGTGCTGATGCTGGCCGGGCGGAACGGCGGCTGCTGCTGCTGCAGCAGCGCGGTCAGCGCGTGCACGTACGCCGCGCTGCTCAGCCTGGCCGCCGGGTCAATCTCGATCAGGTCGGCGGAGCGCAGCGGCAGGCCAGCGCTGGCACCAGGCGCGGCACTGCCGAACGCGACGATGTCCACGGTCCGGTACTTAGACAGGAAGTTGAGGTCGCTGAGCAGGCGCGAGTCGACCTGGCCGGCGATCAGCTGCTGGCGGGCCGCAGGCGAAGCCGCGACAGCGCTGTCGCGCGCCAGCTCGGCGCCAGTGTGCTGCCTGGCCGCCACGTCCGCGCTGAGCGCGGCCCGGTAGGCGGCAGTGCCGTCGGACGCGACGACCCGGACGTCGATCCTGGCCTGACCAGAGCCGAAGCTGGCCAGTACCTCGGGCGCGAACGTGCCGGTCAGCCTGCTGCCGAACTGGCTGCGCAGGCCAGCCGTCGCCACGATGACATCAGAGCCGCCAGGGTCGGGCGCGGTCGGCTTCAGCACCAGCAGGCTGCTCGCCGGGAATCCGCTGGCGGCCAGGTCCGCGCAGACAACCGGGTCACAAGACACGATCGCGTTCCTGCTGACCTGCCCGGCCAGCCACGAAACGGCCTCAGTGCGGGCTTTGCGCTCAGCGGCCAGCAGCTGGGAGCCCGAGTCAGCGGACCCCCCCGCGGACCCGGCAGCGGCGCCTCGGGCTCCGGTGTGCTGGCCAGCCGCGTCGTGCCGCAATGTCGCCACCGCGGTCACCACGGCGACGACGGCGACGATCGCGACCAGCGCGCCGGCCAGCTGCCAGCGGCGCGCGGCGCGCTCCGGCCGCTTGGCCCGTGAGCCTGACGTCGCGCGCGAGGCGGCAGGTCGGCTTGTGGCCTGGCGGAGCGGGCGCGCCGCCCGCTTGGGCCGGCCAGCTTCGGCCGGCCTGATGCTGGCCGGAGGCCAGGCGACGGACGCGTTTCCCGCGTCGTCGGCAGGCCCGGCTGGTCGATGCTTGGTCGGCGCCGTGACGGCGCTCGGCGGCGAGGCGAGCCGCACCGGCCTCGCGGGCGCCGTAGCCGAACGAACCGTCCGTCCGGACGCCTCAGCCCTGACTCTGGCAGTGCCGATCTTGGCAGCTTGTGCCTGCGCAGCGCCGGACCTCGTGGCCTGGGCACTGTCAGCCGTGGCGCTGGCAGGCGCGGCGCTGACAGACGCGCCACTGGCAGACCCGGCGGCGGCAGGCCCGGCGGTGGCAGGCGCGCCGCTGCCAGGCCCGGCAGTGGCAGGCCTTGCCGCAGGCCTAGGGGTGGCAGGCCTTGCCGTGGCAGGCGCGCCGGTGGCAGGCCCGGCCGTAGCAGGCGCGCCGCTGCCACGCCCGGCCGTAGCGGGCCCGGTCGTGGCAGACCCGGCGGTGGCAGCGCTGGCGCGGGCGGTCCTGACGCTTCCAGGCTGAGTCGCGGCGGACTGCCCCGTCGCCGCCTCGCTGGTGGCCTGCATGTGCGTGGCTGCTGCGCTCCCGGATTCTGCTCCGGCCGACGCCGCCGTCCCGGCCACGGACCCAGCAGGCTCAGCCGTGGCGGCCGACGCCAGCGCACCTTCGCCGCTCGCAGCCGCTGACCTGGCCGGGGGCCCAGCCGCATGCCGTGCCCGCCCGGATCCTGACCTGACAGGCTTCGGCTCAGCGACATCCGCCGTCGACGTGTCAGCCCTGGCTAGCGGCAGGCCGCCGGCCTCGGGCTTGACTGCGTCCAGCCGGGCAGCTTCCGCCTTGGCCGCCTCAGCCCTGGCGGCCTCAAGCAAGGCAGGCTCGGCTCTGGCATCGTCGGTCAGGGCGGCTTCGAACCTGGCGCTGGCCGCTTTGATGGCCTCTACTCTGGCGACTTCCGCTGGCCGCGCCGACTGCGCAGCTGGACCAGGCCAGACCCCCTTGGCCGGGCGCAGGACCTTCCCGTCAGCCGAGTCGGTACCGGGAGCGACCCTGATCGCCCGTATCGGCTCGGTCTGCGTGCCGGTCTCCGCCACGGCGGCAGAGTCGGCGCCGGTTACCAGGAGCGCCGCCGGAGCCGCCGGAGCCGCCGGGGCGGCCGCCTCGACCGTCTTGGGCCGCAGCGGGCTGGCGCCTGGTACGCGCTGCGGCAGCCCCGATCCGCCAGCCCGCGGATCACCCCGCTGCCCTTGACTAGCGGCAGGCCGGAACTCGCCAGCTGGAGCCGGCGTGACCGCCGCAGGGCCTGCCGATCCGGCCGGATGCGACGTGAACCCTGTGCCGACAGCACTCAGCGGTCTGGCAGTTCCGCCGGGTCCTGCGATTAACCCCGGCTGCGCCGACCCGGCCGGTCCCGGCGACATAGCTGATCCGGCCGTCTGGGCTGGTGCGGCTGTCTGAGCTAGTCCCGCCGTCTGAGCTAGTCCCGCCGTCTGCGCCAGTCCCGGCGTCTGGGCCAGTCCCGGCGTCTGGGCCGATCCGGCCGTGCGGGCTGATCCCGCCGGTCGCCCCGGTTCCGCTGGTCTGCGCGGCTCCGGCATTCCTGTCTCGGATCCGGCTGTCCCCCCGGTGGCTTGGCTGCCGGGCTCAGCGCCC
>DASXMR010000043.1:0-1904 GCA_036495525.1 Streptosporangiaceae bacterium | reverse complement strand
ATCTCGCCGTACAGCGACGACCCGAGATACGACCTCGACATGTCGGCGCTCAGCCTGGTGAAGACCTATACCGGCCGCCGCGGAACGACGTATCCGGACATGCCGTGGGAGCCCAAGGCCGCGTTCCGCGCCGTGGCCAAGCGCTACACCGGCGAGCTGGCCGGCGCCTGACCAGGCTGCCCAGCCTCACGAGCCAGACTCACGAGCCAGCCGAGCCAGCCGGGCCAGCCGGGCCAGCCGGCCCGCCCGGGCCTGCAGGTAGCGCTGCTCCGGCGTGCTGGTGGTCAGCCGCGCGGCCCGCTGGTAGCAGTCGCGGGCGGTCGCATGGTCGCCGGCCATCTCCAGCAGGTGCGCGCGGACGACCTCGGCCCGGTGGTTTCCGGCCAGCCGGTGATCACCGTCCACCCCCGACAGCACCTCAAGGCCGGCCCGCGGCCCGCGGACCATGCCGATCGCGACGGCCCGGTTGAGCGTCACCATCGGCCCCGGCGTGAGGCGTTCGAGCACCTCGTACAGGGCCAGGATCTGCGGCCAGTCGGTGTCCTGCGCCCGCGCTGCCTCGTCGTGTACAGCGGCGATGGCCGCCTGGACCTGATACGGCCCGATCGGCGCGCGGGCGAGCGCGGCGCTGATCAGCGCGGACCCCTCGCTGATCGCCGCGGCGTCCCAGCGCCCCCGGTCCTGGTCGGCCAGCGGTACCAGCGCGCCGTCCGGCCTGCTGCGCGCCGCCCGCCTGGCGTCGGTCAGCAGCATGAGCGCCAGCAGCCCGCTCACCTCGCCGTCATCGGGCAGCAGCCGGTGCACGGCGCGGGTCAGCCTGATCGCCTCCGCGGTCAGCTCGGCGCGATGCAGGCCGTCACCGGAACTGGCGGTGTACCCCTCGTTGAAGATGAGGTAGAGCACGTGCAGCACCGCGGCCAGCCGCTCCGAATGTTCCGGCCGTTCCGGCTGCGGCGCCATGCCGAACCTGGCGCCGTCCGCCTTGATCCGCTGCTTGGCCCGGCTGATCCGCTGCGCCATGGTCGCCTCCGGCACCAGGAACGCCCGCGCGATCTCCGCGGTGGTCAGGCCGCCCACCGCGCGCAGGGTGAGTGCCACCTGGGCGGCGGGCGGCAGCGCCGGATGGCAGCACAGGAAGAGCAGCGTCAGCGTGTCGTCGGTATCCGCGGCGCGCTCCGCGCCAGGCTCCGCCGAGCCGAAAGCCGTCTCACCCGGGCCACCCGGACTGCCCGGCGGCTCCAGCGTGAACACGGTCACCTCCCGGCGGCGGCGCGCCGACTCGCTGCGCCACTGGTCGGTCAGCCGCCGCGAGGCGACGGTGATCAGCCAGCCCAGCGGGTTCGCCGGCACCCCCTGCTCCGGCCACTGCACGCTGGCGTCGAGCAGCGCCTCCTGCACCGCGTCCTCGCACGCCTCGAACTGGCCGTACCGGCGGACGAGCGTGCCGAGAACCTGCCGCGCCAGCGGGCGCAGCAGATCCTCGACGCCGTCCTGCGGCACCTACAGCTCCACCGACGTGGTGTGCATGATCGCCCTGACCTCCATCGCGAAGTAGCGGGCGTCCGGCCACCGGGCCGCGATCTCGGCGGCCCGCTCGACGCTCTCGCAGTCGACCGTGATGTAGCCGGCGAACTGCTCCTTCACCTCGGCGAACGGCCCGTCGGTGATCGCCGGGATCCCGTCGCGCACCCGCACGGTCTTGGTCGTCGACGGGTCGGCCAGCCCTTCGCCGCCCACCAGCTCGCCGGTCTCGCGCAGCTCCTTCATCAGCGCGTCGACCTCGCTGAACAGCGCCGTCCGCTGGTCCTCGGTCCAGGCCTCGTAGCTCGCCGGGTTGTTGTAGATCAGCAGCATGTACTTCATGTCGTGTCTCCGTATCGTCCGCGGCGCCCCGGCCGGGCACC
>DASXMR010000042.1:0-22255 GCA_036495525.1 Streptosporangiaceae bacterium | reverse complement strand
GGCTTCGTCACCGACGACCGGTCCCGGCTGCTGCGCAGCACTGCGGAGCCGCCGACCTACGTGGAGATCTTCACCTGGGTCGAAGGCGGGTTCGACCAGGCGCACGAGCACCCTGACGTGCTCGCCACCTGGGAGCGGATGGATCCGCTGCTCGAGGACCGAGATGGCCGCGGCAAGTGGGAGTTCCCGCACTACCTGCCGGTAGCGCTGGACGGGTGAGCCGCGCCCGCGGCCTGGCCGAGCTCGATGATCTTGAAGTGGTGTTCCAGGCGCTGGCGCACCACGCGCGGCGGACCATCCTGCTGGTGCTGCTGGCCCGTGGCGGCGAGATGACCTCAGGCGCGATCGCCGCCAGGTTCGAGCATTCGTGGCCGACCACTACCCGGCACCTGCGGGTGCTGCAGGAAGCCGGCCTGGTCAGCGTCGGGCTGCGCGGACGCGAGCGGACCTATCGGCTCGATTCCGAGCGGCTGCTGGCCGTGGCCGGCGGCTGGATCGCCCGTTTCGCGCCAGCGGCCGGCGAGGCCGGCTGGTAGCGTGCCGATGGCCGCGGGACGTTCGCCAGGCAAGCCAGGCACCCAGGCTCCCGGCAGCATGGCCGCCAGCGGGGAGAGGCGATGACGCACGACGAACTGCTCGAATACTGCCTGGCCAAGCCTGGCGCGTGGCAGGACGAGCCGTGGGAGGGCGACATCGTGGTGAAGGTCGCCGGCAAGATCTTCGCGTTCGTCGGGTCGGGCGACTCGACCTCGGTCGGCCTCAAGTGCGGCCAGTCCCGCGAGGCCGCTGACGAGTGGCTGGCCCGCTATCCCGGCGACGCCACGGTGATGGCCTACATCGGCCGGTCCGGCTGGAACTCGCTGGGGCTCGCCGGGGCGATCAGCGACGACGAACTGCTGGAGGCCGTGGACGACTCCTACGCTGCGGTTGTCGCCAGGCTGCCGAAGAAGGACCGGCCACCGGCTCATGACCAGCGCAGCCGCTGACGGGCAGCGCCGGTTCGCGACGGCCAGCGACCTGGCCGGCCCGGTGCGGGCCGGGCTCGGCACCGCGCGGCGCATCGGCGTGATCGACCGGCTGCGCGGGGGGAGCAAGAAGGGCGTCTACCGGCTCCGGCTTGACGACGGATCGGCCGTCATCTGCTATGTGTGGGCCGCCGACGAGAACTACTGGCCGGGCAATCCAGCGCAGTCAGCCCCCGACCTGGCCGACCCGTTCTCCGACGCCTCCGGCGCCGGCCTCTTCGAGGCCAGCCACGCCGAGCTGGTGTCGCTCGGCGTCCGGGTGCCGGAGCTGATCCTGCTTGACCGGAGCCGGTCTGCCTACCCGGCCGATATCGCGCTGGTCGAGGACGTGCCAGGGGATTCACTTGAGCGGCGGCTGGCTGCCGGGGCGCCGGGCGCGCAGCGGACGATGGCGATGCTCGGCGAGTCGCTGCAGGCCATGCACCGGCACCGCGGCCAGCGGTCAGGGAAGGTCGCGTGGGCGTGCCGCCAGCAGGCCGCTGACCAGCCGCAGGAGCCCTGCGAGGAGCTGGTGCTGGCGCTGGCGCTGCGGCACGTGGCGGAGTCCGCCGGCCTGGACGGCCGCGTCGCAGCCGTGCGCGAGCGCCTGGAGCAGCTGCTTGCCAGCCTGCGCTCGGCCGTTACCCCGCGCCAGCGGCTGGGACTGGTGCACGGCGAGCTAGGCCCTGATCACGTCCTGGTCGGCAGCGACGGCGCGCCCGTCCTCATCGACATCGAGGGGCTGATGTTTTTCGACGTCGAGTGGGAGCACGTGTTCCTGCAGCTGCGCTTCGGCGAGCACTACGGTTACCTCGCTGCCACCGGCCTGGACGACGCCAGACTGCAGCTGTACCGGCTGGCCATGCATCTGAGCCTGGTGGCCGGGCCGCTGCAGGTAGAGCCTGATTTCCCCGATCGCGCTGAGATGCTCGAGATCGCCGAGTGGAACCTGCAGCGCGTGCTGCGGCTGGAGCGCGAGCTGGCCAGCTGACAGTGCGACGGATGTCGTAGGGCTTGCTTATGCTGGGCTGACGGCACCGTAGAGCGAGGCGGAGGAGTTGCTGGTCATGGCGACCACGGAGCAGGTCACCCAGACGGAGTTCCTGCCGCTGGCTGAGCCGTACCGGCGCGAGCTGCTGGCTCATTGCTACCGGATGGTTGGCTCCATCCACGACGCCGAGGACCTGGTGCAGGAGACCTTCCTCCGTGGCTGGCGTGCCTATGACCGGTTTCAGGGGCGGTCGTCGCTGCGGACGTGGCTGTACCAGATTGCTACCAATGTCTGCCTGACCGCGCTGGAGAGCCGCAACCGGCGCCCGCTGCCGACCGGGCTTGGCGCCCCGGCCGGCGACCCGGAGGGCGAGCTGCACCAGGCCGAAGTGCCGTGGCTTGAGCCGGCGCCCGACGTCATGGTCGGCGTCGGCACGTCTGATCCGGCGGCCATCGTCACCTCGCGGGAGAGCATCAGGCTCGCTTTCATCGCAGCGCTGCAGCATCTGCCGCCGCGGCAGCGCGCCGTGCTCATCCTGCGGGAGGTGCTCAGCTGGCGCGCAGCGGAAGTCGCCGACCTGCTCGGCACGACGACCGCCGCGGTGAACAGCATGCTGCAGCGCGCCCGCGCGCAGATCAGCGAGGCCGCGCCAGCCGAGGACGCGGTGACCGAGCCGCCGACGGCTCAGCAGCGAGAGCTGCTCGACCGGTACGTTGCCGCGTTCGAGGAGTATGACGTCGCTGCGCTCACCGCGCTGTTCACCGACCAGGCGATCTGGGAGATGCCGCCGTACACCGGCTGGTACCAGACGCCCCGCGATATCGGCCTGCTCGTGGCCAGCCAGTGCCCGGCCAAGACGCCAGGCGACCTGCGGCTGGCCCCGGCCCGCGCGAACGGGCAGCCTGCCTTCGGCATGTACTACCTCGACGGCGGCGAGTATCGCGCCTTCCAGCTGCACGTGCTGCGGCTCAAGGGCGGCAAGGTCGACCACGTGGTGTCCTTTTTCGACACCACGCTGTTCCCGTTGTTCGGCCTGCCAGAGGTGCTGGCTCCGCAGTCCTAGCCGGTCAGCGGGACGGAATCAGGTTGGGAGCTGGCTCGCAGAGCCCGTAGGCTCGCGGGATGCCGTCCTCAGCTGTTGCCCAGGTAGCTGCCGCGCTGGAGGCAGCCGGCCCGGACGCCGAGCTGCGGACGTTCGCCGAGCCGGTCCCCACAGCCGCGGCCGCGGCCGCGGTGCTCGGCTGCCAGATCGGCGCGATCGCGAACAGCCTGGTCTTCGTGGCTGACGGCGAGCCGCTGCTGGTGCTCGCCAGCGGAGCGCACCGGGTCGACACCGCCCTGCTGGCACGCCGGCTCGGAGCCAGGAGGATCCGCCGGGCAAGCCCGGACTTCGTGCTCGAGCAGGCCGGCCAGGAGGTCGGCGGCGTCGCGCCGGTCGGCCACCCGAGCCCGCTCCGCACGGTCATCGACGCGGACCTGGCGGCCTTCCCGGTGCTGTGGGCAGGCGGCGGAGATCACCTCACCATGTTCGCGACCAGTTTCGAGCAGCTGCTGGAGCTGACCAAGGGGACCGTGCTGCCGGTGTGCTGACGCAGGCTCGGTCAGTTGTGGTTGAAGCCGCTGGCTTCTTCAGCAGTGAGCGAGCTAGTCGTTGCGTGTATGCCCAGGTGCCGCACCGCCCGTCTGCAGTCATCCAGCAGGAGATCGGCGAGGTCACGGCTGAAGTCATGGCGCACCAGGATGCGCTGGATGACCAGATCCTCCCGGTTCTTCGGCAGCGCGTAAGCGGGCACCTGCCAGCCGTAGGTCCGCAGCCGGTCGGCGAAATCGAACAGGGTGAAGCCGTGGTCGGCGCC
Organism: Streptosporangiaceae bacterium; assembly: GCA_036495525.1. GTDB lineage: Bacteria > Actinomycetota > Actinomycetes > Streptosporangiales > Streptosporangiaceae > DASXMR01. The sequence continues at coordinate 18,404 of DASXMR010000042.1, read as the reverse complement.
ATCCGTGAGCTTCCAGGCCAGGGCGGGCAGCCCGCCGCGACCGTCATAAATCATCTCGAAGGGGCCGAGTTTCGCTATCTCCTCAGCCAGATACCGGGCATTGTCGTAACCAGCCTGATGGATCTTGCGGTAGCCCTCCCGGCCGAGCCGCAGGAAGTTGTAGTACTGCGCGACGATCTGCCCGCCAGGCCGGGAGAAGTTGAGCGCGAAGGTCGGCATGCTGCCGCCCAGGTAGTTGACCTTGAAGACAAGGTCGTCCGGCAGGTCTTCGGCATCGCGCCAGATCACCCAGCCGACGCCCAGCGGCGCGAGGCCGAACTTGTGGCCCGAGGCATTGATCGACTTCACCCTGCTGAGCCGGAAATCCCAGGCGAGCTCGGGGTCGGTGAATGGCGCAACGAATCCGCCGCTCGCGCCGTCGACGTGCACGGGGATGTCGAGACCGGTCTGCTCCTGATGCCGGTCCAGCGCCTGGCTGACGTCTTCGACCGGCTCGTACTGGCAGGTGAACGTCACTCCCAGGGTCGGGACGACGCCGATCGTGTTCTCATCGACTCGCTTGATGACCTCGGCAGCGGTCATGATCAGCCGGTCGCCGTCCATCGGGATCTCGCGCAACTCGACGTCCCAGTAACGGGCGAACTTATGCCAGCAGATCTGCACCGGACCGGTGACCAGATTGGGCCGGTCAGTGGCCTTGCCTGAGGCCCGCTGGCGCATCCGCCATTTCCACAGCATCGCCATCCCGCCGAGCATGGCGGCCTCGCTGGATCCGGTTGTCGAGGTGCCCACCGGGTTGGCGCGGGCTGGTGAGTTCCACAGGCTGGCCAGCATGTGCACGCAGCGCTCCTCGAGCGCGGCTGTCTGCGGATACTCGTCCTTGTCGATCATGTTCTTGTCGAGCGTGAAGGCCATGATCTCGCGGACTTCCGGCTCCGCCCAGGTCTGGCAGAAGGTCGCAAGGTTCTGCCGTGAATTGCCGTCGAGCATGAGCTCGTCCAGCACGATCTGCCGGGCGTGTCGCGGGTCGTGCTCATGATCGTGCATGCGGTATTTAGGCATGGCCACGGTTAGATCCCGCGACGAAAAGACATCATCATCAAGGCTGTCGCGGACGGTGTTCCGTTGGTGAAGCATCAGCAGCTTCCCCCCTGTGAGCGCGGGCGCCGAGTCTGAGGACCACCGTCTCACAGCGGCTCCCCGCCGGGCCGGCGCCCGCTTCGGCGCATCATCAGCGGGGGCGTCCTAAGGCAGCAAGGCCAGCGAGTCCAGGTCGATCGCGTGCCGGGCGTGGCGATCGGCCATAGCGCAGAACATCTCGTCTCCCCGCTCGGTCTGCCGCACGACCATGGCCGCGATGATGTCCATCACGATGCCGCCGAAGGCGTACCGCCGGTACTCATTCCAGCAGTAGGCCCAGCTCACAGCCACTCCCTTGCTGGCCAGGCCGGAATGGTAGCGGCGAACGAGATCCTGCTCGTGCCGCTGGCGGTCAGGTACCTGCAGACTGGAGGCCAGGAAGTAGGACAGGTCCGAGATGCCCGCGCCGAAGCTGCAGGTCTGCCAGTCGAGCACAACGGGCCCGTTGTGGCCGAACAGCAGGTTGTCGGCGCGGAAGTCGCCGTGCACGATGGTGCGGGGCCCGTCCCTGGCCTCCAGGTAAGCCGCGGTCTTCGCGACGAAGTTCTCGATTAGCGGCAGGGTCTCCGGCCGGAGCCGCTGTGCGTAGCGATCCCGGAAGGCGGGGTACAGGCTGGCGACCGCGCTGGTCATCAGCGCCGCGCTAGCGGGGCTCGACCGGTTCAGCCACGGCAGCCCGGCGAGCTGCTGGCTGTCCCAGCCGGCCGCGTGCAGGGCGGCCAGCTCGTCGATTGCCAAGGCGGCCTGGTCGGCGGTGATGCCGGCAATCTGATCGCCGGGGCTGGCGGGCGCGAGGTCTTCCAGCAAGACGACGTATTCGTCAGGCTCGGGGTCGTAGCTAGCGAAATAACAGGCGGGCAGCGCAACTGGCAGGTCAGGGGCCAGCTGGCCGTAGAAGCTGGCCTCCAGCTCGTAGGTACGGAAGGCCCTGGCAGCGCTGCGGCTCGCCGGGTCAGCGGCGGGAACCTTGGCGACGAGGGTGCCAGGCAGCGCAGCCGGGCTGTCGTAGCCGAGCCTGAGGCGGAAGCTGTCCGATACCTGGCCCGTGCCCACCGCAGTGGCGCGGACCGATATGACCCGCGCCCCGTCGAGACGGGCAGCCAGTGCGCGGCTGAGGAACTCCGGGTCCAGCCCGGCGACGCCCGACACGGCCACCTGTGTCACAGGTCGCCGGCCTGGTCCTGGCCGGCGGGCATGACCAGGTCAGACCAGCCGTGGTCCGGCCAGCCCGGCGGCTGATTCCACTCGGTCCAGCCATATCCGGTCCGCCCGTCGCCAGTGCTGAACCGGCACAGCGCTCGCGGGAAGCGCGACACCTGGCCTGCGGGCGAGGTCATGGCGACCGGGCCGAAGGCCAGTGGCAGCGCATCCACCGATGCGCCGCCCAGGCACAGTCGTGATCGCGCGGGAAGGCCGTCAGCGCCGAAATCGGTATGGGCTGAGAACCCTTTCAGGTGGGCAAGCTCGGCACCGGGCGCGACGGCAAAGGACGGCCAGTCGATCGCGAAGCCGATGTTGGCCTGCATGCCGTGAAAGCACGTGCCGTCGTCGAGCCGGCCGGAGGTCCAGAGCCAGGAGATCTGCCACCAGTCGCGCTCGCCCCAGCTGTGGTCGCGCTCTCCCCAGCCGGAGACGCTGACCTCCCGCCCGTCCAGCCGGATGGTGCCGGCTACCCGGCACGGGATCTCGTAGCGGCGCAGGTCCTTGTACGGGTAGACGCCGCCGATCGTGCTCCAGGTCAGATCGAGGCCCAGGGATACCGGCGCGCACCTGCTGAGATCCGCATAGCCGGCCGCTGGCTCGGGTAGCTCAGCGGCCTGCCCGCGCAGGGACAGCGTGGCCGTGGTGAAGGGCTCGGCGATCTGCTGGCTGGCGGCATAGCCGCTCCCGGCGACGTCGGTGACGCCGGGCCGGGGCAGCGGGGCGGCGTTGTCGGCCAGCAGCACCGCAGGCTCACCGCGCCGGGCGATGCATGCCCAGTACCAGGCCCGGTCCCAGTTCGGGTACAGGCCAAGCCGGACGTACCCGCCGATCGAGCCGTCCGGGGCGGCGAAGTCGTAGTAGTACGACTCGTTCCAGAGCTGCTCGGGACCTGGCGCATGCAGCGCCTCGTCAGCGGCCGCCAGCTGCCAGCTGCCGTGATCGACGATCGTCACCATCAGGCAGGCCCCTCACGAGCTGATCTGCGGCCATTTCGTGGAGAATGGCACAGTCGGCGACGGTCGTCTAGCCTGCCGTGGGACGCTGCCCGGCGCTACGGCGTGGCCTGCGCTCGCGGCGCTACGGCGCGGACGAGGTGCCGGTCCCGGTCGAGGTGCCGGGGCCGGCCGACCTGCCGGGCGCTGGTCCGGAGCCAGTTACCGGCGGCCGGGTGAGCGCCGGCAGTCACGCACCACGGTAGTTACCGTGGACAGGAACGGCCCGCCAGCCGGACTGCGGCTGGCGGGCCGTTCGCATGGGCGGCGCCCGCTCGTCCGGTCGGACTTGTTCCTTACGCTGGCGACGCGCCGGGAGCCAGGCCCCGGTTGACCTCAAGCGCGCTTGAACGGGCAGGATCGTCAGTGCGGCCTTGCCGATTCCTGGTCGGTGCCGCCTTCGCTGACGCAGGCAGGTCCCGGGGGAGGACGACTATGGACGACCAGGCGGCGGATGAGTACCTGAAACGGATCGGTGTCGTCCGGCCGGATGTTCTCGGCGCGGCGTCGCTGCGCGAGCTGCACGAGGCGCACCTGGTGGCGGTGCCGTTCGAGAACCTGAGCATTCACCTCGGCGAGCAGATCTCGCTGGCCGAGGACGCGCTCGTCGCGAAGATCGTCGCGAGACAGCGCGGCGGATTCTGCTACGAGCTCAACGGCGCTTTCTCGTTCCTGCTGGAAGCACTCGGAGCGGAGGTGCGCAAGGTCTCTGCGCGGGTGCACGGCTCGGCGGGGCTCGGCCCCCCGTTCGACCACATGGCGCTGCTGGTCCGGCTGGCTGACGGCAGCGGCCCGTGGCTGGCCGATGTGGGCTTCGGCAGCCACAGCAATTACCCGCTGCTGCTGGACAGCAGGCAGGACCAGGACGACCCCGGCGGCACCTTCCGGCTCGCGGATGCCGCGGACGGTGACGTCGACGTGCTGCGCAACGGCGAGCCGCAATACCGGGTCGAGCTTCGCGCCCGGGCTATGGATGACTTCGCGCCGACCTGCTGGTGGCAGCAGACCTGGCCGCAGTCCCACTTCCGGGAGAAGACCGTGTGCTCGCGGCTCATCCCCGGTGGCCGGGTCACGATCAGCGCGCGGACCCTGATCGAGACCAGCGACGGCGCGCGCTCGGTGACCCGGCTGCGCTCGGACGCCGAGCTGCTCACTGCTTACCGCGAGCGATTCGGGATCAACCTGGACCGGGTTCCGCGCCTCGGCCGCCGCTAGCCGTCCTGCTCCGGCCGGCCGTGATCGTGGTGAGATGAGCTCGTGACGGCGAGCGAGGCGGATGACAGCCCAGCAATAAGCCGGGCGACGATGGCCGCGCACCTGGCCCGGTTCTGCCGGGTCGAAGCGTCCCGGCCCGATCTCAAGGCGGCCGCGGTGGCGGTCTGCGTGCTGGCCGACGACAACGGCGACTCGCTGCTGATCACCCGGCGGGCAGCCGGGCTGCGGGCGCACGCCGGCCAGTGGGCGCTGCCCGGCGGCCGGCGCGAGCCCGGTGAGACTGCCGAGGCCGGCGCGCTGCGCGAGCTGGGCGAGGAGACCTCTCTCGACCTTGGTCCCGGCGCTGTGCTCGGCGTGCTCGACGACTACGTCACGCGGTCCGGGTATGTAATGACGCCCGTCGTCGTGTGGGGCGGTACCGGCGCGACGCTGTCGGCCGCGGCGGCTGAGGTGGCCAGGATCGTCCGGATCCCGCTCGCTCACCTGGACGTGCCACCGCGGCTGCTGCGCATCCCTGAGTCCGACGCGCCGGTGATCCAGCTTCCGCTGCTCGGCCGTCACCTGCACGCACCTGCTGCCGCGATCGTCTACCAGTTCTGCCAGGTCGCGCTCCACGACAACGCCGTCCGGGTCGCGCACTACGAGCAGCCGGTGTTCGCGTGGAAGTGACGGCCGGCCCCGGACCCGGCCTGGCAACTCGCCAGCGCTCAGCTCGCCGCAGCTCCCAGCGCGTCGAGCGCTCGCAGCACCTCAGCGGACAGAACCGGCCTGCCGGTCGTCAGCTCTCGCATGATCAGCAGCGCAGCCTGGTGCGCGGTGATGCTGGTGCCCGCTACGCAGTCCTCAAGGACCCGGACGTGATAGTCGCGCTGGAAGGCCTCGCCGGCGGTCCACAGAACGCACACGTCCGAGTCCACGCCGGTCACCAGCAGCGTCCGGACCTGCAGCTCGCGCAGCAGCAGGTCAAGCTCCGTGCCAAGGAAGCAGCTGTACCGGCGCTTGCGCACCGTAAGCTCACCCGGCGCAGGTGCGAGCTCGGGGACTACCTCGATCCCGTTGGTGCCCTCGACGCAGTGCTCAGGCAGTCGCCGGCCTGCCGGGCCAGCCGGGTTGTGCTTCACGCCGGTGCCAGGGTCGGCCTCCCGCCCGCAGTCCACCAGGCCAGGACGGTGCGCCTCCTGGGTGTAGATGACCGGCACCGCGCCGCGCCGCGCCGCCGCTATGGTCGCAGCCAGCGCGGGGATGATGTCGCGGCCTCCGGCCGCTTCGAGCGGCACTCCGGCATCGAGGAAGTCATGCTGCATATCGATAACGAGTAGCGCTGGCCGTCCGACAATCAGGTCCATTCCCGCCTGCCATTCATGGATCCGGAACGTAAAGGTGACGCCGGTTTCCTTACATGCTGATGGTCAGGGCGGCTGACCGCCGAGGCGGGGCGTCGGCTGCCGTACGATGAGCCGGTGCCGCCGCGCGCCATTGACTTTCACGTCCACCTGCCCACGGCCGACTGGCTGGACGGCAGCATGGCCGGGTACGTGGAAGCCGCCGAGGCGTACTTCCGCTCCCCGGTGCGGCGTCAGCCGCTGGCCGAGCTGGCCGCCAGGTACACCGAGCTCGGTGTGCTCGCGGTGCTGCTGGCGTGGGATGCCGAGACCGCGACCGGGCGGCCGCGGGTGCCGAACGAGACCGTGGCGGCCGCTATCAGGGACTATCCCGGCGCCTTCACCGGGCTGGGCTCGGTCGACCCGCACAAGGGCGAGGCTGCCGTCGCCGAGGTAGCGAATATCGCGGCGCTTGGCCTGCGCGGGGTGAAGTTTCACCCGTCCCTGCAGGCGTTCGCGCCCGACGATCCGAAGTACTGGCCCATCTTCGCTGCCTGCGAGGAGCACGGCCTGCTGGCCCTGTTCCACACCGGCACCAGCGGCATCGGCGCCCGCCAGCCTGGCGGCCAGGGGATCAGGCTCGACTATGCGCAGCCGATCAGGCTCGATCCGGTCGCCGCCGCCCATCCCGGCCTGACCGTGGTCGCCGCGCATTTCGGCTACCCGTGGCACGCCGAGCTGCTCGCCATCGCGCTGCACAAGACCAACGTGTACATCGACATCTCCGGCTGGTCGCCGCGGCGGGTGCCGGACGAGGTGATCCGCGAGCTGCGGGGCCGGCTGTCGGGCCAGTTCCTGTGGGGCAGCGACTTCCCGTTCATCTCGCCCGAGCGATGCCTCACCGAGTTCGCCGCGCTCGGTCTGCCCGACGAGGTGACGACGCAGGTGCTGCACGACAACGCCGCCCGGATCCTGCGGCTCGGCTGAGCCCTGCCGGGCGGGCGCCAGCCTGATCGCCGCCGGCTGGCCAGGGGTCAGTGCCTGCCTGCTGCGGCCAGCACCTTGCTGGCGGTCGGTCGCCGCCTCGCTGGCGGTCAGGGTTCAGGCGCGAACGGCGGCGGCGGCGGCTCGCCCCACCAGCTCCGGACGAACTCGGCCGCCTGCTGACAGGCGCCAGCCAGCGGCCCGGCCTGGTGCGCAAGCGCGGCCGAGATCAGCGCGTCGATCCGGGCGCCGGCGTCGGCCAGCACCTGACCGGACGTCGCGTCGCTGGCCGACCGGTAGCCGATCACCGCGCCTGCGTTGCAGATGAAGTCGGGCAGCGCGACGATGCCACGGCTGGCCAGCACCTCGGCCCCCGCCCTGGTGTACGGGACGTTAGCGGCCGGCGCGATGACCCGCACGGTGGCCGCGAGCGACCCGGCCACCGCTGCGGTGATCACGCCGGGCCTGGTCCCCGGCACCAGCACGTCGGCACTCGCGGCGAACAGCTGGTCAGCCGGCCCGGCTGGCAGGCCGTAACGAGTGACGCACTGGTCACCGTGCTCACGGCGCAGCTCGAGCAGCCGGCCGACGTCGAGCCCGGCTTGGTCGGCGATGCACCCAGCGAGCGTGGACAGCGCGACCACCAGGCCGCCCCTGGCGGCGACCTCGCGGGCAACGCCACCGCCGACCTTGCCGAGGCCCTCGATCGCGACGGACCGGCCGTCCCAGCCGCCGCCGTGGCTGAGCCGCAAGGCGGCCTCGGCCGCGGCGGTGACGCCGTAGCCGGTGAGGATGTCCTCGAACGGCAGGTCATCGATCACCGCGGTCAGCGCCGCAGGGGCCGGCTGGCTGGCCCGCAACGGCGCGAAGTCCTGCTCAAACGTGCCCATGTCCGGGCCGGTCAGGAACCGCCCGGCCGCCACGAGCGGGGCGACCTCGGCGCAGTACCTGCTCAGCTGCCCGGCCCTGGCGGTCAGGTCCGCCGGGTCGCCGATCACGCCCGCCTTGGCGCCGCCAACCTGGGCGCCAAGCGAGGCGAACTTGTAGGTCATCGCCCTGGCGAGCAGAGCTACCTCGCCAGCTGTGACATCTGGCGCGAGCCTGGTGCCGCCAGCCGACACCGCGGCGCCGGGCAGGTCGAAGACGATGAAGCCGTGCACCGAGCTGAGCGTGATGGTCTGCGGCTGCCACCCTGCGCCGGATTCACCGGCTTGCGGCTCATCGTGTGCGTGCCCGGCCTGCCGTGCCATGCAGCCTCCGCGAGTCGTGAGTCACCTGACCGGCGGCCGCCGCAGAGCTGATGGCAGGTCGCCGCTGCCGTGCTCAGTCTGCCGCAAGCCGCGGCCAGCAGGCAGGCCGCCACTAGTCCGCCGGGCGTAGCGGGAGTGGCAAGCCAGGGCACTCAGACCAGGTCGGTCAGCCAGGCCGGCCAGCGCCGAGCGGCACCATGGCCTCGTCTTCCTGTTCTCTGCGCGGCGCCTTCCTGGCCGGCGCGAGAGGATCATGCCCGGACCCCTTCTGCCGCCGGGGCTGCGCCTCCGGCGCCGGCAGGCCGAGGAACATGTCCGACCCGCGTGTCGTCGCGGCCGACGTGGCGGCCGACGGGTGGCTGCCCGGCGGCGCGGCGACGCCAGCTGACCCCGCGGCGAAGGCCGTCACGGGTATCGCCACGGTCACGGCTATTGCCGTGACAGCAGCTGCTGCGCCGAGCGCCCAGCCGCAGCGGGTTTCCGGAACGCGGCTGGCACCGAGGCCGCCGCCGAGAGCGGGCAGCAGCACGGGGCTGCTGGCCGATCGCCAGCCTGCCTGCGGTGCCGCGGTCAGCGCGCGGCGGATCGCGGCAGCACGCTGGCGGGCCGGAAGCGTGACGGAGACGAAGACGACGAGAGTGCCGCCGTCGCGGCTGGCGAACGCATGCAGGCCGCGCGGCAGCCGCGCGCGAATGATGCGGATCACCGGCCGGTCTTCCGCTCGTTCAGCTGCTGCCTCAGGTAAGCCCAGATCAGCGTCGCGTCTCCGCCGAGCGCGGTGACGGCGATCACGCGCTGATCCCCGGCGTCCAGGACCAGTGCCCGGTCTGCCCGATCGGGTTCGGTCACGGCCGAGATCAGCACCGGCGGCGGCTCGCCCGGCTCCGGCCATGCCGGAGCGCGATTGAGCACGGACACCGAGTGACCAGGGTGCATCGGCCCTCCCAGGCGGGGTGCGTCACGTCGCTAATGCGTGCCCGAATGCTACTGACTGAGCAGGCCCGGATGCGGGCAGTGCCGGAAGAATTACCCCAGCATCCCGCCGAGCTGGCTGCGTCCGATTGCAGTCCGCCACCGGCGCTGCCGGGTCAGCCACCGCCGGCTGGCCGGTGACCTGGCCAGTCCGGTCTGCTGGGCGATTCGTCACGATAACTGAGCGTTGCCGCGGCGTTGCATCAGCAGCAAGCCGGGGCCTCAGTGACCGGCGGTGTCAGGCGTGCGCCTGCTGGTAGTGCGCGGCGAGCACGTCGTCGCCGAAGTCGCTGGCCGGCCTGCGCAGCACTGTGTGCGCATGGTTGCCGTCGGCGGTGGTGTCGTACTCGATCAGCAGGTCATCGCCCTGCAGCCGGTAATAGTGCCGCGCGCCAGGCGTGAGCGGGCCTTCCCAGGCAAAGTGCAGCTCGGCAGCCTCGATCCTGCTGGCCTCGGCGCTGGCCAGCGCCGGCGGCAGCCGGTCGAGGTACAGCCTCACCAGCCGGCCGAGCGCGGCGCGCGGTGTGGCGGCGAGCTGTCCGACTGGCAGGCCAGCCGGCTCGATCCGGTCACCGGCGCGCGGCCTGGTGCCCGTCCGGATGTCGGCTGGCGCCTGGTCACTGACCAGCGCGCGGTCAACTTCCGCCGGGCTCAGCTCGGCCAGCACTGCGCGGGCCAGATCCTCCTCGGGGGCCAGCGGCCGGGAGACCGGCCGGCCGGCGTAGCCGACCTGCGCGGGGTTGGCCCCGAGGAACACCGGCGCCGGCGAGACCGCGTCGCCGCTGACCGTCATCGTCACCGACAGATGGTGGCCCTCGAAGCGCCACGACCACGGATCGGCGCTGGCCGGCTCTCCGAACACGGTGACCCAGTAATCGCCGCTGTGCCGACCGTTGCGCCCGGCTTCCCGCCGGTCAAGCACTTCCTCGAGGGCGACGATCACCATTGCCTGGGCAAAGGCGTGCTCACTCAGCCCGGTAGCCAGCAGCCGGTGCGCGGCCTTGCTGGCCGGCACGCTCAGCTCCGCTATGCACGCTCCAGGCCGGGGGAGCGGCCGGTATTCCAGCCACCGCCGCGCCTGCTCGTCGGAGAACGGCCGGACGGCGAGCGCCCGCTGCTCCTCGTCCAGCAGCGCGAGCAGGCCGGCGGCGGCCGAGCGCATCTGGCCGGACAGCGGATCTGCAGCCATGTCCCCGGTATACCAGCCAGGCCTGCTGGCGTCCCGCTGGCAAGAGCGGTGTCGGTGCTGTGTGCGAGGCTGGGCAGATGTCTGACCAGGCAGGACGAGCGCGCACGGCGCGCAGCTACCCCGCGGCGGCGGCCATCCTGGCCGAGCGCGATCCGGTGCTAGGCAAGCTGGTCGCCGCGGCGGGCCCGGCGAAGGTACGCCCGCCCGCCGAGTCGCATTTCGCGGCGCTGGTGCGGGCCATCACCTACCAGCAGCTGGCCGGGGCCGCTGCCACGGCGATCCACGGCCGGGTGATCAGCACCATGCACGGCGAGGTCACCCCCGAGGCCATGCTGGCGGCCGGCACCGAGAAACTCAGGGCGGCCGGCCTGTCCGGCAGCAAGACGCTGTCCCTGCAGGACCTGGCCGCCAGGGTGCTCGACGGGTCCGTCGTGCTCGACCCGGCCGGGCTGCGGGCCGAGAGCGACGAGGAGGTAGTCACCCGGCTCTCCTCGGTCCGCGGCATCGGCAGGTGGACCGCCGAGATGTTCCTGATGTTCCAGCTGCGGAGGCTGGACGTCTGGCCGACTGGCGACCTCGGCGTGCGCAAGGGCTTCGGGCTCGCCTGGCAGATCCCGACGCCTACGCCCAAGCAGCTCGAGCCGCTCGGCGACCCGTTCCGCCCGTACCGGTCGGTGGTGGCCTGGTACTGCTGGCGTGCTGCCGAGATCTACGGCAGGGCAGCAGAGAGCGCGCTCACCCGCTGACGCTGGCTCATTCGGCCAGGAAGCTGATCAGCCCCCGGTTGACCTCGTCGGAGTGGGTCCAGCCGATGTTGTGCGGGCCCCCCTCTACCTCGATCAGCCGCACGTCCTTGATCATGCCGGGCAGCCGCCGGCCGGTTGAGTCGATCGGCAGGATCCGGTCCTCGGTGCCCTGCATCACCAGCGTGGGCACGTCATTCTGCGGCAGGTCGTCCCGGAAGTCTTCCAGCCAGGTCGGCACGCACGCCAGGGTCGCGTGCGGTGAGGCAGCGGCGGCCACGTTGAAGCTGGCCTGCCAGGCCTGGTCGCTGATCCGGGAGCCGCGGAACTTGTCCACGTTGTAGAAGTTGTCGAGGAAGTCCTTGAGGTAGGCGTACCGGTCCGCGCGCACCGCGTTCATGATGCCGTCGAAGACGCTCTTGTCCACGCCGTCGGCGTTTCCTGAAGTCTTGAGCAGGAACGGCGGTATCGGGCCGAGCATCACTGCCTTGCGTATCCGCTCCGATCCGTACCTGCCCAGGTACCGGGTGACCTCGCCGGTGCCCATTGAGAACCCCGCCAGGGTCAGGTCGCGCAGGTTGAGCTTCTCCACCAGCGCCATCAGGTCAGCGGCGAACGTGTCGTAGTCGTAGCCGGTGACTGGCTGGCTGGAGTTACCGAAGCCGCGCCGGTCGTAGGCGATCACCCGGTAGCCCGCATCCAGCAGCACGGGGATCTGCTTCTCCCAGGAATGCCCGTTGAGCGGATAGCCGTGGATCAGCATCACGGGCCGGCCACTGCCGTGATCCTCGTAGTAGATCTCGATGCTGCCGGAGTTCTCCTGGCCGACGGTGACATACGGCATGAGCGTTCTCCCCCCTGATCCGAGTTCCCCTCAGGGCGGCGCCTGCGGCGCCCGCGCTGCGCCCTACCCCGTCCGCCCGGCCGCTAAGCGGTCCAGCAAGCGCCGGGGCGGCTGGCCGGCTGCTGGCGGGGCACGGGCCGGCCGGAGCGCGGTGGCCGCTGGTCTCAGCCGGACCTGACCGCGCTGCGGCGCTGAGCAGTCTGGCCAGACGGCCGGTCATCTAGCGGGCCGCCGTCCGGCGAGAATTAGCCCGGCGGGTCCCACGATGTAGCCCAGCGGCGGCCAGGATGTAGCCCGGCGGCGGCCAGGCAGCCCGGCAGCGGCCAGAACGTGGCCCGGCGGGGGCCAGAACGTAGCCCGGCCGGCCACAACATAGGCAGGCCGGACGGTCCGTCAGCCGGGCTGATCGATGGCAGCCGCGCGCCGCGCCGATAGCAGCGGTATCGCGGCGATCTTCTCCTCGGTGAGGTCCGCCCAGCAGATCGCGGCTGCCGCGCGCGGCCCGCGCCCGGCGCGGCAGTCGATCACCCGCTCCGGCGTGACGATGAAGTCCACCGGCACGTCGTGGCCGGTCAGCGGGATGACCCCGGCGGGCCGGACCTGCAGTTCGTGCACCGTGGTGACGCAGAACGTCCGGGGACCGATCAGGCCGGCGGCCGTGGCGAGCGCGTATTCGAGGTCGGCGAAACCGCCGCCCTTGCCGAGCCTCGAGCCGTCCTCGCCGGCCGCCACGCAGCCCATGACCACCAGGTCCACCGGCTCCAGGCCGCTCAGCGTGACGCGCTGCGCCGACCTGGAGGCGCCGCTGATCGAGGCCGCCCGGCGCGGCGGCTCGGCGAGCCGGGCCGGATCCAGCGCGAAGAACGGCTCGCTGCCGGTCAGCCGGGGCACGGCCATGTACACGGTCTTGCCGTCCTCCAGCGCGCGCTGGCGCACCGGCAGCTGGGCGGAGTCCGGGTTGGCCTTCAGCGTGCCGGCGGCCCGCCATTGCGGCAGCGCGCGGAGCCGCTCGGCCGCCGCCTCGGCACCGGTGAAGTTCGGGATGCGCCCGGCGGCACCAGGGAACCTGGCCACCCGCTGATCGCGCATGGCGGCCCAGACCTGCTGACGCAGGGCGGCCTTCGCGGCCAGCAGGTCGGCTGGGCCACCCGCGTCACGGTCGTGCCGGGGAGCGGAGCGAGGCATGCCCCCATCGTGCCTGACGCCCGGCTACCCGGTCGTGGTGGTCAGGTCTTCTGAGCGGTGCCGCTCGCACTGCCGCCGCCACTGCCCCCTCCTGGATTGCCGCCGCTGTCATTGCCGGGGCCGCCGCCCGCAGCGCTCGGGCTGGCATCGCCCGTCTCACCAGCGCCGGAGGCTGGCTGCGGCAGGACTGTGTCGGGTGCTGTCATGGCCGGGTTCCCCCTTGGTCCGGTTAGCTCGCGGAGCCGGTCCCCTCCCAGGGATCGTGCAGTGGCTGGCGCTGGGCCGGCAGGGCAGGCCAGGGCTGCTGCTGGTGCGCTGACTGCGCCCGTGCCCGGTGCGACTGCTCGAGATAGTGGATCGCGCCGTTACCCGTCGCGGCGCGGTGAGCAGGCACGGCCGGCTTGCCCGCGCTGGCCGTGGCCAGCTGGCTGGCCGCCTCGTGCGCCGACTCGGTCAGCGCCTTCTTCACCGGCACCTTGGCGAGGTAGCCGGCGCCGAACGCGATGCACTGCAGTACGTACCAGAACTGCTCAGCGCTTGTCAGCTCCGCGAGCCCGCACTCGGAGAGGGCCTTCTTGACCGGAACCTTGGCAAAGTACATGCCGCCGGCCGGGATGCAGCCAATGACATACCAGAGCTTTTCCGCGGCAGTGAGCCGCGATGCGCGCGACGAAGCCATCGCTGATCGTCCCCCCTCTGCGCGCCGCGTGCAGCATTGCGGCGCGGTTTTGCAGATAGGACGCGCGGAAACAGGCCGGCGTTGTCAGGGCAGAGTACGAATTGACGGGCAGCTCGCTGATATAAACCTCTCTCGGCTTTTTGCCCGGCTTAGCAGTCAGCCCGGCAGGCCAGGCTGCTGAACGATCAGCACGACGGCGGCGATCAGCAGTGCCGAGCCGAACACGACCAGCGCGTAGCGCACACCGGCCAGCTTGAACGAGCTGCCGATGCCGACGAGGAACAGCACGGCGGCCAGGAACACGGTGATTCGTATGTAGTCGTCGCTCACCAGCCCGGCGTGATTACCGTCCGCGAACTTCACGCTGGCGGCCCGGTCGAGCGCTGATGCCTTCGCCTGAGGCGCGAGCTTGTACTGCGGCATGTACGTCGGGCCCGGCGGGGCGTGCGGATTGTGCAGCGGATCGGTGGCCTCCCAAGCGTAGAAGGCGACCCGGAACTCGGGCCGGAACCGCCGCACGGCGATTTCTTCCTTCTTCTTGTTGTTCAGCGTGAAGGCGATGTACCACGCGTTGAACGTGGAGGCATCGAAGTTGCGCAGCGAGATCGCGAGGAGGTCTTCGCGCGTCGCCAGGTTCCGCAGTGTCGAGGACTGGGCGATCTGCACCCGCGACTCGGTTCCCCACTTCGCCGCGGCGTAGCCCGCCCAGGCGGCGGTCAGCGTGACCAGCGCGAGCAACACGGCCTCGCATATCTGCAGAATGCGGGAATGCCGATCACCGGCACGGTCCGCTGACGCGTCGCCCTCGTGCTCCTCAGCGGCCTTCTCGCCGTGCTCGTGCAGCTTCTTGCCGGCCTCGATAGGGTCAAACCCCTCGGCCATCAAGCTCCCCCCAAGCCCTGGCCTCGGACAACGCGGCGAGCATATCCAAGGGCACTGGCCTGGCTGCGCACCGGGAACCGGACCGGTAACAATATGCGGGGGACCGTTGCGACTTGACTGGAGATGATGGCCTGTGCCGGACGAAATGGCCGAGACAGTCCCGCCCGGCACCGGGATCGATACGAGCGTGTCCCACTCGGCCCGGATCTGGAACTACTGGCTGGGCGGCAAGGACAACTACGCCGTCGACCGGGAGGTCGGTGACCGGGTTGCCGAGATGCTGCCGAGCATCGTGCCGCAGGCCAGGGCCGACCGCGCGTTCCTGGGCCGCACCATCCAGCTGCTGGCCGGCGAGTTCGGCGTCCGCCAGTTCCTCGACATCGGCACCGGGCTGCCCACCGCGGACAATACCCACGAGGTGGCGCAGCGCGTCGCGCCAGACTCGCGCATTGTGTACGCCGACATCGACCCGCTCGTGCTCACTCACGCCCGGGCGCTGCTGACCACCAGCCCGGAAGGTGCCTGCGACTACGTCGAGGGTGACCTGCGCGATCCCGAGGCCATCCTGGCCAAGGCAGAGAAGACCCTCGACTTCAGCCAGCCGGTCGGGCTCATGCTGATCGGCATCCTGCACCACATCGAGGACACCGATCAGGCGTACTCGATCGTCCGGCGGCTGACCGGCGCGCTGGCCCCCGGCAGTTACCTGGCAATCAACCACTCCTCAAGCGCGGTCACTGGCCAGGCGATGGAGGAGGCGGTGCGGCACTGGAACAAGTTCGGCACGCCGTCCATGACGCTGCGCACCCCCGAGCAGATCACGCATTTCTTCGACGGCATGGAGCTGCTGGAGCCCGGAGTCGTGTCCTGCTCGCGCTGGCGGGTCGAGGCTGGCCCTGGTGAGGAGCTGCCCGCCGAGGTCGACGGGTTCTGCGGAGTCGCCAGCAAGCCCTGAGCCAGTCACTGGCGCTCACGGTGGCAGCCGCATCGGCCAGCCGCCACTCGCGCCCTGATGCCGCGCCCGAGTTTCCGGATGGCCGGCGCGGGGGAGATGCCTGACGTGTCTGGGCGAACCGGGATCGTGATCGCCGGCGGCGGCATGGCCGGCGGCAACGCCGCGGTAGCCCTCCGCGAGGAGGGATACCCGGGCCCGGTGACGCTGATCAGCCGCGAGCCTGGCGTCCCGTTTGGCCGCCCGCCGCTGTCCAAGACCTACCTGCGGTCCGAGGAGAAGCTCGACGGCTGGTTCGTCCGGCCGGCCACCTGGTACGCCGATCATGACGTGACCCTGCTCACCGAGACCGAGATCGCCGGGATCGACACCGCCGCCCACACGGTCGCTCTGGGTTCCGGCACCGAGCTCGGCTACGACAAGATCCTGCTGGCCACCGGCGGCCGTCCGCGCACGCTCGACATACCCGGCGCGAGCCTGCCAGGGGTGCACTACCTGCGCACGGCCGCCGACTGCGAGGCCATCAAGGCTGAGGTCGCGCCTGGACGGCACGCGGTGGTGGTCGGCATGAGCTTCATCGGCTCCGAGGTCGCCGCGTCGCTGACCCAGTTGGGCGTCCAGGTGACCGCGCTCTTCCCCGGCCAGGTGCCGCTTGAGCGGGTGCTGGGCGAGCAGATCGGCACCGCGTTCGCCTCGTTCCATCACGAGCACGGCGCCGAACTGCGGCCGGGCGAGCACGTCGCTGCCTTCGAGGGGAACGAGCGCCTCGAGGCGGTCACGACCGCCAGCGGCGCCCGCGTGCCGTGCGATTTCGCGGTAGCCGGGGTGGGCATAGTGCCCAGCCTTCCTCCGCTGACCGGTGACGCCGTGGCGCAGGACAACGGCGTGCTGACCGATGAGCGCTGCCGCACTACCGCCCAGGACGTCTACGCGGCCGGCGACCTGGCGAACCACCTGCACCCGATGTTCGGCCGGGTCCGGGTCGAGCACTACAACAACGCGGAGAAGCAGGGCGCGGCAGCCGCCAGGTCGATGCTCGGCTCGCAAGCCCCGTACGGCTACCTGTACACGTTCTGGTCCGACCAGTACGAGCACAAGCTCGAGTACGCCGGGTACGTCACCCGCTGGGACGACCTGGTGATCCGGGGGGACCTGGCCGGCCGGGCGGTGATCGCGTTCTATCTGTCCGGCGGCGTCGTGCGGGCGGTGGCCGGGCTCGACCGCGGCGGCGATCCGGAGCTGGACCCGGACGGGGAGATGGCCGCGGCCGCGCGCCTGGTGGCGGCCAGGGCGCAGGTGTCGCCGCGCCAGCTTGCCGACGAGAGGATCGACCTCCGGTCGGCGGCTGACCGCAGCTAGCATTCGCTGCCGGAACAAGCCAGCAGGGCCAGCCTAGGCGTTGCTGAACAGCGGGATGTTCGCCCCGCTGGCCGGCGCGAGTGGGCTGTCCAGCAGGGCGACGATGATCGCCGCCACATCGGCAGGGGTCAGGCCAGGCCGCAGCTCGGGATTGGCCTCGCGCAGCATCTGCGTGTCGACGGCGCCAGGACTCAGGCAGATCGCGCTGATCCCGTGCGGCCTGCCCTCCACCGCTATCGCCTCGGTGAGTCCCACGATCCCGTACTTGGACACGTTGTACGCGGCCAGGCCGGGGAACTTCTCGGTGGCGTAGACGCCCGACAGCGACGCGATGGTGACGATCCGCCCGCCACCCCCCGCAGCGCGCATCGCCGTGAACGCCTCCCGGCAGCACAGGAACGAGCCGGTCAGGTTCACGCCGATCGTCTCCTGCCACACCTGCTCGGTCGTCTCGGCGAACGGCACGGACCGCAGCACTGCGGCCGCGCACACCAGCGCGCTGACCGGGCCGGCCGGGGCGGTGGTGGTGAACAGCCGGGCTACGTCCGCCGACTTGCTCACGTCCGCCGGAACCGGCGTCGCCTGCCCGCCGGCCGCGCGGATCTGCGCGGCAACTTCGGCCAGTGCGCCGGCGTCCCGAGCGGCGAGCACGACATGGGCGCCGGCCGCAGCGATGGCCTGCGCGGTGGCCGCGCCGATGCCCCGGCTGGCTCCGGTGACCAGCGCCGTGCGGCCAGCCAGCCAGTGCCGCTGACTAGCCGCCGACCCGGGTTCTGGCCGCGTCGGTGAGTCGCCGGTAGAGCTCGTGATGGGCATCAAGGCTCCGTTCCACATCTAGATGCCTGACCGCGTGATCACGGCAAGCCGCGCGGGAAAGCCGCAGCGCCGCTCTGGCGCTGGCGCCAGCAGCCGCGACGTCGCCGGGCGCGACCAGGAACCCGGTCACGCCGTCCTCGATCACCTCGGCGAGGCCGCCGCGCCGGTAGGCCACCACCGGGGTGCCGCAGGCCTGCGCGTCAGCCGCGGCCATGCCGAACGGCTCGTCCCAGCGGGCCGGGCAGAGCACGACGGCGGCCCTGGCCATCGCTGCCCAGATCGCGCGCCGCCGGACGCCGGGCCTGATCGTCACCCGCGGCGGGTCGTGGCGGGGATAAATCTGCCCGCGAGCGTACGCGGGGTCGTAGGGGTCGCCGTAGACGTCGATCGGCAGCCCGGCCGCTGCGGCGATGTCGACCGCCTCGACTGCGCCCTTCTCCGGGCTCAGCCGTCCGGCGAAGACAGCGCCCTGGCCAGCGGCTGCCGACCAGGTAATGGTGCTGGTCGGCACGTACGGCGGCAGGATGGCGCTGACATCGACGTCCCGGCGCCAGGCGGCCGCCTGGGCGTGGGACACGCACGCGACAGCGGGTCCGCGGTCGCCGTCGGCCAGTTCGCGCAGCGCCCGCGCAATCGCGGCAGCCGGCGGCAGGTGCAGCGTGTGCGCGACGGGCGCG
>DASXMR010000041.1:0-34357 GCA_036495525.1 Streptosporangiaceae bacterium | reverse complement strand
AGTCCGGCCGGGTCTCCGCGAGCTTCTCGGGGGCGTAGATCGGGATGTGGGTGCCCGGCAGGAACTTGCCCTGCTTCACCGGACTGCGGTCCACGGTGTAGGCGAGCAGGTCGGACCGGATGCCGCAGTGATTGAGCAGCGTGTTGCCCTTGCCCGGCGCGCCGTAGCCGGCCACCGACCGGCCCTCGCGCGCTGCTCCCAGGAGGAACTCCACCAGGTCGCTCTTGATCTTGAGTACCTGGGGGGCGAAGCCCGCGTGCCCGGCCACGGTGTGCAGGCCAGCGGCCTCCTCGCGGTCGAGCAGGGCCTTGACGTTGACGGCCGACTCGCCGGCCGTCTCGGCCGGGCGGGCGTACACGCGCAGCGAGCCGCCGTGGGTGCTGAGTTCCTCGACGTCCACGACCGCCAGGCCCGCGGTATCGAGCGCCCGGATCGCGGTGAGCAGGGTCAGGTACTGGAAGTGTTCGTGATAGATCGTGTCGTACTGGCGCCGCTCGATGAGCCGCAGCAGGTGCGGGAACTCCAGCGTCACGACGCCAGTGTCCTTGACCAGAGCGCGCAGCCCGGCGGCGAATCCGCGAATGTCCGGCACGTGCGCGAAGACGTTGTTGCCAGCGACCAGGTCGGCCTGGCCGCGCCGCGCGGCGATCTGGCGGCCGGTCTGCGGGCCGAGGAACTCGACCTCAGTGGGGATGCCCTTGGCGAGCGCCGCCTCGGCCACGTTGCCGGCTGGCTCGACGCCCTGCACCGGTATCCCGGCGGCAGTGAAGTGCTGCAGCAGGTAGCCGTCGTTGCTCGCGACTTCGGTCACCAGGCTGGACGACGTCAGCTGCAGCCTGCTGATCATCGCGAGGGCGTACTGCCTGGCGTGCTCGACCCAGGAGTCCGAATAGGACGAGAAATAGGCGTAGTCCGAGAAGATGTGCTCCCCTGACACATAGGCGGGAAGCTGCACCAGCAGGCAAGACGTGCAGAGTCGCACGTGCAGCGGGTAGAACGCCTCAGCGTCGTCGAGCTGCCCAGCGGCGATATAGCTCTCGCACAGCGGCGACATGCCCAGGTCCACAAAGGTCCGCCTCAGGCTCGCGCCGCACAGGCGGCACGGGTGCAGCAATGACATGTCCCCCCTCAAATGACCGTGCGCCCGGCCAGCTGCAGACGCTGGCCGGGCGGCGCACGGGATCGACGCCCTCTGCTCATCAGAGTCGCCAGCGGCTGATCCTGATACAGCATGGGCGGTCTAGCCTGCCGAGCAACGGCGCGGCGCGCCGGGTGGGCAGCCAAGCCGCGCGGCCGGCCGGTAGTGTCTGCGTCCAGGCGACGGGGGGAGGGTATCGGTGACCGATCCTGGCTGCCGTGCCTGCCGCGGGCAGGCCGGCGACCTGGTACTTGACCTCGGTGAGCAGCCGGCCTGTGACTATTTTCCGGCAGCGGATGACGAGGGGCCCGACGCGGCGTACCCGCTGCAGATGTGGCTGTGCGCCCGGTGCGGCCTGGCCCAGCTGGTCGCCGACCCGACCGTGCCTGAGGAACCGAGGGGCGCCGAGCCCGCCGCGCTCGTGACCCAGGCGCAGGACGCCGTGCAGCGAGCGGCGGCCGCCGGCTTGCTGCCCGGCGGCGGCACCGTGGCCGAGTACGGCAGCCCGCACGGTGGCTCGTGGCTGGACCTGCTGGCCGGGCGCGGCCTGACGCCGGTCCCCGGCACCTCGCCAGCCGACGTGGTGCTTGACTGCTTCGGCATGATGCACGCGGCAGACCAGGACGCGGCGCTGGCCGAGCGCGCCGGCAGGGTGGGCGCCGGCGGGGTCCTGCTGCTGCAGTATCACTCGCTGGACGCGATCGTTCGGCATGGCCAGTGGAACGCGCTGCGGCACGGCCACTACGCCTACTACTCCACCACCGCCCTGACCGCCATGCTGGCGCGGCACGGCTTCAGCGCCCGGACCGCCTGGAGCTTCGAGCTGTACGGCGGCACGGTGCTGCTAGCCGCCCGGCGAGACGCTGACGGCACCGCAGCGCCGGATGCCGCGGTGAGAGGGCTGCTGGCGGCAGAGGCACGCACCGGTGTTCGCGATCCGGCTGCGCTGGCCGGATTGCAGCTTGACGCCACGGCCAGGGCGGACGGACTGCGTGACTGGCTCACCGCGCAGCGGTCGGCTGGCCGCCGGGTACTGGGATACGGCGCGGCGTCCCGCGCCGTGGCGCTGCTGTGCCGGGCCGGGGTCGGCCGCTGGCTGCTGCCCGCGGTCGCCGACGCCTCGTCGGCCAAGCAGGGCCGAAGAATGCCGGGCACGGACATACCGGTAGTGAGCCCGGCGGAACTCGCTGCCCGCCGGCCCGACGCCGTGCTGCTGTTCCTGGCGGACCTGATGGCCGAGGTCCGCGCGGCTTACCCGGACGTCGAAGCCGGCGGCGGCCAGTGGGTGAACGTCGAGACAATCGGCGCGGGCGCCGGGGTGCGCTGAGCCGCGCTGGTCAGGAAGCCTGGAGCAGGACGCGAAGCTTGGCCAGGCACCGGCCGCGGGTCGGCCCGATGCTGCCCACCGGCAGGCCAAGCTGATCGGAGATCTCGGCGTAGGACGCGGGCGGGTCAGCCATCAGCATCTCGAGCAGGCGCTGCCACTGCTCGGGCAGCCTGGCCAGGGCGTCGCGCACGGCCTCGGCGCGCTCGGCGGCGAGCAGGCGCTCGTCGATTTCCGGCTCGTGCGCCATTCCGCCGCTCAGGTCGTCGTGATCATGGACCAGCACGATCTTCTTGCGTGCCGCAACGCTGCGCAGGCACTCGTGCCGGGCGGTGACCGCGAGCCACGAACCCACCCGCGCCGGGTGCTCGATCCGGTCGATGTGCTCGAGCAGGCGCAGCCAGGTGGCCTGCACGACGTCGGCGGCGTCGCTTTCGACCAGCCGGAAGTCGCGAGTCATGGCCCAGATCAGCCGGTTGTACTGCTCGACGAGAAGCTGCCAGGCGCGCAGGTCGCCGGTTGCGGCCCGCCGCACCAGCAGCCCGACGTCCACCACCTCGCGCTCTTCTTGCTGCATGGTCGTCATCGGTAAATCCGATCAGTCACCGACAGGCCGCGTGAACTGCGGCTTCGTCGTATTCAGTGGCCCTTGGATCAGCACACTGAAGAGACTCTCGGCGGGTCTCGCCGGTTTACCTCACAGGCCCGTTCGCGCCGCCCGGACCAGGCCTGGCCGGCCGCCCGCCGGCCGGGTGCCGGGATCAGCCCGATTCGTGACGGCCGATGGCCGCCGGAGCGCCGAAATCACGCAGCACCTTCGGCACGGCGACCGCGCCATTCTCGTCCTGGAAATTCTCGATGATCGACAGCAGTGCCCTGGCGGTCGCGCCGGTGCCGTTGAGAGTGTGCGCGAACTCCAGCCTGCCGTCGCGGCGGAACCTGATATTCAGCCGCCGCGCCTGGTAGTCGGTGGTATTCGAGCAGGAGGTGATTTCCCGGTAGCGCTGCTGCACCGGGAACCACGCCTCGATGTCGTACTTCTTGGCGGCCGGCGCGCCGAGATCGCCGACGGCGATGTTCATCACCCGGTACGGCACGCCGAGAGACTGAGCGATTTCCTCCTCGTACGCGAGCAGCTGCTCGTGCATGTCCAGCGACGCCTCCGGCTGGCAGTAGACGTACATCTCCACCTTGTCGAACTGATGGACCCGGAACATTCCCCTGGTGTCCTTGCCGGCCGCTCCGGCTTCCCGGCGGAAATTGGTGGTAAATGCTACGTACCTGGCCGGCAGCTCGGACTCGTCAAGGCGCTCATCGGTATGAATGCCAGCGAGCGCCACCTCTGACGTTCCGGTGAGATACAGCTCGTCCCGCTCCAGCTGATACAGATTGGATTCCTCGGTCGGCAGGAAGCCCGTGCCGTACATCGCCCGCTCACCGACCAGGATCGGCGGCAGCACCATCAGGAATCCCTGGCTCGTCAGCTTGTCGATGACGTACCGGTAGAGCGCCATCTCGGCCAGCGCGACGTCGCCGAACCGGTAGGCGAACCGGGAGCCGGACAGCCGGGCTCCCCTGGCCATGTCGATCCAGCCTCGCGGCGAGCCGAGATCCAGCGCGTCGCGCGGCTCGAAGCCGAACGACGGCTGCTCACCCCAGCTGCGCACCAGCTGGGCGTCTTCCTCGTCCATGCCGTCAGCCGCGGTCGGATCAGGCACGTTCGGGATCCGGGTGAGCAGTTTGTCGCGCTCGCGGGCAGCGCGGGCCTGCTCCTGCGTGGCGACGGCCAGCTCGTCCCGCAGCTGGCGCAGCTCAGCCAGCTCCTCGTCGCTTGGCTTGCCCTTCGACGACCGCTTCTGCGCGGCCCGCAGGCTCTCGACGCGCTCGGTGTGCTCGCGCCAGCTGCTGTCGGCAGCGAGCAGCGCATCGAAGTCCTTTTCCGCGCCGCGCCTGGCCAGCGCGGCCCGGTACTCCTCCGGCTGCGCCCTGGCCGCTTTCAGGTCAATCACCTGCGGAAGTCTAGTGGCGCGCTGCACAATCCCCACAGCGGGTTTCCCCGCGCGTCGCGGCACGCAAAGCCGGGGGCTACCAGGCACCGCACGCGTTAGATGACCCAAACTTTGCCCGCCGTGATGTATCAGAAGCTGAACCTGCCCCTTCTGATGGGGCGATTAGCTGATCTATCGGAACAGTCGGATAACGGGGAGGGCGGGCATGGCCGTGGCGGATACGTCGTCAGCGGCCACATCCTCAGCGCGGCCGGTCCCCGTTCAGCGCACGGCCACTGCCCGCGCTTCCGGTCAGGACGGCTACGACATCCTGGTGCTGGACGCATCGACCAGGCAGAGCCTCGCCTGCGCGCGCAGCCTGGGCCGGGCCGGACTGCGGGTGGCCCTCGGCGAGTGCTACGCCGAGTGCGACCCGGCGCTACCCGTCCTGGCCTTTCGCTCCCGGTACTCAGCCCGCAACGTGGTGCTGCCCAGCTTCGGCACGGACCCCGCGCAGTACGGGGCCGCCGTGGCCGAGTTCGTGCAGCAGCACCCGACCCCCGTCGTGCTGCCGGCCAGCGACGGCGCCATGGCCGCGCTGCGCCCGTGGCGGGACCGGCTCGCAGCGGCAGGCTGCCTGCTCGCGCTGCCGCCGGCCGACGCACTCGACATCGCCACGGATAAGTACCGCACCCTGGAGGTGGCGCGCGGCCTCGGTATCGATCGCCCGGAGACGATGCGCATCGACAGCCTCGACGACGTGCCGTCGATGCTCGCAAAGTTCGACTTCCCGTTCGTGCTCAAGCCCACGACCTCATGGCCTAGCAGTTCCGCTCAGCGGCTCAAGACCGTCGAGGTGGTCGACGAGGCAGAGGCGTACGCGCGGAGCCGCACGTTCCTGAGCGCTGGCGCCGGAGTGCTCGCTCAGCAGTGGGTAGGCGGCCGCCGCGAAGGCGTGACGCTTTTTGTCGTCGACAGCGACGTCCGGGCCAGCTTCGCGCACCTGGAGCACCGGACCAGCCCGGCGCTGGGCGGCGCGTCGGTGCTGCGCGAGAGCATGCCGATGCCGCCGGACATCCACTCGGCGTCGGCCCGGCTCGCGGCGGCGCTCGGGCTGCAGGGCCTGTGCGAAGTCGAGTTCCGGCGCGACGCCGACGGCAGGCCGCTGCTGATGGAGATCAACGCCCGGCTGGCTGGCCAGATCGAGACCGCCCTGCTGTCCGGCGTGGACTTCCCGCTGCTGATCTGGCAGTGGGCGAGCGGGCAGCCGGTCGACCGGATCGACAGCTATCACAGCGGTTACCGGATGCGCTGGCTGCGCGGGGACATGCGCTGGCTGCGCGACAACCACCGGCAGATCGGGCGGCCCGACAGCGTGCCGCAGGCCAGGGCGCTGTGGACGTTCCTCACCGAGTTCGCCCGCACCACGCACTACGACTGCCTCGACTGGCGTGACCTCGGACCCGTCATGGCGGAGATGCGCACCACGGCCTCAGCCGTGCGGCATAGCCGCGCCGGCAGGTAGCCAGCGGAACGCCAGGATCAGGAAGGTCACACGCACATGCCAGCATGCGAGGTCCTCGTCGTCGGCGCAGGTCCTTTCGGCCTGTCGATATCAGCGCACCTGCACGGGCTCGGCATCGAGCACCGCATCGTGGGACGGCCGATGGACACCTGGCGCGCGCACATGCCGCCCGGCAGCCAGCTGCGCTCGGAGCCCTATGGCTCCGACATGTCCGCGCCCAGGGCCGGCTATGACGTGCCCGCCTACTGCAGGCTGCATGGCCTCGACTACGTGGCGCGGCTCGGTCCGCTGTCGATCGAGCGGTTCCTTGACTACGCCGACTGGTACGCCAAGGAGCTGGTGCCCGGTATCGAGGACCGCACGGTCACCAGCCTTGCCGCAGCGGACGGCGGCTTCGGCGTGTCCTTTGCCGAGGGGGACCCGATCACCGCCGGCAGCGTGGTGATCGCCACCGGCGTGCTGCCGTACGCCGTCATCCCGGCCGAGCTGAGCGGCCTGCCCTCTGACCTGGTCACCCATACCTGCGACCAGCACGACCTGACCCCGTTCAGCGGCCGGCGGGTCGCGGTCATCGGTGGCGGCCAGTCGGCGCTCGAGACGGCTGCGCTGCTGCACGAGGCCGGGGCCGATGCGACGGTGATCGCGCGGCGCCCGAAGATCAACTGGCTCCGGCCGAACCCTGAGACGATCAGCCGGCTCGGGCACGTCAAGCGGCCGGTCAACAAGCTGTGCGAAGGCTGGCACTGCGCGTTCTGGAACACGCCGGCGGCGTTCCGGCGGCTGCCTGAGGACATGCGGGTCCTCAAGGCCCGCACCGTGCTCGGGCCGGCCGGCGGATGGTGGCTCAAGGAACGCGTCGACGGCGTCCTCGACGTGCTGACCTCGCATCAGGTCCGGGCTGCCGAGCCCACGGGCACCGGCGTACGGCTCACCCTCGACGGACCAGGGCACTCGACCTTCGACGCCGATCACGTGATCGCCGGCACCGGCTTCCGGGTGGACCTGGCCCGGCTGCCATACCTGCCAGCCGAGCTGCGCGCCAGGATCACGACGCTGAACCGCTACCCGGTGCTCAGCCGGGCCGGTGAGTCGAGCGTGCCGGGACTCTATTTCGCCGGCGCGCCAGCCGCGGTCAGCCTCGGGCCCTCGGTGCGGTTCATCGCCGGCACGCACAACAGCGCGCGCCAGCTCGCCAGTTCGGCAGCCCGCCGGAGCAGGCGGGGTGCCCGCGCCGTCGTGCGCAGCGAGGAAAGCCAGCCCGCCTCCCAGGTCGGCGTCGGCGAGACGCCCTGAGCCACCGGCTAGCCACCGCTGGCTGGGCGCGGCGGACATGCCGATAGCAAGTCGAGCGCGGCATGGCGGCCATCCGGCCGGGTCAGCTGGTCAGGCGCGGCTCGGCTGCCCAGCCGGGCTGGCCGGTGCGTGAGGCTCTCCAGCCGGGCGCAGACCCGCCTGGTCGGCTTGCTCGGTCGCGGCGGCCGGCTGCCGCTGGCCCTTGCGGGTAGCGAGCGCTGAGCCGCCCAGGATGAGCGCGAACGCGCCGAGCATCAGCGGGGTCAGCGGCTCGCTGAGGACCAGCACGCCGAGCGCCACCGCCACGGCCGGGTTGACGTAGGTGATCACGCTGGCCCTGGCCGGGCCTGCTTCCGCGATCAGGGCAAAGAACAGCAGGAACGCAGCCGCCGTGCAGATCACCGCCAGGCCGGCGACTGCCGCCAGCACGCTGGCCGATGGCACCGCGGCAGGCCAGCTGATCGCGGCCAGCGGCGCGTAGATAACCGCGGCGAACACGAGACAGGCCGCGGTCATGCCGAGCGGCGGAAGCTCGCTGAGCTTGCGACTGGCGATGAGCGGGCCGATCGAGTAGCCGAGTGCGACCAGCAGCACCTCGCCGACCGACAGGGCGTCGCCGCCGGATATGCTCCGCCCGGCCAGCAGGCCAACGCCGGCCAGCCCGGCCAGCAGCCCGCCCCATCGCATCGCGGTCAACCGGTCACCGCCGCCAGTCAGCAGCGACAGCACGGCGACGATGATCGGCACCGAGGCGAGCAGCAGCCCGCTCAGCGAGCTGCTCAGCCTCGTCTCGGCCTCTGACAGCAGCAGCCACGGCGCGATGATCTCCACCAGCGCGAAGACGGCCAGCCAGCGCCAGTGCGGGCGCAGCACCGCGAGCTGGCCGCGGCGCACGGCGAGCGGCAGCAGCAGGGCGGCGCCGATGCCGACCCGGCTGAGCACGAGGACCGGGACCGGCAGGCCGCCGACGGCCACCTTGATGAGCAGGTAGGGGATCCCCCAGATCAGGCTCATCGCGCCGAACAGCATCCAGCCACGGCGGCTCATGCCTGGCAACCTCGCTTCCGGTCGCGGCCAGCGGCAGCTCAGGACGCGATGGTCAAGTCGCCAGCCATCCGATGAGACGTACCAGGATGCGCGGATATTCCGGTGCCGGGCTCAATGTCGGATAGTCGCCAGGCGAGTGCCGTCACCGGCCGGCGTCAGCCGCCGAGGCGCGCCAGTCCGCCCCCAGGATGCGGCGGTGCTGGCGGCCGCGGCGTCCCCTGGCGACGGCCGGGATCGCGGTGCAGCACGCGGCCGTCCGCCTCGGTGGCCGGGAATAGCGGCCCGCTGGGCGGGGACGGCGCGGCGGGCCTGACCTGACCTGGTGGCTGGGCACGGCCTGGCCGCCCGCCTCGCTGGCCGGCCAGCGCGGTCGGCCCGTGCCCGCGGCGATCGTGATGCTGCAGCCGGGTGAGCCGGCGGATGTCAGCTGAGCGGTGTGACAAAGAGCCGCCGCCAGCCGGCGGGTCGAGCCCGAGACCCGACGGGTCCGCTGCTCCGCCCGGCACAGCCGGCAGGCCGTCACCGGCGGCGGTCAGCATCGGGTGCGCCCGCAGCGGAGCTGAGGCCACGAACAGGTAGCCGGCCACCGCCAGGCAGGCGACGATCAGCGGTGTCAGCAGCGCGGGGTGGGTGCGGACCGCTCCAAGCAGGCCGCCAGCGGCGGTGCGCAGCCGGTCGGCTGACAGCGCCCTCGCATACGGCCTACGCGGCAGATCGGGCCCGACGCCCATCCGCGAGCTGCGGCGCACCCGGCGCAGCGCGGCCCGCCGCTCGGCGGCGGTGAGGCCCTGCTGGAGCCAGATGGTGACCTGACCGTCGAGTGCCTCGGTGCGGACATGTAAGCCGCTGGGCAGCTCCGCGTAGCGAATCCTGATCACGGCCGATACCTCGCGAGTATGCGTATCAGGGCAGGTCCGCCTGCATCCGTAGGAGCAGGCTGTAACGACGCTATCACGGTCGATAGCTGCAATCCCACGAATGCGTCAATTGCCGGGGAACGACCAGCGATCAGGCGCGGCTGCGGTGAGGTCAGCGCGGCTGCGCGGCTACGCTCACAGTAACCACCACGCAGCAGAACGCCTGGCGGGAGGAACCGTGCGGCTGACAGGCACCGGCGGCACCAGCCCCGCCCCGGCTGCGCCTGCACCGGCCGGCCTGCGCGCCAGCCGGGACCCGGGCGGCGGCCCGGACGCTGCCCGCCCGGCGCTGCGCGCCCGCTTTGCGCTGCCGGCAGCGCTCATCGGCGGCCTGGCGCTGGCCGGCGCGTTCCCCCCGGTAGGGATCTGGCCGTTCGCCGCGCTCGGGCCAGCCTTGCTGACCGTGGCGCTCTGGCGGCAGCGCACCCGCACCGCACTGGCTGTCGGGGCAGTGTTCGGCGTAGCTTTCTTCGTTCCCCTGATTTCCTGGCTGCTGAACGTGGCCTGGTACGTGTGGGCCGCGCTTGCCATCGCGGAGACCATCGTCTTCACCGTGCTGGTGCTCGGCCAGCTGCTGCTGCTACGGCTGCGTGCCTGGCCGCTAGCCGTCGCCTGCTGGTGGGTCGCCGCCGAGGCGGTCAGGGACCGCTGGCCGTGGGCGTTCCCTTGGGGCCGGCTGGCGATGAGCCAGGCCGGGGCGCCGACGCAGCGCTGGGTGGCGATCGGCGGCCCGCCGCTGCTGACGTTCCTGCTGGCGCTGGCCGGCGCGTGCCTGGCCTGGCTGCTGCTGACCGGGGTCAGGCCGTGGCGCCGCCTGCTGCTGCCCGGCCTCGCGCTCGCCGCCAGCGCCGCGGTGGCGCTCGGCGGCCAGCTGCTCCCGCTGAGCAGTCCCGCTTCCGGCGGCCCTTCAGCCACCATCGCCGCGATCCAGGGCAACGTCCCGCACTCGCGCAGCCTGCCCGATCAGCTCCGCGCGCACACCGTCACCGCCAACCACGAGGCCGCCACCCTGCGGCTCGCCGCGCAAGTGGCGGCTGGCACCCGCCCGGCTCCTGACCTGGTGATCTGGCCGGAGAACTCGACGGATATCGACCCGGCGACGTCGGCTCGGACAAACACGCAGATCAGTACCGCGGTCGCCGCCATCGGCAGGCCGGTGCTGGTCGGCGCCGTACTCGACAATCCGCTGCGCAACGCCGGGCAGCTGTGGCTGCCTGGCCGCGGCCCGGTGCAGGTCTATGTCAAGCGCCAGCTCGTGCCGTTCGGCGAGTACATACCGCTGCGCGGGTTCCTGGACAAGTTCACCTCGCTGCCCTCGCTGCAGCCGGTCAACTTCACGCCCGGTCACAAGGCCGTGGTGTTCCACGTCGGGCCCATCCGGCTCGGGGACGTGATCTGCTACGAGGTCGGCTTCGACAACCTGGTCGCGTCCGAGGTCACCGCCGGGGCGAACGTGCTCAGCGTGCAGACCAACGACGCCGATTTCGAGCTCGACGGGCAGACCGGCGAGACGCTGCAGCAGCTGGCGATGGCGCGGATCCGGGCGGTGGAGACCGATCGCTCCGTGGTGGTCGCGTCCACCACCGGCGAGAGCGCCATCATCGCCCCTGATGGCTCGCTGCTGGCCAGGACCGGCACCTGGCAGCGCGCCGTGCTCGACCAGCAGGTGCCGCTGCGCACCGGGCTCACGCTGGCGATGCGGCTGGGCGGCTGGCCGGAGGGCGTGCTCAGCGCCGCGGCCGTGGCGCTGCTCGGCTGGGTGCTGGCAGGGGCGTGGCTGACCAGGCGGCGCGCCCGCACGCTGGGTGGCCCGTCCGCCGGCCCGCCGTCCGCCGGGCTCGGGCCACGCGAGGCTGAGCCGGGCCGCACAATAGAGTCGTGAAGTTCTGGCGCGCGCTGACCCGGCCGGTCCGCTGGGCAGCCCTGCTGGCCGGGGCCCTGCCGGTCCTCGCGTTCCCCGCGCCGAACCTGGAAATCCTGGCCTGGCTCGGCCTGGTACCCGGCCTGCTGCTGATGCGCGCCGCGCCGAGCGGGCGGGAGGCGGCAGTACGCGGCTGCTGGTTCGGCTGCGGGTACCTGCTGTTCGCGCTGTACTGGCTGGCACCCAATCTCGGCCCCGGCCTGCTGCTGATCGCGATCGTGCTCGGCCTGCTGTGGAGCTGCGTCGGCGTGGCGACCTGGCGGCTGCTGCGCGCCCCGGTGACTGTCTGGCGCGCGCTGGCGGCGGTTGCCGTCGTGCCGAGCTGCTGGCTGGTGACCGAGTGGATCAGGTCGTGGCAGGCGCTCGGCGGGCCGTGGGCGGTGTTCGGCGTGAGCCAGTGGCAGCACCCGGCGGTCCTCGCGCTGGCGGCGGTCGGTGGCGTGTGGCTGATCACCTTCGCGCTGGTGGCGGCCAACACCGGACTGGTGATCGCCCTGGCCGCCCGGCGGATCCCGGTCCGCCTGGTCGGCGTGGCCGCCGCGGCGATCGCGATCGCGGCCGGTCCCATCGCCTTCGCCGTCACTGCGCCCTCGCCAGTGACCAGGCAGGTCACCATCGCGCTCGTACAGGCTGGGCTGACCAACGGCACTGCCGGGCAGCGCCTGGCGGTGAACGAGCAGCTCACCGGGACTCAGGCTAGCCGCGCCGACCTCATCGTCTGGGGCGAGAGCAGCGTGGGCTTTGACCTGGACGCCGAGCCGGCCAGGCTGGCGCAGCTCAAGCAGCTGTCCCGGCAGGTAGGCGCCCAGATCCTGGTCTCCCAGGACGCGATCACCCCGGCCGGCGGGCATGACAAGGTCGCGCTGCTGATCGACAAGAACGGGGTGGCCGGGCGGTACACCAAGACCCGGCTGGTGCCCTTCGGCGAGTACATACCGTTCCGCGGCCAGCTCGGCTGGCTGACCAGCATCAGCCGCGCCGCGGCGTCGAACATGGTGCCGGGCAGCGGCGCGCATGTGCTGCATGCGACGCTGCGCGACGGCAGCGCGCTGAACGTAGGCGTCCTCATCTGCTTCGAATCGGCGTTCCCTGACATGTCGCGGTTCGACGCGGACCACGGCGCCCAGGTGATCATCTACCAGACCTCGGACTCGACGTTCCAGCACAGCTGGGCGCTGCAGCAGCACGCTTCGCTGAGCGCCATCCGGGCCGCGGAGACCGGCCGGCCGGTCGTGCAGGCGGCGCTGACCGGTGACTCGGCCGCGTTTGACGCCAGGGGACGGCTGATCGGCTTCGAGGACGCCGGGCAGCGCGGCACGCTGATGGTGCGGCTGAGCCTGCCGCCGGCCAGCGCCAGGACGCCGTTCGACCGGCTGAAGGACTATGTGCCGTGGACCGCGACCGGAATAGCGGTCCTCGCCGGCGCGGTCGCGCTGGCCGGCATCGCGCGCCGCCGGACCGGGCGGGCTGCCCCGCCGGGCGGCCCGGGCAGCCAGGCGCCGGCCGCCAGCGGCACGGCCGCGGCTGGCACCGCCCCCGACGGCACCACGCCGGCGGGCACCGCGGCAGCGGGCACCGCAGCCGATGGCAATGCCGTCGATGGCACGGCTGGCGCGGGCACCGCGCGCGACGGGCAGCGCCAGGAGCCGGCCGGCCACCCTGGCGCCCCGCCTGCCGGGCCGGGCTGACCTGACCGCAGCCATGGTTAGTTCGTGCCAGCCGGGAATACTCTGAAATGGCAAGAACGGACTGCCAGGTCCTGCCCCGTGTGCGGGCAGGTCCGGGTCAGGAGGCGGCGTGCTCGGCGATGACGGCTCATGCAGGGGGCGGCCAGCGCGGTCACGGACAGCGCGACCACGATCGGCGCGGCGGCGCTTGCTGGCCGTGGCCATGCTCAGCACGGCCGGGCTGCTCGCCGCGGCCTGCTCGGGCGGCGGCCACGGTACCGGCGGCAAGGCCGCCAGCCAGCGCGGCAGCGGCACCGAGGCGACCGGCATCCTGCTGTCCATCACCCCGGCCAACGGCAGCAAGAACGTCAAGCCCGACCAGGGCATCAAGATCGGCGTCAGTCACGCCAGGGTGACCAGCGTCCGCGTCACCGCCGGCGGCGACGCGGTCAGCGGCAAGCTCAGCGCGGACGGCACCGTGTGGCACAGCACGTGGCCGCTAGGCGTGTCGCAGCGCTACCAGGTGACCGCGAAGGCGGTCAGCGCCACTGGCCACGCCATCACCAGGACCAGCTCGTTCCGTACCATCACGCCGTCACAGACATTCCAGGCGCAGATATTCGAGGGGGCAGGCAAGACCTACGGGGTGGGCATGCCGATCATGCTCAAGTTCAGCCACCCGATCACCAATCGCGCCGCGGTCGAGCGCGCGCTGCAGCTGCGCACTTCCCGCAAGGTGGTGGGCGCCTGGTACTGGGACAACAGCACGACGCTGAACTTCCGGCCGCGCAGTTACTGGCCGCCGCACACCACGGTCAGCTTCACCGGGCACCTGGACGGGGTGCAGGGCGCCCCGGGCGTCTACGGCTATCACACGCTGACCCAGACGTTCAGCATCGGCCGGTCGCTGATCGTGACCGCCAGCACCAGGACGCACCACATGCAGCTGTACCGGGACGGCAAGCTGTACCGGACGTGGCCGATCAGCACGGGCAGGCCGGGTGACAACACGCCGAACGGCACCTACGTCACCATCGACAAGGGCAACCCGGTGCTGATGAAAGGCCCCGGCTACCGGATCAAGGTGCCCTGGTCGGTCCGCTTCACCTGGACAGGCGACTACCTGCACGACGCGTTCTGGTCGGTCAATGAGCAGGGCTTCACCAACGTCAGCCACGGCTGCGTCAACATGCCGCCGGCCGCCGCGAAGGTCTACTACAAGATGGAAGTGCCCGGCGACCCGGTCACCGTGACCGGCAGTCCGCGGGCCGGCACCTGGGACAACGGCTGGACCGAGTGGTTCCTGCCATGGCAGAAGTACGTGCACGGCAGCGCGCTGCACCAGGCAGTCGTGGCCGGCCCGCACGGCAGCTCGTTCGTTCAGCCGTCAGCGGCGCCGGCCAGCCACGCGAGCGCGCCGCTCGGCCAGCCGAAGCCAGACAACTGGACGGCGTCCTAGCCAAGGACCACGCTGACGCTGGCAGGCCACACTGCGGTTCGGCAGCGCCAGGCAGCAGGCAGCGCCGGCCCTTTCCGGTCAGCTTGATTCGCTGTGGCCGGCAAGATCCTCGGCCGCGATCTGACCAGCGGTCCTGAGCTCTGACAGCTTGGTCATCTGTCCTCCCGATCCAGGTCCGCCAGCCTGTGCAACGCCCGGCGCACTGCGCGTTCGAATCCACGCGGGTCCGACCGCGCCTCCGGACCTATTGGGTGGCCAGGGGCTCGCGCCACATGGGGTACATCATCGGGCCGCCGGGCAGCTCGATCGGCGGCCCGAGGTCGGCGTAGCCGTGCCGCAGGTAGACCCGGCGGGTGCCCCAGTCGGCAGCCTCCAGGTAGCCGGGCGTTCCCTCGCGGTCGAGCACCTGGTGCCTGGCACGCAGCAGGGCGGCGCCGAGGCCCTGGCGCTGCCGGTCAGGCCGCACCGCGAGGATCGCCAGGTGGCTATGCGCCCGGCTGTCAGGGTGGCGGGCGTCCAGCGCCGCTTCGAAGCACGCGAACCGCCCCGTCCACGGGCTGGTCACCGCCGCCAGCCGCGAGCCGTGGTCAGCCGGCAGGCCAGTTGAACCTGGGCCGCCGGGCAGCCATAGCGCTACCGCTGCGCGATCAGCGGTGCAGTGCACCAGGCCGGCCGCCAGCGCGTGCTCCAGGCAGAGCTGGAAGTAGCCGGGGAAGGCCTCCCTGCGGCTGGCCGGGTCAGCGATCAGCCAGCGGGATGGCGGGAGGTCGGCGAACGCGTCAGCGATGACCTGGCGCAGCGCCATCAGGTCGGCTGTGCTGGCGCAGATCACCCGCGGCTGGCTTACGCTCACCGCGGCCGCTCCTGGCCCTCCGGCGCGACCTGGCCGGCCACCAAGCGCTGGCCGGCTGGCAAGCCCTGGCCAGCTGGCGTGCCCTGGCCGGTCACGGCGTGCGCGCCGAGGCCGATCGCCGCGTATACCTGCGGGCGCCAGAGCTTGAGGATCAGGCCCCAGCCAAGGCCGATCACCGCCACGGCGGCGTAACTGGCTGGCAGCGCCCACGCGGCGACCGCGCCGTGGCCGACGCCGAGCAGGGTGCCGTAGTGCAGCACGGCGAGCACGATGATCCCGGTCAGCAGGATGAACGCGGCCCCGGGCGCGACCAGCCGCGGCCAGGCGCTCTCCCCGCGCGGATCGCGGCCGAAAAACATGACTACCGCGGCGGCGGTGATCGCCAGCAAGATCAGGATGCCAAATCCGCCGGTGGTGCCGAGCCAGAAGAACAGGTTCGTCATCGGCGGCCAGCCGCCGATCGCATACACCACGATGACCACGAGCGCCGTCGCGCTCTGCACCAGGGATGCCGTCTTCGGGATGTTGTTTCCGCCGGTACGGCCGAGCACCGGCGGCAGCACGCTCTCCCGGCCGAGCGCGTACATGTACCGCCAGACCACGTTGTGGAACGCGAGCGCTGCAGCGAACAGGGAGGTCAGGAACAGCAGCTGGGCGGCCTGGGAGAGGCCGCCGCTGCCGCCGAGGCCGAACAGCAGACCGGGGCCCTGCTGCCCGGCGGCCGCGACAATGTGGCCGCGGCCGTTGCTGACGGCCATCGCCCAGCTGGCGCCGGCGTACAGCACCGCGATCATGGCTATCGCCGCGTAAGTGGCCAGCGGGATCGTCCGCCGGGCGCTGCGAGCCTCCTCGGCCAGCACCGGGGCCTGCTCGAAGCCGACGAACCCGAGCACCGCCACGACCGCGAGCACGCCGAAGGTGCCGAACCCCGCGGAGGTGAGGTCGGCCGGCGAGAGGGTGGCGAAGCTCACCTGGCCGCCAGCGGGGCGGGCGAGCCCGCCGGCTGCCTCGGCCAGGATCACCACGATCTCGGCGGTCAGCAGCACGGCGAGCACCCGGCCGGTGATGTCCACCCGGAGCAGGCCGAGCAGCGTGATCAGCGCCCAGGCGGCCAGCGCCCATTTCCACCAGGCGGCGTGCACGCCCAGGTGCGCAGCTGCCTCGGCGGCCGCGTTCGGGCCGAGCGCGCCGTAGAGGCCGACTTGCAGGAACGTGTACGACAGCAGCGCGACAAGTGCCGCCGCGACGCCAGTCACCCGGCCGGCGCCGCGTGAGATGAACGCGTAGAACGCACCGCTGTTGGTGATGTGCCTGGTCATGGCCACGTACCCGACCGCGAACAGGGCCAGGACCACGGCGATGGCGAGGAATGCGGCCGGAATCCCGGTCAGGCCGGTGGTCTGGTAGGCGGTCGGGATGACTCCGGCCGCCACCGTCAGCGGCGCCACGCTGGCCAGCACGAAGGAAAGCACGGCTGGCACGCCAAGCCTGTCGCTGGCTAGCGCGGCGGACAGGCGGGCTGGCCTGGTTAACGATGTCTCGGTTCGGGACACGGTTTCTCCTGGGTGAGATGACGGTCAGACGCGGTGGGCGAGTACGGCGCTGTCCACCGCGGCCTGGGTCTGGGCGACCAGGTCTTGCAGTTCCGGATCGAGCTGACTCACTGCCTGGCCGAGCCGGCGATAGCTGCGCGGCGGCAGGTATAAGGCCAGTCGCGGGCGCAGCCCGCACGCCCCGGCGAGCCCGGCGAGCACTATGCCCTGGGCGCTGTCCGGCTGGGGCGAGTCAAGCGCGGCCTTGACCCGGCCCATCGGCGCGAACGCGCAGTCGGAGTCGGCCGGGAACCAGCGCTCGCCACGCCATGGCCAGCGTGCTGGCGCCCGCACGAGGTAGCCCGAGCCTGCGAGCCGGGCTGCCACGCCGACCGCCGAGCCGCGAGCGAGGAACGCGAGCCACTCGGCGAGCTGATGGCTGCCTGGCTCGCCGGCCAGCACGCCAAGCACTGAACGAGATAACTCATCAATCGGCGCCGGGCTGCCGGTGCGCACAATTCCGTCGCCGGTGACGGCGATGGTCCCGGCCAGCAGCAGCTCGGCGAGCAGGGCAGCCGCCAGGCCGAGGCCGGTGGCCCGCTGCTGCAAATGCGGCCTGCCGCTGCGGTCGTCGTGGGCCATCAGGTACAGGTCATCGGCAAGCCGCCCGGTCCCGCTCAGCGCCGGCATCGCACGCTCCGGCCAGTCGGCCTGCCATCGGTGCCGCTCACCGTCCGTCGCGTCATTCCGCTCCCCACCGCCCGGCCGCGACTCGGTCCGGCCGCGGTCACCTGCCCTGCGCCGCGCCGCCCTAGGCACCGGCCGTGCGAGCCTAACATATCCCGGGATATCTCGTGATACACCACAGATCGACCTGGCTGGCCGGACGATGGCAGCGGGCGTGGCGACGCTGCGGCAGCGGGCGGGCTGCGCTGGGCGGCTAGGGCGCCGCATTCACCGCGGGCCGCGCCGCATCCGGCCAGGCACGCTGCCGGGGAATCATTTGCGCAGGTCAGAGGTTCTAGACCCGTTCACGCCCGCGAACAGCCGGGCGCTGAGCGCACCGCTGAGCCAGACAGTTGCCGAAAAATTCCCGTTACCCGCCAGTAGTGACAAGGCTCATATCGGGCATCAGGCGGGATGCAGCCCGGCCTCAGGCGGTGTTATACGTCGTGATCCTCGCCGGGATCACATCCGGAATATCTCGGATGACTGATTCCGTGCTTGCCAGGCGGCCGACCCCGAATCGCCCCTGTTGCCTCACTGGCAGCCCGCCTCGTACCCGCGACGCACGCACCTAGTGCACATTGCGCTTCGCCGGCAAGCCCCCCTAAAGGCTCACACCATCGTCCGGCCCCTGGCCGGCCGTGCGGCGAGGACCGTAACGGAAGGAAACATCGTGCCCCCCATCGCTCGACTGACTGAGGTAATTCGCGGTCGCGCAAAGTCCGTCCTGTACGCCAGCACCGTGGCGGCCGTCGTCGCCAGCGGCTCAGCTGGCGCCGTGATCGCGCTGGATTCCCCCGCTCGAGCCGCCGTCCCGGCGGCGGCTGGCGCTCACGCTGCCAGCCAGGCTGGCCAGAACCTGGCCGGCCAGCACCGCGACGGCCGGCACCCCGACGGCCAGCACCGCCACGGCCAGCAGAACGGCCGTTCCGGCCATGCCAGCACGGCCTCGGCCGACAGCAAGGCATCAGCCGACAGCAAGGCCCGGGCGGGCAGCAGGGCCCGGGCGGGCAGCAAGGATTCCGCCGGCCGGTCAGGCGGCCCGGCCAGGAAGAACGCGCCGCACGCCAGGGCCAAGCGGGTCTCGCACGCCAGGCACAGCCGGGCGCACGCCGACCTGACCAGGATGCCGTGGCGCAAGGCAGCCCCGATCGTGGCGACCAAGACCGACCCCGGCCTGCGCCACCACGGCCATCACGGACTGCCGGCCGCCGACCGGCTGCAGCCCACCGTGACCTCTGGTCCGCAGGAGGTCATGCCGATCACCGCGTCCCGGATGGCCAACGCGACCACCATCACCGCGCGGGCACTGCACAAGCACATGGGCGTCCGCTCAGCGGTGATCGCCGTGGCGACCGCGATGCAGGAGTCCACGCTGGAGAACATCAGCTACGGCGACAGCGACTCGCTCGGCCTGTTCCAGCAGCGGCCGTCGATGGGCTGGGGCAGCGCGGCCCAGATCACCACCCCGGCCTACGCAGCTAACGCGTTCCTCAACGGGCTGGCGGCCTACCAGCGCAGTGACCCGGCCTGGGCCAGGCAGCCGCTGTGGGAGGCAGCCCAGGGCGTGCAGAAGTCCGGCTTCCCCTACGCCTACGCGAGGTGGGAGGCACAGGCAGCACAGGTCGTTTCCATCGCCGCCCGTCACCTGGTGCCGTAGGAACCTGGCCGTTTCAAGGCGGCCATCCCTCCCCCGAGATGGCCAGGGCGGCACCCCCCGCCCCGGCCGACCCGGCCGCGACTTCCCCGCGCGGCCACCGCTCAAGGCAGGGCAGCCCCCATGCCCGGCCAGGGCCAGCAGGACCGCCCCCCGGGCGGCATCAGCAGGAAGCCGGGGCAGCACACCCCCGCTGCCGCGGCCAGCACCACCCGCCACCCCCCGGCGGTAAAGCCGGACGCAGGGCATCTCCTCCTTTGCCCGGCTCTCGAAGATGCGCCTGGCGCGCATGCGTGTCCCGCCCCACACCCCGAGGGGGCGGGGCACGCGTCTTCTCAGGCCAGGCCGGCCGCACCTGCGTGAGGGAAATCGATCAGCGCGCGCTGACACACCTGCCTCGCTCGGCTGAGT
Organism: Streptosporangiaceae bacterium; assembly: GCA_036495525.1. Taxonomy (GTDB): domain Bacteria; phylum Actinomycetota; class Actinomycetes; order Streptosporangiales; family Streptosporangiaceae; genus DASXMR01. Next base: position 14,899 of record DASXMR010000041.1, on the reverse strand, counting down.
CTCGATGGCCGATCCCTGGAGGTCCTTGCCAGCCGGGAACTGGTTGGTCAGACCCAAAGCTCCGCCGGTTCATCGCCGGTCAGTATTCCGGTCCTGGACGGGCAAATTTCAGCTCATGGCGGGGCAGTATGTGCCCGGCGTCTGCGGGTTCGGTACGGCGCACTACTACCGATGCTGTAGAACTTTTCAGGTGGAGAGCTTCCTGACGCACGCCGGCTATATCGCGCTGATCCTGTTCGCCTTCATCGAGGCCTGCAGCATCCCGATCTCCTCGGAGATTACGTTCGGGTTCGCCGGCGTCCTTGCCTCGCAGGGACACCTGAACCTGGTCCTGGTGATCATTCTCGGTACCGCCGCCGAGATGGCGGGGTCGTACGTCTCCTACCTGGTCGGCCGCCGGGGTGGTCGGCGGGCGGTCGAGCGACTGGGCCGGTATGTGCTGGTGACGCCTACTGACATCGACCGCGCCGAGCGCGTCTTCCGCAAGGGCGGCGGCTGGGCCGTGCTGGTGGGCCGCCTGCTGCCGCTGATCCGCGCGTTCACCTCGATCGTGGCCGGCATATCTGAGGTGCCTTCGCTGCGCTTCAACGTGCTGAACCTGATCGCCACCACCATCTGGGCGACCGCTCTCTCGTCAATCGGCTACGCGCTCGGCAGCGCGTACAGCAAGGTGGAAAAGGACCTGTCGCTGGGCAGCTACGTGCTAGTCATCATCGTGGTGGTTCCGCTGGCCGCGTTGATACTGCACCGGCTGCGGTCGGTGCGCAAGGAGACGGCCGCCGGGCGCCACGCCGCGCAGCCGAAGGACCACGACACGGTCTGAGGTAGCCGCCGGATCCACGGAAATGCGGCGTTTCGCCCGCCGGAAAACGGCAGAATCCCGGTCAGGGCGGCCGGTCCGGCCGCCCGCAGAGGCTCACCACCCGGAGACTGCCCATGCCAGCAGCTCGCTTCGCCCTGCACGTCGGCGGCATCAGCCTTGCCGCGGCTTTCCTGTTCTCTGGCCCGGCCGCAGCTGCCAGCCCTGCGGTGGCAGCCGCATCAGCCGGCACTGCGGCGGCTGCCGCATCAGCCGAGACTGCGGCTACCGGCTCGGCGCGCAGCGCCGGGCCGGCCGTGCACCACGGCATCGTGCCGCCTAAGCACCCGAGGCGGAACGTCCAGCCAAGGCCTAACTTCCTGCAGTCGGCGTCCTGCATCGGCGGTAAGGACGGGCCTGGCTGCAACACGATGGCACGCAAGGCCATCACGCGCGGCCGCCGGATCCTGGAGCGGATGCGCGGCATGTCCTTCTCGATGGCCGCGTACGAGAAGCTGACTCCGGTCGAGCAGCTGTTCGTCACCGTCAACCTCGAGCGCACTTCGCGCGGCCTGGCTCCCGCGGCCGTCCTGGTCAGGAGGCTGAACCGGGCCGCGCAGGCCGGCGCCAACCAGGTGCGGGACCCGGTCTTCCGGCTCGGCGCGCAGCCCGGCGGCTGGACCGCTATCTCCTTCGGCGGCAACTGGGCCGGCGGATACGACAACGCCCTCGGCTCCGATTTCGGCTGGATGTACGACGACGGCCTTGGCAGCCCGAACCTGGACTGCACGAAGGCACACCGGGCGGGCTGCTGGGGCCACCGGGACAACATCCTCGGCACCTATGCCACTCCTCGCCTGTGCGGCGGACGGCGGCACGAGCTCGCGATGGGCGCCGGGCACGTCCGCAGGAGCAAGAAGATCCACGCTGACAGCGAGACCGAGCTTTTCGTCGGCGTCTGCGGCCCGCAGCCGACGGGTGTCGTGCTCAGCTGGGCGCGGGCCAGGAAGCTGATCCACGCCGGCGGCTGACAGCGCTGACCAGCGTGCGGTTGGTCTGCTGGGGCAGCAGGCAAGCACGCCAGCGCGCCAGTTACTGCGAGCGGCTCGCCGCGCAGCTACCGCTGACCCGGTGGCTGCGGCGACCCGCTCGCGCAGCTCGGCCCGCGCGCGCGGTCACCAGCTGACGGGCTCCGAGCGCTCGCTTCCCAGGGGCGGCGGTCGTCGCCCGGAACTGCCCCCGGCAAGCACCAGGCTGACGGCAAGGCCAGGTCAGCAGCGGACGGGCCCGCGGGCCAGGTCAGGTCAGATCAGATCAGATCAGCGCGATAGCGTCAGCCGGTCAGCGACTGGTAGACGAGCTGGCGCAGCTGCTGCCGGATGGGATAGGTGCTGGAGGGCAGCAGCTGGGTGAAGAAGCTGACCGTCAGCTCCTCGGCCGGGTCGACGAAAAACGCCGTGCTGGCGGCGCCGCCCCAGGAGAACTCCCCCGCAGAGGTCAGCGTCTTGCCAGCGGCCGGGTCGAGCACTACAGCGAACCCGAGCCCGAAGCCGGTGCCGCGCAGCGGCGCCTCGGCGAACAGCGGCCGGCCGAACGTCTCCAGGTCAGCGCCGCCGGGCAGCTGGTTGCGCGTCATGTAGCCGACGGTGCGCGGGCCGAGCAGGGCGGTGCCCTCCAGCTCCCCGGCCGGGCTGCCTGGCCGGGCGAGCAGCATCTGGGTGAAGCGGTAGTAGTCGGCCGCGGTGGAGATCAGCCCGCCGCCGCCGCTGAGGTATCGCGGGGCAGCCGAGGCCACCTTGCCCATCGCCGTCAGGAGCCTGGCCTTGCCGTCGGGCCCGCGGGTGTACAGCGTGGCTAGCCGGCCCCGGTCAGCCTCGGGCACGAAGAACGCGGTGTCGGTCATGCCGAGCGGCGCGAAGATCCTGCTGGCGAAGAACTCGTCAAGCCGCTGGCCGGAGGCCACCTCCACCACCCGGCCGAGCACGTCGGTGGCGACCGAGTAGTTCCACTCCGAGCCTGGCTGGAACAGAAGCGGGATGCCAGCCCACGCGTCGCAGCAGGCGGCCAGGTCGAACCCGGATGGCTGGCCCCACTCGAATCCGTCCGCCCGGTAGACGGCGTCGACCGGGTGGCTGCGATGGAAACCGTAGGTGAGCCCGGAAGTGTGCGTGAGCAGGTGCCAGATCCTGACCGGCTCGGTCGCGGGCACCGACAGCATCCGCAGGTCAGAGCCGCCGGCGTAGACCCGGGCGTCGGCGAAGGACGGGATGAACGCGCTCACCGGGTCGGTCAGCTCGAACGCGCCCTCCTCGTAGAGCATCATCGCCGCGACCGAGGTGACCGGCTTGGTCATCGAGTAGATCCGGAACAGCGTGTCGGTCTCGACCGGCAGGCCGGCTTCCAGGTCGCGCGAACCGCAGGCGGAGACGTGCGCGAGCTGCCCACGGCGGCTGACCGTCAGCAGCCAGCCAGGCAGCTTGCCCTCTTCGACGTAGACGGCGAGCCGCCGGTCGAGCCGCTGCAGCCGCGCCGGGTCAAGCCCGACCTCGCCCGGCTCTGCCTCCGCCTTAAGCACCGTCATCGGTGTCCCGCCTCTCCTCGCCGCCGGTGTCGCACAAGTGCTGATTTTCCGGTATCGCCGGACCGGCGTCCAGAGCGGGGCCGCCGTCGCGCCGCCACGTCTCGTACATCAGGATGCCTGCCGCGACGGCCAGGTTCAGTGACTCGGCGGTGCCCGTCATCGGAATCCGCACCGTGGCGGCACTGCGCGCCAGCATGCTGTCCGGCAGCCCAGGTCCCTCGCTGCCGAGCAGGATGGCCAGCGGGCGGGGTAGCTCGGCGGCCCAGATCTCCGCCGCGCCGCCGCCCGATGCCGCCGCCACGGTGACGCCGGCTGCCGCCGTCCAGCCGAAGAACTCGTCCGCGCTGGCCGCCTGCGCGACCGGGATGTTGAACAGCGCGCCCATCGATGCCTTGACCGCCGCCGGGTCGTGCGGGTCGGTAGCCTGGCCGATCAGCGCCACGCCGCTCATCCCGGCCGCGTCGGCGGTCCTGATGATCGTGCCGAGATTGCCGGGGTTCCCGATCTCGTGCAGCGCGACGAAGACCGAGAATGGCCGCACCGTCAGGTCAGCCAGCCCAGCCTGGCGGGCGCGCACGATCGCGGCCAGCCCGGTCGGGCCGTCCCGGTCAGCCAGCCGGCCGAACAGCTCGGCGGTCACCCTGGCCACCCGGACGCCTCGTTCCTCCTGCTCTTCGACAAGCCGCACCACGGCCGGCGCGGTGAGCAGGGCAGGGGCGACGACCAGGGTCTCGACCGGCGCGCCGGACCGGACAGCGTGCCAGACCGGCTGAATGCCCTGCACCACGAAGGCGCCCTCCCGGCGCCGGTGACGGCGGTCAGCGAGCTGGCGCATCCGCCGGATCAGCGGATTCGCAGAGCTGCTGATGAGCTCGGGCATCGCGCTCCTCGGTGCTGCTGGCCATGGCCGGCGCTATGTGTCCCTCCGCTGCCGGGACGTGATCACCGCTCGCTTATAGTGTCGCTCGGCACAGCCACGTCACGGGGGGAACGGGATGGCTGATGGGCGCTGAGCAGGATCGGGTCGCTGGATTCGGGCGGCTGGAGGACGGCCTGCGGCAGGCAGGCGACTGGTACCGGTGGGGACCTTATCTCAGCGAGCGCCAGTGGGGCACAGTCCGCGAGGACTACAGCGCGGACGGCGAGGCCTGGGACTACCTGCCGTTCGACCACGCGAGATCGCGCGCCTACCGCTGGGGCGAGGACGGCCTGGCCGGCTTCAGCGACATCGAGCAGCGGCTGTGCCTGAGCCTGGCGCTGTGGAACGGCAAGGACCCGTTCCTGAAGGAGCGCGCGTTCGGCCTGACCGGCGCGCAGGGCAACCACGGCGAGGACGTCAAGGACTACTGGTGGTACCTGGACGCGCTGCCCAGCCACGCGTGGAACCGCTGGCGTTATCACTATCCGCAGGGCGAGTTCCCCTACCAGGCACTTATCAGCCAGAACGCGGCACGCTCACGGCTGCAGCCGGAATACGAGCTGCTCGATACCGGGGTATTCGATGACGACCGGTACTGGATCATCGAGGTGCACTACGCGAAGGCCGCGCCGGATGACCTGACCATGACCGTGCAGGTGACCAACGCGGGCCCCGAGCCGGCGACGCTGCACGTGCTGCCCACGGCCTGGTTCCGCAATACCTGGTCATGGCAGGCAGGCAGCCAGCGCCCGGTGATCGCCGAGGCGCCGGCCGGTGCGCCGGGCACGGTGGCGGCAGCGATCGAGCACCCGTTCGCCGGCCAGCTGGAGCTGCTCGGCGCCGCCGGGCCGGACGGCGCCGCACCGCAGCTGCTGTTCTGCGAGAACGAGACCAACGACGAGCGGCTGTTTTCCGCACCGTCGGCGACCGCTTACCCGAAAGACGGCATCAACGATCACGTGGTCAGCGGCGCGGCGACGGTCAACCCGCAGCAGCGCGGCAGCAAGTGCGCGTTCTGGTACCAGCTGCAGGTGGCGGCGGGCGCCACCGTGGAGCTTCGGCTGCGGCTGCGGCCGCGCGGCACCGGCCCGGCCGCGGCCGAGGCGCTCGGCGCCGACTTCGAGCGGGTGGCCGCGCTGCGACAGGCCGAGGCTGATGAGTTCTACGCCGGGCTGACCCCGGAGAGCGCGAGCGCCGACGAGGCGATGGTGATGCGGCAGGCGTTCGCCGGCCTGCTGTGGGGCAAGCAGCTGTACGCCTACGACGTGTCCCGCTGGCTGGACGGCGACCCGGCGCAGCCGCCGCCGCCGTCGCAGCGCGCGTCGGGGCGCAACAGCCGGTGGCGCACCTTCGACGCCTTCGACCTGCTGTCGATGCCGGACAAGTGGGAGTATCCGTGGTTCGCGGCGTGGGACCTGGCATTCCACTGCGTGGCGCTGGCGCACGTCGATCCCGGATTCGCCAAGTACCAGCTGCTGCTGCTGTGCCGTGAGTGGTTCCAGCACCCGAACGGCGCGCTGCCGGCTTACGAGTGGGACTTCGGCGACGTGAACCCGCCCGTGCAGGCCTGGGCCGCGCTTGAGGTGTTCGCCATCGACGGCGGCACCGACACCGCGTTCCTCAGCCGGGTGTTCGACAAGCTGCTGGTCAACTTCACCTGGTGGGTGAACCGGGAGGACGAGGGCGGCAACAACCTGTTCGAGGGCGGGTTCCTCGGACTTGACAACATCGGCCCGCTTGACCGCTCGCACCTGCCGGTCGGCGGCGTGCTCGAGCAGTCCGACGCGACCGGCTGGATGGGCTTTTACGCGATGGCGATGGGCTCCATCGCGATGGTGCTGAACCGCTCGGGCCAGCGGCCCGCGTTCGACCTGGTGCTCAAGTTCCTCGAGCATTTCGCCGCGATCAGGGACGCGCTTGAGGGCCAGGGCCTGTGGGATGAGAAGGACGGGCTGTACTACGACCGGCTGATCACCCCGGACGGCACCTGCGTGCCGGTCCGGGTCGCCTCGATGGTCGCGATGATCCCGATGCTCGCCGTCGGCGTGGCCGATCAGCACATGCTGGAGCGCGGCATGGCACTCGGCAAGCAGTTCGCCGACTTCCTGCACCGGCACGACATGGACGAGCAGGCCAAACTGCGGGACAGCGGGCTGCTCAGCGGCGACGGCGATGATCAGCGACTGCTGCTGACGCTGGTCAGCCCCGACCGGGTGCGGCGGCTGCTCACCAGGCTGTTCGACGAGTCGGAATTCCTGTCGCCGCACGGGCTTCGCGCGCTGTCGGCCTACCATCGCGAGCACCCTTACCAGATCAGCGTGGAGGGCTTCAGCGCGTCGATCGACTACGAGCCAGCCGAGTCGACCACGCCGATGTTCGGCGGCAACTCCAACTGGCGCGGCCCGATCTGGTTCCCGCTGAACTACCTGGTGGTGAGCGTGCTGCAGCGCTATCACCGGTTCTACGGCGACGACGTGACCATCGAGTACCCGGCCGGGTCCGGCCAGCAGCTCACCCTCGACCTGGTCGCGCGTGACCTGCAAGACCGGCTGATCTCGATCTTCACCCGCGGCGCTGACGGCCGGCGGCCCTGCTTCGGCGGTACCGAGCTGCTGCAGGACGATCCGGCGTGGCGGGACAACCTGGTGTTCTCCGAGTACTTCCACGGTGACAACGGGGCCGGGATCGGCGCGTCCCACCAGACCGGCTGGACCGGCCTGATCGCCGACATGATCCGCCGGCGGCACGGCAAGGTGCGCAGCATCGGTGATGTGATCGCCGAGCTCAGCGCCAGGCCTGCCCCGGCCCGGCTACCGGGCGCTGACCGGTAAAGCCAGCTCGGAGCAAGCTTCCTGGCCAAGGCAGGTACCGGGATAACGCGACGCACTAATTCTGGTTATGCCGCCGCTGGGACGACTAGGTTGGCGCGGTGGATGATGCGGGCTTGGTCGCAGAGATCACCGACTGCCTGTCGCTCAGGTTCGGTTCCGGGATCGCAGCTTGGTGCTCGGCTGTCCCCGCTCTTGCCGATGAGGTAGCAGGCCGCTGGGGGCTCACGCTCGGCGACAGGTATGCCTACGGGGCCAGCTCGGTGGTCCTGTACTGCAGCGTGGCCGGGGGCGGCCGCGCCGTGCTCAAGCTCAGCCCGGATCCGCCCTTCCTCGCCGACCAGGCGGCCATGCTTTGCCTGTTCGCGTCCAGCGGCAAGGTCCCTGACGTGCTGGCCGTCGATCCGGCCGCCGGAGCGGTCTTGCTCGAATCGATCGAGCCGGGGACGGCAGCCGATGAGCTGAAGCATCCGCCCTCGGCGCAGGAATGGGGAGACCTGATCCTGGCGCTGCACCACGCCGCTCCGCCGCCACCCGGATTCCCGCGGGACCTGCGCGGCAGATGCGATGAATTCTTCGCCCGGATTGGCCGCAGGCTAAGCGAGCCGCCCATCGGCCAGCGGGTCCGCCCAGCGGACCTGGACCGGGCAGCACACCGCTACGGCCTGCTGCTTGACTCTGCGCCGTCCAGGGTACTGCTGCACGGCGACCTGCATCTAGGCAACGTGCTTGACGGCGGACCCGCACGCGGGCTGGTCGCCATCGATCCCCGCGCCTGCACCGGAGATCCGTGTTTCGACGCCGTGGACTACGCCCTGGACGGTGCCGGGCAAGACGGCGTCGGCAACCGCTGCGCCGCCCTGGCACCAGCCGCCGGGCTGGACCCCGACCGGCTGTACGCCTGGTGCCGCGCCATCGCGCCCATCATCGCGATCAGCCGGATCGGGGATCCCGGCAGACAGCAGGCCGTCGCCGAGTTGCTCGCCCTCGCCCGGTAACCCGCAATGCGCCCAAGCTCGGCGTGACCAGCTGGCTCGCCTGGTGGCCCGGCCCGTAGGCCGGGCGCTGACCGGCGCCGCGCTAGGACGCGGTCAGCCCGGCGTCGTGGGCGAGCAGGCCGGCCTGCGTGCGGTTGTCGATGCCGAGCTTGTCCAGGATCCGGGAGACGTAGCCCTTGACCGTGGCCTCCGACAAGTAGAGCCGGCCGGCGATCTGCGCGTTAGACAGGCCCTCGCCGAGGCAGGCAAGCACCCCGGCCTCTCGCTCGGTCAGCGAGCCGGCCAGCCGACGTGCACGATCGCGGTCCGACTGGCTGTCGGCTGACGCGGCGATCAGCCGGCGGGCGGCGGCCGGCGACAGCACCGTGTGGCCCTCGGCTGCGACCCGGACCAGGTCGATCAGGTCCTCGGGCGGCGTGGACTTGACCAGGAAGCCAGCCGCGCCGGCCCGCAGCGCCCGCAGCACGTACTGGTCGGCGTCGAAGGTCGTCAGCACCACGATCACCGGCGGGCTCGCCATCGCGGTGATCCGCTCGATGGCGGTCAGCCCGTCGGTGCCCGGCATCCGCAGGTCCATCAGCACGACGTCGGGCTTGCTGCGGGTGACCTCCGCTACTCCCTCAGCCCCGTCGTGCGCCTCGCCCGCGACCTCGATGTCGCCGGCCGAGCCGAGGATCGTGCGCAGGTGCGCGCTGACCATCGGCTCGTCGTCCACCACCACGACTCGGATCACGGTCAGCCCACCGGCTCGGCTGTCGGCACGTAGGCCGGCAGAGTCACCTCGACGGTGAAGCCGCCGTCCGGGGCGGGGCCGGCTCGCAGCGTGCCGTGCACGACCTCGATCCGCTGCCGCAGCCCGGCGAGGCCGAGCCCGGACCCGGTGCCGGCCAGCGGACCTTCCGCCGTGCCGCCAGGCGGCGCGGCGTTGCGCACCGAGATCCGCACCTGTGACTCGTCATAGCCGACCCGCACCGTCACCCCGGTGCCCGGCGCGTGCTTGCGCACGTTGGTCAGCGCCTCCCGGATGACCCGGTAGGCGGTGCGGCCGACAACCGGCGAGGCAAGCGCCGGGTCGCCTTCCTCGATCAGCTCGGCTGGCGTGCCCACCGCTGACGACTCGGCGACCAGGGCGGCGAACTGCGGGGTGGACGGCGCCTCCGTGCCGTCCGGCTCGGCGCGCAGCACGCCGACCAGGTCACGCAGCTCCTCCAGCGCCTGGCAGCCGGCCTCGCGCAGCTCCTCGGCCGCCTGCCTGGTCGTTTCGTCCGGCGCGGTCATCCGCAGCGCCCCGGCCTGCAACACCATCAGGCTGACCCGGTGGGTCACCACGTCGTGCATCTCGCCGGCGAGCCGGGCCCGTTCCTCGGCCCTGGCCTGCGCGGCCAGCAGGTGCTGCTCCCGCTCGGCCCGCTCGGCGCGCCCGGTGAGCGCCGCGACCAGCCGCTGCCGCGCGTCGAAGTACAGGGCCAGCATCGGGCCCACCGCCGTGCGCAGCACGCCCACCGCCACCACGGTGGCTGGCGCATCCCACGGCCGCGCGACCACCAGCGCGAACGCGGTGATCGCGATGATCGCGAACCGGCGATCCCTGTCCCGGCAGTAGAAAACGGGACCGTAGGCCGCGAGCAGGGTTGAGTAAGGCGCCCAGATGTTGTCGGCGTGCGCCGGAGTCAGCGCGCCGAATGGCGAGATCAGCAGAGTGATCGCCAGCGTGAAAGCGCCGAGAATCGCGAGCACGAGCAGCGGCGCTCGCCGCCGGACCGCCAGCGAGGCGCAGGCAGCCGCCTGCAGCGCCAGCATCGTCCAGGCCAGCGGGCCCGGTGCGGACGGCCACCAGGTGGCGCCGATCAGCGTGGTGGTGGTGTCGAGCAGCACGAAGAAAACGGCGATCGAAACGTCGACGGCTACCCAGTGGCGTCGCAGCCACGCACCGTACCGCCCCCGCCACGAGCCGCTGGCATCGCCGCACTGAGTCCTGGCGCAGTCAGCAGGCCGGTCGTCCATGCGCTCACGGTATGTCATCGCGGGCCAGCCGCCGCTGATCGCGCGACGTTCAGCCGGGCACGAAGCGACGAAAGTAGCACCCGTCCGCGGCTGAGCATCCTTCTTGCTGGTCACGGTCCATCCTGGTGGCTCTGCCAGGCAGCTGGCCGGCCGCCTGGAATAGAGGCATGCAGACGACACCACAAGCACAGACCGCACCACGTCTCGGCCGCTACGACATCGACACCGACGCCTCAGCGATCACTTTCCGTACCCGGCACATGTTCGGGCTGGCGCCGGTGCGCGGCAGTCTCGCGATCCGGTCGGGCACCGTCGAGATCCGCGAGCCGCCGGCCGCCTCGTCCGTGCGGGCCGAAATCGACACGGCGAGCTTCCGCACCGGCAACGGCCAGCGTGATTCGACCGTGCGGTCGGCGACGTTCCTCGCCGTCAGCCGGCACCCGGTGATGACGTTCACCGCCGACCTGGTCGACGGCGACCGGGTCGACGGCACGCTGACCGTGCGCGGCGTGAGTCAGCCAGTCAGCCTGGTCATCGGTGACTTCGATGGCTCAGGACAGTCATTCTCCGCGAATGGCACTACCAGGCTCGACCGCACCAGCTTCGGCCTGACGGCGATGCGCGGCCTGGCCGGGCGGTTCCTTGACATCTCGATCCGGGTCAGCTGCGTGCGGAAATGATTGCGCTTGTGACGGGCGGACGGAATACTCTTGGCCGCCCGGCGAGAGAGGAGAGGCATATGTCTAGCGCGGTCATTGTCAGCGGGCTGCGCAAGAGCTACGGCCAGGTCAGGGCCGTACGCGACGTGAGCTTCACGGTCGAGCACGGCGAGATTTTCGCGCTGCTCGGGCCCAACGGCGCGGGCAAGAGCACCACGCTGGAGATCCTTGAGGGCTTCCGCCGCGCCGACGCCGGCGAGGTGTCGGTGCTCGGCCTCAACCCGGCCGACCGGGCGACCGGCCGCGAGCTGCGCGAGCAGATCGGGCTGGTGCTGCAGGAGGTCGCCGTCGAGCCCTACCTGACGGTGCGCGAGACGGTCGCACGCAACGCGGGCTATTACCCGCAGCCGCGCGACATCGACGAGGTGATCGGCCTGGTCGGGCTCAGCGGGCAGGAGAAGAAGAAGGTCAGGTCACTGTCCGGCGGGCAGAAGCGCCGGCTCGACCTGGCCCTGGGGGTGATCGGGAACCCCAGCCTGCTGTTCCTGGACGAGCCGACGACGGGGTTCGACCCGAACGCCAGGCACGTGGCCTGGGATGTGGTGCGCGGGCTGCGCAGCTCGGGCACCACGATCCTGCTGACCACGCACTACATGGACGAGGCGCAGGCGCTGGCCGACCGGGTCGCGCTGATCTCCGACGGCCGGATCGTTGCGGCTGGTACGCCGGCCACCATCGGCGGGCGGGACCAGGCGCTGACCAGGATCCGGTTCGGGCTGCCTGCCGGCTGCGCGCCCGGCGACCTGCCGGTCGCGGCTACCCAGGACGGCGGCCTGGTCACCGTCGAGACGGCCGAGCCCACCAGGGTGCTGAACGAGCTGACCGGCTGGGCGCTGAGCCGCAGCCTGGACCTGGCCCGGCTCACCGTGGACCGGCCAAGCCTGGAGGACATCTACCTGACCCTGACCGGCAACACCACGTCAGGCGAGACGCTGGAGGGGAGCACCAGGTGAGCACTTACACGGACGCGCCCGCGGCGCCCGGCCGGGCACGGCGCAACGACCTTGCCCTGCTGGCCCACCAGATCCGTTACGAGCAGCTGTCCTTCTGGCGCAATCCGCAGAGCGCGTTCTTCACGTTCGTCTTCCCGGTCGTGATCATCGCGATCTTCGGCACGCTGTTCGGCCACGGCAGCGGCGGCTCCTACTTCTACGGGCTGACGCCGCTGCAGTATTACGTGCCGACGATCGCCGCCGTCTCCGTCCTCGGGTCCTGCTACAGCCAGCTCGCCGTCGTGCTGTCGATCCGGCGTAAGGACGGCATCCTCAAGCGGGTCAGGGCCACGCCGCTGCCAGCATGGACTTACTTCATGGGGCTGCTGGCCCACTGCATCATGATCAGCATCGTCGACATCGCGCTGATCACCGCCGTCGGCAGCGCGTTCGGCGTGCCGCTGCCCACCCACTGGACGGCGATCGCGGTGACCCTGGTGCTCGGTGCGGCCAGCTTCTGCGCGCTGGGCGTCGCGGTGGCCTCGCTGATCACCAACGCCGAGGCCGCGCCCGCCGTGGTGCAGTTCATCCTGTTCCCGCTCGTGTTCATCTCAGGGACGTACTTCCCGATTCATGCGGGGGCGCTGAACACGATCGCCGGCATCCTGCCGGTGCGCCCGTTCAACCAGGCGCTGCTCGGGCCGTTCGGGCTGCACACCGGGTTCGCCTGGCGGAACCTCGGCGTCCTGCTCGCCTGGGGGGTCATCGGCGCGCTCGTCGCGATCCGCCGGTTCCGCTGGGATCCGCGGCCCGAGTGACTCTCGCCCGCCCCTGAGCTCAGTGCCGTCCGCCGGTCACGGCGGACGGCACTGACTAATCGCTGATGGTGAGCGCGCGGAAGCGCTGCAGCAGAGCCGGCGGGACGGCGCTGTCCAGACTGACCCGGCCGTAAAGCCAGAGCAGCAGGTCCGATGCGGTGCCGGTAACGGCCAGAAGGCTGTCGCCGGCGCCGCGCTCGAGCCTGATCGTGCCGGCCTGGCCGCCGTCCCTGACCGTCCAGGCGGCATCCGCGTCGGTGCAGCGCAGCGCGAACGACCCAGCCAGGGCCGGCCTGGCCGGCTCGGCCGGGTCGGCGTCGCTGGACACCGAGAAGGTCAGGAACTCCTCGACTGAGTCAGCCGCGACGGGCGCCTCGATGGCGAGCGCGCCGCCTGCGGCGTCCACCGCGTCCCAGTGGTGCACCGCCGCTTCCTGCACCTGGTGTCGGGTGATGAACGCGACATCCTGCTGGGCGGGCGCCCAGGTCCAGACCCGGTCCCGCTGATCAGCCGCCCGCAGCACGCTCGCCAGATGGTCAGCCCCGTCCCTGAGCGTCGCGATGAGCAGCTTCCGCGGCGCCCTGGCCGGGCGCGAGGACTCGTCCGGCGGCGCGGCGAGCCGGCCCGCGGCGATGGTTGCCCAGAACCAGTGCACGTCGCTCACGTGTGCGACCAGGTCAGCGACCGACCAGCCGGGACAATGCCGGACGGCCGCGTCGAGGTCGCCCTCGGCCGCGGCCGCGAGGCCCGCGCTGTGACTCGTGATGGCACTGAGGCAGTCAGCTGTCGAAAGGCTCATGGCCCGAGCCTAGATAGCGCGGTCTGGATAGCACTGGGCCGATAACACTGCTGACCGGATCCGGCCCGGCACTTAGCGCTGCACGAACTCGGCCACCACCGCGCGGATCTCGGCCGGGGTGAGCTCACAGGTGGCGTCGCCGACGCTGAGCTCGGCCCGCTGCACCGCCGGGTCAGCGGTAGGCCGCATCTTCGGCCAGGTCCAGATGCCCTGCTCGGCCGCCAGCCGCCGCGCGGTCTGCTCGACGTGCCCGGTGGTGGCTGCGATCATCAGGTGCATCATCGGCACCTGCGGCGGGTCAGGGATGACCCGGATGCCGGGCAGGTTAGCGAGCGCGGCGGAGATCTGCCTGGCGTGGTCCAGGTACCGCGGCATCAGCGGCAGCCGGGTGCGCAGGCAGGTCAGCGCCGAGGCGGCGTTCGGCCACAGCCCGAAGAGCGTGCCGCCCATCCGCTGCCGCCACTCAGCGGCCTGGGCGATGACGTCGGCCGGCCCGGCCACCGCACAGCCGGCCAGCGCGCCGAGGCCCTTGTAGAAGGAGACATAGACAGTGTCGAACAGCGCGGCGATCTCGCCAGGCCGGCGGCCGTAGCCAGCCGCCGACTCCCACAGCCTGGCCCCGTCCAGGTGCGCCGCCGCGCCGCGCTCGCGTGCCCACCTGACCTGCGCCCGCAGCTGGTCCAACGGCGGCTGCTGGCCACCGAGATCGCGCTGCGGCAGCTCGATCACCAGGGCGGCAGCTCGTTCTGCGATGCCGCCGAGATCCGCCAGTGTCAGCAGCCGGCTCGCGTCGCCAGCCGGGCGGCCGGCCAGGCCGTGCAGCCGCTGGTAGCCGCGGCCCTCCTGCTGGTCCAGATGGCACATCGGGTGAAAGACCACCACCCGGCTGCCGCGGCGGTCAGCGTGCACCCTGAGCACGGCCTGCTGTGCCATCGTGCCGCTGGGCATGAACAGCGCGGCCGGCTTGGCCAGCAGGTCCGCGACCTCGGCCTCCAGCTCGGCGACCACGCCGCCGCTGCCGTAGCGGTCAGGCTCGGTGTCCGGCCGTATCGCCGCCAGCACGGCCGCCGCCCGGATCGGGCCGTGCGCGGTCAGGAACCTGGTGCAGGCGCGCTGCAGCTCAGCAAGCTCCTCCTCCGCGCCTACCACCAGGCCATTGTGCCGTCACTCAGCGAGGACCAGCCAGCGGGCCCAGTCAGCTGGCTCAGTCAGAGCAGCAACCCGGCCGGGCAGGGACGGCGCTGGCCGCGGTGCCGATTCGGGATAGTCCGAATTGTTATCGAACTCCCGGCAGGCCAGGTCACCCATCGTTATGGTTCGTACCACTAACCCTTAGCGCCTTAACCGTGGGGGGCACCATGGGGCGTCGCGTCGTCAGTAGCTCAAGCTCGCCCGCAGGCGCCGGGCACGGCGGCCACCGTCGCCGGGACCGTCGCGTCAGCCAGGCAGCGTGGCTGCGTGCCGTCTGGCGCCGCCCGGTGTGGCTGGCCGCCGGCAGCCTG
>DASXMR010000040.1:0-4726 GCA_036495525.1 Streptosporangiaceae bacterium | reverse complement strand
GCGGTGGCGTCCGGCCGGCCGGGGGGCGCTGGCCGGACGCCACGTTCGCCGACGCGGTCATTTGACTACTGTCCGTAATCATGCGGCTCGCCTCCGCCGGCCGGCTGACCTGGAATCCGGGCCGGGCCGGGCGGGCGGCGGCACGCCCTCGGGTGCGGGTGCCGAGCTGCTCGCGCAGCTTCGCGCGGGCGCGGTGCAGCCGGGACATCACGGTGCCGAGTGGCGTGCCCATGATCTCCGCCACTTCCTTGTACGGATAGCCCTCGATGTCGGCGAGGTAGATCGCCACCCGAAAGCTCTCTGGCAGTTCCTGCAGCGCCCGCAGCACGGGCCCGTCGAACTGCTGGTCCAGCGCCTCTGCCTCGGCCGAGCGGGCCGAGCCAGGCAGCGCGCCCACGTCGGTCAGCTCGACGTCGAAATCGCCGCGCAGCGACATCACCGGCTGCCGCTTGCGCTTGCGGCAGACATTAATGAATGTGGTCGCAAGAATCCTGAATAGCCACGCACGCAGATTAGTGCCCGGCGTGAACTGATGAAAGCTGGCATAAGCACGGGCGAGGGTTTCCTGAACGAGATCCTCAGCGTCGCAGCGGTTGCCGGTCATCCGCAGGGCAGCCGGATGCAGCTGTCCCATAAGCGGCAGAACTTCTCGTTCGAACCGGGTGTGAAAGGTCTTTGCGGGAGCGGGGGGGCTCATGCTTTTCGCGCCTCCTTCTTGTCCTTTACCGGACAAGCCCGGGCACTGGTCAGGTGCGCCCGCTGCCAGTGAATTCCGGGAACCAGGTGTGCACGTTCGCGCCGCACTTTGAAGTGCGCCGCCTCGGGTCAGCCGCTGACCTCGAACGCTGCATCCAGCACGCTCGCCTGCACGTTTGCACAGGACAACATGCAAGAAGGGGGGGCTCTCGGTCGGGGCTCAGCCGTGCACCCGGTGCCTGCAGCGGCAGGGCAGCTGGTCGAACGTCGGGGCGATGATCAGCAGCCGGGCTTGCTGAGAATTCCGCGGCTGAATAACTCCATCCGCGGGGTGGGCTGAGAGATCATCAGAATCCTTCGGCTGCAAGTCTTCGGGGGGATAGCCCTGAAGCCGGATTTCATCCAGAACTCCTCGTTGAGCGTGACGGTGTGACCAGGAAATTGATGGTCACGCAGAGTTATGCAGTTAAACAGCGGCTCAGCGCCTTGTCAAGCGCGGGTCACGCAAATAAGCGCCCGTCAAATAGCATTATTTCGGACAAAGTCGGGCGACTGCGGCGACGGCTGGCGAACAAATGCACGGCAGCCGAACCGCCGCCGGATATTTCAGCCCGTGGCGTGCAGCCAGCGCACCGGAGCACCCTCAGCGGCGTGCCTGAAGGGCTCCAGTTCCTCGTCCCATGACTGCCCCAGCAGCATCCGCAGCTCGGCTTCCAGCGACCCGCCAAGCGCCGGATGCCGGATCCGCTGCTGGCTGCCAGCCGCTGGCAGCTCGCGCACCTCGCCGCCCGCCGCGTGGCCGGCAACCTCGTCCTCGCTATCCGCTGGCCCGGCTGGCTGCCGGGGACCACGCCGGGAGGCCGCGGCGAGCGTCATGGCCGCGCGCAGCCTGGCCTCTGGCACCACGATGTCGCCGCTTGCTGACGTCATCGCAGCGAACACGCCGAGGTCGGGGGTGCAACTGTAGCGGACCGCGTCGCAGCCGGGGCTGGCTTCCTCGGTCGCCTCAAACCGGAGCAGGCCCCAGTGGGCCAGCTCCGAGGTGATGGCGCCTGCCGTGCCAGCCGGGCCTTGCCAGTCGAGCTCGGCGCGCACCGTGCCGGGCGCGGCTGGCTGGTCAACCCACGGAAGTACCACGGGTACGCCAAGAACCCCGGCCACCGCCCACTCGATGTGCGGACTCAGCGCCGGGGGCGCAGAGTGAACCTGCAGCACGCCACGTACCGTCACCGGACCTCCCTGCCAGCGGACGAGATGCGTCTTCCCCAACGACCTCGTCGCTCGCTGGATCCCCGGCGGGCGCGGCACTGCGCGGCAGCAGAGCTGCCGCTCACATTGTGCCGCACCACGGCACTGCGCACCAGCATCCGCCGGCGACTCGCCCTATCTCCTGCCGCGGGAGCTGGCACGGTGCCCGGATCGTGATGAGATGGGAAGGTGATCCCGGCAGCAGGGAGCGGCGCAGCGCACCCGGCTGGCCAGTCCGGCCAGGGAGCACTGGCCGGGCGCGACATCGCGGCGATGGTGTTCGCAGCCGAGATGTACGGGGTGCAGGGCGACCAGCTGGCCGCCGTCCTGGCCGTCAGCGAGCAACGCGCCAGGGCCGTGGCGGCGCGCTGGCGGGCGGCCGGGCACGCCGAGTCGGCCAGGACCGGCCCCGGCCCCGCATGGACGTGGCTGACCAGGCGGGGCCTGGCGGCCTGTGGCCTGCCGTACCCGGCCGCCCAGCCCGCCTTATCCCGGCTGGCGCACCTGCGGGCCGTCACCGCGATCCGGCTGGCGCTGCAAGCCTCAGCCGCCTACCAGGCAGCGGGCGCGCACTGGCGCAGCGAGCGGCGGCTGCGCTCCCGCTACCGCGGCCGGGTCGGGCTGCGCGAGCACCTGCCGGACGGCGAGGTGCACTGGCCGGACACCGCGGCCGTTGCGTGGGCCGGTGAATGCTGGGCGGTCGAGGCCGAGCTGACCCCCAAGACCGTGCGCCGCACCGCGCTGATCATGCGCGAGCTGCTCGCCAGGACCGGCGACTACGGCTGCCCGGCCGCCGAGGCCAGCCAGCCAGGACGGCTGCCCCGGCACGCGCGGGTCCTTTACGTGTGCGCGCCAGCGGCCAGGCCGGTCGTGGTCAGGGCGGCTGCCCAGCTCGGCGGCGCGGCGGCGCGGATCGAGATCCGAGCGCTGCCCGGCGGCGCGGCGCTGCCCGCCGCTGTGCGGCTCACCGGCCGGCGCTCGGCCAGGACCGGGTACTGAGGCGGTCCCGGTGACCGACGACCCGGTGATCTGCGACCCGGTGATCTGCGAACCGGTGACCTGCGACCCGGTGATCTGCGAACCGGTGACCGGCGACCCGGCGGCCGGCGGCACCGCCCTTGCCATCGGCCGGCCCGCCAGCACCGGTCCGCGCACTGCCGCCATCGCCTCGAGCGTGACTACGGCCAGGGCGGTCTTCCTGAGCGCGGGACGGCGGTCCAGGTGACTGGCGGCCGGACAGCGAGCGGCCCGGGGACGATGGCTGGCCGGCTTGCCGCTGGCGGCCTGCGCGCCCTGGCTGGCGTCGCGATCCTGGCCGCGGCTGCGCCCGTCTGCCTCGTCGCGGCCATCGCGATGCTGACCGCCTGGTGGCAGGGCTGGCCGCCGCGGCGGCTTTACCGGTCGGCGGCGTGGTGCGCGCCCATGGTCGCCGTCTGGCTGGCCGCCAGCGCAGCGGCCAGCGGGAGCCTGGCCGCCGCAGCGACCGCGCCCTACCGGGCCTGGCTGGCCATGTGGCACCTCGGCGCGGCCGGCTCGTACCCGGCGGCCGTAGCAGTCTTCGCCCCGGCCGCGATCCCGCTTGGCCTGGCCGCGGCCGGGCTGGCGTGGTCGGCGCGGATCAGCTCGATGGCGGCGGGCGCCGGCGGCCGCTCCCCCGGCGCGGCAGCCGCCTTCGACCAGCGGCAGTGGCGCCACCAGTCGCGCGCCGCCGCGGCCCGCATCGCGGCTCCCGGCGCGTTACCGCTCACCAGCCCGAACGGGGACATCGTGACCGGGGCGGTGATCCGCGCGGTCGGGCACCCTGCTGGCCAGACAGCGAGCCTGCCGTATCAGCGGCTGCGCTCGCACCAGGTGGTGATCGGGACCACGGGCACAGGGAAGACGACGCTGCTGTTGCGGCTGTGGGCGGGATTCACCGCGACTGCGCTGCGGCGGCACGCTTCCGGCGCGGGCCAGCCGCCGCTGCTTGTGGTGCTCGACTGCAAGGGCGGCGCAGACGCCCGCCGGGTCGCCGACCGGGCTCGCCGCGTGCTGCGCGACGCCGGGGCGCGGGCGACCGCGATCTGGCCGGACGAGTCCAGCCTGTCGCTGTGGCAGCTGCCGCCAGCCGCACTGACCACGACCCTGCTTGACCTGCTGGAGCACGGCACCGGCGCGGCCGCGTACTACGCCGACGTGATGGAGGCGGTCGTCGCGCTGGCGGTCGGGGCGCCGTGCGGCCCGCCGGTCGGCTCGGCTGACTTCCTGGCCAGGCTGGACCGCGACTGGCTGACGCTCGCGTACTCGGCCGGGCGGCATGACACCGAGCAGGCGCTGATCGCCGCGGCCGCGCGGCACACCGGGGACATCGCGCTGCGGTACCGCACGCTGTTCCGCCGGCTCGGGCCAGGCTTCGACGGGCCGGGTGCCTTCGGCGACGCCGACGCGTGGTACTGCATCCTGGAGGGAACCGCTGAGGTGAGCGTCGCCGAGGCGCAGGCCAGGGCGCTGGTTGACCTGCTGGCCGGCTACGCGGTGCGCTCCGGCGGACAGCGCCGGGACATCCTGCTCGCGGTGGACGAGTTCAGCGCCGTGAGCCGCAGGCTGCCCATCTGGCAGCTGTATGAGCGGGCGCGGTCGCTGGGCCTCAGCGTCCAGGTCACTGCGCAGTCCTGGCAAGGGCTGGCCGCCACTGACGACGAGCGGTACCGGATCGCCGCGGCCGCTGACGGCGGCATCTGGCTGCTGCGCACCCCGCACCCGGAGCCGGCCGCCGCGCTGGCAGGCTCGCGCCCGGTCACCG
>DASXMR010000039.1:0-28013 GCA_036495525.1 Streptosporangiaceae bacterium | reverse complement strand
GCGCAGCCTGGCCGCTACCTGCTCGTCGCTGCCGTGCGCCACCAGCGCGTCGATCAGCGCGTCGCTGCCGCCGTCGGCCAGGTCGGCTTCGGTCCAGCCGAGGCGGCGGAGATTGCTGGTGTAGTTGGTCAGGCCGAGGTACGGATTGCGCACGCGCTCCCGGCCCAGCGCACGCGCCCTGGCGGGGTCGCTGTCCAGCACGGCCTTGTGCTCGGGTGCCAGCAGTGGCCCGGTGCCGAGGATCTGCCGGGCCCGCCTGGTGTGCTCGGTGGTGACTAGGTACGGATGCGCGCCGCCGGCTCGCTCGCCTGCCAGCCGCAGCATCCGCGGGCCGAGCGCGGCGAGCACCACGCTGGCGGCCGGCACGCCCTCGGCCAGCAGCACGGCCAGGTAGCGCGCGAGAGTCTGGTAAGGACTGGCGTACTGGCTGGTGGCCTCCGGGTGCCCGGCGCCGACGCCGAGCAGGAAGCGGCCTGGGTGGCGGGCCTCGATGCGGCGGAACGAGGCGGCGACCAGCCGCGCGTCGTCCTTCCACATATTCACGATGCCGGTCGCCAGGCTCAGCGTCGTCGTGGCGTCGATCAGCTCCTCGACACCGGTCAGGTCGCCGGCCGGCGAGCTGCCGACCCACAGCGTGCCGAAGCCGAGCTGCTCGAGCGCGGCGGCGAGCTGCGGGGGCAGCTGCTGTCCGGCGCGCCAGATGCCGAAGCTGCCCAGGTGGTCGCGCACTTGATCTGTCATCATCTGCTCCGTCCGGTTGGCTGGGGCCGTGCCGGTCAGCCGCGGTGCGGCCGGCCAGCTGAGCTGCCCGTGTCGCGGTCCGCGCTGGTGCCGCTGGCGGCGCGATCTGGCGGCCGCCACAGGTCGATGGCGATGGGCCGCGAGACCTCGCAGAACCAGCCGTCCGGCGAGGCGTCGCGCAGCAGGGCTCGCAGCTCCCGCTCGAAATCGGCCCGCCGGTCGCCGAATAGCCCTGGGGCAGACCAGGACAGCGAGAACACGGAGGCGACCACCTCATCCTCGCTCCGCTGCCACACCTCGCCGCCGCCTGCCTCGATCCGCTCCGGACCGTCGAAGCCGGCCTGCCGCATGGCGTCACCGTCGAGGCGGAACCCTGGCCGCTGGCCGCGGCCAGCCCGCCGGACCGGGCCGAGGTAGCGCCCGACCAGTGTGCCTATCGCGGCACGCGGCGGATACGGGTATGCCAGCTGGCCGTTGCCTTCAGCCCCATCGCTGGTGGCGCCGTACAGCAGCAGGCACGCGCCGCCGGGCTCGATCATCTGCCGGACGGTGCCGGCCACCTGCAGCTGGCTGGTCCAGTGGAACGACTGCGCGAAGCTCACCAGCTGGAAGGTGCCAAGCCCGGCGGGCAGCTCCTCGGCCCGCAGCTGCCGGAAGCTGACCTGCCCGGCGCCGGCCAGCTCGGCGCGCTCGCTGGCCGCCGCGACCATGCCGGCGTCGGCGTCGATCCCCACCGTCCGCCGGAACAGCGGCGCGAGCAGCAGGGTCAGCGAGCCGGGGCCGCAGCCGACGTCGAGCAGGGCGCCCGATCCGTCCAGTCCCAGCCGTTCGGCCAGCAGGCCGGGAATGGCCTGCGGGTAAGGGCGCCGGCCGGCCAGGTAAAACGGCGCGGCGCCCGCGTAGAGCGTCTCGTCCCACTGCCAGGGCGCGCTCACCGTCGCGGCGCTACTGGCCGGCCGGCGCCTGGCCGGCCGCTTCCCGGTCAGCCATCAGCCCGGCGATCTCGCGTTCCTGCTGATCCTGCGCACCGCTCAGCGCGTCGATGACGCCTGCCCGGTCGGCGGCGCCGCGGTTCTGGCTGAGCTTTTCCTTGGCCTCGATCTGCGTGATGGTGAGCTCGACGCCGACGATGCCGCGCAGCTGCCCGGCGATGTACGCCTCCGGCGCGTCATCGACCCGCCAGCGGTCGGGCCGCCCGTGCTCGTAGCGCCCGGTCAGCTGGGTGACGATGTCCAGCAGCCACTGCGGGTCCTGGTGGAACGTCACCGGCCCGGTGAAGTGCACGGTGGTGTAATTCCAGGTCGGCACCACCCGGCCGTCCTCCTTCTTTGCGGCGTACCAGGACGGTGAGATGTACGCCTGGGGGCCGTGCACGATCGCGAGTCCTGGCAGCCCGCCGCGAGCCGACTTCCACTGCGGGTTGGCCAGCGCGATGTGACCGAGCAGCCGGCCGTGCTGGCCAGCTGAGGAGTCCCAGATGACCGGCAGCAGCGTGGCGATCAGCCGCTCGCCGTCAAATGTCACCAGGTCGGCGGCTCCGGCCCGCTCGACCAGCTGTGCCACCTGATCGATGTCCGCAGCGGCGAAGTGCGCGGGGATGTACATGGGCTCAGGTTATCGGCCAGGGCGAGGGTCTTCCGTGGCTGGCGCGGCACGGGTAGAACGAGGCCGGGCCCGCCAGCCAGCCTCCGCAGGCCAGCCACCCCGCAGGCCAGCCAGCCCCAGCAGGCCAGCCAGCCCCCGCAGCCCGGCCAGGGCAGCTAGTTGACGTACTTCCAGGCGGCGGTCTGGTAGTCGAACAGCTCGGCCTTGCTGAACCAGACGTCGATCTCGTGCGCCGCCTCGTCGGCGTTGCCTGACGCGTGCACCAGGTTGGCCACCGCGATGCCGTGCGCGTTGGCGTAGGCGCGGCTCATGTGCGCGAAGTCGCCGCGGATGGTGCCTGGCGTGGCCTGATCCGGATAGGTCGAGCCGACGATCTTGCGGACGCACGCGATCGCGTCCACGCCTTCCAGCACGAGCGCGAACACGGGGCCGGTCTGCATGAACTGGGCCATCGAGTTGTACACAGCCGGGCCGAACCGGTCCTCCAGGTCGAAGTAGTGCTGCCTGGTCAGCTCCGCGTCCATCCAGACCATCTTGCCGGCGACGATCTTCAGCAGGGCGTCCTCGAACCGCGTGAGCACGCGCCCGACCAGGCCTCGTGCCACTGCGTCGGGCTTGAGCAGTACGAGCGTCCGCTCTATCCCGGTGACGTCAGCCATAGTGATCCTCTCCAGTGATGGTTCTGCCCGCGGTTGCGCCCGCACATACTAGCCAGCCGGGCGCGCGGCCACGGCGGCCGCCAGCCAGGATTCAGGCGCCGTTCGCCTGACCGGCCGGCCAGCCCAGGCGGCGGCAGCGGCGCCAGCCGATACCCGGGCCGGCGCGACCCGCCGGCCCGCATAATGACGATCATCGCCCGCCAGCGACCTGCGCCTCTGATCCGCAGCGCCGCTGGCGGCTCTGCCACGCGGGAGGGAACACGGTGCTGGTCGATCACCATTGCCATGGCGTTACCGGCAGCGAGCTGGACCGGGCGGCCTTCGAGCAGCTCATGTCCGAGTCGGACGGGCCGGCCCCGGTCGGCACCAGCCACTTCGGCACTCCGATGGGCCTGGCGATCCGCCGCTGGTGCGCGCCAGCACTGGACCTGGAGCCGCTCGCGCCGGCCGAGCGCTACCTGGAGCGCCGCGCCGAGCTCGGCGCGGCTGAGGTGAACCGGCGGCTGCTGGCCGCCACCGGCATCACCCACCTGCTGGTGGACACCGGGTACGTTCCGGCGCCGATCCTGTCGCCGGGGGAGATGGCGCAGGCGTCGGGCGCACGGGCAAGCGTCATCACCAGGATCGAGGGCGTCGCCGAGCAGGTGGCGGCCGTCAGCGGGACGGCAGCGGAATTCGTCGCCGGGGTCGGCCCGGAGCTGCGCCGCCAGGCGGCCGAGTCGGTCGGCTTCAAGTCGATCATCGCGTATCGCTTCGGGCTGGACTTCGACCCGGCCAGGCCTTCCGATGCCGAGGCGGCTGACGCGGCCGGGCAGTGGCTCGGCTCGGGTGACCGGACCAGGGTCAGCCACCCGGTGCTGCTGCGATGGCTGCTGTGGCAGGCCGTGGATGTCGCCAGCGAGCGCTCGCTGCCGGTTCAGTTCCACGTCGGCTACGGCGACTCGGACCTGGACATGCACCGCTGCGACCCGCTGCACATGACCGGGTTCATCCGCGCGACAGCGGGACTCGGCGTGCCGCTGATGCTGCTGCACTGCTATCCCTACGAGCGCGAGGCCGGGTACCTCGCCGCGGTGTACCCGCACGTGTACTTCGACGTCGGCGCCATCGTGCATTACACCGGCCCGCAGAGCCAGGGCATCATCGCGCATGCGCTCGAGCTGGCGCCGTTCCACAAGCTGCTGTTCAGCACCGACGCCTTCGGCCTGGCCGAGCTGTACCTGGCCGGAACCGCGCTGTTCCGGCGCGGGCTGACCGCGGTGCTCGACCGGTGGGTGGCGGCCGGGGACTGCACCAGGCAGGACGCCGACCAGATCGCCGAGCTGATCTATGCCGGGAACGCGCGGCGGGTCTACCAGGGGCTGTCCTGGTGAGCGGCCCGGTGGGCCGGCCGGTGACGTGCTGCCAGGCCGGGCCGCTCTGCCCGGCCGGCCCGCTCGGTTCGGCCGCGCCGCTGGCAACGGGCCGCCGATGAGCCCGGACCTGGCGGGCTTCGCCCGCCTGCTGTCCGAGCAGCTCGACGCGGTGCTGCCCGGGGCCGGCGAGTTGCGGCGCCGGGTGCACCAGGATCCCGAGCTCAGCTGGCAGGAGCACCGCACCTCGGCCGCGGTCGCGGCAGCCCTGGCTGGCCTGGAGGGCCTGACTGCGGCCAGCGTCGCAGACCCCGGGCTGCTGGTGCGGGCCGGGCAGCGGGCCGGCCCGGCGGTCGGGCTGCGTGCGGAGCTCGACGCCCTGCCGCTGGCCGAGCAGACCGGTGCCAGCTTCGCGTCGGCGAACGGGGCGATGCACGCCTGCGGGCACGATGTGCACCTGGCCGCTCTCGTCGCGGTCTTGCTGGCCTTCGGCCGTGCCTCGCTGCTCCAGCAGCCGCCTGCCGCGCTGCTCGGGGTGTTTCAGCCAAGCGAGGAGGCCAGCCCGTCCGGCGCGGTATCGATCGCCGGGTCGGGGCTGCTGCAGCAGCACCAGGTGCGGGCCATGCTGGCTGTGCACGTGCACCCGGGCGTCGGCTGGGGCTCAGTCGCTACCGGGGCCGGCGCCGTCAACGCCGGCTCAGACTCGTTCGTCCTGACGGTCACCGGATCTGGCGGGCACGCCGCTTACCCGCACCAGGCCCGCGACCCGGTGCTGGCGCTGAGCCAGGTCATCGTCGCGCTGCAGCAGGTGGTCAGCCGTCGCACCGACCCGATGCACCCGGTGGTGGTCTCGGTGTGCCGGCTGCTGGCCGGAACGGCGGCGAACGTCATCCCGGCGACGGCGGTAGCTGAGGGCACGATCCGGGTACTGCGGCCCGACGACCGTCAGGACGTGCTCGCGCTGATCACCTCGATCGCCGGCCACGCCGCGGCGGCGTCCGGCTGCCAGGCCAGGCTCGACGTCACGACCGGCGACCCGGCCCTGGTCAACGACGCCGGGCTGGCCGCGGCGACGGATGAGTGGCTCCGCCGCTCGGGGCTCACGGTGGCCGAGCCGATGCGCTCCTGCGGTTCCGACGACTTCGCTTACTACCGGGACATCGCGCCGAGCCTGATGATGTTCCTCGGCGTCGCCGATGCCGGAGCGGCCGCGCAGCCAGGTCTGCATCACGCCGCCTTCCTGCCGCCGGACGAGGCGGTCGCGGCGGTGGCGCGGGCGATGATCGCTGGCTACGCCGCGGCGGCCGGGCTTGTCGCCGACTGATTGCCGCGGCGCTGGAAGGTGAGCTGGCTGGCCAGCCCGGCTGGCCGGATCGCCGCTGACCGACCCGGCCGGCTTCCGGCGAAGTGGCGCAGGTCACATCGCTGTGCGGATAGCTGCGGGGTACTTACTCGTTGGTAACTAGCGAGGGGCGGGCCAGCCTCCGCCGTAGCGCGGCGGATCCCCTCGACTGGTCCGTCCCGCTCCAGGCCGGCCACTATCTGGCAGGTCTGCCTGCCCCCGGCAGGCCGGGCCGTTCTCCCGCAAGCCAGCCGCCCCTCCCCCCAACCCCCCCGGCGGCTGCCTGCCAGGTCAGGCCGGCCCGGCTGAGTCGGGCCCGCTGCCTCGCCGGCCTGGCTGCATTGGGTCAGCCGCCCCGCCGGCCCGGCTGCATCGGGCCCGTCGCCCCGCCGCAGTGCCCCCGCCGGCCGCAAACCTGCCGTGCTCGCCGCCGCGAACCGGCAGTATTGCTGGCCAGACCGAGTTCGCGGCGGCCGGTCAGGCTCGGGCCGTGTCGCGGCCGGGAGGGCGGAGGCATGCCGGACGGGCAGGGCCAGGGTCAGGCGGCGCCCGCCGCCCGGCCGGACACGCGGTTCAGCCAGCTGGTGTCCGCGCGGCTGATCCTGCGCCGGTTCCGGGCAGCAGACGCCGCGGCGTTCGCCGCCTACCGGGACGAGCCGGCCGTCGCGCGGTATCAGAGCTGGGATGCTCCTTACTCCCTCGCCCAGGCGCAGGAATTCATCCGTGACCTGGACGCAGCGCACCCGGACACGCCCGGCGACTGGTTCCAGTTCGCGGTGACCCGCCGCGCTGACGGGGTCCTGCTCGGTGACTGCGCGGCCGGCGTGCCTGACGATGCGCGGCAGGCGGAGATCGGGTTTACCATCGCGCCGCGGTACCAGGGAAACGGCTACGCGACCGAGGCGGTGACCCTGCTGCTCGGTTACCTCTTCGGCGAGCGCGGCAAGCACCGTGTCACCGCTGACTGCGACGTCAGGAATGGCGCCTCAGCGGCGGTCCTGCGCCGCTCGGGATTCCGCCAGGAGGGCCATTTGCTGTCGGCCACCTGGGCCAAGGGCGAATGGACAGACGACCTTATCTTCGCCATCCTGGCCAGCGAGTGGCAGGCGCGGGCGGGGCGGGCGAGGAGTGGAGGCGAGGGCAGTGAAGGACACCTGGGCCAGCAGGGACCTGCCGGTGCTTGACGCGACCATCACCCTGCTCGAGGACAGCTACATGGTGACCGTCAGCGACATCGCGGAGCGCACCGGGCTGGATCAGGCCGAGGTCGCGCGGGCGCTTGAGGCTCTCGACCCCGAGTACGTCGACTTCCGCAAGACGACCACCGGCGGCGACCCGCGATTCTGGTACGTGCACAAGGCGACCGCGCTGGCCAGGCGTGAGGTCGGGCAGTGGCCGACGCCCGACGCGCTGATCGGCAGCCTGGCCGGCGGCATGACTGAGGCCGCCGAGCGCGAGACCGATCCTGAGCGCAAGGGGCTGCTGACCTACTCCGCCCGGCTGCTCGGCGACACGCTCAGGGACATCGCGGTCGACGCGGCCGCCAGGCTGCTCTACCCCGGCTACGGGCTCGCCGCACCGCAGGCCCGGCCGGCCGATGAGGCACCGCAGGCCCGGCCAGCCGATGAGGCACCGCAGCCCGGTCAGCAGCCATCCTGACCCCAGGGCGCGTGTCGCCGTACCGGGGCGGTGCGACCCAGCGATGCTTCGACTGCCGGCAAAGTGATCCGGATCTATCGTCGCCGCATGGCCACTTCAACGGGGGACGCAGCAACAGCCAGGCGGGTGCCAGCGCCGGGCGCGCCGGACTTGCAGCCGGGCACCGGCCTGGTCGTCACCAGGCACGACGACGTGTGCGCGGTTCTCAGCCGCCCGGCCACCTACCAGGTGCCACCGGTTCCGGCGGTCGGCCAGCCGGGCTCGGTCAGCTGGCTCAGGTCGGCGGTCTCCCGGTTCAGCAACGACAGCGATCATGCCCGCCGCCGGGCGCTGGTCGTCGCGGAACTCGACCGCATTGCCCCCGGCGCGCTGCGCGCTGACGCCGAGCGGCGAGCGCATGCCGTGCTCGACGCGGCGGGGCGCGGCCCGCTCGACGTGATGACCGACCTTGCCCGCCGGGTGCCCTTGACGGCGCTGGCGGCGGCAGCCGGGTGCGCCGACCCCGAGGCTGTCGCCGGGCACGCCATCGTCACGGCCGGGGCGTACTTTCCCGGCGCCAGCGCCGAGCGCGAGGCGGCGGCCGCCGCCTCCGTCACGGAGCTGACCCGCCTGCTGCGGCCGTCCGGGGCGGTACCGGATGATCGATCAGCGCAGGAGCTGATCGCAGCCAGGATCGCCATGCTGATCCAGGCGTGCGATGCCACCGCAGGCCTGATCGGCAAGGCCGTCGGCCGCGCGCTGCCACCTGGGCGAGACGCCGGCGGGCAGGCCGGGCCGGGCGACGGCCCCGGCCGCGCCGCCTCCGCGCCAGCCTGGCCGACCGAGGCGATCCTCGCCGAGGTTCTCAGGCATGACCCGCCGCTGCGGGTGATGCGCCGGGTCTGCACCAGGGACGCGGAGCTGGCCGGCCAGCCGGTAACGGCGGGCACGCCGGTGCTGCTCCAGGTCGAGGTGGCCAACCGTGATCCGGCGGTGTTCGCCGAGCCGGATGATTTCGACCCCGGCCGGCCGGGCACCGGGGGCCTGACGTTCGGGGCGGGTCCGCGGCGATGCCCGGCGGACCAGCACGCCCTGATGCTCGCGGCTGGCGTCGTTCAGGCCGTCAGGGAGCGGTGCGCTGGTCTGTCGGGACCGGCTGAGTACGACCCGGCCGCGGCGCTCAGCGTCCCGGTCAGCGTGCTGGTCGAGCTGCGGTGATCGCCGTCGGCGGACCCGCCGGGCCACACTCGGCCGGCCGGCCGGCTACGTTCGGCTGGCTGGCTGCCGGTACCGCCCGGCATACCCTGGCCGTGGGTGACGGATACCGATACCGCAGGCTATGGAGCGCGATGTGAGGATCCTGACCAGTCAGGGTGATGCCGCGGAGCTGCCACCCGCTGCGCGGGTGTGGGCCGACCGGCGGCTGTCGTTCCACGGGCTGCACCTGGACACCGCGGCAGCTGGCCGGCCCTCAGCCGAGGCGATGCTGGCGGCCGCCGACCACGCCGTGCTCGAGGCGCAGACCGGTGCCTACGTCGCTGAGGCGCAGGCCGAAGCCGTGATCCGGGCGGGCAGGGGCATGCTCGCCGAGCTGATGGGGATGCCAGCCGACGGGCTGGCGTTCGTGGAGAGCGCCTCAGCCGCGCTGGCGACCGCGCTGCGCGCCTGGCCGCTGCGTCCAGGTGACACGGTCGCTGTCGTCAGGAGTGAGTGGGGCCCGAACCTCGCCGCGTTCGCCGATTTCGGGCTGGAGGTCACCGACATCGGCGCCGAGCCCGACGGCCGGGTTGACCTGGCCGCGCTGGAACGGCTGCTCAGCGCCGAACCGCCCGCCCTGGTGCAGCTGACCCAGGTCGCCTCGCACCGCTCGCTTGTGCAGCCGGTCGCGGCGGCCGCGGAACTCTGCCGGGCGTCCGGCGTGCCGCTCTGGGTCGACGCAGCGCAGGCGCTTGGGCACGTCGACACCTCGGCCGGCGCCGACGTGATCTATGCCACCAGCCGTAAGTGGCTGGCCGGCCCGCGTGGCGTCGGCATGCTCGGCATCGCGGAGCGCTGGTGGGACCGGCTCCGGATCACCGCTCCCGCGCTGCAGCGCAGTGTGTTCCCCAGCGACAAGCCGGTGGTCCAGCTGCTCGAATCGCGCGAGTCAAGCATCGCGGCGCGGGTCGGGCTGTGCGTCGCGGTACGCCAGTTCGGCGAGGCCGGGCCGGCCTGGGTCTGGCAGCGGCTCGCCGACGTCGGCCAGCAGACCAGGGAGATCCTGGCCGAAGTGCCCGGCTGGGAAATAGCCGGACCGGCCGGCGCTGCCGGGGCGATCACCTCGCTGCGGCCGCTCGACGGCCAGCAGGTGCCTTCCGTGCGGGCGCGGCTGCTGGCAGCGGAGCACATCCTCACGACCAGCGCACAGCCTGCCCGCGCGCCGCGGGAGATGACCGAGCCGCTGCTGCGGATCAGCCCGCACGTGGACTGCACCAGCGAGGACCTGCGTGTCCTCGCCGAAGCCCTGGCGTAGCCGGCGGCCGCCCCCGGGTACCGTGGCTTGGCCTGTGCCATCACCGCGGTCTTCGGCCTGGCAGCTGATCTGCCCGGCTATTGCTAACTGATCGCCAGACGGGGAAGGATCCGCTCCGGCTACGGCGAAAAGAGTCAGGCATGAGCTATGCAGCGTACGGGCAGGCCGGCCCGGCAGTCCGCGATCGTGGCCGGACCCTGTTCAGCCAGACGATGGCCTACGTCGCGCTGGCCAGCGCCCTGTTCGCGGCCGGTGCCTACCTGGGCCGGGACATGTCCTACGGGCTCGGCTTCGTCTGGTTCATCGCCGCGTTCGCCTGCCTGATCGGCATGCGCTTCGCGATCCGCGCCTCACGGCAGCTGACCGTGCTGCTGCTGGCGGGATTCGGGCTGCTGATAGGGCTGGCGACGGCGCCGACGCTTGAGTACTACGCCAGCGCCAACCAGCAGGCGCTGTGGCAGGCCGGCGCCGCGACCGCGCTGTTCATCGCCGGCTTCGGCGCCGCCGGCTACGCGACAAGGCGCGATTTGTCCGGCCTGGCCAGGCTGTGCTTCTGGGCGCTGCTCGCGCTCATCGTGTTCGGCATCGTGACGATCTTCGTCCGGATCCCGGCCGGATCGCTGATCTACTCGGTGGCCGGGCTGGCGATCTTCGCGGGCTTTACCATGATCGACTTCCAGCGGCTGCGGCGGTCAGCCGATCTCGACTCGGCGCCGATGATTGCCGCGTCGATCTTCCTTGATGTGCTCAACGTGTTCCTGTTCTTCCTCCGGATCTTCTCGCGTAGCAACTAGTCGAGATGATGATCAGTTCCGCCGGCAGGCGCGACGCGGCGGCAGGCACTGGCTCTGTTAGCCTGACGGCACCGCGCCGATGGCCAGGTGCTGAGGGCACCGGGCCGCCCACGGCGGCCAGCGTGGCCTGCTCACCGAAGCGGCCGCAGCGCCCAGCACCGCGAAGCGGGAGTAGATGACTGCCGACGCAGCCGCCGTGCCCGACAGCCAGGTCCGTGGCCAGCAGCCAGCAGCTGAGCCGGCCGCCCTGCCGCAGCCGCAGGCCGTCTCCGCCGCGCCGGGCTCCCTGCCGCAGCCGGCGCAGGCGGTGATCGCGCCGCTCACACGCGCGGCGATCTTCCTCGTGGTCACGATCGGCGCGGGCGAGCAGAGCCTGGCGGCGGTCAGGGCGCTGTCCGGCGACCTGGCCGGGCTGCTGCGCGCCGTCGGGTTCCGCGACCTGCAAGCCCAGCTGTCGTGCGTGACCGGCTTCTCGGCGGCTGGCTGGGACCGGCTGGCCCGCCAGCCTCGGCCGGCCGGCCTGCACCCGTTCCGGGAAATCCGGGCCGGCGACCGGCACGCCGTCGCCACCGCAGGGGACATCCTGTTCCACATCCGCGCAACCCGGATGGACCTCTGCTTCGAGCTGGCGACCCAGATCGCCGCGCGGCTCGGCGACGCGGTCACGGTGGCCGACGAGGTGCACGGCTTCCGTTATTTCGACGACCGGGACCTGCTCGGCTTCGTCGACGGCACGGAGAACCCGGTCGGCCAGGAACTGACCGACGCGGCCATCATCGGCGCTGAGGACCCCGCCTTCGCCGGCGGCAGCTACGTGATCGTGCAGAAGTACCTGCACGACATGGACGCCTGGAACGCGCTGACCACCGAGCAGCAGGAGCGGGTGATCGGCCGGACCAAGCTGACCGACATCGAGCTCGCCGACGAGGTGAAGCCGAGCTTCGCCCACAACGCGCTGACAACCATCGAGGAGAACGGCGAGGAGCGGCAGATCGTCAGGGACAACATGCCGTTCGGCAACATCGGGCGGGGCGAGTTCGGCACCTACTTCATCGGCTACGCCCGCGACCCAGCGGTCACCGAGCTGATGCTGGAGAACATGTTCGTCGGCCGTCCGCCGGGCAACTACGACCGCCTGCTGGATGTCAGCAAGGCGGTGACCGGCACACTGTTCTTTGTCCCTTCGGCGCCGCTGCTCGAGGGCCTGGCAGATGCCGGCGCCGGAGCGGAACAGCACGAGCTGGCAAGCCCAGCTGCCGAGACTGCGCCGGCTGGCGAGGCAGGCCGGCCGGCCAGCGGCGACGGATCACTGGAGATAGGCAGCCTGCGAGGAGTGTCCCAGCATGAATAACCTGCACCGCGAGCTAGCGCCGGTCTCCGCGGCCGCCTGGCAGCAGATCGAGGCCGAGGCAGCACGAACCTTCCGGCGGCACCTGGCCGGCCGGCGGGTGGTGGACGTGCATGGGCCGTCCGGGCCGGAGTTCTCCGCGGTCGGCACGGGTCACCTGCGGCAAGTCGAGCCCCCTGGCGATGGCGTGCTGGCCAGGCAGCGCGAGGTCATGGCCATCGTGGAGCTGCGCTCGCCCTTCGACCTGGACCGCGCGGCGATCGACGACGTCGAGCGCGGGGCACAGGATTCCGACTGGCAGCCGGTCAAGGACGCTGCCATGAAGATCGCGTTTGCCGAGGACCGGGCGATCTTCGAGGGCTACCCGGCGGCGGGGATCACTGGCGTCAGGAAGGGATCGAGCAACGCGGCTATGACGCTGCCCGCTGCGGTCAGCGACTACCCGGAAGCGATCGCCCAGGCGCTTAGCCAGCTGCGGGTGGCCGGGGTGAACGGCCCGTACGCCGCCGTGCTGAGCGCCGACGTCTACACCGAGGTCAGCGAGACCAGCGACCACGGCTACCCGATCATCCAGCACATCCGGCGGCTGGTGGGCGACGACATCATCTGGGCGCCGGCCATCAGCGGGGCCTTCGTGCTGACCACCAGGGGTGGTGACTTCGACCTGTATCTGGGCCAGGACGCGTCAGTCGGCTACCTGAGTCACACCGACGGCACCGTCCGGCTGTACTTGCAGGAGACGCTCTCGTTCCTGATGCCCACCAGCGAGGCGGCCGTCGCCCTCAGCCCGGCCAGCTCGTAGCCAGCGGCGGGCGAGGCCGCTGACCGCAGGCTCGGATTCCTCTCCTGACGGTTCCAGCGAGATTGCCTGACAGTCGCGCAGCCCGCCGGACGCCAGCGGTTGCGGCAGGATGGGCGCATGCGCGCAGTGCTGGTACGCGAGACCGGTGGTCCCGGGGTACTTGAGCTGGCCGACGTGCCAGCCCCGCTGCCGGGCCCCGGCGAGCTGCTGGTCGACGTCGCCGCGGCCGGTGTCAACTTCATGGACATCTACCAGCGCCGCGGCGGCCCGCCGTACTTCCGTGAGCTGCCGTTCGTGCCCGGTGGCGAGGGCGCCGGCACGGTGGTGGCCGCCGGGCCGGGCGTGACGGACTTCGGCGCCGGGGATCCGGTGGCGTGGGCAACCGCGGCCGGCAGCTATGCCGAGCAGGTGCTGGTGCAGGCAAGCCAGGCCGTGCCGGTGCCAGCCGGCATCAGCCTGCGGACCGCCGCCGCGGTAATGCTGCAGGGCATGACCGCGCACTACCTGGCCGCCAGTACCTATCCGCTGGCCCGGGGCGACGTGGCCGTGGTGCACGCCGCGGCCGGCGGCGTCGGGCTGCTGCTGACCCAGATCGCCCGGATGCGCGGCGCGACGATCGTGGCCACCGCCTCTTCCGCGGCGAAGGCGGAGCTGGCCCGCCAGGCCGGCGCGCAGCACCTGGCCGGGTACGACACGTTCGGCGCGGTGGTCAGCGAGGTGACCGGCGGAGCCGGGGCGGCCGTGGTCTACGACGGCGTCGGTCAGTCCACCTTCGACGCCGGCCTCGGCTGCCTGCGGCCGCGCGGCCTGATGGTCCTGTACGGCGCGGCAAGCGGGCCGGTGCCGCCATTCGAGCTGCCGCGGCTGGCAGCCGCCGGATCGCTGTACGTGACCAGGCCGACGCTCGGCAGCTACCTCGCCAGCCGCGCGGAACTGCTGGGGCGGGCGGGCGACCTGTTCGGCTGGATCGCCGACGGCAGCCTCACGGTCCGGATCGGCGGGACCTATCCGCTCGAGCGGGCCGCCGGCGCGCACGACGACCTTGCCGCCCGCCGCTCCACGGGCAAGCTGCTGCTGCTCCCCGGCTGATCCACGCCCGCCAGTCCGGTCAGCCGCAGCCCTGCCAGCTCAGCCTCAGCCCAGCCCGCCTCCCGGTGCCCGTGCTGCTGCTGTCGGCGCACCAGGGCTCCCTTTGCTGCGGCGCGCCAGGGACCTGGCGCGCGGGTCTCCCGCGGCTACTCGCCTGGCAGGTGCGCTGGCAGCGCCTGGCCAGCTGGCGCCTCGCTGGCCGGCGGCGCGTCGGCGCGCAGCGACGCCGCCGTGGCGCGGTTGAAGATCGCGATCGCGGCGCGCCTGGGCATCAGCCGGCTGAGCGTCACCGCGCTGATCCGGTTCATCCGGCCGGGCACCACCCGGAACCCGCTGCCCAGTGCGTCGAGAGTGACTCGCGCCACCAGCTCGGGCGCGGTGGTGCCCGGGGCCGGCCGCCGTGCCGCCTGCTGGTAGCCAGGCGTGCTCACCGCGCCAGGGCAGGCAGCCAAAACGTCCACGCCAGCCGCGCGCGACTCAGCCCAGAGCGATTCGGCGAGGCTGATCAGGAATGCCTTCGAGGCGCTGTAGACCGCCAGGTTCGCCACCCCCTGCAGGCCTGCCAGCGAGGAGACAAGTACCAGCCCGCCATGGCCGCGATCGGCCATCGGCGGCAGGAAACGGCGGGCGAGCAGCACGGCGGCGCGGCAGTTCAGGTCGACGGCAGCCGCCGCCTCGGCCTCAGGCACTGCCCGGAACGGCCCGGCGGGCGCCAGCGCCGCGTTGGCAATGACCAGGCCGATCTCGCGCTCTCCGATCGCGTCGGCGACCCGGTCCACGGCGCCCGGCTCGGCCAGGTCGCCTGGCACGGCGAGTATCTCGGCACCGTGTGCGTCCCGCAGCGCCGTGACTGCCTGGTCAAGCTGGCCCGGCCGCCGCGCGGCGAGCACCAGGCTGACCCCGCGCCTGGCGAGCTCAGCGGCGAATGCCGCACCCAGGCCCTCGGACCCGCCGGCCACCAGTGCCCACGGGCCGTACCTGGCCGCGAACGACGGCCGGCTCACGTGCTGACCGGATCGGCGCCCAGGCCGCCAGCCGGATCGGGCCCGCCCCCGGCTCGCGGGCGGCCAGCCGGTGGCCAGGAGGGCGCCGCCGCGCCCTGCCCGCCGTCGTGACCAGCCAGGCGCACGATAGCTGGCTCGGTGAACGGGTGCTCGCGGCGCATCCGCAGGATGGTGGCCGCCGGAAGGGCAAGCCACGGCAGGTTCAGCAGCAGCACGATGCCGAAGTGCGGCGTGCGGTAAACGCCCGAGTGCTCCTCGGCGAGGATGATCAGCACCACCGCGCTCATCGACCCGGACCACACCAGGGCGGGCATGCGGAGCCAGTCCCGGCCCCTGATCAGCGCGTAGATCGCCGCGACGTAGAACGGCCCGTTCCAGATCACGTCGATCCAGATCGTCATCTTCCAGAAGGCAGGCCGGGCGATCAGCAGCGGGTCATATTTGCTGCCGTAGGAATGGACCAGGTTGACGATGCCCTTCGGCGGCCACAGCGGGTACTGGAAGTGATGCGCGTTGGCGACCGTGAGCTGCTCGATGTCCACGAAATAGGTGATGAAGCCGAGGTTGACGGCGAAGAAAGCCAGCAGGATCCAGTCGAGCCGGCGTCGGCGCAGCGGGACCGGGCTGCGCGGCGGCGCGGCGGCCAGGACTGTCACGCGCTCATGGTAGTGGCGGTCACACCAGCCAAGACACCCCCGCAGCCTGGCCAGGCTAGCCAGGCCGACCAGGCTGGCTGGCGCGGCGCGGCTGGCGCGGGGGAGCGCAGCCGCGGCGGTCCTTATGATCGAGGAGGCAGCATGCGGTCAGCGCATGCGCAGTCAGGCCGAGTGCGACGGGCAGGCACGGATGAGCGCAGGCGAGGACCAGGGCGACCGGGCAGCGGCCGCCAGGCCGCGGCAGATGCAGATCGGGGTCGTTTTCCCGCAGACCGAGATCGGCGCAGATCCCGGCGCGGTGCGCGCCTACGGGCAGCGGGTCGAGGAGCTCGGCTTCGAGCACCTGCTCGCCTACGATCACGTCCTCGGCGCCGACCCGGCCGGGCATCCGGGCTGGAGCGGGCCGTACGACGTGCGCACCACCTTCCATGAGCCGCTGGTGCTGTTCGGCTACCTGGCCGCGCTGACCTCGCTTGAGCTGGTCACGGGCATCATCATCCTGCCGCAGCGGCAGACCGCGCTGGTCGCCAAGCAGGCCGCTGAGGTGGACCTGCTCACGGGCGGTCACCTGCGGCTGGGCATCGGGCTCGGCTGGAACGCGGTGGAGTACGAGGCTCTCGGCAAGAGCTTCCGCAATCGCGGCGCGCGGATGAGCGAGCAGGTACGGCTGCTGCGGCAGCTGTGGTCCGAGCCGGCCGTGACGTTCGCTGGCGAGCACGAGCAGGTGACCGCCGCCGGCCTGGCGCCGCTGCCGGTGCAGCGCCCGATCCCGCTCTGGTTCGGCGCGCACAGCAGGCCGGCCTATGAGCGGGCGGGCAGGCTGGGTGACGGCTGGTTTCCCCAGGTACCGCCGGGGCCGAGGCTCGATGAGGCCAGGGCGGTAGTCGAGCGGGCAGCCGCCGATGCGGGCCGGGACCCGGCCGCGCTCGGCATGGAGGGCAGGGTGAGCTGGACCGCCGGCGGCGCGGAGAAGCTAGCCGATCACGCTGGCCGGTGGCGGGACGCGGGCGCGACGCACCTGTCGGTCAACACCATGGGCGCCGGCTTTGACTCGGTGGACCAGCACCTGGCCGCGCTTGCCTCTGCCGCAGCGGCGCTCAGCCTGCC
The DNA here is from genome assembly GCA_036495525.1 of Streptosporangiaceae bacterium. Lineage (GTDB taxonomy): Bacteria > Actinomycetota > Actinomycetes > Streptosporangiales > Streptosporangiaceae > DASXMR01. The sequence goes on along the minus strand of DASXMR010000039.1, from coordinate 11,364 downwards.
GCGCGCCTAGCCTGCCCGCGTCCAGCCTGCCCGCGCCAGGACGCTCGCCCGTTGCCGCTTCGCCGACGGGCGCGCCCGGCGGCCCGGCGCCGCCAGCGAGGCGGGGCGCCGGGCCGCCGGGAGCGGTCAGGGGATGCGCGGTCGGCCGCCGGGCTCCTGCCGCGGCATCTGCTGGTCGGTGGTGGGGATGGCCGGCAGCGGGAACTGGCTGATCTCGAACTGGGACAGGTTGAACTCGCCATTGGTGTCGGGCAGCTGCGGCGGGGTGAAATCCGGCCGGCTGAACCGGAACGCCGAGGTCAGGTCGCCCACCGTCTCGCGCCGCCACTGGCTGATGTTGGTCTCGGTCACGCCGGTGACCTGCTCGAGGAAGCGCAGCTGCGACGTGTGATCGGACAGCTCCGAGCAGACGAATCCGCCGACGGTCCAGGGCGAGACGATGATGCACGGCACCCGGTAGCCGAGCCCGATCGGCAGCCCGTCGCCGTCGGTGCCGGACTTGGACGTCAGCGTCACGAACTCGTCCGGCGTGCCGGGCGGCGGGGTCGGCGGGATGACGTGGTCGAAGAACCCGTCATTCTCGTCGTAGGACAGGATGAACACGGTCTTGGCCCAGACCTCAGGATTGGCAGCCAGCGCGTCGATCTTGGCGGCGACATACGTCGCGCCGGCCGCTGGCGAGGCGTTGGGGTGCTCGTCGAAGCCGGCCGGCGGCAGCAGCCAGCTGACCGTGGGCAGCTGGTCGTTGGCCACGTCGAACTCGAAGCTGCCGACCGGCGAGTTGGCCGCCGCCTTGTCGAACAGCGGGTCGCCGGGCTGCGCGTTGAAGTACTGGGTGAAGTGCGCCAGCGTCGGCAGTCCGGTAGCGGTGAGGGCCTCGTGGTAGAACTTCCAGCTGATGCCGGCCGCCTCGAGCCGCTCCGGGTAGGTCGTCCAGCTGAATTCCGCGTTCGGCCCGCTGGTGGTCAGCGACGGCCCGCCGGCCAGGCCGTTCGGGTCGATCGTGCCGCTCAGCCACATGTCCCGGTTCGGCCCGGTTGGCCCGATGACCGAGCAGAAGTAGTTGTCGAAAATGGTGAACGCGTCAGCCAGCGCGTACTGGAACGGGATGTCCTGCCTGGTGTAGTAGCCCATGGTGTACTGGCCGTTCTTGGCGCCGTCGGCGGCCAGGTGGGCGGGCACCCAGTTGTCCATCTTGCCGCCGTCCAGGGCCGAGTGCTGCGGGCCCCAGTCGTGGCTCAGCGACGGCACCGCCTGCGCGGCGCTGACCTGCGTGTTGAGCCGGTAAGGCAGCAGGAAGCCGTCCGGGTTGCTCGGGTCAGGCTGGAAGAACACCGTTCGGCCGCCCGGCAGCCTGGCCGGGTGCGGGTCGCTGAACCCGCGTACTCCGCGCAGCGTCCCGTAGTAGTGGTCGAAGCTGCGGTTTTCCTGCATCAGCAGCACCACGTGCTTGATGTCCTGCAGCCGGCCACGGGCCGGGCGCGGGTCAGCCAGCGCCTTGCGGACGTTGGGCGGCAGCGCCAGCGATGCCGCGCCGAGCCCGGCGCCGGCCGCGGCACTGCCGAGCAGCCTGCGCCGGCTCAGGCCGCCTGACGGGCTGGATTCGCTGGACGTGTCGGTCATGAGGCGTCCTTTCGCAAATGGTCGGCACGACCGGGGACGAGCGTGCCCGTCAAAGGCTGAGGGGCGCCTGTTTCGCGGCGCTGGCCGGCGGGTGGCCGGCAGTCGAATGCCGGCCGAAACCTGCCCGCCCGGCGCTTCCTGCTGAGCCGCCACGGCTGGGCAGCACGACGACGAAGTCACCGTCGGCGCGCTCGGCGCCGCCTGATGGCCGGTTCACCACGGCCCGCCGGACAACCATCGTGGCCGAGCCGCCGCCATCCAGGTTGACCGCGCTGACCGCGCCGAGCGAGCGCATCAGCAGCGCTTCCTCGACCAGCGTCGCGCCTTCGCTGACGCCGGGCTGGCGGCCGTCGACGGTGACCAGGATCAGCTGGCTCGCCCTGCCCACGCCGGCGATGGTCCGCGGCTGGCGCTGCTGCGCCCATGAGTAGTTGAACGACGCCCCGGCACGGTCGGCCACGCCCTCGGCTATGGCGTCGATCGCCAGCCGGCCGGCTCGCAGCAGCACCGGGGCGCCAGCCACGATGCTCACCCCGCGCCGCAGCGGCACCCGGCCGCCTGAGGCATTGCTGAGCCGGCGGCGCACGGATACCCGGTGCCCGGCCAGGACATGCCGGCGCAGCCACGTCGCAGCCCGGCCGATTCCCTGCAGCACCTCGCCGCCGGCCGGGACCGCCGCGCCGTGCCGGGCGCCGACCGACACCGCGAAACGGCGCGGTCCGATGACCGCCTGCGTGCCAGGTCCGGCGGGTGCAGGCGCGCCGAGCTGCGACGTGAACAGCACCAGCTCGCTTCGGCTGCCGCAGGTGACGTCCTGCTGCGGCCTGGTAGCCGGCCGGGCGTCGGGCCGGCCGCAGTCCTCGATCACGCCTGGCAGCCGGTTGACCCCCTGCAGCGAGTGCGCCGACCGGCCGGCCAGCACGGTGACGGCCGAGCTGAGCCGCTCGATCCTGGGCCTGCCGAGACCGAGCACCAGCGCGCCGCGCGCGCCCGCGGACATGGACTCGAGCCGGCCGCGGTAGACCCCGAGCCCGGCCGGGGCACCGGGGAAGCCGTCCGCCGCTGAGACGATGAAGAAGCCGCCATTGACGGCGACGAGGGCGTGCCTGGCCGTCGCCGCCGCTGACGTGGTGTGCAGGCTGCCGACCGGGCCATCATGAGTGGCCTGGATGAGCCCGCGGAACCGGCTCGGGCTGACGACGGCCGCATGAATCTGCTCGGCGTCCGGCGCGTGGTCGGCGTCGACCCCCGTCCATTCGGCGGTCGCGCCGCCGAATCCCTGCCCGTGCAGGGTCGCGGCCGCGCTCAGCGCCGCGCCAGCCGAGTTGAAGTGGCCGATCCTGACCCGCATGCCTTCCCGGCCGTGCGGGCTGTCGGCGTACAAGGGCCAGCGGATCGCCGTGACCCGCGGCCGGTAACCGTCGGCGCGCAGCCGCCGCGCCGTGGCGTCGGCCCACCGTCTGGTGCCGAGTTCGGCGGGCACCAGCCCGCCGCTGACCGGGCTGCGGGCAGTCGCGTCGATGGTCACGGTCCAGAACGAGGCCGCCGACCGCTGGTCAAGCACGCCGTGCCTGACGGTCACGCCGGGCGCGATGCGCCGCGAAGTCCAGTGCACCCGGCGGACCCAGGTCCTGGTCGCTGTCAGCGCGGCCTCCCTGTCGACACGCGCCGCCTGGCTCGACTGCGCCCGGCCAGACGTCGCGCGGTCGGCCTGGCGCGAGGTGGCCAGGTCAAGTGCCGCCCGCGCGTGCGCCGGCCGCTGGCTGGCTCTCGCCAACCATCCTGGTGCGCCGCCAGCCGAGCCGCAGAGCAGCAGGATCGCGGCCGCTGCAGCCGCTGCCGGCTGCCGCCGGCCAAGGCTCATGGACCGGACGCTAGCCAGCTCGGTCGCATGCGGGGCAACGAGCTGCGTAACCAGGGATGAACCCGTGGCGGCGGCCGGAGAGCCGGGCAGCTGGCCGGACCATGGCCTCGAAGGATCGCGGGTTCCAGCCGGAGGCGGGTCCTGCCGGACCGGAAGCTGAGCCGTGCGGCCGGCCCGAGCTAGCCGGCCGGCCGGCTAAGCGCTGCCCAGCTGGTCGGGTAGCCAGGTGGCAGGGTCCCGTTGCCAGCCTCATCGCGGTTGGGTGCAGCCACCACGCCGGTCGCCTGGAGCAGCTCCTCGAAGCTGAGCCCGACGATGGTGGGGAACGGCCCGCCGCCGCTGATGCCGCCCGCCTCGGGCAGCTGCGATTCTGCCGAAACGCCGCCTGGCTGCGCCCATCCGGTCTCGATGCCGTCGCCGCCGGAGAACATATTCGCGATGACGGTGGACGAGTTCACCCGCTGTCCGGCTTGCACGGTGGGCCTGACGTCCTCGGCCAGGTAGACCGTCAGCCCGGCGGCCGGGCCGTCAGTCAGCCGGTAGGTGATCCAGCCGCCGCCCGGCCAGCCAGCCGACTCGCCGGTCGCGTTGGTGATCACCGCATCGCCGAGCGAGTAGACCGGCCCGGATCCGCCGAAGTCGACGCCCATGTCGACCCGCTCCGGGATGAGGCCGCTGACCTCACGCAGCGGGTTGCGGTAAACCGGCTGCGCGGTGACTTTGCGCTGCCGCGCCGGCTGGTGCCGGCCGTGGTCGCCGGCTGGCTGGCTGGCTGCCGGGCTCGCTGATGGCCGGCCGCCAGGACTTGCCTGGTGGCTGCGGCCGGCCGGCTGGCCGGGCGCGACGCGGCCGGCTGCGGCGTCGGCGTCAGCGCCGCTGGCTGCTGCCCCGGCGGCGCGCTGAACTGCTGGGCCCGCCTCGGCCCGCAGGTCAGGCGCCAGGTGCCGGGGAGCTGACCATGGCCAGCCGAGCTGCGTCGAGCCCGCGGCTGCGCAGCCGATCAGGGCGGCACAGCCGAGCGCGGCGATGACCCCGGCCGGCCGCCGCCGCGTGCGGCGATGCCGGCCGGCCATGCTGGCGGGTGAGCTGCCTGGCGCCGCGCTGCGAGGACGGGAGTACCACGTCGGCTTTCGGTGCCTGGGGGCCGTGCTGGGCAAGGCGGGCCTTTGTTCCGGCGCACCGGGTGCGCTGCGCGGGCACCGGGGCCGACCGGGGGCTGGTGCCTCCGGCCAGCGGCGCGCGTACGCCGGGCGGGTTCAGGGCGGCAGGTCATCTAGGACGTATCCGTCACGCACGCCAGGTGCTGCTAGCTCACCACCTTGCAGTACAAACAGGGCTAGCAGGCCTAAAACGACACTAAGCCCGATATGACCTGGGTCACACCGCCGCGCCCGTCAGCGCGCGTCACCAGCGCCCGTGCGGGCTGGTGAAGAGGGCCTGCCGCCAGCCAGGCCGGTCAGCTGTCAGCCACATCACCAGCGCGGTGGTGGCGAGCAGCAGCACCGCGACCGCCTCTACGACCAGCACGGTGACCGCGAGGCTGGTAATTCCGGTGGAAGCCGGGATGGTGAAGCCGAAGATGCCGACCGTGGCGGCGAACGCGAAGCCCACCGCGGTGCCCGCCATCAGCAGCAGGCTGGCCACGACGACCAGCGCAAGCCGGGTGACCAGCAGCGCGAGCGCCAGCACGAAGCAGGCGACCACCTGCACCAGGAACAGCTTGTCCAGCGTGGCGACGTGCTTGTACGCCTCGTTCCACAGGTGCAGGTGGATCAGACCGGACGTGACGAGCAGGCCGGCGTCGCAGACGAGCAGCGCCCACAGCAGCAAGCGGTTGCGCCTGCGCGCGGCCGGCTGCCTCTGCTTGGTGGTGGTCACTGCTTGCAGACCTCGCTTTCGGTAAAAGGCTCAGCCCACTGGATCAGGAACGTGCGGGCCAGCCGGCGCCGGGCCCCGGCCTGCTCGACCGGTATCGGCCGGCCAGCGAGCCCGGTCGGCGCGGTCGGCCGGCCGGCCAGCGGGAACACCGCTCGGCGGGACAGCACGTCCCAGATGGTGAAGACCGTGCCGAGATTGATGTCCAGCCGCCCGGTGGCCCGGTGATGGATGCGGTGGTACGCCGGGCTGATCATGACCGCGCCCAGCTTCCCGTAACTCCAGCGCACGTTGGCGTGCGGCAGCGCGCCGAGGCAGGCGTAGACGGTGAACACGGCCGCCGGGGTGACGGCGTTGGAGGCGAGCGCCAGGACCGGCACGGCGGTGATCAGGAAGCTCACGTGCACCAGCGGATGCGCCCGGAAGGTCGTCAGGATGCTGAGCTCCTCCTGCGAGTGATGCACGGCGTGCAGCCGCCACAGCGAGCTCAGCCGGTGGTTGGCCAGGTGCGCCGCCCAGTCGAGGGCGTCGATGGCGAGCACGGCGAGCAGGATGAAGCACCAGGCCGGGACCGCGGTGAAGCGCGGCAGCACCAGCCAGGGCGCGACCCTTGCCAGCGTGTCGGAGAAGCCCGCCCCGATCAGCACGATGACGGGCACCACGAACAGGGCGTAGACCAGCAGGTAGCCCATGTCGAGCAGGTGACCCCTGGCCAGCACAGGGCGCCGCTCGGCCGGGCGCAGCTGCTCGATGACGAAGACGAGGAGCACGAAGGCCAGCACTGCAGGCCCGGCGAGCTGGACCTCGCCGGCCCTGATCGAGTGCGCGGGGCCGAAGCCGGCCAGCGAGCTCCAGCCGCGCCAGCTCAGCCATCCGGCGGCGGCGGCGATGAGCAGTGTCGGCAGGTAAAGCCGCCTGCTGAGCGCGCCGGGCGCCGCCAGGCCGGCCGGCAGTCCAGCAACGGGCGCCGTGCCGCGCTCGCTGTCAACGGCCATGCCGTCCGGTATCTCCTCTGCTAGCCGCGCGGCCGGGCGCCACGCCGGTATCTCCTCAACACGCTAACCGGGCCGGGAAGGTTCATCACGGCCAGGGCCGCGGGTCCTGGCCCAGCCATTCGGGTCAGGCTCGCGCCGCCTGCTCGCGGGCCCTTGCAGGGTAAGGGCCCGCGCGGCCCGCGACGAGATCGCGCCCGCGGACGCCGGGGGCGCGTCCGCGGGCGGGGGGTGACGTCCCCCGGGCACGGGGGGGCATGTCCGGGGACGCCGGCCTGGCGAGCCTGCCGCCGGGGCGCCGGCCAGCTGCCGCGCCGCAGCTGGCCGGCGCCGGATCAGCGGCTGACCCCGGCAAGCGCGAAGAACTCGCTGCGCGACCGTGCGTCCTCGCGGAGCATGCCGAGCAGCGTGGAGGTGACGGTAGAGGCGCCGGCCGCCTGCACCCCGCGCAGCGTCATGCAGGTGTGCTCGGCCTCGATCACCACGCCCACGCCCCTCGGCTGCAGGTGCTGCACCAGCCAGTCGGCGATCTGCTTGGTCAGGCGCTCCTGGACCTGGGGCCGGTGGGCGAAGTGCTCGGCGAGCCTGGCCAGCTTCGACAGCCCAAGGATCCGCTCGGCCGGCAGGTAGCCGATGTGGATGGCTCCGACGAACGGCAGCAGGTGGTGCTCGCATACCGAGCGCAGCGGTATGCCCCTGGCCAGCACCAGCTCGTCGTAGCCCTCGTCGTTGGGGAACGTGGTCAGGTCGAACGGCCGTGCCGAGAACAGCTCGGCATAGGCGAGCGCCATCCGGCGCGGGGTGTCACGCAGGCTCTCGGAGTCCAGGGGGATGCCGAGGGCGCGCAGGAAGTCACCCGCTGCCTGCTCCGCCGCGGCCAGGTCACCGTCGGGCGCCTCCCTGACCACGCGCAGCGTCGGGCTCGCTGATGCCGGGCTCGCCGGAATTCTGCTGACTGTCACGCGAAGCTCCTCCCCGAACCGCTGGCCCCTGCCGCGGGGCGAGCGGATCCTGACGGCTTGTCCACTGCAGGTGCCGCGGCTGACCCGGTCCGCTAGTGCGCGCCGATGGCGGCGACCAGGACCAGGATCAGCGTGACGACGGCCAGCAGGCCGTGCAGCAGCACGACCGGCACGGGGAAGCGCTGCTCGGCTGTGGCCGCTCCGGGGGTGCCCGGGCCGGCGGCGGCGGGGACCGCGGCTGCCCGCGCCCGGTACGACGGGATCCAGCGGACGAGCATCACGAAGCCGAGCAGGGCGACCGGCAGGAGAATGACGAAGCCGGTCCAGGCGACCGCGCTCGACTTGCCGACCACGAAGACGATCCAGACGATCAGTCCGATCGCGGCCAGGCCGAAGTGCCCGAAGATGACCGGCACGGGTAGCCGGCTTGTGCCCTCCGCCCGGCCGCGTGCGCCGCCGCCGGACAGCCAGGTAACCAGGAGCACGAAGCCGCCGGCGGCCGTGATCAGCCAGGCGATGAGTGCGGCGACAGGCATGGAGGTCTCGTTTCTTTCCTGGCCGGAGGCCGTCAGGCCTGCCGGCGGTGGCCGGACACCCTGGCGGCCTGCTGGGCAGTCACCGTCACGTGCCCCTCGGCCTGGGTGCCCTCGTCGGCGACCCGGACGCCGTACCGGTAGGCGAGCTTGCCGCCGAGATAGCCGCCGGCCGAAAGCACCGCCAGGCTCAGCACGGACAGCGCGAGCGGGCCAGCCGGGACCGGCGCGGAATCGTGGTAACTGCCCAGCCGCCAGGCGAAGCCGGCCACGTAGCCGATCGTCGCGGTCAGCATCAGGCTCATGTGCAGCACGGCCGTGCGGAACGCCGGCGTCTCGGCGGTGAGCGTCAGCAGGTCGAGGAAGCCAGCGCAGGCAGCGGCGACAGCACCAATAACGCCGACGGCGATGAGCCACTGCGAGCCCTGGGTGAGGAAGCCGGGCTGATGCACGACATGCGAGGCGATGTCGAAGACCAGGCTGGTCACCCACGCCCCGATCGGGAGCGTGACGAGCAGCGGATGCACGGGGTGACCGTACGGTCCCGCGAGTATCGTCACCGGCCGCTTGGCCTGGTGCACAGGACTCACCATGGGCTGTCCTCCTATTTCACTAACAATCTTTAGCGTTACTGTGCCAGTGAGTCAAGTGAGCTGGGTGGATATCGCAGTCCGCGATGGTTTTATCGCACGCAGTTAGGCGTTATCGTGGGCGGGTGAGTAGCGAAGCGCAGACCCTGAGCGCCGTGGCGGCACTGAGCGACGATCTGCGGCGGCGCATGTACGCCTTCATCCGCAAGGCTGGCCACCCGGTCACCAGGGATGAGGCGGCGGCGAGCGTGGGGATCTCGCGAAAGCTGGCAGCATTCCACCTCGACAAGCTTGTCGCCGCTGGCCTGCTCACAGCCGACTACGCCAATGTGTCCGGCTTGCGGCGGGTCGGGCGCCTCCCCAAGGTGTACGAGCCGGCCGGGCTCGACGTTCAGCTGAGCATTCCGCAGCGCGAGCACGGGCTGCTGGCGGGCATCCTGCTGGACGCGGTGCTCAGCAGCCATGACGACGCTGACGCGCGTCAGGCCGCGCTCGACGTCGCGGCAGCCCAGGGTCGTGCGCTGGGCGAGGCTGAGCGCGCCTCGGTGCGCGGTCGGCTGGGCGCGGAGCGGGCGCTGACGGTCGCCGAGCAGGTGCTGGAGCGGCACGGCTTCGAGCCCGTCCGCTGCAGCGCCACCCTGGTGCGCCTCGGCAACTGCCCGTTTCACCCTTATGCCGCCAGGGCAGCCGACCTGGTCTGCGCGATCAACCACGCCTTCCTTGGCGGTTTTCTGGAGGGCGTGGGAGCCAGCACCGTGCGCGCGGCCCTGGTGCCCAGGCCAGGCGCGTGCTGCGTCGAGATCGGCGCGGCGGCTGGCCTCACCGCCTGAGGCTGGTGGCGCGCCGTCACCGCGCTGGCGGCTGCCAGCCAGCAGCGCCGGCGGTGCCGAGCCGCTAGACGAGCTGGCCGTCCTCCAGTCGCAGCACGTCGTCGGCCAGGTCGAGCAGCAGCGGGTCGTGCGTGGCAATCAGCGCGGTGATGCCCTCGGAATCCACCACGGTGCGCATCAGCCGCATGATCTGCCGTCCGGTCTCGGAGTCCAGCTGCCCGGTCGGCTCGTCGGCCAGCAGCAGCTCGGGGCTGCCTGCCAGCGCCCTGGCGATGGCGACCCGCTGCTGCTGTCCGCCGGATAGCTCGCCTGGCCGCTGCAGCGCGTGCTCGGCCAGTCCGACCACGCTGAGCATCAGCTCGACCCGCTGGTCCCGCTGCCGGCGCGGCATCCCGATGATCCGCAGCGGGATGCCGACATTCTCGGCCGCCGACAGCATCGGTATCAGCCCGAAGGACTGGAAGACGAACGCCACCGAGCGGCGGCGCAGCAGCATCCGCTCCCGCTCGCCCATCCTGGTCACGTCCTTGCCAGCGACCTGCACCGTTCCGCTGGTCGGCTCGTCAAGCCCGCCGATGACGTTGAGCAGCGTGGTCTTGCCAGATCCTGACCTGCCCTGGAGAGCCACCAGGTGGCCGCGCGGCACGGTCAGGGACACGCCGCGCAGCGCGTGCGTCGCGGTCGGGCCCCGACCGAACGTCCGTGACACGTCAGTGACCTGGACCATCGGGCCCAGCGACCGTTCCTCAACCGCCGCCTCGCGCTGCGCTGCCCCGCTCACTGCGCCATCCCCTCAGTACCGGCAGGCGGCTGCGACGCCGCCTGCGCCCGGTCCGTCGGCTCGGTACCAGGCGGCTCGGTACCGGCCGCCAGGCCGCCAGCCTCTCCGCCAGCCGCCTGGCCGCCTGCCCTGGCGGCAGGCGTATCCGGCCAGACGGTGATGCGATCCGACTCAGCTTCCAGCCTGACCCGGTCGCGCATGTCGAGCCGCTCGGTCATCTCGCGCGGCAGCTGGACCCGGCCTGCCCGGTCGAGCACCGCGTACTCCACCGCGTGATATGCCGTGTTGCCCGCCTCGTCGGCTCGGGCGAACCGCAGCGTCTCAGTCGCCGTGCGGCCGTCCCTGATCGCCACGGTGCGCCTGACCTGTGACGATACCGCCGGGTCGTGGGTGACGACCAGCACTGTGACACCCAGGTCGGTGTTGGCCGTCTGCAGTGCGGTGAGCACGTCGGCGGCCGTGGCCGTGTCCAGCTCGCCGGTCGGCTCGTCGGCGAGCAGCAATCTCGGCTTGTTGGCCAGCGCGGTGGCGATGGACATCCGCTGCTGCTGGCCGCCGGACATCCGATCGGGTGTCCGGTCAGCGCATTCAGCCACGCCGAGGGCGTCAAGCAGTTCGGCAGCGCGCTGCGCTCGCTCCCGGCGGCTGCCGCCGCGGAACCTCATCGGAAGCATGACGTTCTGCCGGCCCGTCAGGTACGGCAGCAGGTTGCGTGACGCCTGCTGCCAGACGAAGCCGACCTCGGTGCGCCGGTAGACAAGCCGCTCGCGGTGGTTCATCGCGCTGAGGTCATGCCCGGCGACCCGGACCCTGCCGGCCGTCGGCGTGTCAAGCCCGGCCAGGATGTTCATCAGGGTGGACTTGCCGCTGCCGGAAGCGCCCACCATCGCGGTCAGCTCGCCCTCCGCGACGAGCAGGTCGAGCCCCTGCAGCGCCTGGACCTCGATGCCCTCCGCTGTGTAGATGCGGACCACCCGGTCGCAGAGGATCAGGGCGTCGTCGCCGTAGCTCTGCCTGGCGTTGTCTGCCTCGACGCCCAGCGCGCTGATGCCAGCCGCGGCGGTGATGCCGCCGCGTGCAGGCGGAGCGGGAGCCGTCATCGGATTGCCTCCAGTTCGTCGGCGTCGGGTGCGCGCAGCACGGCGGCCGGGCTGCGCAGTTTCCCGATGCTGGTCTCGGCGAGCAGCGCGAGCAGCGCGATGATGAGCAGGGCTGCCGCGGCGCCGGCCAGGGCAGCGGGGCTGACGCGCAGCGGCACATTTACGGTACTGCCGGTAAACGGTGACAGGTTCAGCGCCGGGCCGAGGAGCACGG
>DASXMR010000038.1:0-1628 GCA_036495525.1 Streptosporangiaceae bacterium | reverse complement strand
GTCCCGGCGGCCCGCGCGGCCGCCGAAGCCGGCCTTCCCGCCGCGGCCGACCGGACAGCCGGACAGCCGGACCTCTCGCAGGCTTACCGCGGCTCCGGGGGCGGACCGTCGCGCCCCGGGCCCGGCGGCCGCTTCCTGCAGCAGATCGACGTGCACTACCCCGGCAGCGAGCTTGTCGCGGACAGCCGGCTGAACGCCGACGCCGATCCCTACCTGGCCGACTACCTGATCGACGGCACGGCCGTGCTGCCCGCGGTGCTGGCCCTGGAGGCGATGGCGCAGGCCGCCTCGGCGCTGGCCGGGCAGCCGCTGCGGCATGCCGAGCAGGTCTGCTTCGACGCTCCCGTGGTGATCAGGCAGGACAAGACGTTGAGGGTCTGCGCGAAGCGCGAGGGCAGGCATGTCACCGCGGCGCTGCGCAGCCAGCAGGACGGGCGCTGGACCGAGCACGGACGCGCGATCTTCCGCGTGGCGGAGCCGTCCGACCTGCCGACCCTGCCGGAGCAGCGCGACGGCGGCGCCCCCGGAGTCTGGGAAACAGCCGAGCCTACCCTCGACATCCTCGACAGCACCGACCTGTACGGCTCCATCTGCTTCCAGTCCGGCCGGTTCCGGCGAGTGGCGTTCCTGCCCGAGCTCAGCTCGCGCCGGTGCCGTGCGCTGATCCGCGGCGGTGACGACCAGCCTTGGTTCGGCGCTGTCGCCGGCCTGGCAGGCTCGCCGCTGGTGCTGGGCAGCCCCGGCCTGAACGACGCCACGATTCACGTCCTGCAGGCATGTTTCCCGCACCGCAGGATGCAGCCCGCGGGCTGCGACTCCGTCACGATCAGCGGCCGGCCGGTACGCGGTGCGGTGGAGGTCAGGGCCGTGCAGCGGCCCGCCCCGGCCGCCGGGCCGCGGCCGTCGCGGCTGATGGCGCCCGAAGATGGGCTCTCCGCCCTGGCCAGCCTCGCCGCGCCGGTGCCGCCGGTGCCCGACGAATACGTCTGGGACGTCACGGCCGCCGACGCTACCGGGCAGCCGATCATCAGCTGGCGCGGGCTGCGGCTGATCGAGGCGGGCCCGGTGCCCGGTCATCCGGTGCTGCCGCCCGGATTGCTCGGCGTGCTGCTCGAGCGCGGCGCGAGCGGGCTCGGGCTCGACCCCGCGCTCCGGGTCGCCGTCCGCTGCGAGCAGCCGCAGTACCCGCCCGCAGGCAGGCGTGCCGCCCGGTCCGGCGCCGCGACGCCGCCCCGGCTGGCCGGCTGGGTGTCGGCACGCAGCCGGGACGAGCTTGACGAGTACTCACTGCGGCTGCGCGCGGCCTCGCCCGCCGCCTGCGCCTGGGCCACCGCCCAGCAGCCCACCCGCCAGCCGGCCGCCGCCCCGACGCCGGGCACCGCCCCGAAGTCCGCCGCCGCCCCGAAGCCGGCTACCACCCCGAGGCCGGCCGCCGCCCGGGAGCCGGGCACATCCGACCCGGAGTTCGCGGCGCTGCACCGGCAGTTGTGCGACATCCTGGCCGAGCCGGCCGCGATCGTGGACGCCCGCATCGCGACCGCCGTGGAGTGCCTGTCCAAGGCGGGACGGCCGGTCGGATGCGAGCTGGTCGCCGACGGCCGGTACGCCGACGGCTGGACGCTGCTGCG
>DASXMR010000037.1:0-6566 GCA_036495525.1 Streptosporangiaceae bacterium | reverse complement strand
CCGGCGGTGGCTCAGCTGCTGCGCGACGGGCTTGAGCTGCCGGCCGGGGTGACGGTCCTGGTCGGCGAGAACGGCTCGGGCAAGTCGACGCTGATCGGGATCCTCGCCGAGGCATGCGGGCTCAGCCCGCACGGCGGCTCGCCGCTTGGCCGCTTCGCTGGCGCGCCGGGCACCGCGCCGGGGATCGGGTCGCGGCTGGTCGTCGAGCGGGGGCCGGGCGGGCCTCGCTGGTCGTACTTCCTGCGCGCCGACACCATGCACGGCCTCTACAGCTACCTCGCCGAGCACCCCGGCCAGCACCGGGAAGCCAGTTTCCACCAGCTGAGCCATGGTGAGGGGTTCCTGGAGATCCTGCGGACCAGAGTCAGTGAGCCGGGTTTCTACCTGCTGGACGAGCCGGACGCGCCGCTGTCGTTCGTCGCGTGCCTTGGCCTGCTTGCGCTGCTGCACGACCTCGCGGCTGGCGGCTCGCAGGCGGTGGTCGCGACGCACTCGCCGCTGATAGCGGCCCTGCCTGGCGCTCGGATCCTCGAGCTGGGTGACTGGGGAATCCGGCCGGCCAGCTGGGAGCAGCTCCAGGTGGTCAGTCACTGGCGCCAGTTCCTCGCCGATCCCGGCTCCTACTTCCGGCACCTGCTCGGCTGAGGGCGCTTGGTATCCGGGCGGGTTCCCGACGCGCTCCCCGGCGTGTCAGCGCCGGGCCGGCGGGCGGCGGCATGCGGCTCCGTCCAGCGCCGGGCCGGCCGGCGGCGGGGCGCGGTGTCGCGCTCGGCCCTGTGCGGCGGAGTTCAGAAGGTCAGATGACTGAGCGGCCGGCCCGGCCAGCGCGGGGAGTCGGTCGGCGGGCTGGTTGCGGTCTGACGGCCAGGTGGCCCGCCGGGACGCCCCTCCCAGTGCGAGCCATACGAAGTCGAGTACTTACGCTGAGTCATCTAACGACTGGCTTGCGCCCGGCCAGATCCGGCCGGCCGCCACTCGAGGAGCGCGATGCGACAGCCGCCTGTACGGCGCCGGGTGGGCCCTGTCCTGCCAGTCCTGGTCACTGCGCTCGGGCTGGCGGCAGCCGGCTGCGGTCACGGCCACCCCAGGCCCGCGCAGCAGCCGAGCCCGCGGTTCAGCCCGATGATGGGCGGGCCGGCCCGTCAGCCGCAGCCGATACTGGGCCGCGCCCACGGAACCCCGGTGACTGGACTTCAAGCCGGCCAGCGGCGGCCCGGACCAGGTCCTGCCGGAACGCGGGCCGCCCCGGCGCGGCCCGCGGAAACTAAGCGGCGGGGACTCATCCGGCTTGCCGGGGGCGCTGGTGCGGCCGGCCGGATCGACCGGGCCCTCGGATCCCGCTAACCTCCTGGCAGCGGCGCGACATGCTGCCTGAGCCTGACGGGAGGCCGAGGCGATGCCCTTCACCGGCTGGCCTGAGGAAGCGCTTGACTTCTACGAGGGCCTGGAAGCAGACAACTCCCGGACCTACTGGACCGCGCACCAGCAGACCTACGAGCAGTGCGTGCTCGCCCCGATGACCGAGCTGGTCGCGGAGCTGGCGCCGCAGTTCGGCGAAGGCAAGATCTTCCGGCCGCACCGGGACCTGCGGTTCAGCAAGGACAAGTCGCCGTACAAGACGGCCATCGCCGCGGTCGTCGGCGAAGGCTACCTGCAGCTATCTGCCCGCGGGCTCGCCGCGGGCAGCGGAATGTACGGGATGGCTTCCGACCAGCTGGAGCGTTACCGCAGGGCCGTTGCCGCTGAGGCCACGGGCACCCGGCTGACCGGGCTGGTCGACGAGCTCACCGCGCAGGGCATCAGAGTTGAGCCGCGGCAGTCGCTCAAGACCGCGCCGCGCGGATACCCGGCCGGCCACGAGCGGATCGAGCTGCTGCGGAGCAAGGGCCTGATCGCCTGGCAGGAGTGGGCGCCTGAGCCATGGCTCGGCACGCCAGAGGCCGCCAGGCGGGTGGCCGGCTTCCTGACCGCCGCGCGCCCGCTGCGCGGCTGGCTGGACGAGCACGTCGGCCCGTCTACCGCGGCCGAGCCGCGCCGCTAGCGCGGCCCTGGCAGCCGGCGGGCAGCCGCGCTGCGCATGATCAGGCCACGCCGGGCAGGATGGGGTCATGGCGGACCGGCTGAGGAGCGCGACCAGCCCGTACCTGCTCCAGCACGCCGACAACCCGGTGGACTGGTGGCAGTGGAGCGAGGAGGCGTTCGCCGCGGCTGCCGCGCGAGACGTGCCGGTGCTGCTATCCGTCGGCTACTCGGCCTGCCACTGGTGCCACGTGATGGCGCACGAGTCGTTCGAGGACGACGGCATAGCGGCGCTGATGAACGAGCAGCTGGTGTCGATCAAGGTGGACCGGGAGGAACGGCCCGACGTCGACGCCGTGTACATGGCCGCTACCCAGGCCATGACCGGGCAGGGCGGCTGGCCGATGACCGTGTTGATGACCGCCAGCCGCGAGCCGTTCTACTGCGGCACGTACTTCCCGCGCGAGCAGTTCCGGCGGCTGATCCTCGGCGTCGCGCAGGCCTGGCGGGAGGACCGCGGCAGCGTCACCGGGCAGGCAGGCCGGATCTCAGCGGCGCTCGCTGAGCGGGCCGGGCGGCCGGGTGAGCTGCCAGGGCTCGGCCCCGACGGCGGCGGCGCCGCAGCCGGCCGTGCCGGACCTGACCTGACTGCTGTCTGCGAGCAGGCTGTTTCCGGCCTGCAGGCGGATTACGACGAGCGGTACGCCGGGTTCGGCGGCGCTCCCAAGTTCCCGCCGTCGATGGTGCTGGAATTCCTGCTGCGGCACCAGGAACGGGCCGGCGGCGAGTCGGGCCAGGGTGCCCTGGCGATGGCCACGTCGACTGCCAGCGCGATGGCCTCGGGTGGCATGTATGACCAGCTTGCCGGCGGTTTCGCGCGGTACTCGGTCGACGCGGCCTGGGTGGTGCCGCACTTCGAGAAGATGCTCTACGACAACGCGCTATTGGCCAGGGTGTACGCGCACCTGTGGCGGCTGACCGGCGACGACCTTGGCCGCCGGGTGGCGCAGGAAACCTGTGCCTGGATGCTCGCCGAGCTCGGAACCGGGCAGGGCGGGCTGGCCTCCGCGCTGGACGCCGACAGCGAGGGCGAAGAGGGCAGGTTCTACGTCTGGACCCCCGCGCAGCTCGCGGATGCGCTTGCGCCAGGCGACGCCGAGTTCGCGGCGGCCGAGTTCGGCGTCACGGCGGCCGGGACCTTCGAGCACGGCAGCTCGGTGCTGCAGCGACGCGCTGACTCCGCCGACCCGGCGAGGCTGGACCGGGTCCGCGCCGCTCTGCTCGCCGCCAGGGCGCGGCGGGTCCGCCCGGCCAGGGACGACAAGGTGGTCGCCGCCTGGAACGGACTGGCGATCGCCGCGCTGGCCGAGACCGGCCTGCTGCTTGACCGGCCGGACTTCGTCGCGGCCGCGGCCGGCGCCGCTGAGCTGCTTGACCGGGTGCACGTGCACGGCGGCCGGCTGGCCAGGACGTCGCGCGACGGGATGGCGGGCCGCAGCGCCGGCGTGCTTGAGGACTACGCGTGCACGGCAGAGGGCCTGATCGCGCTGTCCGGCGTCACCGGTGAAGCCCGCTGGCTGGACCTCGCCGGGCGGCTGCTCGACACCGTTCTCGAGCGGTTCGCCGGTCCCTCGGGCGGCTTCTACGACACGGCCGACGACGGCGAGCAGCTCATCTACCGGCCGGCCGACCCGCTCGACGGCCCGACTCCGTCCGGCGCCTTCGCGCTGGCCGGTGCCCTGCTGAGCTACTCGGCGCTGACCGGCTCCGTGCTGTACCGCGACCGCGCAGCCGACGCTCTCGGCGTGCTGCCTGGCATTGCCTCCCGGTATCCGCGCGCCGCCGGGTGGGGACTGGCGGTCGCCGAGGCGATGCTGTCCGGGCCGGCTGAGATCGCAGTGGTCGGCCCGCCGGACGACCAGCGCACCGCGGCCCTGCATCACACGGCGCTGCACGCGGCGCCGCCCGGCGCGGTCATTGCGATTGGCAGGGGCGACGCGGCTGCCGACGCCCAGATCCCGCTGCTGGCCGGCCGCGCGCTGCCCGGCGGCGAGCCGGCCGCCTACGTGTGCCGCCAGTTCACCTGCCGTACGCCCGTTGCCGACCCGGCTGCGCTGCGCGCCGAGCTGCGCTGAGTAACGGCCGACCGCGCCTGGAAGCCAGCGGCCGCCGGCGCCGCATGAGGGGTCCACCAGGATCGGCAGTGGCTGCGGGACATCGTGTGCTGCTGAGCCAGGCAAGTGGGTGGCCGGCTGCCGCAGCCCGGGAACCGTGCTGTGGCAGTAGCAGCAGCAAGTGTCCCGAGGTGCTGCTGAGGCGGCCGCTGCGCCCGGCCGCGGCCGCCGAGCCGGCCGCGAATGGCGGACGCCAGCCCAATTTCAGGTCAACGGTTGCTGCATAACGCGCGGCATTTTGGGAAACTTCGGTATCGGCTCGTGCGCCTGGCGGCTGGCTCGCGCACGATGGCGATGACGGCGTTGCCGGGGCGGCCGTCCCGGTACCTGACCCGAGCCTAGGGAGAGCTGGTGCGCAGCTGGGCGCGACGGTGGCCGCTTCCAGCGGTTGCCGCCATAGCGCTGTGCCTGACCGTCACTGCTGCCGGACGGCCGATGTTCGGCCAGCAGACAGCTCAGCGGCCGGCCGAACGGCCGAGCTCAACGGCCGCTGATCAGGCGCTTGCCGCAGCCATGCAGCGCGAGGAACTGCGCGCACTGCCGGCGAGCCAGGACGGCATCACCCAGACCGGGCTGGAGCCCGGCGGCGGGCTTCGTTCTGCTGAAAAGGCAGTAACAGTGGCGAGCCTGTCCGGCGCTGCCTCATCCGCCATCGCGCCGCTACGGCGCCTGCGGCCGGCCGACCTGCTGGTCGTCGGCCCGACCGCGCTGCCCGGCGCGCTGACCGCGAGAATCGGCAGGCTGCCGGGCGTCGGCGCGGCCGAGCAGATCGACGCGGCGCGCATCCAGCTAGGCGGCAAGCAGGTCGCCATGCTCGGCGTCCGGCCGTCTTCGTTCCGCGCCTTCGCCGCCCGGCCTACTGCCAGGGCAACCAGGCTGTGGCAGGACGTGGCGGCGGGCGGCGTCGCCGTCTCCTACACGATGGGCAAGCAGGACCGGCTGCCGGTCGGCCAGACCGTCCGGGTCGCCGGCGCGCGCACCGAGCGGCTGCGGGTGGCCGGGTATGGCACTGTCGGCATCGCCGGCATCGACGCGGTGGTCTCCGACCAGGGAGCGCGCTCGCTCGGCATCCCGGCGGGCAACGCCATCGTGATCAGCGCTCCGCACGCCGATCTCAGCTCGCTGATGCACGCGGTGCGCCGGCTGCTGCCCGAGCACGCGGTCGTCGCGCCGCTGGTCGCGCAGTCGGGGCCGGCGGCATCAGCCGGTACGGCCAGCCCGCTGCCGGCCGGCCAGGGCGTGACCGGTCCCGGCGCCGCCGGGATGCCGGGCGTCACCGCCGCCGACGGCCCTGGCCTTTCACCCGCGCAGGTGTCGGGCTTCCTGTCAGCGGCGGAGAGCAGGCTCGGCCTGCCGTATGTCTGGGGTGGCTCAGGGCCTTTCAACTTCGACTGCTCCGGCCTGGTGCAGTGGTCACTGGCTCGCGCTGGCATCGTGATGCCAAGGGTCGCGGTGGACCAGGCGCGCACCGGCCCGCAGGTCGCTGTCAGCCAGCTGCAGCCCGGCGACCTGCTCTTCTACCACACCGACCCGACCGCGCCGCAGTACATCTCGCACGTCGCTATCTACCTGGGGGGCGGCCGGATGATCCAGGCTCCGGAGCCCGGTGAGGACGTGCAGATCGTGCCCGCGGTGATCAGCGGCCCTGGCTTCGCCGGCGCGGTAGCTGTCTACCCCAGGCTCGCCGCGGCCGTGGCCGCGAGCCTGCCGAGCTGACCTGCCGCCGAGCAGACCGCGTCCGCGCTGCGTGGCCCGCCGGCTGACCGGCTTCCCTAGATGGCCCGCTGAGCTGACCCGCCTGTGCTGCGGCCCGCCGGGCTGAAACCGTCGCAGCGCCCGGCCGGCCAGGGCAGCCGCCTCTCTGGCTGCCTGCCGGGTGACCAGCTAAGGCCAGCTGGCCCCGGCTGCCCGGTTCTGACGGGGAGAAGCACAGCCAGGCCAGCGAACCTGCCTGTCCGGCTCATTCGATCGCCGAGTCTGACTGTAAGCCAGTGGGCCTTGCGTGCGAGGACCTGTAGATGTAATTATAGTTACATGAGTACAGATGAAGCATCGGCGTCATCGGCAGCCGAGCAGCTGAGGGGCTGGTTCGCCGGCCGGATGCCAGCCGACTGGTTCACCGAGCCGGCCTCCGTGCGGCTCGACCGCGAGGAAATCACCATCACCGGCACCCTGGCTGATCCGGAAATCGCCGAGGGAGCCACGGACGCCGAGCGCGCTGCTGCCGCCGCCGGGCGCAGCCGCCGGTTCCGCGAGGAAACCAGGGACCAGCGGATCGAGATCGCCAGGGAGGCCGAGCACAGATTCGGCCGGAAAGTGTCCTGGGGCGTAGTCTGCGCCGGCCGGGAAGTGATGTTCACCACATTTTCCGTG
>DASXMR010000036.1:0-36917 GCA_036495525.1 Streptosporangiaceae bacterium | reverse complement strand
TCCTGTTCAACCGGCATTCGGTCGCCTGGTACCGCCGGCATTACCTGGCCAGCCCGGCCGACGCGAGCAACCAGCTGGCCTCGCCGCTGCGCGCCGAGAGCCTCGCGCACCTGCCGCCGGCGCTCGTCATCACCGCGGAGTGCGACCCGCTGCGCGATCAGGGCGAGGCGTACGCACGCCGGCTAGCCAACGAGGGCGTGCAGGCGGAGCTCAGCTGCTACCAGGGCATGACGCACGGGTTCTTCACGATGATCGGCACCGTGGACGCCAGCCGGGTAGCGATCGCACAGGCCGCGTCGTGCCTGCGGGCCTGGTTCGCTGCGGCGGCAGCGGCCAGCCGGGACGGTTGAGCCGGCGGCTGAGGACGCCACCAGCGCTGCGGACGCCCACTGCGGGTGGCTCACTTCGGGCTCAGACGGCGCCCACTCCGGCGGCTCAGTAAGGCTGGCTCACGGGCCTCCGACCCACTGCGGCTTCCTACAGCGGCTCAGCCGGGCGCTCTGGCAGGGTGGCCGCCTCAGCGGTGTCGAACGCGGTCAGGCACAGATACCGCAGGCCGGGATCGTAGTCGGCGGCCACCAGCAGGTCCTGCTGGCCGGCATCGCAGGTCAGCTCCTCGATGAGGTCCCACCACAGGCCGGTGGCCGGCTGGCCGGGCTGACTCACCCGCACCCGGCTGGCGGCGGGCGCCGGCCAGGCCGCGGCGAGCGCGTCGCCGAGCACGAGGCCGACCGCGGGCCGGCCGGCCGCCAGGGCTGCGAGGTCAGCGGCGGCGAGTCCGGCGGCATCGCCGGGCGCGACACCCGGATGCTGGCGCACGGCGGTGAGCCTGGCCTGCGGCCGCGCGCCGTCCGCCAGCAGCATGGCGACGCCCTGGTGCTGCGACGGCAGCGGCGCTTCGCAGTCATACGGGAGATCCGCCTGCTCGGCGACGATCAGCAGGGTCCGCCGCAGGCCGGCCGACGACGCGTACTCGCTGGCGATCCGCAGGCCGCTGAAGGCCGCCGCAGGACCCTGATCACAGACGGCGAAGGCCATCGGCGCGCCAGGAGTGAGGTGACTGAGATAAGCGGCGGTCTGCCGGCCGGGCCACAGGTCGTGCACGGAGAACGCGAGCACCAGCAGGTCGACGGGCTCTGCCGGGGACACGGCCGACCCGATCAGGGCTTCGGCCATCTCCCCGTACGACTGGCCGAGGGCTGCTGACGGCTGCCCGCCGAACAGGCCGGCCGGCACCTCGCGCGCGTACGGCCTGGCCATGTCCGCGAGGTACTCGCCGACCCGCGCCCGGCTCACCGGATCAGCCAGGAAGGCGGCAGGCCCGGTGAAGCGGCGGCGTGCGGCCCGGACCAGGTGCAGGTCACGGTCGGGGTGCGGCGGCACGCGGGGCGCGCGCGCGACGAACACGGCGGCTAGACGGGCCGGGAAGCGCGGGCAACGAGCGCCGCCGGCTCCCCCGCCGTCGTCTGCGACCCGCGCGCACCGTCGGCGCCGGGTTCCGGTGCTGCCATCTCACGCCTCCTCAGAGCGACCGGTCAGTGCTCGAACACCATTGCCGAGAACGTCGCGCCACCGCCGGCGCCGACCGCCGCGGCGAGATAGCGGTCGCCCCGCTGCAGCATCCCGCGCTCAACCGCGGTCTGGTAATTGGCGAACATGTCCGCGCAGAAGACGTGGCCGCTGGCGGCGATATTGTCCAGCAGCACACGCTCGCGCGGGAACTTGAGCAGCACGCACATCCGCTGCCAGGTCACCAGGTTGACGTTGTGCGGCAGCACGACGCGAATGTCGTCCAGCTGCACGCCGGCCTCGTCCAGCGCCCGGTGCATCACTTCCGCCAGCGACGGCCGGTAGGCGCGCTGCAGCCGCGCGTCGTTCTCCCCGGTAGAGCTGTCGAACTCGCCACGCACGCTGGCGGCGTAGGCCAGCATCCGGTCGCGGGCGCCCGAAGCACTGACCAGGCACGCGGACGCGCCCTCTCCGAAGACCGTCGTGTCGGCGAACATCTGGGCAGCGGGGGTGAACGCCTTCTCGCCAGCCAGGATGAGCGCGAGCGGCTGTTCCTGGCTGGCTAAGCCGGCCGCGTCGGCACTGTCGGCGGCGAGCAGCCGGCCAGCCATGTCGATCGCCAGCAAGCCGCTGGCGCACGACTGGTGCGTGACCGTGAACGCGAGCGCGTGACCGAGCCCGAGCGCGCGGCAGACCTGGTGCAGCGGGTTGACCGGGTAAGGCGCGACCACCGGCATGGCCCGCGCGTGCAGCACGTAACGGACGAGGTGCTCCCGGCCGCGCAGCGCGTCCAGCCCGGCGGCGGCCCGCATGAGCAGATCGGACAGCGACCCGTCCGGCTCTCGGCTGACTTCGCGCAAGCCATGAAACCGGCGGAACAGCTTGACTTGCATTTCGGTCAGGCCGAGAGATCCGGCCAGGCTCTCGATCGGTATCCGAACGGGCGGCAAATAGACCGACACCGCCTCCAGCGCCGTCATGCAGCCACCGCATCAAGATGCCTCATTCATGTCAATGTATGCCACGATAAAATGGCGTGGTTGCAGTTAACCGTGGCCGCGCCGGGCTCGTGGCCGGCCGGGCTGCGGCCGGCCAGCCACGTCAGGACCCCGGATTGACCCGCGATCGAAGCCGGAGGGCCCGGATGCAGGATGATGTGCCTCCCCAGCCGCACGGCAAGCTGGCACCTCCGCCGCGCCCGGCCGCCGCGACGGGCCAGTCAGCCGGCCCCGCTGGCCTTGCCGCGGCGATGCTCCCGGCGGCTGACCTCCAGTCGCTGCGGCTGGGCCGCGCGACGACCAGGGCGGCGGGTGGTGTCCTCGACCTGGTCATGCCGATACGGGTCGGCGGCGGCGGCCCGCAGCTCTTCTTCGCGCATCCGCTGATCGGCCTGAGCTGGTGTTACCTTGCCCTGCTGCCGCACGTCGACGCCCGGTTCCCGCTCTACGGCCTGCAGGCCAGGGGGCTGCGGCGACCCGAGCCGCTGCCCGCGAGCATGACGGAGATGGCCCAGGACTACGCCGACCAGATCCGGATGACCCAGCCGGCCGGCCCCTACCATCTGCTCGGCTGGTCGCTGGGCGGGAATATCGCCTTCGCGGTCGCCGAGGAACTCGAGCGCCGCGGTGCCCGAGTCGGGCTGCTCGTCATCCTGGACACCGACCTGTCCGCCATCGACGTGATCGCGGCCAGCAACGAGCCGTGGGAGTTCTACAACATCGTGCTCGCGCAGTTTGGCTACCTGCCAGTGCTGACCGCCGATGACCAGGAGCCCGACGCGCGGATGCTTGAACTGGTGCGCCGCCGGCCGGGCCTGGGCCTGGACGAATGGCCGGAATGGCGGATACGCGCACTGCAGCGGGTGATCAGGAACAACATCGCGATGGCGTACACCCATCGGCCCGGCCGCGTGCGCTGCCCGCTGCTGTTCGTCTCCGCCACTGGCAATCCGCCGAGCCTGGCCGAGAAGCTGGACGCCTGGCGGTCGTTCCTCGACGGCCCGGTAGAGGCGGTCGAAGTCGACTGCGAGCATCGTCACATGCTGCTGCCCGAGCCGGTAGCCCGGATCGGGCCGGCGCTGTCAGCCCAGCTGGCGCGCGTCGCCGCTAGCCGCTCTTGACCACCCCGAGCACCGCGTCGGTGAGCTGCTCCCGGCTGGGCTGCAGCGCCAGGTCGTACTCAGGTGCCGACCCGAGGATCGCACCATCCGGCCGGGTGACCCGCCGTGGCGGCGCGGTGAGGTGCATCTCCTCGGTGGCGGTGGCGAGGATCTCGGCGGCCATGCCGCAGCTGCGGTTCGAGTCGTCGACGACGACCAGCCGGCCCGTCTTGGCCAGCGACGCGGCCAGGGCGTCCCAGTCGAAGGGATAAAGCGTCCGGGGATCGAAGACCTCGATCGACACCTGGTCCGCCAGTTGCTCGGCTACCGCCAGCGCGTCGTACACCAGGTGCCCGATGGCGACGACGGTCACGTCGTGCCCGTCCCGTCGTATCTGCGCGGTGCCCAGCGGCACCGGCACGAGCTCGCCCGGCGCGACGTCCTGGCGTATCGCCAGCGAGCCGATCGGGGCGAACACCACCACCGGGTCGTCGTCCCGGATCGCGGAGACGAACAGCCCGAACGCGTCTGCGGGAGTAGCCGGCACCACCGTCTTGACCGCGTAGTGGGCGAACAGGCTGTACGGCTCGTCCGAGTGCTGCGCGCCCCAGCCGGATCGCCAGCCGGCCGCGGGCAGCAGGTAGGTGACCGGCACCTTGGCCTGCCCGCCGCTCATCATCGGGAACTTGTTCGCCTGATTGACGATCTGCTCGAAGACCAGCAGCAGCAGAAACGGGATCTGGTACTCAACCACTGGCCGCAGCCCGGCCATCGCCGCGCCGGTGGCGAAGTTGGTGACACCCTGCTCCGACAGCGGGGTCTCGACGATCCGCTCCGGGCCGAAGCGGCTGAACAAGCCCACCGTCACGTTGGTGAGGGCGTGCTTGACGTCCTCGCCGAGCAGGAAGACCGCCGGGTCACGCTCCATCTCGGCGGCGAGGGCCTGGTTCAGCGCCCGCGTGTAGGACAGCTTTGCCACGTCACACCGCCCTTTCCGCCGCCCGTGCCGCGGTGCCCGGCCGGGTCCGCAGGCCGGACGCGTACAGGTAGTCGCTGGCATGGGCGGGGTCCGGCTTGGGGCCCGCCAGGGCGAACTGCACGGCCGCTGCCACGATGGCCTCGGCCTCGGCGTCGAGCTGCGCGCGCTCATCCTGGCTGACCCGCCCGGCCTGCAGCGCGAGCGGATCGCGCGCCTTCCAGCTGTCGACCTCCTCCGGATCGCGGTACCTCGGCCTGGTCGTCAGCTCGAAGGTGTGATGGCCCTCGAACCGGTAGGTGCGGAACTCCAGGAACGTGGGCCCCTGCCCGGCGCGCGCCCTGGCCACGCCGCGGGCTACCGCCGCGTACACCGGCTCGGGATCCATCCCGTCGACCGACTCGGCGGGGATCCCGAACGCCTCGGCCCGGCCGGTGACCGAGCCGGCCACATTAGCCCCGACCGGGAGCGTGGTCGCGTACAGGTTGTTCTCGCAGATGAAGATGACGGGCACCAGCCACAGCGCGGCAAGGTTGAACGACTCAAGCAGCGCGCCCTGGTTGATGGCACCGTCACCGAACACGCTGACCGCGATGCGGTCGCTGCCCTGCCGGGCCAGCGCCCACGCCGCCCCGGCGGCCAGCGGTGCGCCGTGCCCTACCGACCCGGTCGAGGCCAGCACGCCGGCGCTGAAGTCAGAAGGATGAAACGAGCCGCCCCGGCCGCGGGCGACCCCCGAGGTCCGGCCGGCCATCTCGGCCAGCAGCCGGCCAGGGTCGCAGCCCTTTGCCAGTAACTGCCCGTGCCCGCGATGGTTGGCTAGCAGGATGTCGTCGGGGCGAAGCGCCGCGCCGGTCCCGGCGGCGACCGCTTCCTGCCCGATGCAAGCGTGGATACCGCTGCCGATCTCGCCGGACTTGACCAGGTCCATGGCGCGCTCTTCGAACCGGCGGATCAGCCGCATGATCCGGTAGAAGTCCGCAGGCCGCGGGCCGGTGATAGCTGGCACCGCGGTAGCTGGCCCTTGGGTGCCGTCCGGCCCGTCGGTGACATCCGGCCTGGCGGTTAACGTCATGCGGCCTACCTCAATGCGATGCGGACAAGCACGTCTACCAAGCCAGCGCGACCGCGGCCTGTGCTACCCGTGACGGTCGCAGCGCGCCAAGCTTACGTCGCCAGGGTGCCGCCGAATAGGGCCTGTCAGCGTGCCGCCGGAACGAGGCTCTCCAGCCGGGCGGCCGCCGCCGGCGCTCCGCCGGCGGCGGCGAGCGAGCCGCCGGCCTGCTCGGCAGCGCGCCGGTAACGCGGATCGTCGAGGGCCCTGAGCAGCGCCTCCCGCAGCTGGCCGGGGCTGACCCGGCTGAACGGCACCCGGATTCCCGCCCCCGCCCGGACCACCTGTGCGGCGACGACGGGCTGGTCGTGCCTGATCGGGGCCAGCACGAGGGGCAAACTGTGCACGAGCGCCTCGGACACGGTGTTCATGCCGCCGTGGCTGATTACCGCGTCCAGCCAGGGCAGCAGCGCCAGCATCGGCACCGAGGGCACCGCGAGCACGTTGCCCGGCGGGTCAGCCAGCACACCGGAAGGTGCGACGATGATCGCCTGCACCGAGCCGGCCAGCGGGGCGACGGCGGCCGCCGCCCGCTGGCAGAAGTCCCCCGCCAGGCCGTCGGCCATGGTCCCGACGGTGATCAGCACCTTGCGCCGCGCCGGGTCGAGCAGGTCCCAGGCGAAGTCGCCGGGGCGGGCCAGCGGGGCAGCGCCGACCAGCGCGTAATGGCCAGGGAACGGCTGCTCCCCGGTGAGTGCCCTGGTCGTGAACGCGACCACCAGATAAGGCGAGAACAACGGCTCGAAGCCCGCGTCCGTGACGCCGGCTGCCTGGCAGAACGAGGCCACCTGAGCACGCACCCAGGCGTCGACGAGGGGCAGCGCCATCAGCGGGCGCGTCAACTCCATCGCGCCGGTGACCAGCGTGGCCCAGGGCAGCCCGTGCCGGTGCGCCGTGACCGCGCCGGCCAGCGCGTGCTGATCGACCACGACGATGTCGGGCCGGTACCCGAGCACCGCCCGGTCAGCGGCGGGCAGCATGAAGCGCCCCATCGGGATGAGGTACTGCTGCCACAGCGACTTCAGCGCCGCGATGCCGTGCCTTGCCTGGTCGCGGAAGAGCCGGGTGCCGGTCGGGAACACGGTCGCGTCCGGGCCGAGCAGCGGCCGGAAGTAGGACTCCGGGCCGCACCAGGCCACCTCGTGACCGCGCGCGGTTAACTCGTCGGCGATGGCCACCGCGCGGTGCGCGTGCCCGGTCAGCGGCAGCGTGACGATCAGGTACCGGCTCACCGGGGCCGCCCGGCCTGGCACCGGTTCACGTAGTCGGTCACTTCACCCGCGGTCAGCCCGATGATGCCGTCGATCTCCAGGCCGGCGACGTAGCCTGGCAGGTCCACCGCCGCCCCGTACCTGTCCCGCAGCAGCGCGCCGAGCGCTGCCAGGTCCAGGCTGTCGAGGCACAGGTCACCTTCGAGCAAGGTCGCGGCGGTGATGCCCGCGGTCAGCATCGACTCGTCGCCGGTCGCCGCGGCGAGCGCCGCGGCGAAATCGTCCGCAGTCATCTGCTCCGCGGTCATCGCCCGTCCTCGCAGCGTGGTCAACGGCACCCTGGCGCCAGATAGTGGTCGTATGAGTATTATCTGCACGGCTGAAGGCGGGCGGAATGGTATGACAGACAGGGTCATTGTTCAGTTCCAGGGTGATGGCTCGGGCGTCGGGGGTCTCAGCTGGGGCCAGCAGGAGATCTTGTCTGTCATTCAGGAGAAGGCCAGTTCGCTGGCTATGGGCGGCGCCCGGCCCCTGCCGCCTGGCCAGACCGTGGCGGACGTCGCGGCGCGCCTGAGCTTCCTGATGAGCCGCCACCAGGCGCTGCGCACCCGGCTCAGGTTAGCCGCCGGCGGGCCGGTCGAGCAGGTAGTGCACGCCGCTGGCGAGATCGCGCTCGAAATCGTCGATGCGGGCGACGGCGACCCGGCCGAGGTAGCGGAAGCGGCCGCCGCCAGATACCGGGCACTAGCTTTCGACCTTGAGCGCGAATGGCCGCTGCGAATGGCCGTGATCACCAGCCGCGGTACCGCCACACATGTCGCGGACATGGTCTGTCACATCGCCCTGGACGCGTTCGGCCAGGCCGCGCTGCGCGACGACTTCGACCGCCGCGCGGAGCGGTCCGGGCCGGTCACCGCGATGCAGCCACTGGAACAGGCACGACGGCAGAGCGGCACGGCCGCGCGGCGCGCCAGCGAAGGGTCCCTGCGCTATTTCGAGCGGCTGGCCGCGAGTGTCCCTGACCGCCAGTTCAGTCCGTCAGCCGACCCGCGGCAGCCCCGGTTCTGGCAAGTCACCATCACCTCGCCGGCCGGCCAGCAGGCCGTCCAGCTGCTCGCCGCCCGGCTCGGCGTCAGCACTTCCCCGGTGCTGCTGGCCGCGTTCGCGGTGGCGCTTGGCCGGCTGAACTCGACCGAGCGCGTCGCGCTGCACCTGGTGGTCAGCAACCGGTTCCGGCCCGGTTTCGCCGGCTCGGTCAGCCCGGTGATGCAGAGCTGCCTGTGCGTGATCGAGGTCGCGGACGCCCCGTTCGGGGAAGTGGTCCGCCGAGCGTGGCAGTCCTCACTCGGCGCGTACAAGCACGCCTATTTCGACCCGGCGGCCAAGCGCGAGCTGTGCGACCGGCTGGCGGCCGAGCGCGGGGCTGAGCTGGACTGGGACGTGATCTTCAACGACCGCCGCGTGCGCAGCCGGGAGATCGCCGGCCCTGACTGCGGCGACGAGAACGACCGGCCTTGCGAGCCGGCCAGAATCCAGGTCGACCTGACCCAGACAACGCTGACCTGGGGCGAGCGAAATGACATGCCCCAGCAGAAGGTCTTCCTGAACATCTGCGACGCGCCGGACGCGCTCTGCGTCGAGCTATGGGCCGACAGCCACTTCGTCAGCCCGGCGGATATGGCGAAGCTGCTGCAGCGCATCGAGCGCGTGCTCGTCGACGCGGCGCTCGGCGGCGGCGCCGGCGCCGAGGAGGGGCCTGCAGCGGCAGCCCCGGTGGGCAGCGCGAACTGACCGGCACCGGCGAGAGGAAGTGGCGGAAATGAGCGACAGCGCATTCCGGCAACGGGTGATGGAAAACATTCACCTCGTCTTGCCCAGGGTGCTCGCTCGTGACACCGAGGACGCGGGCCTGGAGTTCTCCGACAGCACTCGGCTGATGGAGGACCTGGGGCTCACCTCAGTGTCCACGCTCGAGCTGATGCTGGAACTGGAGGAGTCCCTCGAGGTCCAGATCGACGTCGAGGAGATAGAGCCCGGCGACGTGGCTTCCCTCGGCGCGCTCGCCGATTTCGTCGCCGGGCACGCGGTAGCGGACTGAGCTGGCAGGCCGCTAGCTCGCGTTCACCTCGATGTAGATCGTCTCGTCGGTGCGCAGGATGGTGTCGAGCGCCGCGACATCCGGCCGGACGCCCGACCGGAACGGGCAGACGCGCACGGCGGCGGGATCGAATCCGGCCCTGGACAGCACGTACCTAAGCTCATCGGCGTCATAGAGCCAGCGATGGCCGTAGAGATAGAAAATCTGGTTGAACATGAAGGCCCTGCGCTCCGGCATCGGCGGCCCGACGCGCATGCTGCGCAGCCTGCTGCGGTGCCTGGCAAGGAATGCGCCGTCCCCGACGTAACTCTCCGCGTACCTGGCCAGGTCGGGCGTGGTCAGCCGGAGCAGGCCGCCGGCCGCGAGTACTCGCCGGACCTCGCTGAGCCAGCCGATCGCGACCAGCGGCGGGACGTGCTCGATCAGGTGCTCGGCGTACACCCAGTCCACGCAGCCAGCCTCGAACGGCAGCGGCTTGGCTATGTCCAGCTCGGTGAAGTAACTCGCGCCGTCGGCCAGGTAGAGCCGGCCCGGCTCGGTCACCGCGGTCTCGCTCCGCAGGCTGACCAGATCGGTGGCCAGGCCTGACGGGTGCCTGGTCGTGAACGCCGCGAACTCGATCCCGGTCAGGCCCAGCGCGGCGAAGTCCTTTTTCGTGACCGGCAGCGGGCCGGCCACCAGGTCTAACGTCTTGCAGCTGGCTAGTCCTGCGGTAAAGGCATCCAGGGTGGCCGAGAGGCCCTCGGGATCTTCCCAGTCCCAGCCAGGAAACGATTGCGCCGCCATATCCGCGCCCCCTCCGCCGATGCCGCATGGC
The DNA here is from genome assembly GCA_036495525.1 of Streptosporangiaceae bacterium. Lineage (GTDB taxonomy): Bacteria > Actinomycetota > Actinomycetes > Streptosporangiales > Streptosporangiaceae > DASXMR01. The sequence goes on along the minus strand of DASXMR010000036.1, from coordinate 27,094 downwards.
CAAAGTCACCGAGGAGACAGGCCTGGCGAAGATGATACGGTCGGGGACCCCTCTCGGCCATACCAGCAGGGACCATCTCGGTCACAGATCGCAATCCCACACGGACCGCGCAAAGGCAGCACAGCGGCCATTGTGCAATCAAGCTCCCCCCTCTAGCCTGACGGTGTGAACTTACCTGCGCGCCCTGGGTTGGCAACCGTATCTGTCGTCGCTCGCATCCGGCTTGCTCGCTCGCGCCCAGGGAGACTCGATTGATTGAGGCCAGTGGTCTGCGCAAGTCCTTCAGTCCGAGGCGCGGCAGGAAAGCGGCTACCGTCGAGGCCGTGCGCGGCGTGGACTTCTCCGTCCAGCGCGGCGAGATCTTCGGCTTCCTCGGCCCCAACGGCGCCGGCAAGACGACCACTCTGCGCATGCTGGCCACGCTGATCCGCCCGGACGGCGGCGACGCCACGATCGCCGGGATTGACCTGCGGCGGGAGCCAGCCGGGGTGCGTCAGCGCATTGGCTTCGTGGCGCAGAGCAGCGGCACGGACGGCCTGTCCACCGCCCGGCGCGACCTGATCCAGCAGGCGCGAATGTACGGCTCTGCCAAATCCAAAGCCAGAGACCTCGCTGCCGAGGCGATTGTGGCTTTCCAGCTTGACGGATTCGCCGACCGCAATATCAACACCTACTCAGGCGGGCAGCGACGGCGCCTCGACGTGGCGCTCGGCGTCATTCATTCGCCCCGGGTCATCTTCCTGGACGAGCCGACCGCGGGACTTGACCCGCAGAGCCGTGCTCGCATGTGGCAGGAAGTGCGCCGGCTCCGCGACAACGGCATGACGATCTTCCTGACCACGCATTACCTGGACGAGGCCGACACGCTCTGTGACCGGATCTCGATCATCGACGCCGGGCTGATCGTCGCCGAGGGCACCCCGGCGGACCTGCGGCGCGAGATCTCCGGCGACGTTGTGGTGGTCGACCTGGCCGCTGCCGATACCGCCGGCGCGCCGGAGCCCGCCACCATGCTCGAAGCGTCGAAGCTGCTGACCGAGCAATCCTACGTGCACTCGTGCGAGGCGATCGAGCACACGCTGCGGCTCTATGTGGACAGCGCGGCCACGGCCATCCCGCTGATCATGGGCGCACTGACCAGCAAAGGGATCGTGCCGGGGGCCATCGAGTACCGCCAGCCGAGCCTGGACGACGTGTTCCTGGCCAAGACCGGCCGCACGCTTGCTGACTGACCGGCCTTCGGAAAAGAGGGAAACAGCCCGATGAAGCTCGTCCGGGACACCTGGCTGATCTTCCAGTACGAGGTTGCGCTGCTGATACGCAACCCCGCCACCATCGTGATCGCGCTGATCCAGCCCATCACCTACCTGATCTTGTTCGCCCCGTTCCTCAAGCAGGTCATGGTGGTGTCCAGCGGCGGCGCCTATCAGATCTACGTGCCGTCGCTGTACTGCGCGATGGGCCTGTTCAGCGGCCTGTTCGCCGGATTCGGCCTGCTCGCTGCCATCCGCCAGGGAGTTATCACCCGGTGCCGGGTCACCCCGCTCAGCCGGGTGGCCCTCCTGCTCGGACGGGTGCTCATGTGGGTGCTGATGATCGGCTTCCAGGCGATCGTGGTCACCCTGACCGCGCTGCTGTTCGGCCTGCGGGTGCAGCCAGCTAACGTCCTGTTCGCGCTGGTTCTGCTGGCGCTGATGGTGGTGCTCGGCGTCTCCATCTCCTACGACCTCGCGCTCCTGGTGCCGAACGAGAACTCGCTGCCCACGCTGATCAACTCGGTGGCCCAGCCGCTCTCGCTGCTGGCCGGGGTCCTTATCCCGCTGTCCGTCGCGCCGCTCTGGGTGCGGAACGTCTCGGTATGGAACCCGTTCGCCTGGGGCACCAGGGGCATGCGGGCGATCTTCGAAGGTCACCTCGGCTGGCCGGTCGTCTGGGAGGCGAGCGTCGTCCTGGCCTTCGTCGCCGTGGTGGCCGTGGTGCTGTCGGCGCGGCTGTTCAACCGCGAGATCGCGTAGGCAGATAAGAATCCAGGCGCGGCACGGCAGGAGGCGGACAGGGTGAGTGCGAGCAATCTGCGGGCGGTACTGGCCGCGGACTCCGAGCTGGGCGCCGGCAACGTGCTGCTCAGGCTCGCCGAGCACGCCGCCGACATGGACATGCCACGGGTGACCTTCGATACCAGCGTCGACGGGATCGCGGCGTGGACTCCGCTGTCGCTGCGCACGCTGACCGAGCGGGTGGCAGCGCGGGCCGAGTGGTTTGCCCGGCACGGCATCGGGCGGCGCGACCCCGTCGCGGTCTACGTGACCTCAGCGGCCGATGTCTTACTCAACTTCTTCGCGCTGACCTGGCTCGGCGCGATACCCGCCCTGATGAACGGGAGCATGCCGGCCCAGGTCGCGGTCGAGTACATCCGCCGGCTGCGCGCGACCGGGGTGATCCTGGACGCCGGCCACGCCGGGATGGCCGCCTTCGACCTCGGCGCTCCCGTCATCGGCAGCGCGGCGCAGACCGGTACCGGTGACCCGGCCGCCGCGCCGGCGCACATCCGCCATCACCCCGAGGACCCGGTGGCGATCACGCACTCGTCCGGCACGACGCGGATGCCAGCCGCGGTGGTGCACTCTCACCACGGACTGTTCGCCGCGGTGCGGGCGGTCCGGCTGACCGAGCCGCGCCAGCACGGCCCGGTGCGCGAGCTCTCCGCTTTCCCGCAGGCGCACACGGCAGGCATCATCATCGCCAACGAGGCCCTCTGTAACGGATACGAGCTGCTGTGCCTGTCGGCGCAAGGCGGCGCGTTCGGGCGCAGCGGCGAGGTCATCATCGACGCCATCGAGAGCTGGCGCCCGACTGCCGTCTTCGGCTTCGCCGTGACGTGGGCCGAGCTGGCGCGCTACGACCTGACCGTGCGCGACATCAGCTCGGTGCGGATCTGGTCGAACAGCGGGGACAGCGCGCACGAGGCGCACATCCGCCGCCTGGTCGCCGTCGGCAGCCACCATGCCTACGGCAAGGACGGCGCGGTCAGCCTGCCAGGCTCCCGGTTCAACGACACGCTCGGCTCCACCGAGATGGGCTATGGCGGCTTCCAGATCACCCACCGGGCCGGCAGCGAGCGCTACAGCCGGTGCGTCGGCAAGCCGGTCCCGTTCGCCGAGATCATCCTGGTGGACCCGCTGACCGGCCGGGAGGTCCCGGCGGGTGAGGTCGGCCACGTGGCAATGAAGTCGCCGACGCTGGCGCTTGGCTACTGGAACGACTCGGCCGCCACCTACCGGACCCGGCTGAACGGCTACTACCTGACCGGCGACCTGATGTACCGGGACGAGGACGGGTACTTCTATCACGTCGACCGGGCCGTGGACGCGGTCGACCTCGGCGACGGCAGCTGGCTCTACACCGTCCTTTCCGAGGAGCGGATCCTCCAGCGCTGCCCGGACGTCCGGGACTGCACGGTCGTCGCGGCCCGCGGCGACGACGGCAGGCTAGCCATCGAGGTCCTGCTCTTGCTGGCGGCGGACGCCGACCAAGCGACCATCCGTGACGGCCAGGTGCGTGCCGCGCTCGGCGCGGCAGCGACGGCGGCGCCGCTGCGCATCACCACCGCTTCCGACGACGCGCTCGTCGTAGGGCCGACCGGCAAGGTACGCAAATTCCTCATGCGTGAGCGACTGCTGGCCAGAGCGGCCGCCACCGCGGCCGAAAGGACTGGCTGATGCCGGAAGAGCAGCAGGCTAGGCAGTACGTGGTCGTGGTCAACGACGAGGAGCAGTACTCGATCTGGGCAGCTGAGCGAGAGCTGCCGGCGGGCTGGCGCCAGGACGGCTTCACCGGCCCCGAGGACGAGTGCCTGGCCTACATAGACGAAACCTGGACCGACATGCGGCCAGCCTCCGTGCGGCGCTGGATGCGCGAGCACGAGCAGGCCGACCACGGTTGACTTGGCTGCCGGCGGCAGGAGATTGGCATGACTGCGCTGAGAACCGCGGTGGCGCAGACCGGCTCGACCCGACACGACCGCGTCTTACCAGCTCAGCAGGGGATGATCCTGAACAACATGCGGTTCCCTGACGACGGCGTCGATGTGCTGCAGATAACCCTCGACTGGACAGCGCCGCTGCAGCCCGAGCCGTTCGAAGCCGCCTGGCGCAGCGCCGCGCGGCGGCACCCGGTCCTGCGCACGGCCTTCCGCCTCGACGACAGCCTCGGCCTGGTTCAGGTCCTCGATCCGGCCGCGTCGATCGACATCCGCTGGCGCGACCTTCCCGCGCAGCCAGCCACCGGACCGGATCAGCCGTTCGAGTCGTTCCTGCGGGCAGACCGGCGGGACCCGTTCGACCAGCACCGCCCGCAGGTGCGGCTGACCGTGCTGCGCCGGGCCTGGCCGGGCGGCGGAAGCGCAGCTGGCGCCCCCGCGCACCGCGCGGTGCTGACCTTCCATCACGCACTGCTTGACGGGCGGTCGATGCGGCTGCTGGTGGAGGATGTGTCGGCGGTGTATGCCGCGTTCCTGGACGGCCGCGTCGCGCCGGACTCACCGCGGCCGGCCTTCAGCGAGTTCGTCCGGTGGTGGCAGGCAGCGGACCCGGCTGCGTCGGAGCAGTTCTGGACCGGGTACCTGGCCGGCGCCGTGCTGCCGCGCCCGCTGCCCGGCTACCTCGGGCCGCCGGTGGCGGGGGCGGCCGAGCCGATGAAGTCCGAGACGGTGCTATCCCGAACGGATTCGGACCTGATCCGCCGGGCCGCCCAGGCGGCCGGGCTCAGCTCAAGCACCTTCGTCACCGCCGCGTGGGCGCTGCTGCGGGCGCGCTACGGCGGCGTCCGTGACGTCGTCCTGGCGGTGACGCGATCCTGCCGCCGCGACAGCATTCCCGGTGCCGATGACATCATCGGGCTGCTGGTCAATACCGTGCCGCTACGGGTGCGCATCAACGCGGACTGGTCCGTGCGCGAGCTACTGACGGCGGTGAGCGACGGCATCCGCGAGATCAGGCAGCACCAGCGCACGCCGACGGGATCGATCCTTACCTGGGCCGGGCTGCCAGCGGATACCACGCTGATGGACAGCCTGGTCATGTTCGACCGGCAGCAGCTGCAGACCGGGCTGCCCGCCGGGATCGGGACCCCAAGCGCGGCCAGGGTGGACCGGCTGCCCTCCTATCCGCTGGCGGTGTGCGCGTACGACGAGCCGCAGATCCACCTATCGGTGATCTGGGATGGCCACCGGTTCGCCGCCGGATCCGCGCAGCGGATGCTCGAGCAGCTGCGCGCCACCATGATCGAGCTCGCCAGCACGCCACTGGCTCCGCTGGCCGGGCTTGACCTCGGCCGGGCAGCCGAGGCCGGCCTGCTGGCCGGCTGGAACACCACGCCGGCCTCCTACCCGGCGGACGCCACCATTCCGGCCCTGTTCGCAGCCCGGGTCGCCAGCCATCCGGAAGCGCCGGCGCTGGCCTTCGGCACCACATCGATGAGCTACGCCGAGCTTGACCGTCGCAGCAACGCACTGGCCTGGCTGCTGCGCCGTCGCGGGGTGGGCACCGACCAGCCGGTCGGCGTGGCGCTCGGGCGGGGCATCGACCTCATCGTCGCGCTGCTGGCCGTGCTCAAGTCCGGCGGCGCCTACCTGCCGGTCGACGCCGGCAATCCGGCATCCAGGATCGCCGCCATGATCGATGCCGCGGGTGCAAGCCTGGTCCTGGTCACCGCCGAGACCGCGACCGCCATGCCCGAGCTGGCTGGCGTGCAGCTGATCCACCTCGACCGGGAGCCCATCCCGGCAGCCGGCGGGCAGGTCCCGCCGCCGGACATCGCGCATCCGCTTGGCCTGGCCTACGTCAGCTTCACCTCCGGCTCAACCGGGGCGCCGAAGGGCGTGGGAATCCCGCACCGCGCCGTGATCAGGCTCATCAGCAGCCCGACGTTCGCCTCGCTCGGCCGCGGCCAGCGGCTGCTGCACATGGCCCCGGCCGCCTTCGACGCCTCCACACTGGAAATCTGGGGCGGGCTGCTGACCGGCGGCACTGTGGTCATCGCGCCGCCTGGGCCGCTCGGGCTGCCCGACATCGCGGCGCTGCTGCGAGACGGCGGCGTGACGGTCGCCTGGCTGACCGCCGGCCTGTTCCACCAGCTGGCCGAAGCGGACATCAACGCGCTGGCCGGCGTTTCCGTGCTGCTCGCTGGCGGTGACGTGCTCAACCCGGACACCTGCCGCGCCGTGCTCGCCGCCAGGGGCGGCAAGCCGCTGGTCAACGGCTACGGCCCGACGGAGAACACCACCTTTATCTCCTGTCACGTGATGACCGACCCGGCCGAGGTTGGCACCTCGGTGCCCGTCGGCCGGCCAATCCAGCACACCACCGTGCACATCCTCGATGAGGACGGGCAGCAGGTGCCGATCGGCGTCACCGGCGAGCTGTACGCCGGCGGAGAAGGAGTGGCCCGCGGTTACGCCGGGAACGCCGCGGCGACGGCGCGGGCGTTCGTGCCCGACCCGTCCGGGCACGGCGGCCGGCTGTACCGAACCGGTGACCTGGCTCGCTGGCGAGCTGACGGAACCCTTGAATTCGCCGGCCGCGCCGATGACCAGATCAAGATCCGCGGATTCCGGGTCGAGCCCGGCGAAGCAGCCGCGGCACTGCGGGCTCATCCTGACGTAGCGGAATCGGTGGTCGTGGTCGCCGGTGAGGGCGAGCAACGGCACCTGATCGGCTACGTGACGGTAGCGGACGGCGCGGAGCCCGGCGCCTTGCGACCGTCGCTGCTGCGCGAGTTCGTCGCTACCCGGCTGCCCGAGTACCTGGTGCCGACCGGATTCAAGGCCGTCGCCAGCCTCCCGCTGAACGCCAACGGCAAGGTCGACCGTGCCGCGCTGCCCGCGCCTGACATCGAGACCAGCGGGCCGGTTTCCGCGCCGCGCGGCGCCACCGAGCAGCGGCTGGCCGACCTGTGGCGCACCCTGCTGCCGGATGACGGCGCTGGCCGCTTTGGCCTCGGCCGCGAGGACAGCTTCTTCTCAGCGGGCGGCAACTCGCTGTCAGCTGCGCGCCTGATGTTCCGGATCAACGAGGTGTTCAACGTCGAACTGCGCCTCGCCGAGTTCTACGACGCGCCCACGCTCACCGCCTGCGCCGCGCTGATCGACGCGGCGCAAGCCGACGCGGCGCTGGCCAGCCCCGGTCAGGCTGGCGCGCCGCTGGCTGATGCAGCCCTGGCCGGCGTCGGCCAGCCCGACGGCGCCCGGCCGGCCGACGGCGTCACAACCCGCGCGGTGCGGCTCCGCACGGCAGCGGCCGGCATTGCGCGCCGCGACCGCAGCGCCTACCTGGTCACCGCCCAGCCGCCGCTGCCCGGCCGCCCAGCCGGGCTGGCGCCGCATCTGGTGCGGCTCGGCGGCGACTGGGCGCTGTGGCGATCGACCTGCCTGCGCGCGGCCGGCTTTCCGATCCACCTGCTGACCGCGCTGGCTGACCAGGACCTCGCCGCCGCCGCTGACGCTGTCATTGCGGCTGGCAAGGCGGCGAGCGCGAGCTCCGGCACCGCCCCGGCCGTCCCGCCCGCTCTGGCTCGCGCAGCGGCCAGTACGGAGCTGGCGGCCGATGCCGGAACGGTGGCCGGTACCGGGCCAGCTGCGGATCCAGCTGACCTCGACCAGGCCACCGCGGCCTACTCGGCCGAGTTCGCCGCGGCGACGAGGCGGCTGTCCGCTGCCCTGTACGAGGCGGCTGGCCTGCCAGCATTGCGGGAAGCGATCACCTGGCAGAACCGGCACGCCCTGACCACCGGCATCGACGTGCTGCGCCGCCGCGGGCCCCAGCCGGCCAAGCGCAACGCCAAGAGCCGCCAGCACGAGGCGCTGGTGGCCAGCTACCTGCAGCGCTACTGCGCGAAGAACGACACGATCGGCTTCTTCGGCGCGGTGGCCTGGTCGCAGATCGACGACGGCCACGGCATCCGGGTCACCCACCCTGCGGCGGGAAATGCGCTGGCGGCGCGCGTGACCTACCTGGAGGGCTGGGCCGTGCGCGCGATCATGGCCGGCCACGCCGCCGCCCTGCGCCAGTGGCTCGTGCCGCGGCTGATGCCCTTCGTCAGCGTCGACGGCACGCTGCTGCGAGTGCCGCTGGCGCCGCCGGTGCAGCTGACCCCGGCCGAGGCGGCAGTGCTGCGCGCCTGTGACGGCAACCGGGACGCCGGCCAGGTAGCCGCCGCGGTGCTCGCCGATCCGGCGGCCGGGCTGGCCGATGCCGAAGCCGTCTTGGAGCTGCTGGCCCGGCTGGCCGACCGTCACCGGCTGGCCTGGCAGGTGGATGTCGCGCCGCAGGACATCCGGCCTGAGCAGTCGATGCGCAAGCTGCTGTCACGGGTCACCGACGAGACTGCGCGCGGGCCGGCCGAGGCGGCCCTGGACGAGCTGACCGCGGCCAGGGACGAGCTGGCCGCGGCCGGCGGCGACGCCCAGCAGGTGGCGGCGGCCATGGCCGGCCTGGAGGAAACCTTCACCCGGCTGGCCGGCGCCCCGGCCACCCGGCGGGCCGGCGAGCTCTACGCCGGCCGGACGCTCGCTTATGAGGAGTGCCTGCGGGGCGGCGACGTACGGCTCGGCGCGGATTGCCTCGACGGCATCCGCGCCGCCCTGCCGCTGGTCTTCGACGCAGCGCGATGGTTCACCACAGCCTGCGGCGCCTGCTACGCACGGCACTTCGAGGAGGCATACCAGCAGCGATCCGCCGCACTCGGGACCGATGCCGTGCCCTTCGCCGACCTGTGGCTGATGGTCAACAATGCGCTGTTCGACCAGCCACCGCAGCTCATCGAGCCGGCCGTGCGCGCCGTGCGGGAGCGCTGGGCCGAGCTACTCGACCTGCCGCCTGGCGCCCGGCAAGTTCAGCTGCGCGCCGCTGACCTGGTCGAACGGGTGCGGGCTCAGTTCGCGGCCGGGCCGCTGCCGTGGCCGACAGCGGTGCACCACAGCCCCGACTTGATGATCGCCGGGCGGCAGGCCGCCGCTGGCGGCAGCCTCACCTGGGTACTCGGCGAAGTCCACCCCAGTGTGATCACCACGCGGTACGCCAGCTGGATCGAGTTCCACGACAACCCAGCGGCGGTCCGGACTGCCCTGCGGCACGACCTGCGCGAACCAGCGGTGTGGTTCGCGGAGAGCGGCGAGGACGGCGCCACCTCGACCCGGCTGAGCAACGTGCTTGACTCGCCCGGCGACGTGCGGCTGATCTACGCGCACGACTCCTGCGGCTACGACAGCGCCGCGTCGCTGGTGCTTGGCGAGTGCGACGTGCTCAGTTCCAGCGCTGGGCTGCTGGTGCGCCGCCGTGACGGGACATTCGAGCGCGCGCTGCTTGCCGTCGTCGGCGACCTGATCGGCATCGCGATCTGTCACTACTTCGACCTGACCCCGGCGGGCGGGCACGCGCCGCGCATCACCATCGACGACCTGGTGGTGAGCCGGGAGAGGTGGCGGCTGACCGCCGCCGACCTGCACTTCGCCGACACGACCGACGAGGACGCCCGCTACCTGCAGGCCCGGCGGTGGGCGGCCAGCCACGGGCTGCCGCGGCACGTGTTCGTGCGCTACGCCGGCGAGCGCAAGCCGATCTACGCAGACTTGACCAGCCTGGCGTCGGTCGAGCTGATCTCCCGCTCAGTGCGCCGCTGCCGCCGGGCAGCCGGCCCCGGCGCTGCCGTGACCGTCACCGAGATGCTGCCCACCCCGGACCAGGCGTGGCTGACGGACGCGCAGGGCCTGCGCTACGGCGCTGAGCTGCGCCTGGTGGCCGCCGACCAGAGAACGGCAGACCAGGCACAGGAAGGCTGATCGTGGCCCAGTATGAGTTCCCCGCGTCGTTCGGCCAGCGCCGGATGTGGCTGCTAGCCCAGCTTGACCCAGCCGAGCCCACTTACAACATCGCCTGGGCGCTATGGCTGGACGGGGAGCTTGACGCCAGCTCGCTGCAGCAGGCCTGGGACGCCGCGCTGGTCAGGCATGAGGCGCTGCGCACGACCTTCAGGAACGAGTCTGGCGTGCCGGTGCAGCTGATCGACGACGAGCCGGCCGGGCGGCCACTGCAGGTCACCTCCGTCGACCAGCTCGCCGCGGCCGAGCGCGGGCCAGCCGTGCGCGCGATGATCCGCGACCTCGCGCGCACTCCGCTCGACCTGGCTACCGGGCCGCTTGCCCTGGCCACCCTGGTGCGGCTGTCGCCGCAAGAGCACGTGCTCGCGGTCGTGATGCACCACATCGTCGCGGACGGCTGGTCGTTCCGGATCCTGTTCGACGAGCTGTCCGCTGACTATGCGGCGATCAGCGGCGGCGGCGCGCCAGTAACCGCCGAGCCGCCGATCCAGTACGCCGACTTCGCGATCTGGGAAAACGAGCACGCCGAGGATGGCGGATACTCGCCAGCCGAGCGGTTCTGGCGAGCCGAGCTTTCCGGCGCCCCGCCACCGCTCCCCTTGCCGGCCGACAGGCCGTATCCGGCGCGACAGACGTTCGCCGCCGAGTGCATCGACGTCGCCATCGACGCCGGCCTGGCCGACGAGCTGAGGCAGCTCGCCGCGCGGCACGGGACCACCCTCTTCGCGGTCCTGCTGGCCGCGTACGCCGTCGTGCTCGCACGGCTGACCGGCACCGACGACCTGCTGATCGCGGTGCCGATGGCCGCCCGCACCCGGCCCGAGACCGAGTCGGTCGTCGGCCTGCTCATGAACACCGTCACCGTGCGGGTCAAGGTCGACCAGGACGCGACGCTCGGCAGCCTGGTGCGGTCGGTCCACCTGGCCGCCGCGCGCGCGCTGGCGCACCAGGAGCTGCCGTTCGCCAGGGTGGTAGAGCTGGCCAGGCCGGACCGCGACCCGGCCCGGCTGCCGCTGGCCCAGGTGATGTTCGCGATGGAGGAGTCGTGGGCCGTGCCAGACCGCGGCGGGCTAGCCTGGCGGCCGGAACTGCTGGAAAACGGCACCGCCAAGTTTGAGATCGAGCTGACCGTGACCGACGCGCCAGCCGGCCAGCAGGTGCGGGTGAACTACAACCGCGAGCTGTTCGAGCCGGCCACTGTGCAGCTCGTGGCCGAGGGCTTCACCTCGATCTTGCGCTGCATGCGCCGCGACCCGGACCGTGCCATCGGCAGCGCTGAGATCATCTCGCCGGCCGCGCTCGCCCTCGTGACCAGGGCGTGGCCGGACGCAGGGCCGGCCCCTGACCCCGACGCGACGGCCCTGGCGCTGCTGTGGCAGGCGTGCCGCGGCGACTCGGTAGTGGCCGCCGGGACCGACGGCGAGCTGACCGGCGCCGCCGTGCGCGAGACTGCCCTGCGGATTACCGCCGCCGTTCGCGCCTGCGGCGCTGGCGTGTCCGACCGGGTCGCCATCCTGCTGCCCCGCGGCGCCCGGCTGCTGCCCGCCATTCTCGGCATCTGGGCGGCCGGCGCTTCCTACGTGCCGCTGGACCCGATCTACCCGGCGCAGCGGATTGCCGTGATGCTCGCTGACTGCGGCGCGGCCGCGATCGTCGTCGACAGCAGCGCTCCCGGAGCACCGGTGCCGCCTCCCCAGGCGGCTTCGGTGCCGGTCGTGGACCTGGCGGCGCTGGACGGCGGCGTCGCCGCGGCGGCCTGCGCGGCCGAGCCGCTGCTCAGCCTGCCGCCGTCCGCGGCCGCCGTGACGATCTTCACCTCGGGGTCCACCGGCCGGCCGAAGGCGGTCAGCGTGACCCAGGGCGGCATCGGCACGCTGCTGAACGCCGTGACGCCGTTGCTCGCGCTCGGCCCGGCTGACCTGTTCGTCGCGGTTTCCACCTTCGCCTTCGACATCGCCCTGGTCGAGCTGCTCGCGCCGGTGCTGGCCGGCGGGTGCGTCCTGGTGGCCGACGCACCGGACGCGCTGGACGCCGCGCGGCTGCGCGACCTGCTGACCCGCCGGGGCGCGACGGCGATGCAGGCCACCCCGGCTGGCTGGCGGATGCTGGTCGAGGCTGGCGGGATCCCGGACCGGGTGAAGCTGCGGATGACCGCCGGGGAGCCGCTGCCCAGGGACCTCGCCAACGCGATGGGCGACGGAGCGGGGGTGCGGCTCTGGAACCTGTACGGGCCGACCGAGACCACGATCTATTCAGGTGGCGACGAGGTCGGCCCTTCGCCGGCTCCGATCGAGATCGGGTCGGTTATCGCCGGGACCCAGCTCTACGTGCTCGACGACCGGCTGCGGCCGGTCCCGCCCGGCGTCACCGGCGAGGTCTACATCGGCGGCGCGGGAGTGGCCAGCGGATACCACGCCGCGCCCGGCCTGACTTCCGCCCGGTTCCTGCCTGACCCGTTCAGCGGACGGGCGGGCGCCCGCCTCTACCGGACCGGAGACGTCGGCCGGTGGCGCGGGTCGGGCCGGATCGAGCTGGCCGGCCGCGCGGACCGGCAGATCAAGATCCGCGGCTACCGGATCGAGAGCGGCGAGGTCGAGGCGGCGCTGAGGGCCCAGGAGGACATCGCGCACGCGGTCGTCGCGGTCCGCGGCAAGGACCAGGACGTGCGGCTCGTCGGCTACCTGGTGACCCGTTCGGGCAGCGGCCGGCCGGCCGCCGGGCTGCGCGAGCGCCTGCGGGAAGTGCTTCCCGACTACATGGTGCCGGCCGCGTTCGTGGTACTGCCCGCGCTGCCGCTCACCGGCAGCGGGAAGATCGACTACCGGGCGCTGCCCGAGCCGGGCTGGGGCGCAGCAACTGGCCAAGCGGCCGTCGCGCCGCGCACGCCGGCCGAGGCGCAGCTCGCGTCCATCATCGCCGAGCTGCTCTCGCTGCCGACGCCGCCGGGGGTGCACGACAACTTCTTCGCGCTCGGCGGCCACTCGCTGACCGCGACCAGGCTGATGGCCCGCATCCGCGACGCTTTCGGCGTCGAGCTGCCCGTCCGCGCGCTGTTCTCCGATCCGACCGTCGCCGGCCTGGCCGCGGCGCTGACGGCCGCCGACGTCCGGGAAGCAACCACACTGGCAGCACCCGGCCAGGCGCGGCGCGCAGCCCAGGCACCGGCCATCGCGGCGACCACCAGCGGACGCTCAGCACCGGCGAGCTGAGGCGGGTCCGATGCGTTTCCCCCTGTCCTGCTCGCAGCAGCGGGTATGGCTGCTCGATCAGCTCGAACCCGGCCACCCGACCTACAACATGCCGTACCAGATGTGGCTCGACGGGCCGCTCGACGAGCCGGCGCTGCAGCGATCGCTCGATGCCCTGGTCGCACGTCATGCCGTGCTCCGGACGAGCATCGTCGTCCTCGGCCGCCTGCCCGAGCAGGTCGTCGCCGATACCGGCACGGTGCCGGTCGAGCGCATCGAGCTGCCGCCGGGGCTGGAACCCGCCGAGCGCACCCGCCGGGCCGAGGCCATCGCGGCTGAGCGCGCCCGCCAGCCGTTCGAGCTCGCCGCCGGGCCGCTGCTGCGGGCCTCGCTCGTCACCACCGGACCTGACCGGCACCTGTTCGTGCTGGTCGTGCACCACATCGTCGGTGACGGCCTGACCGTGCAGCTGCTGATCAGCGAGCTGTCTGCCTGCTACCGGGCCGAGGTGACTGGCCGGCGGGCCGCGCTGCCGCCGCTGCCGATGAGCTACGGCGACTACGCCGCATGGCAGCAGGACCGGCTGCGCGGCGAGGAACTGGAGCGGCAGCTGAGCTACTGGCGCGGTCAGCTCCGCGGCGCGCCACAGTTCCTTGCCCTGCCGACCGACCGCCCCAGGCCCGCCCGCCGGTCGCCGCGCGGCGCCCTGGCCAGCGCGACCATCGACGCCGCGACGACCAGGCGACTGACCGCGGTAGCGCACCGCGCCAACGCCACGCCGTTCATGGTGTTCCTGGCCGGCTTCACCGCCGTCCTGGCGCGCTATGCGAGGCAGGCCGACGTCGTGATCATCACCCAGATGGCCGGCCGCACCCATGCCGAGCTCGAGCCGATCGCGGGCATGTTCAACAACACCATTCCGCTGCGGATGTCCCTGGCCGGCGATCCGACCTTCGCCGAGCTGCTCAGCCGGGTCAGGGACACGACGGTCGGCGCGCTGCTGCATCAGGAGACACCGTTCGAGAAGCTCATCGACGAGTTCGCGGCCGGGCGCAGGCGTGCCCGCACCCCGCTGATCCAGGTCCAGTTCGTCTTCGAGTCCTTCAGTGCCCCGGTGCCTGACTTTCCCGGCATCATCGCGACTGCCGGGGTCGTGCCCACCGGGACCTCGAAGGTCGATCTCACCCTCGACACCGAGGCGCAGCAGGACGGTGGCACCATGCTGGTGCTGGAATACAGCACTGAGCTGTTCGGCCAGGCGTGGGCAGACCGGTTCCTGCGGTGCACCGCGAACCTGCTGGAGCACGCGGCCAGCGCCCCGGGCACAGCCGTCGCCGACCTGCGGCTGATGCACGCTGGCGAGCGCCAGGAGCTGATCGCCGGGCGCAGCGGCCACGCGCTCGCGGCCGACGATGGCGACGCCGACGCCCGTCGCCTGGTGCAAGCGTCGCCGTCCCGCGTTGTTGACACGAGCGGGGAACTGCCGGTCAGCGCGGTATGTGACCGGGCGAGCCGCGTGGCGCGCCGCCTCGCCGACCACGGCGCTGGCCAGGAAACCCTGGTCGGGCTGTGCACCGGGCGCGGCACCGGGATGCTGACGGGGCTGCTCGGCGTGTGGTGGGCCGGCGGCGCCTACGTGCCGCTCGATCCGGACCTGCCGGCGGCGCGGCTGGCGGCGATGGCCGGCCTCGCTGGCCTGCGAGTCATCATCACCGACGCGGCGCACCGCGAACTCGCCCGCTCAGTCGCCGGCAGCGCAGAGCTGATCTGCCTCGACGACCCGGCGGTAACGGCCTCGTTCCCCCTCGATCCTGTGCCGCTGCCCGAAACCGCACTCGCGTACGTCATCTTCACCTCCGGCTCGACCGGGCAGCCCAAAGGCGTCGCCGTCGAGCACCGCGCCGTCGCGAACCTCCTGACGTCGCTGCGGCGCGCGCTCCGGCTCCGCGCCGCCGGCCGCTTCCTGGCCCTGGGTGAGGTGCCGGCTGAGGCAGTCGTCCCCGAGCTGCTGCTGCCCTTGGCCTGCGGCGCCGACCTGGTGATCGCGGCCGCCGGCCAGGCCAGCGAGCCCAGTTCACTGCGGGCGCTGATCAGGCAGACGGGCGCGACCGCCATGCAAGCGACGGCGCGGACCTGGCGCCTGCTCGAATCCGCTGGCGGCGTTCCTGACACGCTCGGGCTGCGCTTGTGCGGCAGCGAGCCGCTCACGCCAGGGCTCGTGGCCGCGCTGATGTCGCCGGAGTCCACCGCGTGGACCCTCTACGGCCTGGCCGAGACCACGGCATGGTCGGCGGCCGCTGTCGTCACTGGCACGGCCGGGGCGGCCGCCATCGGGCCGCCGATCGAGCGCACCCGGTGCTACCTCCTCGACGAGCACCTGATGCCGGTACCGGTCGGGGCGGCCGCCGAGGTCTGGGTCGCCGGCCGGGCCGTCGCCCGCGGCTATCACGGCCGCGCACGGCTCACAGCTGCGTCGTTCCGGCCCGACCCGTGGAGCACCGAGCCTGGCGCGCGCATGTACCGGACCGGCGACCTCGGCCGCTGGCTCGAAGGCGAGGGCCTCGAGCTGCTCGGCCGCAGCGATCACCAGGTGAAGATCCGCGGCTTCCGGATCGAGTGCGGCGAGATCGAGGCCCTGCTGCGGCGGCACCGTGACGTGCGGCAGGCGGCCGTCGTCGCGGCCGACCGGGCCGGCGAGCGGGCACTGGTCGGCTACCTCGTGCCGCGCCGGGGCAGCGCGCTAGCCCAGCCCGATGCCGACCTGCTGGCCGAGCTCCGGCCGCAATTGCGGGCGGAGCTGCCCGACTACATGATCCCCGCGCTGATCCTCGCGCTGCCCGCGCTGCCGCTGACGCCGAACGCGAAAGTCGACCGGGCCGCGCTGCCAGCGCCGCCGTGGGCTGACTCGGCAGCAGCGGCCGGCGTCGTCCAGCCCAGGAACCCGGTCGAGGCGACACTCGCCGGGATCTGGGCCGACCTGCTCGGCAGCGAGGCGCCACTGAGCGTGCACGACAACCTGTTCGCGCTCGGCGGCCACTCGCTGACCGCGACCAGGTTCGTCGCCCGCGTCGCTGACGCCTACGGCGTGAGCCTGCCGGTTCACCACGTCTTCGCCGGGCCGACCATCGCCGAGCTGGCCGAGGCTATCGCCGCTGATCCCGGATTCGGCGGCACCGCGAGCTCGTCGCGGCAGGCGCAGCTGGAAGGGCTGAGCGACGATGAACTGGACGACCTGCTGCGCGCGGCCATGGCCCAGCGCAGCAGGCGCCAGGCGACTGCTGGCGGCTCCGGTGCCTGACGCAGCGCCCGTACCCGGCGACCGGAGGTAGGAGCCCGATGCGCTTCCCCGTCTCCTTCGCGCAGCAGCGGCTGTGGTTCCTCGACCAGCTGTCGCCCGGCGCGCCGACCTACAACATGCCGTACGCGATGTGGCTGGACGGCCCGCTCGACCCGGCTGCGCTGCAGCGCGCGATGGACGAACTGATCGCTCGGCACGCCGTGCTGCGAACCAGCATCGTCGCCTTCGACGGCGTACCCGAGCAGATCGTGGCCGGCACCGCCAGAGCGCCGATCGAGCGCATCGAGCTCCCGGCTGCACCGGACGGCGAGGCCGCCCGCCAGGCCGAGGCGATCGCGGCAGACCTCGGGCGCAAGACCTTCGACCTGACCGCCGGGCCGCTGATCCGCGCGGCGCTCATCGCTGCCGGGCCCGAGCGGCACCTGTTCGCGCTGGTCATGCACCACCTGGTCAGCGACGGCGCGTCCATGCAGATCATTATCGACGAGCTGTCGGCTTGCTACCGGGCCGAGCTGACCGGCGAGCCGGCCAGCCTGCCGTCGCTGTGGCTAGAGTACGGCGACTACGCCGTCTGGCAGCAGGACCGGTTGCGCGGCGAGGAGCTCGAGCGGCAGCTCAGTTACTGGCGCGACCAGCTGCACGGCATACCGGAGCTGCTCACCCTGCCGACCGACCGGGCCAGGCCAGCCCGCCAGTCTTCGTCTGGCGCGGCAGCGTCGATCACGCTGGACGCGGCCACGGTGGCTCGCCTCGCAACGGTCGCTCATGGCGAGAACGCGACCATGTTCATGCTGTTCCTCTCGGGCTTCGCCGCCGTGCTGTCACGCTACGCACGACAGGACGACGTCGTGATCGGCACCCAGGTGGCCGGGCGCACGCACACCGAGCTGGATCCGCTTGTCGGCATGTTCACCAACACGGTCCCGCTGCGGATATCGCTGGCGGGCGACCCGACAGTCGCCGCGCTGCTCGGCCGGGTCAGGGACACCACCCTCGACGCGATGCAGCACCAGCAGCTGCCCTTCGACCGGCTCGTCGACGGCCTCGCGCCCGACCGCACGCTCGCGCACTCGCCGCTGATTCAGGTCCAGTTCCAGTACGGGTCGCTCAACCCGCCCGTGCTCGACCTGCCCGGCATCACCGCGCGCTCCCGCGCGCTGCTGACCGGGACGGCGAAACTCGACCTCACCATGTACGTGGACGCCCTGGACGGCGAGGACGTGACGATCGTGCTGGAGTACAGCACCGACGTATTCGGCGCCGCCTGGGCCGGCCGGTTCCTGCGCTGCATGGTGACGATGCTCGAGCACGCGGCCGACAATCCGGGCAGCCGGGTCGCCGACCTGCCCATGCTGCCGGCCGCGGACACCGACGAGCTGATCGGCGGACGCAACCGCGCCGCGCTGGCCGGCGGGCAGGATGACTGCGCGGACGTACGGCACCTCCTTCAGGCGTCGGCGTCCCTGGTCATCGACGCTGACGGGTCGCTGCCGATGACCGAGATATGCGATCGCGCCGCCCGCGTCGCCCGGATCCTGGCCGACCGCGGGGTCGGCACGGACACGCCGGTCGGGCTGTGCACCGGGCGGGGCGCCGGGATGCTGACGGGGCTGCTCGGCGTGTGGTGGGCCGGCGGCGCCTACGTGCCGCTTGATCCCGGCTTCCCAGTCGCGCGGCTGGCGGCGATGGCCGGCGGCGCTGGCCTGCGAGTCATCATCACCGACGCGGCACACCGCGAACTCGCCCGCTCAGTCGCCGGCAGCGCAGAGCTGATCTGCCTCGACGACCCGGCGATCGCGGCCTCGTTCCCCCTCGATCCTGTGCCGCTGCCCGAAACCGCACTCGCCTACGTCATCTTCACCTCCGGCTCGACCGGGCAGCCCAAAGGCGTCGCCGTCGAGCATCGCGCCGTCGCGAACCTACTGACATCGTTCTGGCGCGCGTTCCGGCTCGGCGCTACCGACCGGCTTGTCGCGGTCACCACGCTGTCGTTCGACATCGCCGTGCTCGAATTGCTGCTGCCCCTGGTCTGCGGCAGCGACCTGGTGATCGCCAGCGCCGACCAGGCCCGCGAGCCCGACAAGCTGCAGGCGCTGATCGAGCGCAAGGCCGCGACCGCCATGCAGGCAACGCCGCAGACCTGGCGGCTGCTGGAATTGGGTGGCGGCGTGCCCGCAGGCCTGCGGCTGCGCCTATGCGGCGGCGAGCCGCTCACGCCAGGGCTCGCGGCCCCGCTGATGGCGCCGGACGTGACGCTGTGGAACCTGTACGGCCCGACCGAGACCACGGTGTGGTCGGCGGCCGGCGTTGTCACCAGCGCAGCCGGGGCGGCCGCCATCGGGCCGCCGATCGAGCGCACCCGCATATACGTCCTGGACGACAGCCATATGCCGGTGCCGGTCGGCGTGATCGGCGAGGTCTGGGTGGCCGGCCGTGGCGTCGCCCGCGGCTACTTCGGCCGGCCACGGCTCACTGCCGCGTCGTTCCGGCCCGACCCGTGGAGCACCGAGCCTGGCGCGCGCATGTACCGGACCGGCGACCTCGGCCGCTGGCTCGAAGGCGAGGGCCTCGAGCTGATCGGCCGCAGCGACCACCAGGTGAAGATCCGCGGCTTCCGGATCGAGTGCGGCGAGATTGAAGCTGTGCTGCGGCGGCACCGTGACGTGCGGCAGGCAGCCGTCGTCGCCGCCGACCGGGCCGGCGAGCGGGCACTGGTCGGCTACCTCGTGCCGCGCCGGGGCAGCGCGCTGGCCAAGCCCGATGCCGACCTGCTGGCCGAGCTACGGCCGCAGCTGCGTGCGGAGCTGCCCGACTACATGATCCCGGCGCTGATCGTCGCGCTGCCCGCGCTGCCGCTGACGCCGAACGCGAAAGTCGACCGGGCCGCGCTGCCTGCGCCGCAATGGAGCGCGGGCGCGGCAGCGGCCGGCCACGTCGAGCCGAGGAACCCGGTCGAGGCGACACTGGCCAGGATCTGGGCCGACCTGCTCAGCAGCGAGGCGCCAGCGGGCGTGCACGACAACCTGTTCGCGCTCGGCGGCCACTCGCTGACCGCGACCAGGTTCGTCGCCAGGGTGGCTGACGCCTATGGCGTGAGCCTGCCGGTTCACCACGTCTTCGCCGGGCCGACCATCGCCGAGCTGGCCGAGGTCATCTCCGCCGATCCCGATTTCGGGAGAGCACCGAGTTCGTCGCGGCAGGCGCAGCTGGAAGGGCTGAGCGACGATGAACTGGACGACCTGCTGCGCGCGGCGCTGGCGCAGCGCAGCCGGCGCCAGGCGAGCGGCGGCAGCCCCGATGCGTGACGCCATTTGTTCGCGGCCTGCATCGGCGCTGCCGCGCGCTGCTGCCCGGTGACCAGGTGACCGGCGCGACCGACCGCTGGCATCGCTGGCTGACCGACGTGCGTTTCGGCGGAGATGCCGCCCACCGGGAACGCGAACTCACCGAGTTCCTCTACCCGGTCCGGGATGCGGTGCTGGATGGTGCCCGGCTCGCGCCAGGGCAGACAGTGCTGGATGTCGGCACCGGCGACGGCCTCGTCGGATTCGGCGCGCTCGACCGGGTGGCGCCTGACGGCCGGGTGATCTTCTCGGACATCTCCGCTGACCTGCTCGACCGATGCCGCACGATCGCTGCCGCCGAGGGCGTGGCCAACCGGTGCGAGTTCGTGCTGGCAGCCGCCGACAGGCTGGACGGCATACCCGACGCTTCGGCCGACGCCGTGACGACGCGCTCAGTGCTGATCTACGTCAAGGACAAGCTGGCCGCGCTGCGCGAGTTCCGTCGGGTGCTCAGGCCGGGCGGGCGCATGAGCCTGTTCGAGCCGGTCAACGTGCTGATGTCGCTCGCCGACCCGGACCTGTTCTTCGGCTACGACGTCACGCCTGTCCGTGCGCTGGCAGCCAGGGTTGACGCTGTCTACCAGGCCATCCAGCCGCCCGGCGATGACCCGATGCTCGACTTCGACGATCGTGACCTGGTCCGGCTTGCCCAGCTGGCGGGGTTCCCGGATGTGAAGCTGGAGCTCAAGGTCAGAGTGCGGGCGCGCCGGGAGCCGACGCCGTGGGACCGGTTCTTGCGGACGTCGGGCAACCCGCTGATACCGACCTTTGCAGAAGCGCTTGAGCAGTCGCTGAATCCGCAGGAGACGGCCGAGCTCACCAATCACCTGAGGCCGCTGGTCGAAGCCGGCACCGGCCTGGACCGCACCGCGCTCGCCTATCTCACCGCGGTCAGCGACTGAAACCCGGCTCACCGGTCGTCCGCTCCGCCCCCGGATGTCAGCGGGGCGGCGCTGCCCTCTGGCACTGCTCCGCCGCCTGCCGCTGCCAGCCGGCGATCGCTGAGCTTCGACTGTGGCTGGCGGGCTTCCTCTAGGGCTGCCGCGCGGTGATCGCCGATCGCGAGGCCGGCTGGTCAGTTTGAGCTGTGGAGCTAAGGAGATTCGAACTCCTGACCCCTTGCATGCCATGTCGAGGCAGGCTGTCCTGAACCGTCCCTGAGCTGGGCTCGAAGCAGTGACTCGTCTGCTCGGGATCAGACAGCGCCACCGCCGTTGGTGTCAGCAAGGGTGTCAGCCGCCTGAGGTCTGCCACCTGAGCAGCTCAGTATCTGACCCAGGGGTCCGTGCATCAGCTCCAGCCGGGGCGGCATCCAGGTCGCCCGGCAGCGCATCCAGGTCGGCTTCGGCCACGCCGGGAAGACCGTCACAATCGAGCTGGACGACACCAGCCTGCGGATCACCGATGGCCAGGGCGAGCTGATCACTACCGTGCCCCGCATCAGCGCCGGTGAGATCAGCCGGTTCAAGGCCTACGGCACCCGGCAGCCACGATGACCTACGTCGCTTCCCGGTCCGGCGCTGCCGGGCAGCTATCCGGGTATGCCGAACGAGGGAAAGGCAACTGCAGTCTGCAGGCCAGGGCCTGACGGACGTCTGTCGGCAGGTCACGATACTAAGGCCGGGTGCGCTGTAGTTGGCGACGATCGGAGGGAATATGCGCTGGACGGAATTGGAACGCGCCCAGCCAGGCCTGGCTGAACTCGGGCGAGAACGATTGCTCGAACCCGGCGTGGTGCTTGTCGCGACGATCCGGCGAGACGGCACGCCCAGGCTCAGCCCGGTCGAGCCGTTCGTGATGGGCCAGGATTTGTGGCTGTCGATGCTCTGGCACTCCAAGAAGGCTGCTGACTTGCTGCGCGACCCGCGGATTCTGGTGCACAGCATCGTCACCGGCCGCGACGGCGCGGAGGGAGAGTTCAAGATCCGCGGAACGGCGCGCGCCGAGCATGACCCGGACATCCAGCGGCGCTACGCCGATGCGGTGACGGCCGAGCTGGGATGGAGCCCCACGCCGGGACGGTCTCACCTTTTCGCGGTCAGCATCGACGATGTGACCTTCATCCGCTACGACGACGCGAGCGGGGACCAGCACGTCGCGATGTGGCCGCCAGCACGCGAATTCATCCGCCGGGGCGACGGCGGAACGAGCCTGCGGGATCCCGAGCCCGCGAACGACATCCTCTCCGTCAGCTAGTCCCGGCTCGCACCGCAAAGCTCGACCGAGTGCTCACCCTCTTGGTCAGGAACGAGGCTGGAGTCGGACGAATGCTCAGGCGCTCCAAGATCAGATGAGAACCGTCCCTGAGCTGGGCTCGAAGCAGTGACCCGTCTGCTCGGGACCGGCAGCGCCATCGCCGTTGGTGTCAGCAAGGGTGTCAGCCGCCTGAGGTCTGCCACCTTGAGCAGCTCAGTATCTGCTGGGCTGCTGCGGATCGCAGCGATCTCCTCCGCCAATTATCTGCGTGTAGGCGAGCACCATGATCATTGTCTTCTACGTCTTCTCCCGCGTGGCATCTGGCCAATGCGAAACCCAGAGGTGAACTCCGCCAGTACTTGCCTGCCCCGCGCTGCTGGCTGGCCAGCAAGGCGCTGGCAGGCTGCCGCTATCCCGCAGAACGGAGGATTACTGATTTGATGAAGGCATTTGTATTAGCACCACTCTCTGTTAACTTGCGGTTTGTACTCCATTACAGTTCTTGGCCCAAACCGGGACAAGATGTAAGGAAAGGGAGTAGACCGTGAAAAGGATCAGGGAATGGCGTCACGGCCTATGGGCACGGGGCAGGACACGCGTCCTGGCAGCGCTGGTCGCAGCGGGTGCCCTCGCGGCGCTCGGCGCCACGGCCGGGCCAGCCTCAGCGGCCCAGGGAGGCTCCGGCGCTGCCCACCCGCGAGCGATAACTCATGGAACACCCGTGCATATGACCAAAGTCGGCACGGTCAACTTCATGGCACTCGCCAGGGCCGCGGCCAAACCGCATGCAGCGCGGGCACAGGGCGCGCCGCGGGCGATACCGAACAGGCTGCCATCCTTCGTGAAGAAAGCCAGCTCCAAGGCGGCGCGGAGGACCGCCAGGGTCCCGCACGTGGCCCGGCTACGGGGATTCACCGGAAATGTCCGCGGTGCCAGGGGCTTCAACGGCATTGACCACACGGCCAACGAGGCGAACTTCAATTTCGACATCTCACCGCCCGACCATGGCCTGGCGGTCGGCACAAGCTCGGCCGGCAACATCATCATTCAGTCCCTGAACCTGAGCCTGCAGGCATTCACCCGGTCGGGCCATCCGCTGACCCCCCCGATAGGCGCTAACACCTTCATGGGCCTCGGGCCGTGCACTGACGCCGGCTTCCCGGTCAACTGCCCGTCAGACCCGCGGGTGTACTGGGATCCGCAGACCAAGCACTGGTTCCTCACGGATCTCACCTTCGCCAACTCGCCACTCGGCGAGCAGTTCATCGCGGTCAGCCAGACGACCAACGGGCTGGGCAACTACACGATCTTCCAGCTCCCGACCGGAGCCGGGTTCATCGACCCCTCGGACTGCCCGTGCGTGGGTGACTTCGACATGGTCGGCGCCAACAAGGACGGCTTCTACGTGGAGGTGCAGGAGTTCGGGCAGACCACCTACCATGGCGCCGTTCTGTTCGCGACCTCCAAGCGCGGGCTCATCGCCGCGGCCAACGGCACGTCAGCGGCGACGGTGTTCGTCTACACCGTGCCCACCAATTCGGACCCGTTCGGCGGCTTCCGCCTCGCGCCCACCTCGACGACACAGGGTTCCCGGCAGCCAAGCACCGAGTACTTCGTCGAATCCGACGCCAACCTGAACAGCAACACCTCGCTGGAAGTCTGGGCACTGCTCCATACCGCAACGCTGAACGGCGCGTCCCCGACGGCGCCGCCGCTGGTGGAGACGGGCGTGCCTACCGAGGGATACAGCATCCCGCCGCCAGGCACTCAGAAGGCCGGCCCGATCCCGTTCGGCAACTCGGTCGGCGCGCTCGTGCCACAGCCACTCGACACCGGCTTCGAAACCCAGCAGAATCCAACGTTTGCCAACGGCACCCTGTATGTCCAGATGGCCACCGGCGTTCAGGCAGGCGGCGGCGCTACCCGCGCCGGAGCGGCCTGGATCGTCTTGCGCCCCACGTCCGGCGCATCGTCGATCTCGGTCAAGAACATGGCGCAGGGCTACGTCTCGGCAAACGCGCAGCTGCTGTACCCGTCGATCGCCGTCAACCCCCGCGGAAAGGGGTGGATGGCTTTCACCATCGCGGGCGCCAGCCACTTCCCGAGCGCGGCCTACATCAGGTTCAACGGCATCCGGGGCGCGACCGGCCGGATACACATCGAAAAGGCAGGGACGACTCCGCTGGACGACTTCTCCTGCTACCCCGGATCGAACAATGGACCCACCTGCCGGTTCGGTGACTACTCGGCCAGCCAGTTCTTCAACGGCCGAGTCTTCATGGGAGTTGAGTTCAGTCACCTGCTGACCGACGTGGCGGGCGGTCGCGACGCCAACTGGGCCAGCAGGGTCTTCTCGATCCCGGCGGGGTGACCCGAAGCTGCCCGGCGACCCCGATCATTAGCGCCAGTCATCGTCAGGTAAGGCGCTAACAGAGACGGATGTCCGGCACGCGGCGCGCCGAGGCCCACGTGACCGGCCTCGGCGCGCCGCCCTTGGATAGTCCGCCAACCGCCCCCAGCAGCGGGCAAGTTCCTAACCTGGGCCGCTCTCACGCCGTCATGCCCTGGCCTGTCCGTCTCACCGTCGAGCTTTCGCCGTGGCCAGCCATGACGATCAGCTCAGCCCGCAAGAGTCGCGAATACCTGACCGCTTAATCCGGTGGCGTTGATGGTGGTCAGCCTCCGCCGCGCGTCAGCTCGACTGGCAGCGCGGTGACGCCCTGCTTGCAAAGTGCGCCCAGGCTGTCGGGTACTGCCGTTCATCTGGTCGGCGGGCATGACCAAGTCCGCCGGGAGCGGCTTGTGTCGGTCCCTGTTGTGGTCAGGATTGGTGGTCAGGTGAGACTTTTACACGGCTGTCGGGAGTTCGGGACTCCAGTTGATCGCGCCGTGCGCGTAGCACCGGCCGGGCGATGATGGGCGCGCCGATGGCGGAGGGGAGAAGCCAGAACGCCGCGGTCGGCAGGTGGTCCCACAGGGGAAGATGGGGACCGTTGTCCACGTAGAACGCGGTGAGCATCGCGACGTAGGCGACCCCCATTCCGGTGATGTGCCCGGCGTCTCCGGGCCGGTGCTGCCGCCGGTGCTGGTAGCCCATGGTCGCCGCGGTGAACGCCACTGCGCCGATGATGAGCAGGTAATAGTCCTGCCGCCAGCGCAGCGCGGCCAGGATGGTGGCCGTGGCGAAGACCACGCAGATCGCCTTGTAGTACCAGCGGCCAGCCCGGATGTGCCGGGGGCTGCCCTTGCGCGCGAGCGCGGCGATGGCTCCGGTGATGACGGCGGCGAGCCCGGCGATCACGTGAATGGCCAGGAACGCCAGGAACACCGGTGCCGTGGAGCCGACCTGGTCGCCCAGGATCCGGCCGGCTGAGATCATGTCAGTCTTCCTCCCGCTGCCGCAGCAGCCACCATAAGTAGTGACGCTACCTATCAGTGTCAGGCTAGCTCACATGTTGCCTGGTGGGAAGGCATAAAGTAGCGTTGCTACCTATGCGGGCTGAGGAGCTGAAAGGTCACCTGGACGCGCTGCTGCTGGCTGCGCTGGAAGGCGGGCCGAGGCATGGCTACGCCGTGATGGAGTCACTGCGTGAGGCAACGGGCGGCCGCCTGGACCTGCCGACCGGCACGATCTATCCGGCGCTGCGGCGGCTTGAGGGAGCTGGCCTGATCCGGGGGTCGTGGTCGGTGGTGGGCGGGCGGCGGCGGCGTGAGTACCGGCTGACAGCAGCCGGACAGCGAGCGCTCTCCGGCAAGCGAGCCGACTGGAGGGACTTCGCCGCGACGGTGAGCTCGGCACTGGAGGGCGGGCCATGGCCGAGTCCGGCTTGATCACCGGCTACCTCGCCGCCCTGTCGGCAGACCTGCCAGCCGGGATCGTTGACGAGCTGGCCGACGGGCTCGACCAGACACGCCGGCAGTACCTCGAACTAGGCCAGGACCCCGATGCCGCAGCCCAGTCTGCTATAGCCGACTTCGGCGAGCCGCAGGTGATCGTGGACGCCTTCACCCGCGCCAGTCCTGCCCGCCGCACCGCCCGCAAGCTACTGGCCAGCGGACCGGTTGCCGGGGCCTGCTGGGGCACTGCGCTGATCGCCGGCAGGGCATGGCGCTGGCCCGTGCCTGTCCAAGCCAGAGTCGTGCTCGGCCTCGCCCTTATGACCGTCATCGCCTTGCTCGCCGCTGCCGCGTTCGGGAGGCGATACCGGTCAGTCAGCCGGTCAGGA
This sequence comes from Streptosporangiaceae bacterium, assembly GCA_036495525.1. GTDB lineage: Bacteria > Actinomycetota > Actinomycetes > Streptosporangiales > Streptosporangiaceae > DASXMR01. The sequence goes on along the minus strand of DASXMR010000036.1, from coordinate 968 downwards.
GCTGCCGCATGTCTCGCGATAGTCGCCCTCGATTCGGCGATGGTCGTTGCCGCGGTGCTCGTCGTTCCGGCGCTGATCTGGCCGCTCATCGCAGCAATATTCGTTAGCGCGATCCGCGCCACCTTCGCCGCCCGGACCTTGCGGCTCCTGCTTGCCGCCTGCGCGCACAGCGCGCTCTAAAGACGCTCGGCGCGAGCGGACCTGCGTTGGCCGCGGTAGTGCTCGCTCTGATTGCCCGAGCCTGCGGGTTGCGCGCTCGTTGGTGTCAAGTTCGGTGTCAGCTGGTGGCGCCGCCCGACCCCATGTGGAGCGAATCTTGCAGCGTGTCCATGGCGAGCTGCACGCGGGCCCGGTCAAGACAACGGCTGGTCGACGCAACTTGCCGCTGCTCGATCTGGCGAGTGAAGTCGTGCAGGCTCGGGCCGTCGCTCACGCTGCTGATCGCGCCGAGCTCGGCCGTGCGTGGGCGGATTGCGGGCTGGTATTTACTACCCGGACCGGGCGGCCGGTGGAGCCGCGTAATCTGGCTCGGTCTTTCCGGCGAATCTGCGATGCGAACGGCTTGCGGGTCATCAGCGTCCATCATCTGCGGCACACGACTGCCACGCTATTGAAGAACCTTCATGTCCCGGCGCGGGAAGCGCAGCTGATCCTTGGGCACTCCAGGTTGGCCGTGACGCTGGAGATCTACAGCCACGAGGACCGTCACGCTCAGCGTGATGCCTTGAACCGGATTAGCGACGAGCTGCGCGGCCGCAAGCCAGACCTGTGTTGAATGGGTGTCAACTGCGGGTGTCAACGGGCATTTGCTGATCTTCGACCATGACGTTTGGGCTTGTGGAGCTAAGGAGATTCGAACTCCTGACCTCTTGCATGCCATGCAAGCGCTCTACCAACTGAGCTATAGCCCCGCGGGGGCGCCCGGCCTGCCCGGCCGCGGCGCCTCGCCAGTGTACAAGAAACCGGTC
>DASXMR010000035.1:0-5311 GCA_036495525.1 Streptosporangiaceae bacterium | reverse complement strand
ACGTGGCGGCTGCCACCGGAGGACATCGTCTGGGCACTACGGCTCGAACCCGACCAGCAGGTGTGTGTGGTCAGGTTCCTGTGGACCGCGGGCGGCGAGCCTGCCGCGTTGTGCACCTCCTACGTTCCCGGTGATATCGCGAGCCGCCCGGATGCCGGCGCGCCTGCCGGCCTGCCGGGTGTGCTGAACTTGCTGCAGCTGACCGGAGTCGTCGGCGAAGCAGACAACGGCGCTAACGATCCGGCCGGACCGCCCGTCGTGGGCTCGCCTAGTGCGCTGCACATCGAACTGCAGGCTCCGCCGCCGGCAGTGGCCCGCAGCCTGCGGCTCACGGCCGGCCAGCCGGCCACCATGGTGACAGTCCGCTTCGACGAGCTGGACACTGGACGGCCGGTGGCGCTGACCATCGCGGTGCTGCGGCCCGACATGTTCAGGGTCGTAGTGCAGACGCCGCAGCCGCCGCTGCCGGACGGAACTAGCGGCAATTTGTCAGGTTCCTGGGCGCACGCAGTGGAGGACTGGGAACCTTGATCCGCTATGCGCATGACGACGGCCGGGGTCGCGGAGCGGAGGCCGCATCGCTCCCGTCTCGATCACTCCGATGGGCTGACCGGCAGCTTCCGCCGCGGTGAGTTAGCTGCTGGGCTGGCCGCCGTAGCGGTGGTGGCTCAGTGCGCGCTGGCCCCAGCCACGCTGCTGGCCACAGGCTTGCTGGTGCTGGTCGGCCGCATCTCGCGCTGGCAGCGGGCGTGGTTATTGCTGCCCGCGGCCGGCAGCGCGTGCTGGCTAGCCGTCGCCGGCCTTCCCGCAGCGGCACACGCCCTAACTGCCGGGGCAGGCCGGCTAATGGCCGCCGAACTTGCCGTCGCGTTGCACCCGGGGCGGCTGCTGCATCCGGCCGCAGCGTTCGCGGGATCGGGCCGATGGCTGCCTGAAGAGCTGCCGCTGCTTTTGCTAGCTGGTACGGCCGAGGCGGCCATAGTGCTGTGGCCGCACCGCACGCAGCGGCCCGGCCTCGTTGCCGCGCTCCGGCGGCGTGTCGCGGCGGCGGCGCTTGCCGCCGGTCACACCGTGACAGCCAACGGCTTCGCGATCGGCGTGTCCGGCTCGGGACGGCTCAGCGCTGTCAGCTGGGCGCAGGCGGAGCGCGGAGTACTTCTCGCTGGTGGCGACCCAGCCGAGCTTGACCAGATCGGTCTCGCCATAGCGTGCGCAGCTGTGCGCCGCCGTAAGGCAGTGCTGGTGCTCGACTTGTCTGCTGCTCGAGCACGCCGGGAGGTTTGCGCACAGGTGGCCAGGCTGGCTGAGCGCGTAGGCGTACCTGTGGCCTCCATCGGCTCGGTTGCTGACGATGGGCCGAGCGTCTTAGAAGCCGGAGCTGTGCGCGGAGGCAGGACCAGCGGTACCGGCTCGCTCAATGGCGCGTTCGGCCGCGCGATCCGCGGGCGCAGCGTCGTTCTGATGCCGACGCGCCACGCTGTAGTCGCACGGTCTGAGGCCGCACGGTCTGAGGCCGCACGGTCTGATGCAACACAGCAGGCGCTGAGCGAACTGGCCGGGACGCTCACCAGCCTGCACGCACTCGGCCTGCGCGCTGACTGCCTCGCCTGGGTCGTCGGCTGCGAGACGGCGGACGCCAGCCGCCTGTCCGACCTGCTGGCACTCGGGCACGCGACTGGCACCTCGGTGGTGCTGAGCGCGACCGGCCCGGAGATCGCGGCCGAGCTAGCTGCCGGCGCAGGGGTCGTAGTAGCTAGCGGGCCGATAACCGGCAGTCTGGCTGAGCGGCTGGCGGATCTGGCCGTCGGCAACGGCGCGATCGCCGAGCCCGCCATCGCACAGCGGGTATTCGCGGATTCTCTGCAAAGGCAACGTCGCGGATCGGCGACGATGATCGCCGACGGCGCGATCGCGGGGCAGGGCAGTTTCCTGACGGTCCCCATCGGGGTAACGGAGGTCAGGTGAGCACGTGGCCAGACCCGGCTGCGGGCGACGGAGCGCGACACCTGCAAGCTGGCAGGGCACGCGGCCACATCCGCGAGGACGTGATCTACCTCGGCTGGCAGCACGTCCCGGCCGGGCCAGATGCCGGCCTTCCGCCAGCGCCGCCTGAGCCAGGGCTTGACGATGTCAGCCCGGCCTGGCTGGCCGCACAACGCCGTGAGCACCGGCGGCTGACGCGATCAGCCAGGCGGACGGTGGCGACCGCAGTCGCGATTTTGGTGGCGGCTGGCTCCGCCTGGTACGCCGGTAACCTGACCGGCGATCTCGGGCCCCTGCTGACAGTCCTGGCGGCCCTGGCGGCGGTAGCCAGCGGCCGGCTGGTCTGGCGCGGCAGGCGCGAACTCGCTGCGCAGGTCCGCGCTGAGGAGCTGCGAGTAGCCGCCTTCAGGGACGTCCAGCGCAGCGAGTACGCCGACCGCCAGCGGCAGTACGCCGAGCAGTACCGGTACTGGCGCGAGCGCGCCGCAGCCATCCGGCGCCAGCCGCACTGGTACCCGGTGACGGTGCCGGCAGCTACGCACCGCGTGGACATCGCTGGCGGCACGCTAGCTGGCTGGTCGGCGTTGCTCACGATGCTGGCGGCGCCGCGGCTGGCGGCTGGCGGCGAGGTGACGGTCGTCGACCTGACTGAGGGCGGCGTAGCGGCTGACTTGCTTGCTGTTGCGCGCCGGTCCGGGATCGACCCGCTGGTCTGGGTATTGCCTGCCGACCTACCGCAGCTTGAGCTCGGCACTCAGCTGGGCACCGACCTGCTGGCCGACGCGCTTGCGAGGACGGTCAGTGCGGCGGACGGTGCGACCGGTCGGGCCCAGCCGGGCTCTGGCCTAGCCGCAGGCGCCGACCCGGCCGGGGACGCGGCCCTGCTTGGCCGCATCCTGCATGTGCTCGCCGGCGCACCCGTGTCACCCGCGCCAACGTCGCAAACAGCCGCGCCGCCCATCGCGCCGCTGATTGCCGCGTTACGCGTACTCGGCCAGATCGGCGGCCCGGCCGATCACCTCCGCTCAGCCGCGCTGACACCAGCCCAGGTGGCCACCCTCGGCAGCCTGGCAGGCCGCGGCGCAGAGCGCCTGGTCGTGGAGCGAGCCTGGGTGATGGAGTCACGCCTGAGCGTGCTGGCGCCGCTCGCGACGAATCTGTCCAGCCGGCCGCCGAGCCGCCTCAAGGTCGCCTGGCTTGACCGGCGGGCCGCAGCGACCGGCAACGGCGTGATCGCCGCGTACCTGGCGGTCGCCCTCACGGCCCTGCTTCGGCAGGCGCCGCCCGGCCCGCGCTGGCGGCAGACTCTGTGTTTGCTCGGCGCGGAGCGCCTTAGCGGTGACGTACTCGACCGCCTGTGCGACGCGAGCGAGATCGCCGGAGCCGGGCTGGTGCTGGCCTACCGCACGATCCCGGCACACGTTCGCGAACGCCTCGGGCGCGGCGATGCCGCCGTCGGATTCATGCGCCTGGGCAACGCCGAGGATGCGCGGGTTGCGGCCGAGCAGATCGGCACCGAGCACCGCTTCGTGATCAGCCAGCTCACCGACACGGTCGGGGCCTCTGTCACGGACACGGCCGGGGTGTCCTACTCCAGTTCCGTGAGCAGCTCGGAGTCGGTTACCGAGTCCGATTCCGTCACCAGCACCGGCGGTCGCAGCCATGGTCGCGGCCGGAGCGGGCAGGGGATGCTTGCGCCGTTCGCTGACTTCACCGGCTCGGCCAGCACGGACGTGAGCACTTCGACAGCGGTATCGGACTCCGGCTCCATCACTGCGGGAATCAGCGCGGGAACCTCCTGGGGCCGGAGTACCTCACGCGCCGTCGGCGCCAGCGGCTCACTCGCGATGACGGCGCAGCGATCCCGCGAGTCGCTGGTCGAGCAGCACGAACTCCAGCAGCTCCCGCAGAGCGCCCTGCTGCTGAGCTACCCGACGGCAGGCGGTCGCCGAGTGGTGCTGGCGGACGCGAACCCGGCGATCATGACGCTGCCGACCGCCACCCTCGCGGTCGGGCCAGACCCGGCCAGCCTGCGGCCTGACAGGCCTCATGGGGCCCCGCTGCGGGCGTTCCGGCCTGATATTGCCGGGACCCGGTCTGAGAGTATGTAGGCCATGCTGAGGCAATTTCGTCAGGTCGATGTCTTCGCTGGGTCGCCGTACGGCGGCAACCCCCTTGCTGTCGTGCTCGGCGCCGACGGCGTCACCGACGAGCAGATGAGCCGGTTCGCCAACTGGACGAACCTCTCCGAGACCACGTTCGTCCTCGAGCCCGACGATGACAAGGCCGATTACCGGGTGCGGATTTTCACGCCGGCCCAGGAACTGCCGTTCGCTGGGCATCCGACGCTCGGCACCTGCCACGCCTGGCTTGAGGCGGGCGGTGAGCCGCGCACGACGGGTGTGGTCATCCAGCAGTGCGGCGCCGGACTGATCACGATCGGACAGGACGCATCGGGCCTCAGGTTCGCCGCTCCGCCGCTGCTGCGCTCAGGCCCGGTCGACGAGCCGCTGGTACGCCGCGTCGCCGAGATACTCCGGATCGGCCGTGACGAGATCGTCGACCTGCAGTGGGCCGATAACGGACCTGGCTGGATCGCGGTCCTGCTCGACAGCGCCGATGCTGTGCTGGCCGTTAGGCCAGGTCCGACCGACCTAGACATCGGCGTCGCGGGGCCGTACCCGACTGGCGGGCCGGCCGCGTTCGAGGTGCGCGCCTTCACGCCCAAGGTTGGCGGCACGGACGAGGATCCGGTTACCGGAAGCCTGAACGCCTCGCTGGCGCAATGGCTGATTGCCACCGGCCGGGCGGCCGCGCCCTACCTGGTTCGCCAAGGGACCGTTCTGGGCCGGAACGGGCACGTTCAGATAACTGCCAGCGCTGATGGCACTGTCTGGGTCGGCGGCAATGCCGTTACCTGCATCTCAGGCAGTGTCGAGCTGTAAGCACCGGCCTCAGGCGTCCAGCCCGGGGATGCTGGTGTCTGGCGCCGTCGCTACACAATTCCCCGCAATCTGGTAGCACAGGCCGTTGTGGCCTGGTAAGCACGCACCATGGGAGAGTCAGCGGGCATCGGCGGCAACGCCGGCGCGCTGTGGTACCGGGTCCTGATGGTCAACGCGGGTGGCACTGGTGGCACGGCGGCCAGCGATTATGCCTCGGTACTTCCGGCTGCGCTGCACGCGGCGCGGCACCGCCGGCCGTTCATCGCAGGCTGGCTGTCCCGTGGCGGCGGAGCTCCGCTTGAGCTGATCACGACAGCCGGGCCGCTGCCGGAGCCGGGCAGGCCAGCGCGGCTGGTCAGCCAGGCCGGCGCGGATCGGGCCGG
>DASXMR010000034.1:0-7179 GCA_036495525.1 Streptosporangiaceae bacterium | reverse complement strand
GGTCACGAATTGAGCAGAACGCGTGATAAGTCAAGTTGATCATGAGATCTGGGGCAGGTGGCATACCTGGGGCAGGTGGCGTATCTGGGCGGGGTGGTGCCAGGGCGGGCGAGGTGCCAGGGGCGGGCGAGGTGTGGCGGGGAACTGGCGAGGTGGGGTGGCCATGGCGAATGCCGCGGGTGCGCAGGTGCGCGAGGTGTACGGTGCGCGAGGTGCGCGGGCGTGCGAATGCTGCGGGTGCGCGTGTGGGTGCGCGAGGTGCAGCGGGCGGGGCTGGTGTGGGGAACTCGCTTGCGTTAGATGCTTCGAAATCGTATAGTCTGAAATCGTGAAGTCTGAAATCGTGGAATCTGGGTGGTCGGCCTTGCTGGCGCTGCAGCGGGCTGCGCATGCGTCGCTGCAGGTGCTGGCGGCGGAGCTGGTCGACCTGGACCTGACCGCGTCGGAGATCAACGCGCTGGCTAATCTCGCCGACGGCCGCGGCCGGACCGTGTCCGAGCTGGCGGCGGCTGTGGGCGCCAGGCCCACCACGCTGACCAGCGTGCTGGACCGGCTGGAGCGGCGCGGCCACATCACCCGCGGCACGCGCCCGGGGGACCGCCGGGTGGTGCTCATCGAGCTCACCGCCTCGGGGCGGCGGGCCGCGGCCACGATCCGGCAGGCGCTCGCCGGCCTGGAGCGCCGCGCGCTCGGCGACCTGCCCGCCGAGGTAATCGCCGGGCTCCGGGCCGGCTTGGCCGCGCTGACGGAGGTCTCCTTATGACCCGGCACCATGCCCCCGACCCCGGAGCCGCTGACTTCGACGGGCTTATGGCCGAGGTGATGGCGGGGGCCGGGCGGTTCGGCCATCGGGAGCATGTCCATCTCACCTGGCTGGCCGTGCGGCGGTGCGGCGTGCCTGCCGCCGTCGGCCTGGTCAGCGACGGCATCCAGCGCACCGCGCGGTACGCGGGCGCGCCGCAGAAGTATCACGCGACCGTCAGCCGCGCCTGGGTCGAGCTGGTCGGGCACCACGCGGCCGACCCCAGCGAAAGCAACTTCGCCGCGTTCGCCGAGCATCACTCCGCGCTGCTGGACAAGCGACTGCTGACCCGCTTCTACCGTCCGGCCACGCTGGCCAGCCAGCAGGCCAAAAGAGGCTGGGTCGAGCCTGACCTGGCCCCGTTCCCCTGGTATGACGCCAATCGCCCGCATGGGGCCTAGTTGGTAACGCAGAGCAATGTTTGCGCCCTGTCAGGGCCGCCGTGAGCGAACTGAACTAATTGCCACGTTATGCCCGTGTTCAGGGAACTCAGTTGTCTCCCGCTGGACGCACTAGCTCAACCGAAGTGTGACCTTCGGTACGTAGAGTGAGATTCGAGGTCGGCAGTGGGACGGGCGGCAGCACCCGGCAGGGGCGACAGAGGGAGGCTCGGTGCGCATCGGTGCGTCGGGTGACGTCGGGTGAGCCTGGCCGCGCACGCGCTTCCCATCGCCAACATCATCGTCTCGGGACTGGTCTCGGTTTCCCTCGGGCGGGCCGTGGGGCGTACCGCCGGGCACGTGCAGCGAGCCTGCCTGTGGTTCGCGAGCACGGCGGCGCTCTGGTGTGTCGGCGTGATCGTGCAGCAGGCGGCCGGCTCCTCGCTCAGCGGCGTCGCCGGCGGGCTGACCTTCGCCGACCTGCCGCCGCTGCTGGCCCTGCTCGCGGCGATGGCCGGAGTCGCCGAGCTGGCCGCCGCGCGTGCCGCCGATGTCCGCGGCCAATCCGGTGCGGCCGATGCCCGCGAGCGATGGCGGGCGCTGCGCTACCGGGTGACCGCGCACCCGGTCGGGCCGCGGCTCGCTGACGGCTACGTTCTTGCCGCCGGGCTCTTCGTCGTCGGCTGGATCACGCTGTTCGGGCCGGAGTACGGCAAGTCAGGCGGCGGGGCCGGGTCCTTTGCCGCGGAGCTGCTGCATCCGCTGGCCGGGCTGGTCGCGATCAGCGTGCTGCTGCCGATGACCGCGGCGGCCGGCCGGCGGGCGCTGCCACCGTTCGCCGCCGTGGTGCTGGTCACCGTCAGCGATGCGCTGGGGGTGAGCGCCCGGCTGATCGGCGGTGCGCCGGGAGCCGCCCAGCAGGCCACTCAGCTGGCCGGATTCTGCCTGCTCGGCGTCACCGGCTGGCAGGCGTCCCGCCGCGCGGTCCGGCCGGGCCGGTCCAACGCCGAGGAGCGCGGCGAGGTCATGCCGGGCGCGGCGGCCGCGATCGTCGCCTCGCTCGCCGCCGCGGCCGCGGCGCTCGTCGTGTGCGTCTGGGCCCTGGGCGGCGGGCACGCGTCGCCGGTGCTGACCGTGCTGGCGGCAGGTGCCGTGCTGGTGCTGGCGGCCCGGATGCTCGGCCTGGTCGCGCACGTCAGGTCGGTGCCGGCCGCGTCGCTGGAGTCGGAGCAGCGCTTCCGCGAGCTGGCCGGCCTGACCAGCGATGTCGTGCTGGTCTGCGAGTCCGGCGGGGTCATCGTCTACGCCAGCCCGGCGGTCGGGGATTACGGGTACACGCCGGACAGCCTGGTCGGCACGAGGATCGACGCGCTGATCCACCCAGAGGACCGGCCGGGCAGCAGGCAGGCGGGATTCGAGGCGCTGGCCGGGCACGCTGACCTGGGCGGCAGGTTCCCCTGCCGGGTGCGCGCCGCGGACGGCACCTGGCGGTACGTGGAGTCCACCGTGTCGCTGTCGGCCGGCCCGCTCGGCGCCGACCAGCTGCTGATCACCGCGCGTGACGTGAGCGACCAGGTGGCGCTACGCAGGCAGGTGACCCACCTGACCTTCCACGACGGCCTGAGCGGCCTGCCCAACCGCGCCTACCTGGAGGCCAGGGCCAGCGACGTGCTGGGACGGGGGCAGGCAGGCCGGCGAGCGGCCGAGCACAGCACCGAGGCGGGCGTGATCTTTCTTGACCTCGATGGCTTCACCGCGGTCAACGACTCGGTCGGCCATGGCGCGGGTGACCTGCTGATCGCGCAGGCGGCCCGGCGGCTGCGCACCGTGGTCCCGCCGCACGAGACCGTGGTGCGCTGGGGCGGCGACGAGTTCGCCGTGCTGGCCGAGGAGGCGGCCAGCGCGGAGGAGCTTGTCGATCTGGCCGAACGGCTGGCGCGCTCGGTCGCCGTCGAGCCGTTCCACGTGGCCGACCGGGACATCACGCTGACCGCGAGCGTCGGCATCGCCATCGCCGGCTCGGACCCGCCGGGATACGTGCTGCGCAACGCCGATGTGGCGATGGCCAGGGCCAAGGCCCTGGGCGGCGGGCGGGTGGAGGTGTTCGCCGCGCAGATGCACAAGGATGCGGTGCGCAGGCTTGAGCTGGTCAGCGACCTGCAGCGCGCGATCATGGACGGGCAGCTGGTGCTGGAGTACCAGCCGGTGATCGCGCTGGGCACGTCGAAGGTGACCGGGGCCGAGGCGCTGGTCCGGTGGTGGCGCGGCGGGACGGCGGTGCCGCCCGGCGAGTTCCTCGGCGTGGCGGAGGAGTCCGGCCTGATCGTGCCGCTCGGCGACTGGGTGCTGCGGCAGGCGTGCGCGCAGGCGGCGAGATGGCGCCGGCTGGCGCCCGAGATGGGCGTGTCGGTGAACTTCTCGGCCCGTCAGCTCGCGGCCGACGGGTTCCCCGGGTCCGTGCTGGCCGTGCTCGAAGAGTCCGGCCTGCCGCCCGAAGCCCTCACGGTGGAGGCGGCCGAGCGCGTCCTGGTCGCGCAGTCAGGGCCGGTGGTCGAGCACCTCGGCGAGCTGCGGCGGGCCGGCGTGCGGCTGGCGATCGACGACTTCGGCACCGGGTACGCGTCGCTGGCCTACCTGCGGAAGCTGCCGGTGGACATCATCAAGATCGACCCGTCGTTCGTGGCCGGCCTGGGCGAGGACGAGACACTGACGCTGCTGACCCGCACCATCGTCGGAGTCGGCCGCGACCTGGGCATCGAGGTCGTCGCCGAGGGCATCGAGAGCTCGCTCCAGCTCGGCCTGCTGCGGGACATGGGCTGCGGGCTCGGCCAGGGCTTCCTGGTGGCGGGCCCGATGACCGCGGCCGAGGTGGAGTCGCTGCTGGGCGCGCCGACGCCCGGCGGCGGGGCGGCACGGCCCGGCGGCAGCGCCCGGCTTGGCCCGGAATCGGAGGTAGTCGTCTCGGCATCTGAGACGCAACTGAACATAAGTTGACACAGACTGTAAGCCAAGCCAGGGTAGAGGCGTGCAAGGCAGCAACCTGATTCTCGTACTCAGGCGGCGCGTAGGCCGCTGACTGATCCAGCTGCCTGCGCGCTCCCCTCGATCGCCACCCGGCGCGGGGGGTTTTTTGTTGCCAGCACCACGGAAGCCCAGCACCACGGAAGCCCAGCGCGACGCAAACCCCAGCACCACGCAAAGCCCAGCACCACGCAAAGCCCAGCACCACGGAAACCGCCGACAAGGAAGCCGTCCCCATGACCGAGCAGACGACACCCGCCCGCTCCGCCCCGAGCCCCCGTGACATCGCCGCCCGTACGGCCGCCGGGCCTGCGTCGGGCGCGGGCCCCGCGGCCGCCGCGCCCGGCCGCCAGGGACACGCCGTCACCGCGGTCCCCGCCCAGGCGCACGAGCCCGCGGCGGCCACCCCGGAGCCGGCCGCCCAGCCGCAGGCCCCAGCAAACACGGCATCGGCAGCCGGGCAGCGAGTGACCGGCGCCCAGGCCCTCATCCGCGCGCTGGAAGGGGTCGGCGCGGAGGTCGTGTTCGGCCTGCCCGGCGGCGCGATCCTGCCGGCCTACGACCCGCTGTTCGACTCGACGCGGCTGCGGCACATCCTGGTCAGGCACGAGCAGGGCGCCGGGCACGCCGCTACCGGATACGCGCAGGCGACCGGCCGGGTCGGCGTGTGCATGGCCACGTCGGGCCCCGGCGCCACCAACCTGGTGACGCCGATCGCGGACGCCTACATGGACTCCGTCCCGCTGGTCGCGATCACCGGCCAGGTCTCCACGTCGCTGATCGGCACCGACGGCTTCCAGGAGGCGGACATCTCCGGGATCACGCTGCCGATCACCAAGCACAACTTCCTGGTCATCCGGGCCGAGGACATCGCCAGGACGATCGGCGAGGCCTTCCACCTGGCCGCCACCGGCCGCCCGGGGCCGGTGCTCGTCGACATCGCCAAGGATGCCCTGCAGGCCAGCACCGAATTCCGCTGGCCGGTCCCGTTCGACCTGCCCGGCTATCACCCGGTGACGCGCCCGCACTCCCGGCAGGTGCGCGAGGCCGCCCGGCTGATCACCGGGGCCCGCAAGCCGGTGTTCTACGTCGGCGGCGGCGTGATCAAGGCGCGCGCGCACCGCGAACTGCTGGCGCTGGCCGAGCTGACCGGCGCCCCGGTGATCACCACGCTGATGGCCCGGGGCGCGTTCCCCGACAGCCACCCCCAGCACCTGGGCATGCCCGGCATGCACGGCACCGTCGCCGCCGTCGGCGCGCTGCAGAAGGCGGACCTGATCATCGCCCTGGGGGCCAGGTTCGACGACCGGGTGACGGGCAAGCTGGACACCTTCGCGCCGGACGCGGCGATCGTGCACGCCGACATCGACCCGGCCGAGATCTCCAAGAACCGGCACGCCGACGTGCCCATCGTCGGCGACTGCCGTGAGGTGATCACCGAGCTGGTCGCCGCCGTGACGGCCGAGCGCGAGGGGGGAGCCGAGCCTGACCTGGCGGCCTGGTGGGCGCAGCTGGACGCGCTGCGCCGCACCTATCCGCTCGGCTACGAGCAGCCGTCGGACGGCTCGCTCGCGCCGCAGCAGGTGATCGAGCGGATCGGGAAGATCGCCGGGGCCGACGCGATCTACGTGGCGGGCGTGGGCCAGCACCAGATGTGGGCGGCCCAGTTCATCTCCTACGAGCACCCCGCCACCTGGCTGAACTCCGGCGGGCTCGGCACCATGGGCTACGCCGTCCCGGCCGCGATGGGGGCCAAGATGGGCCGCCCCGAGGCGTGCGTGTGGGCGATCGACGGCGACGGCTGCTTCCAGATGACCAATCAGGAGCTCGCCACCTGCGCGATCGAGGGGATCCCGATCAAGGTGGCCATCATCAACAACGGCAACCTGGGGATGGTCCGGCAGTGGCAGACGCTCTTCTACAACGAGCGCTACTCCAGCACCGACCTGCACGCCCGGCCGGGGCCGCCGACGTCGGCCGGCACCAGGGTGCCGGACTTCGTCAAGCTCGCCGAGGCCTACGGCTGCGCCGGGATCCGCTGCGAGCAGGCCGACCAGATGGATGCGGTGATCGAGCAGGCGATGGCGATCGACGACCGGCCGGTCGTGGTCGACTTCATCGTGCACAGGGACGCCATGGTCTGGCCGATGGTGGCCGCCGGCACCAGCAACGACGACATCAACTTCGCCCGGGACATGGCCCCGGACTGGGACGCCGCGGAATAGCCGCGGGATGACTGGGAGCTGACGATGAGCAAGCACACGCTGTCCGTGCTGGTGGAGAACAAGCCCGGACTGCTGGTCCGGGTGGCCGGGCTGTTCTCCCGCCGGGGATTCAACATCGACTCACTCGCGGTCGGGCCGACCGAGCACGAGGAGCTCTCCCGGATGACGATCGTGGTGAACTGCGACGAGCATCCGCTGGAGCAGGTGACCAAGCAGCTCAACCGGCTGATCAACGTGCTGAAGATCGTCGAGCTGGAGCCGTCGGCGGCCGTCCAGCGCGAGCTGCTGCTGATCAAGATCCGCGCCGACCTGGAGAGCCGCTCCCGGGTGCTGGAGACGGTGGCATTGTTTCGCGCCAAGGTAGTGGACGTCGCGATCGATGCCGTCACGGTCGAAGCTACCGGCAACAGGGAGAAACTGGACGCGCTGATCCGCGTGTTGGAACCGTTCGGAATAAAGGAGCTCGTCCAGTCCGGCATGGTAGCCATGGGCCGGGGCGGTCGATCCATTACCGACCGCGCGCTGCGTCCCGTCGAGCGCAGTGCCTAATTAAAAGCAGTGCCTAATTAAGCCTGATTAGAAGATATAACCATTTCTTCCTTACGATGCATGGCCCGACTTAGCGGAAAGAGAGAGCCGGAAAAGTGGCAGACATTACCTACGACGACGGTGCCGACCTCGCGATGATCCAGGGGCGGCACGTGGCCGTGCTCGGGTACGGCAGCCAGGGGCACGCGCACGCGCTGTCGCT
>DASXMR010000033.1:0-115927 GCA_036495525.1 Streptosporangiaceae bacterium | reverse complement strand
GGCGATCTGCGCGGGGATCTCATCCAGCACCGCGCCGATGTTGTCGGCCTCGTTGAACGCCGCGATCACGATCACCAGCCGGGCCAGCTTCACATCCGGGTAACTCGCCTCAAACACCGCCCGCGCCGCAGCCGTCACCTGCGGGGTGTCAGCAGCTTCCCGCAAGGCCCGGTAGATCTCGGCAGGGTGCTCTGGCATTGCCATATGCAGTCCGTCTTTCGAATCTGGCTGAGTCAGTGCGCGATGACAGGCGGCCGCCAGGCCGATAAACTGCGCAGACCAGGAGAAACTACATCATAGCTAGCTGCGCCCGGCATCCACCGTACCCGACGTTACCGTCCCCGCCCGCCCGTTTACGCCGTTAGCCGACGGTTCGGCGGTCATGCCGGGCAGGCTGCCGGCCACGACAGCGTGACGTCGCATGAAAGCCTGGCCGCGTGGTCCTTGTCCGCCAGGCCGAGCCGGCCGACGCCGCGGCGCTGGCGGCTATCGCGGACGCCGCCTACCGCGGTTACGTGCCGGCGATCGGCGCCAGGCCGGCCCCGATGACCGCCGACTACGCCGCGGTGATCCGCGATCGCCAGACCTGGGTGGCCGTCGAGGATGACGTCATCGTCGGCCTGATCGTGCTCCGCCAGCGGCCGGGCCACCTGCTGATCGAGAACGTCGCGGTGCATCCGGCCGCGCAGCGCCGCGGCATCGGCACGATCCTGCTCGACCGGGCCGAACGGCAGGCCGCCATCGCCGGCGTTGCCGAGCTGCGGCTCTACACCCACGAGACGATGACCGCCAATCAGGCCTATTACCGCAGGCACGGTTACCGCGAAACGCACCGGGCCGAGGACGAGGGCTTCGCCAGGGTCTTCTTCAGCAAGCCCATGGCCCGCTGACAGGCCGGCTACGCCGCTCGCGGCGGCCTGGCGCGTCAAGCTCGTTCACCGCCATGTGCGTGACAGCAGTTTGTGCACAGCCGCCGGGACAGCCAGCTCGCCTGGCCAGGCGGTGGCTTCGACCATGTCGGCATGACATCTAATCGCGACGCCGACGACAGCTCTCCGCGCCACCGTGACGACACCTCCCGCCCGGCTGGCGCTCAGTCAGCCGGGCGGGACTGCCGGGTCCGGGTCTCGACCCTGGATGGCGTGCTCGCCGTGGTACCGCACCTGCTTGGCTTCCACCCGAGCAGCAGTCTGGTCGTACTGGGCATCGCCGGCCAAGGGCGGCGGATCAGGGTCGCGTTCCGCTACGACCTGCCCGATCCGCCCGACCTCAGCCTGGCCGCCGAGATCGCCGGGCACGCAACCACCGTGCTGCAGCGGCAGGACCTGCGCGCGGCGATGACCGTGGGCTACGGTCCCGGCGCGCTGGTCACGCCGGTCACCGACCTGACCCGCGACGCGCTGACCGCGGCGGCCATCGAGATCAGGGACCTGCTGCGGGTCGAGGATGGCCGTTACTGGTCGGAGTTGTGTCATCCCAGGTCATGGCGCGTTGCCGCCTTCCTGGGCCGTCACTGGGCCGTCAGCGTCAGCGAACGCCGCCTCGATGGCCCGCAGCGCGCGCCCCTCGGCGCTCGGCACCAGGTGCGCATAGACACGCAGAGTGAAACCCGGATCGTGGTGGCCGAGGTACTCAGACAGCGCCCGGACGTCTACCCCTCCGGCCAGCAGCACGCTCGCGTAGTAGTGCCGCAGCGCGTGCAAGCCGACGCCTGAACCCTGGCCGCTGACCACGATCCCGGCCGCGCGCCGCGCCGGGCGCCAGGCCGTGGTGTTGAACGTGCTCGGGTTAATCGCGCCGCGCTGCCGCGAGGCGAACATCAGCTCGACTGTCACCGGCCTGCCGTGGCGTCGCTCGTTGCCCGGCTCATGCCACGGCAGGGTCACCGGGACCGGCGGGAACTCGGCGATATGCGACGACAGCCGCAGCGCGACAGGCTGGGGGAGCGGCACGTCACGGTCACGGCCGCCCTTCGGCGCCGCGAACCAGACCCGGCCGCCCATCCGCTTGATCTGCCTGCCCACGTGCACGGTGCGCCGCAGGAAGTCGACCTCATCCGGCCCCAGGCCGAAGATCTCGCCGCCGCGGAGCCCGAGCCCGCTGCCGCAGTCGATCGCGGCCCGCCAGCATGTCGGCATGCCCTCGCGCATCTCGGCGACCTGGCCGGCCGTCCAGGGAACAACCTTCCGCTTCGGCGCCCGCGGCCGCTTCACCGTCTGCGCCTTCGCCGGGTTACGCGCGATCAGGCCGTCATCGACTGCCGCGTCAAGGATGGACGCCAGCGTGATGTACACCTGCTCGGCGCTCCCGGCCGACATCGGAAGCGATGCCATGAACTGGCTGATCAGGCTCGGCCGCTGCGCCAGCTGGCCGAGTGTGTAGTCGCCGAGCGCCGGCAGTATGTGCAGGTCCAGGTGCTGGCGTATCTTCTCGGCGCGCGATGAGTCCCGGTGATAGCCCTCAAGCCGGTCGGCGGCCTGCCGCCGCAGCGTCGTGCGTGCCTTCGCCGGGTCGATCCACGTACCGCGCTGCACCTCCGCGGCGACCTGCACCAGGAACCGCTCTGCGTCCACCTTGCGGTCAAAGCTGCGGCTGCGCTCGCGCCCGGCCGGGTCCAGGTAGCGCACCCGCCAGCGACGACCGGTGCCCTTGCGCCCGGCGCGCCTCCAGCGGTCTTCGATGTGCCCCACGGCTCAGTCCTTCGGCTTGCTGTCCGGGTGCTGGCCGGGCCAGAGCCAGAGCTGCCGTGCCAGATCGGTGCGCGTGCCGTGCTGCTCGACCTGCTCTGCAGCTGGGCGCGGCGGCTGCCAGCCCTCTAGCGGCTGCTCGGCGTAGTAGAGCCGCGCGTCCTGCCTGTCGAATGCGAGCGCGCCAGCGATCCAGGCGCGGACGTTGGGATAAGCCGAACTGGCTGACGGCGTGACCTGGATAAAGCCGCGCTGCGTGGCTACGTCGTAGCCGTCTGGCGGGTCATCGATGGGCACCAGCAGGCTGATCGGCGCCACGTCGAGCGCGTAGGCCAGGACGAACAGCTCATCGACGGTGATCTCCCGGCGGCGCCTGCCGCCCTGCCGCCGGCCGCTCTCGATGTTCTCGACAGCGTTCTCGGTGAGCTTCTCAGCGCCTAGCGCCTCGCATCGTCTGGCCAAGTCAGATGGCGTCCAGTTGCGCTTCTTGCGCACCTCGCGCACCCTACGGGCCAGCACGTCACTCACCGATTCTGCCGTCATATCTACGGCAGCGTAGCACATGTTTGACGGTTGTCCACCGTCCGTGATAGACGTTGACCACCCCCGCAGAGTCTGCGGGAAATCACCGTCGAAGGGGCGGCATCGTGTTTGATCATCACGGCGAGAAGCACGCCACGCACCTCAGCCCCGAGGCCCTCGCCGAGCGCGAGGGCGTCCCGATCGAGACCGTCTACGGCTGGAACAAGAAGCGCACCGGGCCGCCCTACTTTCGGGCCGGCCGCCACGTCCGCTACCGGCTCGCCGACGTCGAGGCGTGGGAGAACTCGCGCATGGTCGGCGCCTGACATGCCGCGGGCCAGCTCGCCGACGACAAGCGAACTGGCCCACACCATGGCACCCGACTCCGCCCGGAAAAACGGAAGTCACCATGACGATATCGCAGGTTGAAGCGCAGGAGCCGATGAGCGTCCGTCAGATTGTCGCGGCATTGGTCGGCGAGTCCGATGACCGCGAGCGCGAGCTGGCGCGCAGGCTGGCCAGCTGGCGGGAGGGCTACACGGCCGGATTCCTGGCCGGCGTCGAAGTCGGCCGCGGCGCGGTCCTGGCCGAGGAAGCCAGACAGCAGCGCGAGGCCGCCGGCCAGCTGGCTGAAGCCGTCGAGATCCAGCAGGCCCGCTGGCGGCTGCGCGGCGAGCGGCGCACCCGGCAGACGTTCAGCCAGCCGCACCCCGCCGACTTTCACGGCCGAGGCGGTGGGGCCGCATGACCGACGACGGCGCCCGGCTGCTCGATCACGTGCGTGACCAGCTGGTCAAGTACGCGGCGTTCCCGTCCGAGCACGCGGTCACGGCAGTGACGCTCTGGATCGTCGCGACGCACGCCGTCAGCGTCTGGGAGCACGCCACCCGCCTGGCCGTGCACTCGCCGGTCAAGCGCTGCGGCAAGAGCAGGCTGCTGGAGATCGTCGAGGCGCTCGTACACCAGCCGATCGCCACGACCAACATCTCAGTAGCCGCGCTGTTCCGGATGATCGACAAGGGCGCCGACCGGCCGCCCACGCTGATCCTTGACGAGGCTGACCGGCTGTTCGGCTCGGTGAAAAAGGACGAGGAAAACAGCGACCTGATCGCGCTGCTGAACAACGGATTCCGGCCCGGCCGGCCAACTATCCGGTGCGTCGGCCCGTCCCAGGTGCCGACCGAGTTTCGCAACTTCGCGATGGTGGCCATCGCCGGGATCGGGCGGCTGCCGGACACGATCGAGGACCGGGCCGTCAACATCACGATGCGGCGCCGGCTGCCCGGCCAGAAGGTGGCCAAGTTCAGGCTGCGCACCGATCTGCCCGAGCTGCACGAGGTACGTGACTGGCTCGCCGACTGGGCAGAGCAGCACCTAGCCAAGCTCGCCGATCCCGTTGACGATCTTCCGGCCGACCTCGAGGACCGGGCGCAGGACGCCTGGGAACCGCTGCTGGCCGTCGCCGACGTCGCCGGCGGCACATGGCCAGCCCGAGGCCGCGCAGCTGCCCTGGCGCTCGCCGCTGATGCCGCTGACTCGGACGGCGAGCAGTCGCTAGAGATCCGCCTCCTGGCAGATATCCGGGCGATCTTCGGCGACCTGCCGCACGTCGGATTCCTCGGCACCAGCACCCTGCTGACCAAGCTCCGCGAGATCGAAGACGCGCCCTGGCATGACTTCGAATTCACGGCCCGGAAGCTCGCGCTGCGGCTCGCCAAATTCGAGATCGGGCCGCGGCACAACACGACCAAAACCGAGCGCGGATACCACCTTGAGGACTTCCGCGACGTGTTCCCGCGGTATCTGCCGTCCGAACCGTCCGCACCCGTCCAATTGCCCGCTGAGCAGGCAGAACTTCCGGACGGCTCATACGCGCCGGACGGGTCAACCCGTCCGGCCGATTTCATCCGTCCCGACGAAACCGCAGGTCAGACCAGCAATGGACGGGTCAGGACGGTTCGGACGGATAGTCCGTGGCCGGACGGCTCAGTCGGCGCGGAGGCGAACCGGTGACAGACCAGCCGACCACCCTCGCGGACACGCTCAGCCCGGCCGTGCTCGCCGCGCTGACTGACCTCCGCGCGCAACTGCCCGATCCCGACGCGCCACCGGCTGCCGTCTTCCTCCCGCCACCCGGCGACCCGGACGGACCCGTCGCACCGCACAGCCAGACACCCTGGCCGCGCACAACCCGGAAGGAACGATCATGACTCAGATCATCCAGAGCGTCAGTGAGCACGGCACGACCGGCCAGGTCGTCAGCGAGCCGAGGGGCCGCGCCGAACTGCATACCGAGCCAGCCGAGGTGCGCGCATACGCAGGCACCGAAATGCTGGCGGCCGCGTTCCCGCGGTGGGCGGCCGAGGACGTGCCCGGCGCCATCGCAAAGCACGGCAGCATCCCCGGCGATGCGAACAAGCTCATCCGCGACTGCGAAGTGATCATCCAGAGCGCGCCGCGCATCGCCGCCGACGCAATCAAAGCCGCCGAGCGGCTCCGCGGCGACGACACGATCGCCGACGCCGGAAAGCAGCGCCTCATCGCCGAGCAGGCCGAGCAGGTACAGGCACAGCTCGACGAAGCGCGCCGCCGTGCAGACGCGCACCTCGACCTCGCCGAAGCGAACCTCACGGTCACCGCCCTGCCGAAACTGACCAAGGGCGCCGAGCTGACCGCCCGGAGCGATGCGCAGATGCTCATCGGCGACCAGAAAGGCGACAGCCGGACGCACGTGATGATGGACCTGGCCGCCGGCGGCGACGACGTGGCCGCGCTGATCGCCGGGCCATGGGGCCGTCAGGCACTCGCAGCAGGCGGCCTGAAAGGCGACGACCTGACCAGGGCTCACAAGGCCGTCATCGCCGCAGCAGTCGCTGCCGCCGCCGACGCAGACGACGACACCCGCCGCACAGCAGCACGCCACATTCGCACCCTCGGCAAGCTCCGCGGCCAGCGCGATGCAGTCGGCGCCCTCGGCCGCAACGCCGCGCAGGAGATCCGGACACGCAACAAGCTGGCTGACCCGATCAGGTAAAGACCGGCTGCGGCGCGCGTTTCGTCCTTTCCGCGCGCCGCAGCCACGGCCAGGCGCCCGCATGTCGCCGCGGGCGCCTGGCCACCCACCAACGACAGGAGCACCGATGCCACCACGACGACGAGCGCTCACCGTCTGCAGCGTCGATGGCTGCCCTGAGCTGACCGACCGGCCAGGCAAGTGTCAGCAGTGCCTGCGCGAGTACGACCGGCAGCGAGGTAGCGGCAGCGACCGCGGCTCGACGCCACGATGGCGCCGGTTCAGCCGTCGCTATCTGGACGAGCATCCGCTATGCGAGTGCGACGCCAGCTGCTGCCCTCCGGATGGATGCCACCAGCTGAGCACCGATGTAGATCACCGCGACGGCAGCGGCCGCAACGGGCCACGCGCCTACGATCCGGCGAACTTGCAGGCTCTGAGTCACAGCTGTCACTCGAAGAAGACAGCACGGCAAGACGGATCGTTCGGCCGATGACTAACAGGAAGTGCGGCATAACTGCAGGTCAGGATGGGTGGGGAGCCATCCCCGCGGCGGTTACGCATTGCGCCCGATAGTGAGGGCGCTCGCAGGTCAGTCAGGTTGAAAGGTCGCACCGAGATGGTGGAGAAACCCATGACGAGCATCAAACCGGCCGCGTGCGGTATCTGCGGCGACGAGCTGGAGCAGCCGGAGGTCGGCCGCCCGCGTCGTTACTGCGGTCCTGCTTGCCGGCGGATGGCCGAGCGTCGCGTGCGCATCGCGGAGCAGCTGCTGACCCGCGCGCTCAAAGCCGAGCAGGACGCCATGGCTCATCTCGCCGCTGCGCCTGGCTGGGATGAGTGGGAGAAGCGGGCTGCGTACTGGCGTGGCGAGTCTGTCCGGCTCGACGCCGAGCTGCGCGACCTACTCAACGAGGATCCCGGCGACGATGTGCGCGCCGCGGCCAAGCTGCTCAGCCGTGAGCGCCGCGTCCGGTAGCGCGCCGCCATGAACGTGCAAGCGCCCCGCCGGCCGTAGCCAGCGGGGCGCTCTGTTGTCGTTCAGGCGAAGCTGGCCAGGTTGCCTGCGCGCAGCGCGGTGAGCAGCTCGCCGAGGTCTGCGAGTGCGCGGCTGGTGACCTCGGCGGGCAGCGCGGAGACGCCGCCGCCCTGGTAAGCCGCTGTCACGTACCTGACGACTTCGCGGGTGCGCGTGCAGGCGCCGTTGAGTGCGGCTATGCCGTGGCGGCCGGGCTGGGCGGCTTCCTCGTCGAGCGCGGCCTGCAGCCGGTCGCCTGTCTCGCGCCAGACTGCGAAGAATCGGTCGGTGGTGTCTGTCATTTCGGTGGTTCCTGCCTGCGGGGGCGCGTTGCTGGTCAGACGTTGCGGGCGGATGCCTGGTTGACGTCGCTGATCGCGCGGGCGAGCGCGACCGTCGCCGGGCTGATCTTCGGCGCCTCGATCGCTCGCGGCGCTGTGCGGCCCCGTACGCGGCCCGGTCGCGCTGGCCGGGCAGTCACCCGGGCCGGTGCCTGTTCGCCCGGGAGCTGCCCGGGCCGCCACAGCCGCAGCCCATCCCGGCGCAGCACGTGCACCAGGTAGGCCGTGCACGCGAGGGTGAGCGCCGACAGCGTGCAGAGGATGGCGACGGCGACCTGCTCGACCAGCCACACGACGCCGGCGGCGACCGCGACGGCGAGGACCAGGCCGATGAGCAGATCGTTACCGGCGCCGCCGGTCTCGACGATCACCCGGCGAGGGTTGTTGAAAACAGGCATGTCAGTACTCCTCATCCGGCTCTGCGTAGCGGTCGGCGTGCTCGGCGGCGTAGTCCTCAGCCGCTCGGGACATCTGGCGGATGCTGGCGAGCAGCCCGCGGCTGCTGACGTAGGCCCACGCCCGGCCAGCCATGGTGGATACCTGGCCGGTACCGGCGCAGCGCTTGCACTGCCGGTACCAGCCGCCGGCGATGTGCCGGTAGCCGGTGGCCTGGCAGCGCGGGCAGTCGGTGTAGGCGCCCATGGTCAGCGCCTCCCGTGCTTGATGGTGCCGAGGATGCGGGCGCCGAGCCGGGTACGGCGACCCGAGCCGCGGCAGGCCCGGCAGATGCCGTGCCTGCGCTTGTTCGATCCCCAGCTGCGGCCGGATCCGCCGCACGCCAGGCACGGCCCGTACGGCCACAGCCGCAGCGACAGCCAGTAGGCGCCGGCGAGCACCGCCGCGGCGGCCAGCGCCAGGGCGACCTGCCCGAGCTGGCCTAGGCTAGACGGCCCGGCGTCGGCCAGCTGGCCGAGGCGACCTGCGGGAACGCTCCCGCTGCCGACAGCGGCCAGATGGCCTAGCACGATGTGCCGGTGCAGGTCAGCGGCCCGCAGAACGGCTAGAGCCTGGTCTAGGCGGCTAGGCATCGGAGCCTCCCGCGATCGCTGCGAGCACGGCTTCGCGGTCGACTCCGTTGCGGTTGGCGCCGTCCGCCCAGACCTGGCCGACGATCACGCCCTGAGCGCGCAGCGCCGCGCCCGCGGCCCGCTCGTCCCAGCCGCCGTAGACGCCGGGCCGCAGCTCGCCGAGCCGGGCCGCGATCGTCGCCAGGTGCGCCTTCGGCTCGGGCATCACCGCCGCGACGTCGGCGAGCAGCGAAACCTGCTGCCCGGTCTCGGGCTGCTCCCCGGCGGCGTAGCCGGTGATCGTGCCCGCGGCCTCGCGCAGCAGCCGCGCCCTGGCGCAGACCGTCTCGGCGAGCGGCCCGTCAACCGGGTAGGTGCGGACCACCTGCGGGTCATCGGCCAGGCCGACCGCGTAGCCGACGCCCTTGTCCGACAGGGCGAACAGCGTGGAGTCGATGCCGCGCTTGCGCGCCGAGGTGCCGAGCACCATGTCATTGGCCGGCTGGTCCATCACCTTCAGGCAAAAACGCATCCCGACGTTGGAGCTGACCGAGGTCGGCAGGCTCTTGGCGTCCGGCTTCTGCGTGTCGAGGATGAGCATGATGCCCAGCGCCGGGCCGCGCTTGATCACGGCCGTGGCCAGCTCCCCGGCCTCGCCGCCGTAGTCCTTGCTGGAGAAGATCTCCTGGCATTCGCTGATCGCCAGGACCAGCGGGTGCAGCCGCAGCGACTTCTTGCCGGCCAGCTCGGGCGTGACCTTCCGGTTCGGGCACAGATCGGCGGGCAGGCCGCTGATCACCTTCGCGCGGCGCTCCAGCTCGCGGTGCATCTCCCGCAGGTCAGCCAGGCACGCCTCGATCGTGGCCACGTCGGCGCCGGAGCCGTACCGGTGCGCGACCTTCCGCATCGCATCCAGGTCACCAGTGCCCTTCAGCTCCCAGCAGCGGATCTCGCACCGCGCGTCCAGGGCACACGCCAGCAGCACCACGAGCATGGCGACGGTCTTTCCCATCCTGGGGATCGCGCCGATCAGCAGGTTCGCGAACATCAGCGTCAGGGTGACCGGCTTGCCGCGCTGGTCCTGGCCGAACGGGATCGGCGCGAACAGGTCGGCCTTCCCCGCCCGCGTCAGCGGCCAAGGCGCCTGCCTGGCCTTGGACAGCGGCACGTCGGCGACGTACAGGACCAGGCGGCCGGTGTGCTCCTCGCTGGCCGGCTCGGGCCACACGCAGCCCAGCGGCCGGCGCAGCCCGGATGCGAGCTTGTCCCTGCGCTCGACGACCTCCGAGACCGTCGTGCCGTACGGCAGGTCGATCTCGACGCGCCAGCCCGGCCCGTCGCGGACCACGGGGGAGACGAACACGATCTCGCGGCCCTCACGCAGCACCCGGTCAATGCCCGACAGCGACAGCGACCCGAGCGCGCGCACGATGATGTCCTGCGTGAGCCGCTCGGCCCTCGCCGACACGACCGCGGGCTGCACCAGCGGTCGGCCGAGCGGCCGCCCCGCGTACCCGAGCAGCAGCACGGCGCACCCGAGCAGGTACCAGCGCACCTGCGGCACGATCGCGGTCAGGGTGCCGAGCAGGATGCTGCCCGCGATCCCGGCCGCGACGATGACGGCCAGGCGGTGCCGCACCCGGTCACGGCGGATACGCGCCAGGGTGGCGTACGCCTTCGCGTCGCGGGACTCGACGGCGTGCACGCGCAGCTCATGGCCCTCGCGGTCAAAGCACCAGTGCCAGACCGCGTGCAGCACCCGGCCGAAGCCGACCGGCGACCGGGCCGCGTGCACCGTCAGGTACAGAGGAGCGCGCACGGTGTGGAACGCGGCGACGTGCCCGGCGTGGCGGACAGCCCAGCTCGCGGCGCTGCGGCGCTGATCCTTGTGCCGCAGCCACGCCGGAAACACCGGCCGCCGCGGCGGCGCCTGCGTCCACGGATGCGAGCTGACATCGGCCGTGATGATCTTGATCGGCTCGTCCGGCGGTGGCGTACCCGGCTGCGGGTGCGCGGGCACAAGCTCGGCGTTCGCCGGGCCGTGCCCGAGGTCGGTTGACATGATGATCTCCTCACTCAGTGAGCTGGCGCCGGGTCTGTCTTGGTAGGGCGGCCCGGCGCCGGGACAGTTCTAGGTACGGACTCGGGTACGCAGGTACGCCTGTACCTGCTGGGCGCGGTCCTGGCCGACGTGCATGCCAGAACGGATAGCGCGGATGCCGGGCACGCGGCCCGACTGGAGCTCGGCGGCGAACAGTTCGGCCGCCTCGTGCGCGTGACCGTTCAGCGCGGCCACGTCGGCGGTCTGCGGCTCGGGCACGGCGCGCAGCAGGTGCGTCAGCGCGGCGCCGAAGCCGAGCGTGACCACCGGCAGGCACGACACGAGCACGACGACCGGCCACGGTGCGCGGTGCGCGTGCGACGCCGCCAGGACGTGATAGGCGACCTGGCCGAGCATCCCCAGCAGCAGCGCGCCGATCGCCGACCTTCGGGCGAACGTCCGCGCCGGGCTGCCAGCAGCTGCCGACAGCCACGCGCCTAGCGCATAAGCGCCGTACGCCTCGACGCCGATCGGCAGCGTGATCGCAGTATTGATCGTGAATCCCGAGATGCCCGGCAGCAGCCGCACCGGCCCGAAGCCGCACAGGCCGCCGAGGCCGACCCAGCCCGACCACACGGCGACGGCCGCAGGCGAGGCGATCAGGAACAGCGGCCAGCGCCTCACCTGTCACCAGCGATCTGCTCGATCTGCTCGAGCGCGTACTGCCGGTCGTCGGTCTCCCAGTCGAACGCGGTCAGCACAGTGCGGACCTCGCCGAGCACGTCGAGCACCTGGCCGAGCTGGCGGCGCAGCTCGGCCGCCTCGCGCAGCAGCAGCGACGGCGGCAGCTCGGCGAGCTTCCGCTTGCGGCAGCCCGCGAGGTAGTCACGCGCCTGTGTGATGCGGTCGTCTACGTTGTCTGGCATGGTTCCGGTCTCCTTCGGTGAGATGGGTTCCTAGGGCCGCCGCTGCGTTCCCGCGCATGCGGCGGCCCGCGTTCTAAGGCTTGGGCCGTCTGTGGGCCGTCAGACAGCGACCGGCGGCCACCGCAGATGACCATCACTGACCGTGACCATGGCAGGCCAGGCGCAGAGATCCGAACGGATGCGCAGGTCAGAGCCGGGCCGTCACAAGTTCTGGTCGTACTTGTGCGCCGACCCGCTTTGCTGCCCGGCCGAGGGCGTCCCGTTCGACGCGCTGAGCCATCCGGCAGCGGCCGCGCTCAGCGCCGCCGGCCTGACCGCGCTGCGCGACCGGGCGTCGCTGGCACACACCCTCGCGCCGCTGCCCGCCGTCGCCGGCCCGATGCGCCGGGCGACCGAGCGGGCTGAGCGGCGGGCCAGGGCGCTCAGCAGCCCGGCTGGTCGGGGCGGCGACGACGCGGCCGCCCTGCTGCTCGACGAGTCCAGGCGCGCGGTGCAGGAGGCGCTAGGCACGTACCGGTCAGGGGGCTCGATCTGCGACTACGACGTGATCGCCGGGCTGACCGTGGCCTTATCCGACCTGCGCGTGCGCGATGACGCCTGGGCGCGGATGGATGCGCAGGCCGCCGCGGCCCACCGGCGGCTATGGACCGACCTGGTTCGGCACGCGATCCCGCGGCTCGTGCCTGCCCCGGCCGCCCTGCTGGCCTTCACGGCGTGGCAGGCGGGAGAAGGGGCGCTGGCCAGCATGGCTGTTGAGCGCGCGCTGGCCGCCGACCCTGGCTACTCGATGGCCGTGCTGCTCGGCGAGGCCCTGCAGGCCGGTCTGCCGCCCTCGGCCGCACGGCTGCCGATGACTCCCGAGCAGGTCGAGGCCAGCTATGCCACCGCCGGGCCCGCCGGGTCAAGGCCCCGCTCGGCCGCCGGGCGGGCCAGCAGCCGGCCAGCCGGATAGCTCAGCGCTGCCGGTGGCAGGTCGGCGACTCGCCCGCTGAGCAGCACGCTGACCGAGCCGGTGCCGGCAGCGGCGGCCGCGATCGGCTCACGGGGCGCCCGGCGCAGCGCCTGGGCGGCAACGGCGGCAGCCGAGCTGAACATTGTGGCGCCGGGCACGGCTGCACTGATCATGTCGGCGGCGAGCTCGTACTCGGTACAGCCGAGGACCACCGCCTGGCAGTCAGCCGGCGTGCGGCCTGCGCCGGCGGTGACAGCTGCGGCCGCCGCAGGCTGATCTCCCGCGTCGATGGCGTCCGCCAGGCCAGGGCACGCGACCGGCGTGACCCTGGCGCCATTGGCGAACTCGTCGATTAGGCGGCGCTGATAGGCGCTGGCGGTGGTGGCCTCGGTCGCCCAGATGGCGATCGCGCTGGCAGATGCAGCCGCCGGCTTGATCGCGGGTACTGTCCCGACCACCGGGATCGCCGGCTCGAACTCAGCCCGCAGCGCGTCAAGGGCGTGCACCGAGCCTGTGTTGCACGCCATGACCATGACGTCGGGCCGGAATTCCGCTGCCGCCGTCGCGCAAGCCAGCGCACGCTCGGCGATCTCGGCTGGCGTGCGCGGACCCCAGGGCATTGCGTCCGGGTCCATCGCGAGCACCAGATCGGCATCGGGTCGCAGGCGGCGCAGCTCAGCCGCCGCCGCAAGCAGCCCGATCCCCGAGTTGATCAGCGCAAATCGCATGCCACAACTCTAAGTTGCCGCGCCATTTGCCGCCGGAACCGCTGACGCCCGTCCGTCCCCCTCCTGCCCCGCCCCAGGTCGCGCCCGGCCCGCACCCAGCGTCCCGACCCGCCCCCCAGGTCGCGCCCGCCTCGCCCCGCACTTAGCGTCCCGTAGCTCCAGGTCGCGGCCGGCCGTCCCTAGCGTCCCGTCCCGCCGCCGCCCGGTCCCGCTCCCGCGCCGAACGACAGCGCGGGGCATTTGCCGTTGCTCTAGCCGCAGCAGGGTTCCCGCGCTGTTGCGCGGCCCGGCTGGCTGGGTGACGGGGCTGGCTGGCCGGCTCGGCTGGCTGGGCGGCGGGGGCTGGCCGGACGGAGGCTGGGTGGGCTTGTTGGCTGGGTGGCGGGGGATAGCGAGACCCGCTCATCCGGTTCGGGCTGACTGTTGCTTATGCTGCCCGCGAGCGGGCATTGTCCGTAATGCCAGAACAGCGGCCTAGCCTCGGGGAGGCTCTGTGACTGACGTCACCGATCACGGACGTCCGGGAGGGGTTCCGGCGGCCGGTGCGGGCAACGGCCCTGTCACCCGGATCGAGAAGCCGGCCGGCTACCAGGAGGCGGTGGCCAGGCTGCAGCAGGAGTACACCGCAATCCAGCCAGGCCAGCCAGTCCGGCTGGCCAAGCGCACGTCGAACCTGTTCCGGTTCCGCGACCCGGCGGCGGGTCCTGGCCTGGACATCGCGGCCTTCTCCCGGGTATTGCGGGTGGACCCGAGGTCGCGCACCGCGCTGGTCGGCGGCATGACCACTTACGAGGCCCTGGCCGAGGCGACGCTGAGCCACGGGCTCATGCCGATGGTGGTGCCGCAGCTCAAGACCATCACCCTGGGCGGGGCGGTGACCGGCCTCGGCATCGAGTCGACATCGCTGCGCAGCGGCATGCCGCACGAGTCGGTGCTCGAGATGGACATCCTCACCGGCGACGGCGACGTGGTCACCGCCGCGCCGGGCGGCGAGCACGAGGCGCTGCTGCGCGGGTTCCCGAATTCTTACGGGACGCTTGGCTATGCGCTGTCCCTGACGATCGAGCTTGAGCCCGTCACGCCCTACGTGCACCTGCGGCATTTCCGCTTCGCCAGCCCGCAGGCCTGCATGGAAGCGATCGCGCAGGTCGCGGCCGACGGCAGCTACCAGGGCCACCAGGCCGACTTCATCGACGGCACCGTCTTCGGCCTGGACGAGATGTACCTGACCATCGGCGCGTTCAGTGAGGTCGCTCCCTGGCTGTCGGACTACACCAGGAACCGCATCTACTACCAGTCCATCCGCGGGCCGCGCGAGGACTTCCTCACCATCGGCGACTACCTGTGGCGCTGGGACACCGACTGGTTCTGGTGCTCCCGCCCGTTCGGCGTGCAGCGGCCGATGATCCGCAGGCTGTGGCCGCGCCGGTACCGCCGCTCGGATGTGTACCGGGCGCTGGTCGCCTTTGACCGCCGGCACCGGCTGACGGACGCGATGAACGCGCGCCGTCGCCGGCCGGCCGCCGAGGCGGTGATCCAGGACGTGGAGATCCCGGTCAGCCGCGGCGCCGACTTCCTGGCCTTCTTCGCCGACCGGATCGGGATGAGCCCGGTGTGGATGTGCCCGCTGCGGCTGCGCGGCGAGCGCACCTGGCCGCTGTACCCGCTGGGGGCTGGCGAGGTGTACGTCAACTTCGGATTCTGGGGCACGGTGCCGCTGCCGCCCGGCCAGGCCGACGGCTACTACAACCGGCAGATCGAGGACAAGGTCAGCGAGCTAGGCGGCCACAAGGGCCTGTACTCGACCTCGTTCTACTCCGAAGATGTGTTCTGGGCCGCCTACAACGGGCCCGCTTACGCGGCGCTGAAGGCCAGGTATGACCCGGCTGGCCGGCTGGCCGGGCTGTACGAGAAATGCGTTCGCGGGAACTGAGTGGAGTGAGGGAAAGGAACACTAATGTCGCTTGCTGACGTCTTCGAGCGGGTCGCCGGCGCGGATTCGGAAGTCGAGTTCCGCGCCTATGACGGAAGCACCGCCGGGTCACCCGGTGCCCCGATTCGGATGACCGTGCGGACGCCGCTAGCGGTGTCGTACCTCGCCCAGGCGCCGGGCGGGCTCGGGCTGGCGCGCGCGTACGTGGCGGGCGACCTTGACATGGACGGTGACATGTACGCCGCGCTTGCGCGGCTGTCCACGGCTCAGCGCATCGACCTCAGCGTCGGCGAGAAGCTGCGGGTGCTGCGCGAGCTGGGCGGCCCGCGGGTGCTGTGGCCGCGGGTGCCGCCGCCGCCGCAGGAGGTCAGGGTTAACCGGCGCTGGCTGTCGGGCAAGCGGCACTCCCGCGGCCGTGACGCCACCGCCATCTCGCATCACTACGACGTGTCCAACGCCTTCTACGAATGGGTGCTCGGCCCGTCGATGGCCTATACCTGCGCGTGCTTCCCACGCGAAGACGCCACCCTCGAGGAGGCGCAGGCCACCAAGTTCGACCTGGTCGCGCGCAAGCTCGGGCTGCGGTCCGGCATGCGGCTGCTGGACGTCGGCTGCGGCTGGGGCGGCATGGTGATGCACGCAGCGCGCGAGTACGGCGTGCAGGCACTCGGCGTCACACTGTCGGAGCAGCAGGCATCCTGGGGACAGCGCGCGATCAAGGAGGCCGGGCTCAGCGAACTGGCCGAGATCAGGCACCTCGACTACCGCGACGTCCAGGAGGGCGAGTTCGACGCGGTCAGCTCCATCGGGCTGACCGAGCACATCGGCAAGCGGCAGCTGCCGGGGTATTTCTCGTTCCTCCACAGCAAGCTCCGGCCGGGCGGACGGCTGCTCAACCATTGCATCACCCGCCCGGACAACCTCAGTCCCGCCAGGGTCACCGACGGCTTCATCTACCGCTACGTCTTCCCCGACGGCGAGCTAGAGGGACCCGGCTACCTGATCTCGCTGATGAATGACACCGGGTTCGAGGTCAGGCACGAGGAGAACCTGCGCGAGCATTACGCGAGGACGCTGGCCGGCTGGTGCGCGAACCTCGACGAGCACTG
The DNA here is from genome assembly GCA_036495525.1 of Streptosporangiaceae bacterium. Taxonomy (GTDB): domain Bacteria; phylum Actinomycetota; class Actinomycetes; order Streptosporangiales; family Streptosporangiaceae; genus DASXMR01. The sequence continues at coordinate 99,650 of DASXMR010000033.1, read as the reverse complement.
GGACGAGGCGGTGGCCGAGGTCGGCGAGGGCACCGCCAGGGTCTGGCGGCTCTACATGGCCGGCTCGCGGCTCGGCTTCGAGCGCAACCAGATCCAGCTGCACCAGGTGCTGTGCGCCCGGCTCGGCGCTGGCGGCGAATCAGGGTTCCCGCTGCGGCCCGACTGGGAGCCAGCCCGCATCCCGCGGCCCTGAGCCCTTGCGAACGGCCGGCCTGCGCCGGGACCGGGCTGCGCCCAGGCCGGACGCGGCCCGGTCCTCCGCGGCCCGGCCGCGGACGCTCAGTGGCGGAGGAAGACCACCTCGGGGTTGTTCGGCAGGTACACCCGGTACCAGCCGGCATGCCCGCCGGGCTGCAGCCGCAGGAACTCGGGCAGCGGCTCGCCCTCCCACGGGGCCGCGCAGCCGAGGAAGTAGGCAACGGAGGTGGACACCAGCCCGCACTGCGGGTGGACTCCGAGGTCACGCAGCGTGTTGGCCTGCACGATCGCGTAGGGGCGGCCGAAGTCCTCGGAGCTGATCATGCTCTGCCCGACGAAGTGCTCGGAGACGGCGCCGAATAGCAGGAAAGCGCACACGGCTGAGATCCCGGCTTGCCGCCAGCGGCGCGTGGCGGCTAGCCGCGCGATCCCGTCCGCCGCGGGAATGGCCAGCAGCGCCACCACCGGCAGCAGGTAGCGCGGCGCCGCGTACGGTACGAACAGCGTGTAGCCGGCCAGCACCGACAGACCGGGCAGCACGGCCATCAGCGACGTGCCAAGCAGGCGCTTGCGGCGCGCCCAGATCAGGCCCACGATGATGAGCGCGACGAACGCGACCCACCACACCGTCAGCCACGGGAACTGCCACGAGTGGCACTGGCCCGGCTTGCAGTACCACGGCCCGTTCAGCACCTGCAGCTGGTACGGCAGGGTGAAGTAGAAGCCGAACCTCGGCGGCTCCTGGTGCATCATGTGCAGCCGGCTCAGCGGGCCGCCGAAGAAGATGAACGCCTCGATGGTCCACTCCACCAGGCCAGCCGCGATGCCGGCGCCAATGGCGAGCGCGATCGACCGGCGCCGCCATGGCTTGTGCACGACGATGGCGGCCACCAGCGGCAGCATCAGGAAGGCCGCGTCCTCCGGCCGCAGCAGGATCAGCCCGAAAACGGCGCCGGCCAGCAGTGGCAGCACCACCTTCTGGCGCATCCGCCCGGTCACCGCCTGCAGGAACAGCCCGGTGGCTGCCAGCCCGAAGAGCGCCTCCCACCAGTCAGGCATGACCTGGACGCCCATCATCTCGGCGATGCCGAGGCTGCCAAGGATGCCGCCGGCCACGGCGATCACCCAGGCCTGGCGGAGCCCGCGCCAGGCGAGCAGGACCAGCAGCAAGCCGATCCCCGACAGCACGGCCATCCAGAGCCGCAGCGCCAGTATCGAGGTGGTGAGCAGCGTGACCGGCGCTGCCAGCAGGGCAGGGCCGCGGCCGTGCACCGGCGGCAGCACGACCCCTGAGGCGTGCACGCTCGTCTGCGCGAGGTAGGTGATCTCGTCGGTGCCGAGGCCGAGCCGCAGCAGGCCAGGGTTGAGCTCGGTGATGACGAAAGCGGCAGCGACAAGGACGAGCCAGACTGGGCTGTCGGCGGTGATCGGCGAGGATTTCCTGGCCTGGCCGGTGGCCGAGCTTTCGGCCGAGCGGCGTACCTGCAGCCCGGCCACGAAGCTCATGCGACGGCTCCGCGAGCCTCTCGCGCCCCGCTGGTCAAGCGGCTCAGCAAGTCACTGTCCTCCTCATCACCCAGCCAGACAACGAGGCATGGCGTCACCCGCAACAAGGGGGCAACGCCAGCAATCGGTGACGCCGGTCGCGCCGGGACTTCTCGGCGTGCTGCGTCCGGCTTGTGCGCGCTCGGCCGAGCCGTGTCACCTGACCGGCAAAACGTACCATGGTCATCAGCCACGGCAGCGTGCCCGTAGCTCAGGGTTTACTCAGAGTCTGCTGGCAGTCTGGTTACCGCCCTGGCCGCCAGCGCGGGCGGCTCACGACCCGGCTCGGGCGCAGGCACCGGCTGGGCAGGCGCCACGGCTGGCTGACGGTAGCGGCAGGCGGTCGGAGCCGGCCTGATGGCGGCGCGACCGGGGCGGCCCGCGGCCTCGATGCGCTAGCCTGGCCCGCTACGCAGCGGCTGCCCGGTGCCGTCGGGGCAGGCCAGCATTCCCCGGCATACCGCCAGCGGACGGAGGTAGGGTGCGACTCGTCTCGGCGCCGTCCGGGTCGCGTGCCGAGCCCGACAGCGGCCCCGGCACCGCCAGGTCGCTGGCGCCATGGCTGGTCGTGGCGGGCTACCTGGCCGCCGCGCTGCTACTGACCTGGCGGCTGTGGGCCGATCCGGCCAGCCGCGCCGAGCCCGGCGACCTGCCCGACGTCGAGCAGATGACGTGGTTCATCCGCTATGCCGCGAGCGCGGTCGCGCACGGTCACCTGCCCGCGCTGATGACCACTGCGATGAACCCGCCGCAGGGGGTCAACCTCACCTGGAACACCTCCATCCTGCTGCCCGGCGTGCTGCTGACACCGGTCACCCTGCTGGCAGGCCCGCAGGTGAGCCTCACGCTGCTGCTCACGCTCGGCTTCGCCGGCTCGGCGGCCAGCTTGTTCTTCGTGCTGCGTGCGTGGGGGGCGAGCACCGGCGCCGGGGCGCTGGGCGGCGCGGTGTACGGGTTCTCGCTCGCGCTGGTGAACTCCGGCATGGGTCACTTCCACGTCCAGTTCGCGGTGCTGCCGCCGCTGATCATCCACGCGCTGCTGCGCATCCTCACCGGCCGGGGCAGCCCCGTCAGGGCGGGGCTCTGGCTCGGCCTGCTCACCGCCGCCCAGCTGTTCACCGGGGAAGAGCTGCTGATCGACACGGCGGTTGCCGCCGCCGTGCTGGTCGGGATCCTGGCCGCGAGCCGGCCGCGGCAGGTGCTGACCGACGCCAGGCCACGGCTGGCCGGCCTGGCCACCGCGGCTGGCCTGGCGGTGCTGCTGTGCGCCAGCGGGCTGTGGGTGCAGTTCCACGGCGGCGCCGGGCACGCGGGCGGCGGCACCACCATCATCGAGTACAACGGCCACCTGACCGGGCTCTACGCGATCCCGTACGCGCTGGTGACGCCGCCGTCCGGCCTGCTGCTGCACATCCCGGCGACCGCCGCGGCGGCCGCCAGGTACCCGCAGCCGCAGGCCGAGTACCTGGCCTACCTGGGCTGGCCGCTGATCATCGCGCTGATCGCCGCCGCGGTGCTGTTCTGGCGGCGGCTGCCGGTCAGGGTCACCGCGGTGACCGCTGCCGTGCTCGAGATATTCAGCCTCGGCGGCCATCCGATTCAGATGCACGTGCTCACCTATCCGGCCCGGCTGCTGCCCTGGTTCTGGCTGCAGGGCCTGCCGGGACTCAGCTCGGCGCTGCCTGACCGGCTGGCCGTGCTGGCCGACGGTGCGGCCGGCGCCGCGCTGGCGTTCAGCCTGGACCTGGCCTTCGCACGGCTACCGAGGTCGTGGAGCCGGCGCCGAGCGCGCACGGTGACCGCGGTCGCCGTGGCCGTGGTGCTGCTGCCGCTGGTGCCCGCGCCACTGCCGGCGGTGCGGATGCCGCCGGTGCCGGCCGGGTGGCAGGCGGCGTTCCGGCAGCTGCACCTGAAGGCCGGGGCGCGGGTGCTCGTTGTCCCCGTGCCCTGGGGCGGATACCCGATGCCGCTGCGCTGGCAGGCGGTGACCGGCGAGCCAGGCTCCGTCATCGCCGGGGACTTCATCTCGCCGTACGTGCGCGGACGCCGGTCAAGGGCCGGCCGGGCCGGGCAGACACCGACCACCGTGTACCTGGACTCGCTGGCCGGGGTTCCGTTCTACGGCGGGCCGGCCAGCCCGCCTGCCCCGACGACGGCGCAGCTGCGGGCCGACTTCACCCGCTGGGATCCAGCCGCCGTGGTAGCCGCCGCCAGCCAGGCCTCGCCCGTGGCGCGGTACCTGACCGGACTACTTGGCCCGCCGGGCGTGCGGGCAGGCGCGGTGCTGGCCTGGCGGCTGCTGCCAGGGGCGGCCGCCCGCCTCGCCAGCCCGGCCGCCGTCAGCAGCGCCGGCCAGCCAGGGCCGGCACCCTAGCGCCAGGCGCCGCGGCTGGCGGGCGAGGCCAGCTGGCAGGGTGGCGCTGCCGCGGCACCGGGACCCGCCAACCCGGCACAATGGCCTCATGGATGCACCTCAGCTCGGCCGCGAGCGTGACATCGTCCTGCTCGGCTCGACTGGATCGGTCGGCACTCAGGCGGCGGACATCGTGCGCCGCAACCCGGATCGATTCCGGATCGCCGGCCTCGCGGCTGGCGGCGGGAACCCGGAACTGCTGGCCGCGCAGGCCGTCGAGTTCGGCGCCGAGGTCGTCGCGGTGGCCAGCGAGAAAGCCGTCGATGAGGTCCGCGCCGCGCTGCCGGCACTGGCTGCCGGCAGCGTGCCGCGCCGGCCGCTGCCGAAGGTGCTCGCCGGGGCCGACGCGGTCGCCGAAGTCGCGTCGTGGCCGTGCGACGTGGTGCTGAACGCCGTGACCGGCGCGACCGGGCTGGCCGCCACGCTGGCCGCGCTTGATGCGGGCCGGGTGCTCGCGCTCGCCAACAAGGAGTCGCTGATCATGGGGGGCCCGCTGGTATCCGGCCGGGCGGCTCCTGGCCAGATCGTCCCGGTCGACTCCGAGCACTCGGCGATCGCGCAGTGCCTGCGCGGCGGGCAGGCCGGCGAGGTGCGCAAGCTGGTGATCACCGCCAGCGGAGGCCCGTTCCTGCACCGCAGCAGGGCTGAGCTGGCGGGCGTGACGCCGCAGCAGGCGCTCGCCCACCCGACCTGGAACATGGGACCAGTCATCACCGTGAACAGCGCGACGCTGGTGAACAAGGGCCTGGAGCTGATCGAGGCGCACCTGCTGTTCGGCATCCCGTTCGAGCGGATCGAGGTCGTGGTGCACCGCCAGTCCGTGGTGCACTCGATGGTGGAGTTCTTCGATGGCTCGACCATCGCCCAGGCGAGCCCGCCGGACATGCGGATCCCGATCGCCTTGGCGCTCGGCTGGCCCGAGCGGGTAGCCGGCGCGGCCAGCCCGGTCGACTGGACGGCGCAGCACACGTGGACCTTTGAGCCACTGGACGAGGACGCGTTTCCAGCGGTGACGCTGGCCAGGGACAGCGGCCTGGCGGGCGGCTGCAGTCCCGCGGTCTACAACGCGGCCAACGAGGTATGCGTGGATGCGTTCCTTGCCGGGCGCATCCCGTTCACCAGGATCACCGATACCGTGGCCCAGGTAGTCTCGGAGCATCAGGACTCCGCGGGCACTGACTCCGCCGGCACCGGCCCCGATGGCACCGGCGTGACGCTGGACGACGTGCTGGCTAGTGACGGCTGGGCGCGGGGCCGCGCGCGTGAGCTCAGCGGGATCGGAAGGGGAGAGGCCTCGCGATGAGCCAGGGATGGCGCACCCTGGGCACGGTCAGGCGGGCACGCAGCGCACTCATCATCGGCGCGCTGGTAGTAGCGGTCGTCGTCGCCCTGGCGCGGGCGAACCTTGCCTGGCTGCTCGGCATCGTGATCTTCGTGCTGGCGCTGCTGATCTCGGTCATGCTGCACGAGCTCGGTCACTTCCTGACGGCCAAGAAGTTCCACATGAAGGTGACCCAGTTCTTCGTCGGCTTCGGCCAGACGCTGTGGTCAACCATGCGCGGCGAGACCGAGTACGGCGTCAAGGCGCTGCCGTTCGGCGGCTTCGTGAAAATCGTCGGGATGAGCTCGCTGGAGGAGGTCGACGAGCAGGACGAGCCGCGCACGTTCCGCCGCCAGCCTGCCTGGCAGCGGGCCGTCGTGCTGGTGGCCGGCTCGTTCATGCACTTCGCTCTTGCCTTCGTGCTGCTGGCCGGCCTCGCCCTGGGAATCGGCGTGCAGAACACGACCGTCATCGGCCGCATCGCCAGCTGCGTGCCAGCCAGCGCGAAAGCGCTCGACCAGGGCACGTGCCAGGGCAGCCTGGGCCGCTCACCAGCCGCGGTGGCGGGAATCAGGGCCGGTGACACGGTCACCAAGATCGGGTCCCGGCCGGTGCACACCTGGGTTCAGCTCGGCGAGGCGATCCGCGTGCTGCCGCCCGGCAAGCCGGTGCCGGTGGTCGTCAAGCGCGACGGCGTGCAGCACACCCTGTCGCTCACCCCGGCGGCGGTACCTGGCCGCAAGGGCTCTTTCTTCGGCGTCGACGAGAAAATCTTCAAGCGGGTCGGTCCGATCACCGCGGTCAGCTACGCCGGAACGCAGTTCGGCGACGTGCTGGCCAGCTCCGGGTCGGCGATAGCAAAGCTCCCGTCGGCGCTGCCCGACCTGTTCGCCAGCGACCGGGCGAAGACCCCGGCCGGGAACGTGAGCAGCGTCGTGGGCGCCGCTGACATCGCCGGCCAGGCGGTCGAGCAGGGCGGCGGCTGGCAGTTCACGGTCTCCACGCTGCTGCTGATCGTGATCTCGCTGAACATCTTCGTCGGCGCATTCAACCTGCTGCCGCTGCTGCCGCTGGACGGCGGGCACCTGGCCCTGGTTATCTACGAGAAGATCAGGTCGTGGCTGGCCAGGCTCCGCAGGCGCCCCGATCCCGGCCTGGTCGACCTCGAGAAACTCCTGCCGGTCAGTATCGGGGTGTTCGCGCTGCTGGTCGGCCTCGCCGTGGTGCTCATCGCGGCGGACATCTTCAATCCCATTCACCTGCCCCAGTGAGGCGCTCACGATGACTGTTGACCTCGGCATGCCCGCCATGCCAGCCGCGTCGCTCGCGCCCCGCCGCGAGTCCCGCCAGATCATGGTGGGCTCCGGCAGGCACGTCGTGCCCGTCGGCGGCGGGGCGCCGGTTTCCGTCCAGTCGATGACCACGACGCTGACCGCTGACGTCAACGCGACGCTGCAGCAGATCGCCGAGCTGACGGCGGCCGGCTGCCAGATCGTGCGGGTGGCGGTGCCGTCGCAGGACGACGCCGAGGCGCTGCCCGCCATCGCGGCCAAGTCCCAGATCCCGGTCATCGCCGACATCCACTTCCAGCCCAAGTACGTGTTCGCCGCGATCGACGCCGGCTGCGCGGCGGTGCGGGTTAACCCCGGCAACATCAAGGCGTTCGACGACAAGGTCGCCGAGATCGCCAGGGCGGCATCGGCCGCGCGGGTGCCGATCAGGATCGGCGTGAACGCTGGCTCGCTGGACAAGCGGCTGCTCGCCAAGCACGGCAAGGCGACCCCCGAGGCGCTGGTGGAGTCCGCGCTCTGGGAGTGCTCGCTCTTCGAGGAGCACGGATTTACCGACATCAAGATCTCGGTCAAGCACCACGACCCGGTCGTGATGATCCAGGCCTACCGGCTGCTGGCCGAGCAGTGCGACTACCCCCTGCACTTGGGCGTGACCGAGGCGGGCCCGGCCTTCCAGGGCACGGTCAAGTCGGCTGTCGCGTTCGGCGCGCTGCTGGCCGAGGGCATCGGCGACACCATCCGGGTGTCGCTGTCCGCCCCGCCGGTGGAGGAGGTCAAGGTCGGCATCGCGATCCTTGAGTCGCTCGGGCTGCGCGAGCGCGGCATGGAGATCGTCTCGTGTCCCTCGTGCGGCCGCGCCCAGGTCGACGTCTACAAGCTCGCGGACGAGGTGACCGCCGCGCTCGAGGGCATGGACGTGCCGCTGCGGGTCGCGGTGATGGGCTGCGTGGTCAACGGTCCCGGCGAGGCCAGGGAGGCCGACCTCGGCGTGGCTTCCGGCAACGGCAAGGGCCAGATCTTCGTCCGCGGCCAGGTGATCAAGACCGTGCCTGAGTCCCAGATCGTGGAGACCCTGATCGAGGAGGCCATGAAGCTGGCCGAAGCCGAAGCCGAAGCCGAGGCCGGGGTTGCCGGGGCCTGACGATCAGCCTGGACCGCAGGTGTCCTACCGCACCCGGATGAGCGGGCCGCGCGCCCGGCGGCGCGCTGCGCTGCTGCCGGCGGTGCTGTGCGCCGCGCTCGCGGTGGCCGGCTGCAGCGGCGGGCAGCACCCGGCCGGGTCCGGGCCTGGCACCTCGGGCGGCGCTGGCGCGACCGGGCCGGCCGTGGCCGCCGGGCACCCGCTGAGCTGGCAACCCTGCCCGGACGTCGGGGCAGGGCTCAGCTGCGCGAGCCTGCAGGTCCCGCTCGACTACACCAAGCCGTCCGGCCGGAAGACCACCCTGGCCCTGTCCGAGAAGCCGGCCACCGCGCCGGCCAGCCAGCGCCAGGGCGTGCTGCTGGTGAACCCCGGCGGACCTGGCGGGCCTGGCCGGGCGTTCGCTGGCTTCGTCGCGGACGGGCTGAGCCCGGCGGTGGCGGCTGACTACACGATCGTGGGATTCGACACCAGGGGCGTCGGGGCCTCGGTTCCGTCGCTGCACTGCGACCCCTCGTTCTTCGCCGGGGTGCGGCCCGACTACGTCCCGGCCCGTCACGCCGCCGAGCAGAAGCTGATCGCCAGGGCGCGGGGCTACGCCACCGACTGCGAGCGCAGCTACAGCTCGCTGCTGCCGTTCATGACCACGCTGAACATGGCCAGGGACATGGACTCGATCCGCGCAGCGCTCGGCCAGCAGCAGATCTCCTACCTCGGCTTCTCCTACGGGACCTACCTGGGCCAGGTCTACGCCACGCTTTACCCGAAGCAGGTGCGGCGGATGGTGCTGGACAGCGTCGTCAACCCGAAAGGCGCCTGGTACGCCGACAACATCGCGCAGGACTACGCGTTCCAGGGCCGGATCGACGCGTTCTACGCGTGGGCAGCGCGGCACGACGGCGTCTTTCACCTCGGCGCGACACGGGCGCAGGTGCAGGCCGCTTGGACCCGCGCTTACCAGCAGCTTGCCCGGCACCCGGCGGCCGGCCCGTCCGGTCCCGCGCTCGGGCCCGATGAGTTCAACGACACGTTCGTGGCTGGCGGCTACAACGACGCCTACTGGCCCGCCCTGGCCGCCGCGCTGTCTTCCTACCTGCGCTCCGGCTCGGCCTCGCAGCTGATCGCGCAGTACAACGCGGTCGGCAAGCAGGACGAGAATGAGTTCGCCGTTTACAACGCGGTCGAGTGCGCCGATGCCGCCTGGCCGCGCAACTGGGCCCGCTGGGACTCCGACACCAGGAAGGTGGCCGCAACCGCGCCGTTCGAGGCGTGGGACAACGCGTGGTTCAACGCCGCCTGCGCGTTCTGGCCGGTGCACGGCCCGGCCCGGCCCACCCAGATCAAGGGCGCGGGGCTGCCGGGGATCCTGATGCTGCAGGGCACTCTCGACGCCGCTACCCCGTATCAGGGCGCGCTCATCGCCCGCCGCCAGCTGCCCACCGCCCGGATGGTGACCGTGCCCGGTGGCGGCAACCACGGGCAGTCGCTCGCCAGCCCGCCGAACCAGTGCGTGAACGGCTACCTGAACCGGTACCTCGCCGCCGGCGCGCTGCCGTCCGGGTCCGGGCTGGTCAGCGCCACCTGCCCGGCGCTGCCCGAGCCGGCCGCCTGAGGCAGCGGTCCGGCAGCCGCCGCGCCAGCCGTTCGGGACGGGGCATGGCAGCCCGGCGGTAGCCGATACGCTGGAGAGGTGCTGCGCACCAGAGCGTGGCGTTCGTCGTTGCGCTTGCTGACAGAATCCGACCGCGATGACGTCCTCGCCATCTGCGACCGCGATGCGGTGACGAACGTCTTCGTCAGCTCGCGGATCCACGCGGCCGGCCTGGATCCGGCCAGGCTCGGCGCGCAGGTGTGGGGCTATCACGAGGCCGGCCGGCTGACCTCGCTGTGCTATTCGGGCGCCAATCTCGTCCCGGTCGGCGCCGGTCCCGACGCGGTGACCGCCTTCGCCGAGCGCGCCAGGCTGCAGGGCCGGCGGTGCTCGTCCATCGTCGGGCCGTCGGCCGCCGTCAGCCAGCTGTGGGAGATGCTCGAGCCGTACTGGGGCCGCCCGCGCGAGGTCAGGGCGTCGCAGCCGGTGATGGTGATCTCATCTGATCCCCTGGTCCTGCCTGACCCGCTGGTCCGGCCGGTCAGGCTCGACGAGGTCGACGTCCTGCTGCCGGCCAGCATCGCCATGTTCACCGAGGAAGTCGGCGTCTCGCCGATCGGGCCTGATGGCGGCGCCGCCTACCGGGCCAGGGTCACCGAGCTGGTCAGGACCGGCCGGTCCTTCGCCAGGATCGAGGACGGCCGGGTGGTCTTCAAGGCGGAGATCGGCGCGGCGACACCGCACGCGTGCCAGGTGCAGGGCGTCTGGGTGCCGCCAGGGCTGCGCGGTCGCGGTCACGCGTCCCGCGGTATGGCCGCTGTGGTCGCGCTGGCGCAGCGCTCGGTGGCTCCCCTGGTGAGCCTGTACGTGAACGACTTCAACGCCCCGGCGCGGGCTGCGTACCGCCGGGCCGGCTTCACCGAGGCCGGCGCGTTCATGTCGGTGCTCTTCTAAAGTCATTAGGCTCGTCCTTTACAGCCGCCCGGTGGCTGCTGCGGCCGGCGCCCATTCCGGCCAGAATGCCCGGACTCGCCGGGATCGGTGTTTGACCTCGCGGACTTGTGGTAGTCCTGTTATGTCGATCTAATTTCGCAGAAGGATGCCCTACGACCGGTGACTGATTCAGTACCCTCCGGCAGCCAGGCGGCAGCGGTCTATTTAAGAGAACTGCTGATGCGCCCTGGGCCCTACCGTCACCTGTGGGAGCAGCACGTCGTGCGCGCCCGGCGCGGCAACATCAACCAGCTGGCCGTGGCCGAGGTTCTCGCCCGCCACCTGGCCGGCAATCCGCGCCGCCCGGCAGACGAGCACGCCAGGCCCATGCAGCTCAAGGACACGGTGTCCCGGGTACTTTCCGCCCGGCTGCTCAGCCGTTCCACGCTGCGGCTGTTCATCGACGCCTTCGGCATCGCCGAAGACGATGCCGACCGGCTATGGCAGCTCTGGGAGGGCATCCGCGCGCCTGGCGTGCTGGCCGGCGAGCGGGCTGTCGCCACGGCGACCGAGGAGAACGTGCGTTCCGCGCTCGGTCCCCGGCGGCACCAGACGCTCTCGCTGCACGATCACGTGCACGTCGGACCCGACCGGCTGCTGGCCAGGGCGCGCACGCTGCAGGTGGTGGAAGCGACATCGGACGGCGTCGACCGGATCCCGTACCTGTACGACATCGGCAGCCTCGCGCTGGAGACGGGGCAGGGCTGCCAGGGCACGTCTGCCCAGCTGACCCAGCTCGGCGACGGCAGCATGTACGTGACCGAGATCCTGCTCGCCGCCGTGCTCGGCAAGGGCGAGACAGCGACGCTTGAGTACTGGACGACCTACCTGCGTACCCTCGAGGCCGATTCCTGCCAGCCGCAGGAGCGTCAGTACCGGCGCGGGGTGATCGGGCGGCTTGAGAACCTCGACCTGCGGGTCGAGTTCCACTGCGAGGCCCTGCCGGCGGCCGTCTGGTGGGCCAGCTGGGACGGCATCGACGGTGACGTGGTGCAGCAGGAGCAGGTCACGCTCGACAGCCAGCACTCGGTGCACCGCTTCCTCCGCTCGATCGAGCGGACTGTCGCCGGCTTCCACTGGACCTGGTAGCCGCGGTCGTCCCCCGGTCCGGCGGCCGCCGATATCGGGATGACCTGCGGCGCTGTCGCTGTTAGGCTCATCTGCCCTTTCTTCCTCCCAGCTACGTGAGGAGATCAGTCATGCCCACGGCCGGTCCCGTCGCCCGCCGGGCAGCCCGCAGCCCGGCCCGCCCTGACCACCAGCCAGAAGCCGATCCCGTCCTGACCGCCGAGCGCGATCACCTCAGCCAGGCACGCGAGTACCTGCGGCTGATGCGAGAGGACGTGCTCTCGCTGCGCGCCCTTGGCGGCGACCCCGTCTCCGAGGAGTACCTGAAGGCGGACTTGTACCGGCGAGCGCAGGCGCTGAGCGACCTGCCCGACACGCCGCTATTCTTCGGGCGGCTCGACTATGCCGGCGAGCACACGCCCGCCGCCGGCCAGGACGGCCGGCCGGCCGGCGCCTACTCGGGGGAGCAGTTCCACGTCGGCCGGCGCCACGTGCACGACCAGGACGGCAGCCCGGTCGTGATCGACTGGCGCGCGCCAGTGTCCAGGCCGTTCTACCGTGCCAGCCAGGCGGAGCCGATGGGCCTGGAGCGGCGCAGGCGGTTCGGCTTCTCCGGCGGGGAGCTCACCGCCTTCGAGGACGAGGCCTTCGGGCCGCCAGGCCGCGCTCCTGGCCCCGGCGGCGCCGGTCCCGGCAGCACGGGCGCCCCGCAGCAGGCTCCGCTGAGCCGGATCCTGATCGAGGAGATCGAGCGGCCGCGCTCCGGACCGATGCGCGACATCGTCGCCACGATCCAGCCGGACCAGGACGACATCGTCCGGGCTGAGGCCGACCAGACCGTGTGCGTGCAGGGCGCGCCTGGCACCGGCAAGACAGCCGTCGGGCTGCACCGGGTCGCCTACCTGCTGTACGCGTACAAGGAGCGGATGAGCCGCGGTGGCGTGCTGGTCATCGGGCCGAACCGGGCCTTCCTTGGATACATCAGGGGCGTGCTGCCCGCGCTCGGCGAGCTGGACGTGACCCAGCTGCCGGTGACCGACTTGCTGGCCACCGTCCCGGTGCGGCAAGCCGACGCCGACCTGGCCGCCAGGGTCAAGGGCGACGCGCGGATGGCCTACGTGCTGCGGGCGGCGCTGTGGGATCAGGTCAGCGAGCCGGCCGAGGCGGTCGTGGTACCGCGCGGGTCACGCCGCTGGCGGGTGTCAGCGACCGAGGTCAGCGAGCTGATCGGCGAGCTGCGCGAGCGGGGGGTGCGGTACGGGGCCGGCCGGGACATGCTGGCGCAGCGGATCGCGCACGTGGTCCTGACCCGGATGGAGGAGGCGGGGGAGACCTGCGACGACCGGACCCAGGCCGCGGTCGCGCGCAGCCGTCCCGTGCGCGCCGTGGTCGACGCGTGCTGGCCGAAGACCGATCCCGCCCGGCTGGTGTTCCGGCTGCTGTCCGAGCCGGCCCTGCTGGCCCGCTCGGCGACCGGCCTGCTGACCGAGGCCGAGCAGGAGGCGATCTGCTGGGCGCGGCCACCGCGCGGGCCTGGCTCGGCTCGCTGGTCGCGCGGCGACGCGGTACTGGTCGACGAGGCGCGCGACCTGATCGAGCGGACCCCAAGCCTGGCGCACGTGGTGGTCGACGAGGCGCAGGACCTGTCCCCGATGGAATGCCGCGCGATCGGCAGGCGCTGCGCGACCGGGTCGGCCACCGTGCTCGGTGACCTGGCGCAGGGCACCACGCCGTGGGCTGCTGAGAGCTGGCACCAGCTGCTGCGGAACCTGGGCAAGCAGGAGGCCGACCTGCGGGTGCTCGACACCGGGTACCGGGTGCCACGGCAGATCCTTGACTTCGCCAGCAGGCTGCTGGCCAGCATCGCGCCCAACCTGTCCCCGGCCCGGTCGATCCGGCAGGACCCCGGCGCGCTGGTGATCACCGAGGCGAGCCAGGCGGCCCTCGGCAGCGCGCTGTCCGCCGCCTGTGCTGACGCGCTCAGCCGGCCGGGGTCGGCCGCCGTGATCGCCGCCGACGATCAGGCCGCGCAGCTGTCCCAGCTGCTCGGCGCCGCCGGCGTGGGGCACGCGCTGCTCGATGACGCCGGCGCCGGCCAGAACGGCCAGCAGCTGACCATCGTGCCTGTTTCGCTCGCCAAGGGACTCGAGTTCGACCAGGTGATCGTCGTCGAGCCGGCCCGTATCGTCGCCGCCGAGTCGCGCGGCACGCACCGGCTGTACGTTGCCCTGACCCGCGCGGTGTCCCGGCTCACCGTGCTGCACGCCGAGCCGCTGCCCGCTTCACTGCGCTGACCGGGTCGGGCGGCACGCCGTCCCCGCCGCCATTGGCACCCCACCGTGGATCCGCGCGCCCGCGGCTGGCCGGCCGCAGCTACATCTCCTTGAGCACCGCGGTAATCAGCGCGGCCGAGTCGTCGAACGACAGCGCCGTGGCGCGCAGGTGGTTGAAGAACACGTTGTAGCGGTCGACCTCGTCGACATCCTCGACGTACAGTGCGCTGGTCAGGTCCTCCAGGTAGACGACGTCGGGGTCGGCCCGCTCGGGGAAGCCGAGGATGACGAACGGCCGGCCCATCGCCGGATGCGCGCCGCCGCCGAACGGGATGACCTGGAGGGCGACGCTCGGCAGCCGGGCGACCTCCAGCAGGTGCTCCAGCTGCAGCCGCATCAGCCCGGCGCCGCCGACCCGGCGGCGCAGCGCCGCCTCGTCCAGCACCGCCCAGAACTTCGGCCGGTCGTCTGACCTGGTCAGGGCGGGCTGGCGGGCCATCAGCAGCTCGACCCGGCGCTCGATCTCGTCAGTCGCGCTGTTGACCATGCCTGCGGCGATCACGGTCCTGGCGTACTCCTCGGTCTGCAGCAGGCCGGGGATGAGGCTGACCTCGTAGATCCTGATCTCCGACGCGGCGCTCTCAAGCCCCAGAAAGGTGGCGAACTGCGGCTGGATGGTGTCGCTGTAGGCGTGCCACCAGCCCTTCTGCCGGGAGTCCCTGGCTAGCTGCACCAGGCTCTCCCGCTCGTCCTCGGGGATGCCGTAGATCTCGAGCATGTCCCGCACGTCCCTGGGTGACACCGAGACCCGGCCGGTCTCCACCCGGCTGATCTTCGACGCCGAGCACTCCATCCGGTCGGCGACGTCCTCGCATGTCAGCCGTGCGGCCTCGCGGAGCCGGCGCAATTCGAGGGCGAGTCGCCGGCGCCGGACCGTGGGACTGTGCGTATTGACCATCCAGTCACCTCCCCCCAGCGCGTGACCGTCAGTGTGGACTGCGAGCCGGGGTGCCGTCTAGGTCCAGCAGCATCCCAGCAGCGTCACCGCAGCATTGGCGCAGCCGCCAGGCGCTGAAGGCTGCCGCAGGGCCAGCAGGGTCAGAAAGTCCGTTAGTTCGGCAGGGCAGCTGGACGGCTGAATCACGTTATGTGAATTACTCAGTGCATATTGCATTTTGCCACTCGACCGTGCATCCTGGGGATATGTCGTTACTCTATGCGCTCTGGCAGCTACCAGAGGTGACACGATGACGGCAGGGGTCATGCCGTCCAGCGATGCCGCGGCCCGCCAGGCGGGCTGCCTGGACCGGCTGGAAGGACTCGGGGAAGCGCTGGTCAGGCGCGGCCTCAGGGCGCAGCTGCTGACCCCGGTCGGCCGGGCGCCCAGCCTGCACGTGGTCAATCCCGCGGCGTCGGCGCTGGCCGAGGACGTGTACCTGGGCCGCAGCCGGGATGGCATCTGGTGGTTCTGGTGGTCATGGGCCGAGCGGATCTGCGCGGGCGAGGACCCCGAGCGGGCTGCCCGGATGATCGGGCGGGTGCTGGCGGCGCGCGACTAGCCAGCCGGCTGGCGCGCCCCGTAGCAGGGCCGAGCCGGAGCCGGCAGCTAGCTGCCAGGCAGGCCGGCCGGGCTACCGGGGAAAGCGACGGTTCTGCCGCGCCAGCGGGCAGCACGCAGCGCTGACGCGGTGAGCTGGCCGGCGCCGAGCCTGCGCAGCGCCGGCTCGCTGAGCGCGATGAGGTCCAGGTAAGCGGCCGCGACGCCATCCTCGAGCAGCACGGCCGCGGCCCTGGCCGACCGGCTGCTGTGCACCAGGACCGGCATCTGGTAGGCAGCGGCGGCCGGCACTGGCGTCGCGCCGAGCCCGGTCAGCAGCTGCTCAAGCTGATCCCTGGCCCGCTGATGAGCTACCCAGTCGGCAACGGCTGCCGTGCGAACCCGGCCGGACAGGTGAGCGCCGATCACGCCGTAGCCGTAACTGGCCGCGTGCTCGGCGGCGAGCGCACGCTGCAGCGCGATTCGCACGGCGGCCGGGCTGCTCATCCGGCTCGCCCGGCGGCTCGCAAGGCCGGCCCGTGGCTCGCCTCGGCGGCTGAGATGCTGGCCAGCAGCTGCGCCAGCGACGGCGGCGCGGTGAGCAGCTCGCGCAGCAGCCGCGCAGCGGCAGCGCCCTCCGCATCCGCCAGGAACTGCAGCGCCTGTGCCGGATCGGCGGGTACCCCGGTGCCGGAAACGCCGGTGCCTGGTCCGCCCGTGCCTGATCCGGCCGGGCTCGATCCGCCTGTGCCTGACGGCTGCGGCGCGGCCTGGTCCCGAGGCTGGCGCGTGCCGGGCGGCGTGACGAGCCTGGCGGTGAGCTGCGCGAGGTGCGCGCGATGCTGGCCAAGTAGCTGGCTGAGCAGCGGTCCGGCCTGGCCGTCAGCCGCCTGGCGCAGCGCGGCCTGATAACGGTCGATCATCAGCTGCTCGGCGCCGATCGCACCCTGCAGGGCCGTTACGTCGGCCGGCGCCGCCGGCGGCGTGCCGAGCACCTGCACCCCGCGGCAGCCGGCCAGCAGCAGCGCCGTGCCAGCAGCCGCGGCACCGATGACGGCTCGCCGGGTGGGATCAGGCAGCAACGTGCCCTCCGGGACTGGCGCGGCCGGCTGGCCAGCGTGGCTTCCAGCATGCCATGTGCCGCCGGGGCGGCCGGGCATTGTCGCGACAGCGCGTCACGGGCAAGACACGCGCACGTCACGGGCCGGACAGCGGCACGCCGGATAGGCTAGGTGCGAGGCAGCAGCGCCGCGGCAAGTCGCGGCGGCGGTCGCGAACGGCCATATAACAGCAGATCCGGACGAGGAGGTCGTGATGCACGGTAGCTCCCGTCAGCCCGCGCCACGGCCCGTTCCGGCCGGCGGCCGGGGGTCAGCGGCACTCGCCGCCGACTCCGAGCGGCTAGCCCGGCTCATCGAGCCCGCGGTCAACGCCATGGGCCTGGACCTGGAGGGGGTCAGGCTCACAGCGGCCGGGCGGCGCCGGCTACTGCGCGTCACCGTGGACGCCGACGGCGGCGTGAGCCTGGACGACATCGCTGAGGTCAGCCGCGACCTCTCGGCCCGGCTCGACGAGGCATCGGCGATGGGCGATACGCCGTACACGCTCGAGGTCTCCTCGCCGGGTACCGACCGGCCGCTGACTGAGCCAAGGCACTGGCGACGGGCCGTCGGCCGGCTAGTGACCGCCCCGGTCAGCGCGCGCGGAAACGGGGGAACGAGGCCGTCCAGCGCAGCTGCCGCCGTCGAGGGCAGGGTTGTCAGCGCTGACAACCATCAGGTCAGGATCGAGGTCGACGGCGCGGTCACCGAGTTCGGCTACGCCGAGATCGGCCCTGGCCGGATTCAGGTCGAGTTCACCCGCCCGGCTGCCCGCGGAGAGGACGAGGACGCAGGGGAGGAGGATCCCGATGGACATTGACCTGAGCGTCCTGAAAAGCCTGGAAGCCGAGAAGGACATCTCGATGGACCTTGCGATCAAGGCCATCGAGGAAGCGCTGCTTGTTGCCTACCGCCGCAGCGACGGCGCCGCGCCATCGGCGCGAGTCGAGGTGAACCGGGGCAGCGGGCACGTGACCGTGTGGGCGCAGCAGCTCGGCCCGGAGGGCGAGGTCACCAGCGAGTACGACGACACTCCCGACGGCTTCGGCCGGATCGCGGCGAACACCGTGCGGCAGGTGGTCCTGCAGCGGCTGCGCGACGCCGAGGATGAGCTGACCTATGGCGAGTACGCCGGCCGCGAGGGTGACATCGTCGCCGGGGTGATCCAGCAGGGTCGCGATCCGCGTGCCGTGCTGGTCGACCTGGGCAAGGTGGAGGCGGTGCTGCCGCCGACCGAGCAGGTGCCAGGCGAGCGTTATGTGCACGGCGAGCGGCTGAAGTGCTATGTGCTGCTCGTGCGCAAGGGCTACCGCGGACCGTCGATCACGCTCTCGCGCACCCATCCCAACCTGGTACGCAAGCTCTTCGCGCTGGAAGTCCCCGAGATCGCCTCGGGCGCAGTGGAGATCGCAGCGATCGCGCGGGAGGCGGGGCACCGGAGCAAGATCGCAGTGCAGTCGCACCAGAGCGGCGTGAACGCCAAGGGCGCCTGCATCGGGCCGATGGGCAGCAGGGTGCGCAACGTGATGACCGAGCTGCACGGCGAGAAGATCGACATCGTCGACTACTCAAGCGATCCGGCCGAGTTCGTCGCGCACGCCCTGTCGCCTGCCAGGGTCTCCAGGGTCATTGTCGTCGACGCCCAGGCAAGGGCCGCCCAGGTGATCGTGCCCGATTACCAGTACTCGCTGGCGATCGGCAAGGAAGGCCAGAACGCGCGGCTCGCCGCCCGGCTGACCGGCTGGCGGATCGATATCAGGCCGGACACTCCTGGTGACAGTGCCGGGCCGGAGCCAGGCAGCCGCGCAGCGGCGCCAGCTGCGAGCGGCGCCGCCCCCGCCGGGCAGTCGGCCCAGCCGGCCGGCAGTGCGCCAGCCGCCGGCCGCCAGCCGGCCGCGAGCGCGCCAGCCGCTAGCAGCCACCGGACGCAGGCGCGCGGCGCTGCTGCCCCGTCGGCCCGCTCGGCAGCGGGGTCCGGCAGCGCGGACTCCCCAGGCGACGCCAGGCAGCCAGGGACGGTGCCCGGCCCGGTGCGCCCGGCCAAGGCCGGCGTCTCCGACACCGTGCCCGGTGCCGCCGACGCGCCGGCCCTGTAAGCTGGACGAGGCAGTGGTCAGCGGGCTCCCGCATTCCCTCCGGCAGGCAGCTGTCGTCCGGACGTGCGTGGGATGCGGAGTTCGCGCAGCCAAGTCGGATCTGCTTCGCCTGGTAGCAGTCGGTGATGTGATCGTCGCTGATGCTGCCGCGCGGATGCCAGGACGCGGCGCGTATCTGCATCCCAGCCAGGGATGCCTGGATCGGGCCCGGCGTCGCCGGGCGTTCCCGCGGGCATTGCGCCTGCAGGGTCCGCTGCGGGATGACGAGCTCGACGGGTTTACCTGGCAGCCGCCGCCGGGCGGTCAGCCGGCCGCGGCGGCAGGCGAGGCGGCACGAGACCGGTAGCCCGCGGGTCCGGTGGCCAGGCGGCAAAGTAGGTTTGGTGCACGTAAGGTAGGCGCGGCGGCAAGGCCGCGGAAGGCAGGCTGAGATTGCAATGAGCGCCCGATGAGCATTCGGCGATGAGCAGCAGAGGCTGACGCCGGACGGAGCACGCGCTGCCCCGTACCGGCTGAGTGGTCCGGCAGAGCCGGGCCGAGTAGAGGGAGCGCAGTGGCGAAGGTCCGGGTGTACGAACTCGCGAAGGAGTTCGGCGTCGAGAGCAAGGCCGTGATGGCCAAGCTCCAGGAAATGGGCGAGTTTGTCAGGTCGGCGTCCTCGACGATCGAGGCGCCGGTTGTTCGCAGGCTCAAGGAAGCATTCGCAGCCAGGCCGGACGGCGGTGGCCAGCAGGCCAGGCACGCCAACGGCGCCGCGCGCGCCGCGGCCCCGAGCGGCAGCAACGGCAGGATGCCCGAGACGGCCGTCGCCGAGCCGGGCGCTGCCGCGACCGCGCCGGATCGCGGCCGGGCCCAGCAGGCCCCGGCGGCCAGCGAGCAGGCCGCCGCCGGGCCGGATGTTACGGCAGCCGGGCCGGCCGGCACCGGCGGTCGCGATGACGCCGCCGAGCAGGCAGCCACGGCGGAGCCGCAGTCGCCGTTCCCGCCGCAGCAGCAGCCGGAGGCGGCGGAGTCACCGGCCAGGCCGCAGCCACCAAGCGCTGCCCGCCCGTCGGCCCCGGCCGGGCCCCGACCGTCGGCGCCGGGCCGTGGCGGCCCGCGCCCCGGCCCGCGGCCAGGCAACAACCCGTTCAGCTCCACGCCCACCGGGATGGGCTCCGCGCCCCGGCCCGGCCAGGTCAGGCCAGGCCAGCCAGCCGCCGGGCCCGCCAGCCCGTCCGGCCAGGCAGCGCCCGGCCAGAGCGGCCCGACGGCGAGGCCAGGAGTGCCAGGACCGCGGCCGACTGCCCCGCGAGCGCCTGGCCGCCCTGGTGATGGCGGCCCGCGTCCTGGCGGACCGCGGCCAAGCCCGAGCAGCATGCCGCCGCGGCCGATGGGCGCGAGGCCAGGCGGCGGCCCGGGTGGCCCCGGTGGCCGCGGTGGCCCTGGTGCAGGCCCCGGTGCGCGGCCAGGCGGCCGCAGCGGGCCAGGCGCTGGTGCCGGGCGTGGCGGAATAGGAGGCCCGCGGCCAGGCATGGGCCCGGCCAGGCCGGGTGGTGGCGGCCGCGGCCGCAGCGGCACGCAGGGTGCCTTCGGCCGTCCAGGCGGCCGGCCGGCCAGGGGCCGGAAGTCGCGCAAGCAGCGGCGCCAGGAATTCGACAACATGCAGGCGCCGTCGATTGGCGGCGTGCAGATCCCGCGCGGTAACGGCCAGGTCATCAGGCTGTCCAGGGGTGCGTCGCTCAGCGACTTCGCCGACAAGATCGGGGTCAACCCGGCGTCGCTCGTCCAGGTGCTTTTCCACCTGGGCGAGATGGTGACGGCCACCCAGTCGGTCAACGACGAGACACTGCAGCTGCTCTGCGCCGAGCTGAACTACACGGTCCAGGTCGTCTCCCCGGAGGAAGAGGACCGGGAGCTGCTGGAGACCTTCGACATCGAGTTCGGCGAGGACGAGGGCGAGGACACCGACATGGTGCCCCGGCCGCCGGTGGTCACCGTGATGGGTCACGTCGACCACGGCAAGACCAAGCTGCTCGACGCGATCAGGCACACCAACCTGGTGGCGGAAGAGGCCGGCGGGATCACCCAGCACATCGGCGCCTACCAGGTCAACACCGTCGTGGACGGCCAGGAGCGCAAGATCACGTTCATCGACACGCCGGGCCACGAGGCGTTCACCGCCATGCGAGCCCGCGGCGCCGAGACGACCGACCTGGTCATCCTCGTGGTCGCTGCCGACGACGGGGTCAAGCCGCAGACGACGGAGGCGCTGAACCACGCTCAGGCGGCCGGCGTACCCATCGTCGTGGCCGTCAACAAGGTCGACAAGGAGGGCGCCGACCCGCAGCGGGTCCGCGCCCAGCTGACCGAGTACGGCCTGGTGGCGGAAGAGTTCGGCGGCCAGGCGCTGTTCGCCGACGTCTCCGCCAGGCAGGGCACCGGCATCGAGGCGCTGCTCGAGGCGGTGGTGCTGACCGCCGACGCGGAGCTTGACCTGCGCGCCAATCCGACGCAGCAGGCTCAGGGCGTCGCCATCGAGGCGCACCTCGACAAGGGCCGCGGGCCGGTCGCGACCGTGCTAGTCCAGCGCGGGACGCTGCGGGTCGGCGACTCGATCGTCTGCGGCGAGGCATTCGGCCGGGTCAGGGCGATGCTGGACGAGAACGGCGATCAGGTCGCCGAGGCCCCGCCCTCGCGGCCGGTGCAGGTGCTCGGGCTCACCGCCGTGCCCGGCGCTGGCGACAGCTTCCTGGTGGTCGACGACGACCGGGTGGCGCGGCAGATCGCCGAGCGGCGCGAGGCCAGGGAGCGCAGCGCGATGTTCGCGCAGCGGCGGCCCCGGGTCACCCTGGAGGACCTTGAGTCCGCGCTCAAGTCGGGCGAGCGGCAGGAGCTGCTGCTCATCATCAAGGGTGACGTGTCCGGCTCGGTGGAAGCGCTGGAGGACGCCCTGCTGCAGCTCGACGTCGGCGAGGAGGTCGTGCTGCGAGTGATCAGCCGCGGTGTCGGCGCGATCACCCAGGACGACGTCAACCTGGCGATCGCGTCCGATGCGGTGATCATCGGGTTCAACGTCCGGCCGGCCGGCCGGGCCGGCGAGCTCGCCCAGCGCGAGGGCGTGGACATCCGCTACTACTCGATCATCTACCAGGCGATCGAGGAGGTCGAAGCCGCGCTCAAGGGCATGCTCAAGCCGGTCTTCGAGGAAGCGCAGCTTGGCACGGCCGAGGTCCGGGAAATCTTCCGGGTACCGAGGATCGGCAACGTGGCCGGCTCCCTGGTCCGCTCGGGCACGATTACCCGCAACAGCCGGGCCAGGCTGGTCCGCGACGGAGTGGTCGTGTCAGAAAACCTCACCGTGGAATCGCTGCGCCGGTTCAAGGACGACGCCACCGAGGTCCGCGAGGGCTTCGAGTGCGGTATCGGCCTCGGCTACAACGACATCCGCATCGGGGACGTGATCGAGACATTCGAGATGCGGGAGAAGCCGCGGGCCTGAGCCGGGACGGTGCCGTAGGTGTACGTGGGTGCCCTGGCCCTCGACCTGCTGCTCGGCGACGTGCGCTCGCTGAAGCAGAAGCGGTCGGTGGTCCGGCCGCTGATTGCCGAGCTGCACCGGCGCTTTCCCGGTGCCGCCGTGGCCGAGACCGGGCACCTGGACAAGTGGCGCCGGGCGGAGATCGGCGTCGCGGTGGTCAGCTCGGCGGCCGGGCATGCCACCGAGCTGATCGAGGGGTGCGAGCGGCTCGTCGCGGCGCGCCCTGAGGTCGAGCTGCTGTCTGCCCGGCGGCGGCTGTTCAACCACGACGAGGGGGAGTGAGCCAGGATGGACCCTGCCAGGGCGCGCAAGCTCGGCGAGCGCATCGCCCAGATCGTCGCGGAGATGCTGGAACGAAGGATCAAGGACCCGCGGCTCGGCTTCGTCACCATCACCGAGGCCAGGGTGACCGGTGACCTGCGCGAGGCAACCGTGTTCTACACGGTGTACGGGTCCGAGGAGGATCAGCAGGCGACCGCCGCCGCCCTGGCCAGCGCGACCGGCCTGATCCGGTCGGAGGTGGGCCGGCTGACCGGCATCAAGCACACGCCGTCGATCGCCTTCGAGCGTGACCAGGTGCCGGACAACGCCCGCACGATCGAGGACCTCGTCGCCCGGGCGCGGGCAGCCGACGCTGAGCTGGCAGCCGCCAGGGCGGGAGCGGTGCCGGCCGGCGAAGCCGACCCCTACAAGGCGGCAGCGCAGCCGCCGGGCGACGAAGCCGGCTCCGCCGAGGCAACGGCCGGCCAGGGTCAGGCTGAACCGGAGCTAGGCGGCAACGGCCACATCCGCGCTGCTGAGCGGGCTGGCCGGGTGGATGGCCAGGCGGAGTAAGCCGGCCGTCGGCGGCCGGCCAGAACCGACGATCTTCTGCCGGGAATCGGCGCCGCCGGCGATCGCGGCACGGCATACTCGCGCTCGTGACAGCCGTGCCGCGCGATCTTGACACCGAGTGGACGCGGGCCGTCAGGGCGCTCAGCGGCTCAGCTGAGATCTGCCTGGCGTGCCACGTGCGGCCGGACGGCGACGCGCTCGGCTCGATGCTGGCCGTGGCTCTCGCGCTGGCCGGCCGCGGCGGACCGGCCAGGGTCATAGCTTCCTTCGGCGACCAGCCGTTCGAGGTGCCCGCGATCCTGCGGTTCCTGCCCGGCCAGAGCCTGCTCAGCCCTCCGGATACCTATCCGCGCAGCCCGCAGGTCATGGTCACGTTCGACGCGGCGAGCCAGGACCGGCTCGGGGTGCTGGAGCCGATCGCCGCCAGGGCGAGCGAGCTGATCGTGCTCGACCACCACGCGTCGAACACCTCATTCGGTTCGGTCCGGCTGGTCGATCCGGCAGCCGCGGCGACCGCGGTGCTGGCCTATGAGCTGATCGAGCGGCTCGGCTTGCCGCTGACCAGGGATGTCGCGATGTGCCTGTACGCCGGCATCGTCACCGACACCGGCTCGTTCAAGTACGAGGCGACGACGCCGCTGGTGCACCAGATCGCCGCGACGCTGCTGGCCACCGGCATCGACGCTGGCGCGGTGTCGCGTGAGCTGTGGGACCGGGCGCCATTCGGCTACCTGGGCATGCTGTCGGCTTCGCTCGGCCGGGCGGTCCTCGAGCCCGCGGCCGCGGCCGGGACCGGGCTGGTGTGGACGACTGTCACCAGGGCCGACCGCGCCGCCGGCGGGCTCGGCCTGGACGCGGCCGAGGGAGTCATCGACGTGCTGCGCCGGACCGATGAAGCCGAGGTAGCAGTCGTGCTCAAGGAGGACGACGCTGGTCGATGGCAGGTCTCAGCGCGGTCCAAGCGCATCGCGGACGTCGGCCGCGCCTGCACCGCACTCGGCGGCGGCGGGCACGTCCGCGCGGCCGGGTTCACCGCCTCGGGCACCACGCAGCAGGTTATGGCCGCGATGCGCGAGCAGCTTGACCTGGCCGTGCTGGCTGGCAGCGGCCGGTGACGGCGGCTAGCGGGCTCGTCATCGTCGACAAGCCCGCCGGGTGGACCTCGCACGACGTGGTGGCCAGGATCCGGCGGCTCGCCGGGACCAGGCGGGTCGGTCACGCCGGGACGCTTGACCCGATGGCTACCGGCGTGCTGGTGGTCGGCGTGGAGAAGGCAACCCGGCTGCTCGGCTATCTGACACTGGCGCGCAAGCAGTACACCGGCACCATCAGGCTCGGCCAGTCCACCGACACCGACGACGCCGACGGCCAGATCGTGGCCGCAGCCCCGGTGACCGGCATCGCTGCCGCGCAGATCAGCGCGGCGGCGCGGCAGCTGACTGGGCAGATACAGCAAGTGCCGCCGGGAGTCAGCGCGGTCAAGGTGGCCGGCCGCCGTGCCTACCAGCTCGCCAGGGCTGGCCAGGCGCCGCGGCTGGCGGCCAGGACAGTAACCGTCGAGGCGCTGGACATCCTGGCTGTCCGGCCCGGCGACGACGTGCTCGACCTGGATGTCGACGTGACCTGCTCGTCCGGTACTTACATCCGGGCGATAGCGCGCGACCTGGGTGCCGCTCTCGGCACCGGCGGCCACCTGACCGCGCTGCGCCGGACCCGATCCGGTGCCTACCTGGTCAGCGCGGCCAGCACCCTTGATCAGCTCGCAGCCGAGTGGCGGCTGATCCCGCTCGCACAGGCGGCAGCCGACGCCTTTCCGAGGCTCGACCTGGCCGAGGACCAGGCAAGGCTGGTCGCGCACGGCGGCCGGCTACCCGCTCCGCCCGGCGGCCCCCCCGTAGTCGGCCCCGCCGTCGTCAGCCCGGCCGTGCCCGGCCAGGCAGCCCAAGGCCAGGCAGCCCAAGGCCAGGCTGCGGAAGGCCAGGCTGCGGAGGGCCCTGGTGAGGAGGGCCCGGCTGGGCAGGCCAGCGCTGGGGAGGGGCCGGCTGCGGAAGCTCCGATCGCGGCGTTCGGGCCGGATGGCAGCCTGATTGCGCTGCTGGCCCGGCAGCCGGCCGCGCCCGGCGATCCAGCGATGCTGCACCCCCTCGCCGTATTCGTGCCCTGACCGCCCGACCAGCCTGCCGCAGGCTGACCCCGGTGCCCGGATGGCCGACTCCAGGCGGGCGTGGCCGGCCTGGCCGGGTGGCATGGCAGGCTTGGGAGCAGGGCCCGGATGACTGGCGGGCCCGGACGGCGAGGATCGCCGTGGCCGGCGCGGGCGCCGGCCACCGCGGAGAGGATCGGCAGGGTGTACCGCTGGCGGGGCCTCGAAGACGTGCCAGCCGACTGGGGCCGCAGTGTCGTGACCATCGGCATGTTCGACGGCGTGCACATGGGCCACCAGCGGATCGTCGCACGGGCAGCCGAGGTCGCCGCGCAGCGCGGGCTGCCGGTGGTGGTGGTCACCTTCGACCCGCATCCAGCCGAGGTGGTACGGCCCGGCTCGCACCCGCGGTACCTGGTCAGCCCGCGCCGTCGCGGGCAGCTGCTGGCCGGGCTGGGCATCGACGCCGTCTGCGTGCTGCGCTTCGATTACGCCTTCTCCCAGCAGGGACCGGATGAGTTCGTCAGGTCCGTGCTCGCCGACCGGCTGCACGCCGCCGCCGTCGTGGTCGGCGAGAACTTCCGGTTCGGTCACCGCGCGGCCGGCGACGTTCCGCTGCTGGCCGAGCTGGGCGAGAAATATGACTTCACCGCCGAGGGCGTCCCGCTGCTGGCCGACGGCAAGGCTGCGATCTCATCGACAAGGATCAGGGAGCTGATCGCCGCTGGGGAGGTCACCGAGGCGGCGCGGGACCTCGGTCGGCCGCACCGGGTTGAAGGCGTGGTCGTGCGCGGCCATCAGCGCGGCCGCTCCCTCGGCTTCCCGACGGCCAACCTGGAAGTTCTCCCGCACACCGCGATCCCGGCCGATGGCGTCTACGCTGGCTGGCTGACCAGCCTGGACCCGGAAGGCGAGCGGCAGGCGACCTGGCCAGCGGCGATCTCGGTCGGCACCAACCCGCAGTTCGACGGCCGGGACCGGGTCATCGAGGCGTATGCGCTGGATCGCGATGACCTGGACCTGTACGGCGTGCACGTGGCGCTGGACTTCGCCGCCAGGATCCGCGGCCAGGCCAGGTTCAACTCGGTGGCCGATCTCGTCGCCCAGATGCACCGCGATGTGGCTGAGGCCAGGTCGGTCACCAGCGGCTAGCTGGCTGGCCGTCCGGGCCCGCCTGTCAGCAGCATTCGGATAGCCTCGCCGGGCGAGCCGATAGCACGGCACGCGGCTCGCGCCGTCCGCAGGCCAGGGCGCCGCGTGATACCCTGCAGGACAGCCGGTGTACCCGGCTAGCCCGGCTGCGCCCTCACGCGGCTGGCTCATCGGAGGAATCCCGAGGCTGTCTCGCGGCTTTCCCTTGCTCCGGCGGCCTGAAATCGGCGAAGGCCGCTGCGTACCGGGGATCGCGTCGCAGCCCGACACGCAGAGGAAGCAAACGTGCCGCTTGACTCAAGCCAGAAGCAGACGATCATCGCCGAGCACGCGACCAGCGAGGGTGACACCGGCTCGCCGGAGGTCCAGGTCGCGCTGCTGACCAGGCGGATCTCTGACCTGACCGAGCACCTCAGGGTGCACCAGCATGATCACCACAGCCGTCACGGGCTGCTGCTGCTGGTTGGCCGCCGCCGGCGGCTGCTGCAGTACCTGTCCCGCGAGGACATCACCCGCTACCGCGCCCTGATCGAGAAACTCGGCCTGCGCAGGTAAGTTGTGGTGCAGCGGTCGCTGCGCGAGCCCGGCAGGCAGCCGGGCTATTGAGCGGGCATCGACCGTCGAAAACTGAACATTAAGAACGACGTCCCGCGGCCCTGGCCCGGAGCGCTCAGAGCGCCTGAGGGCCGGTCCTCGGTAGTGGTTCTCGGAACGGGAAAAGAAGCGCGGTCAACCGCGCGACCCCTGGCCGAGGGCTTCGATCGAAGACCGGTCGGCAGCGAGCCGGGCCCGATGGCCCGGTCTCAGCGAGCACGGCGCTGCACTGGCGGCGGGCAGACGCGGGACCTTCTACTGAGGAGGTCTCACCCATGGAGGGTGTGCATTCAGCCGAGGTCACCATTGACAACGGCTCCTTCGGCGTCCACAAGATCAGGTTCGAGACCGGCAGGCTGGCCAAGCTCGCCGCCGGGTCGGCCGTGGTCTTCCTGGACGACGAGACCATGGTGCTGTCAGCGACCACCGCGTCGAAGCAGCCCAAGGACAACCTTGACTTTTTCCCGCTCACCGTCGATGTCGAGGAGAAGATGTACGCGGCGGGCCGGATCCCCGGCTCGTTCTTCCGCCGCGAGGGCCGCCCCTCTGAGGACGCGATCCTGACGTGCCGGCTGATCGACCGGCCGCTGCGGCCGTCCTTCGTGAAGGGCCTGCGCAACGAGGTCCAGATCGTCGAGACGGTGATGGCGCTGCACCCCGAGCACCTGTACGACGTCGTCGCGATCAACGCGGCGTCGCTGTCCACCCAGCTGGCCGGACTGCCGTTCTCCGGGCCGATCGGCGGCGCGCGGGTCGCCCTGATCCGCGGCCAGTGGGTCGCGTTTCCAACCCACCCGCAGCTTGACGAAGCGACGTTCGACATGGTGGTGGCCGGCCGGCTGCTCGACGACGGCGACGTCGCGATCATGATGGTCGAGGCCGAGTCCACCCCGCGCACGCTTGCGCTGGTCGCCGACCAGGGCAGCGGCGCCGTCGGGCCCACCGAGGAGATCGTGGCGCAGGGCCTGGAAGCGGCCAAGCCGTTCATCAAGGCACTGTGCGAGGCGCAGCAGCAGATCGCGGCCGTGGCGGCGAAGCAGACCGCTGACTTCCCGGTCTTCCCCGACTACGAGCAGGACGTGTACGACGCGGTCGCCGCAGACGCGTCAGCCGAGCTGGCCAAGGCCCTGACCATCGCTGGCAAGCAGGAGCGCGACACCGAGACCGACCGGGTCAAGGCCCTGGTCAAGGAGCACCTGGCCGGGAAATTCGAAGGCCGGGAGGGCCAGGTCAGTGGCGCCTTCCGGGCACTGACCAAGAAGCTGGTACGCGAGCGGGTGATCCGCGACGGACTGCGGATCGACGGCCGCGGGCTCGAGGACATCAGGCAGCTGTCAGCCGAGGCGCACGTGCTGCCGCGGGTGCACGGATCAGCGTTGTTCGAGCGCGGCGAGACGCAGGTGCTCGGCGTCACGACGCTGAACATGCTCCGGATGGAGCAGATGATCGACACGCTCAACCCCGAGCGGACCAAGCGGTACATGCACAACTACAACATGCCGCCGTACTCGACCGGCGAGACCGGCCGGGTCGGCTCGCCTAAGCGGCGCGAGATCGGCCACGGGGCGCTGGCGGAGCGGGCGCTGATCCCGGTGCTGCCCACCCGCGAGGAGTTCCCCTACGCGATCCGGCAGGTCTCCGAGGCCATCGGCTCGAACGGCTCCACCTCGATGGGCTCGGTCTGCGCTTCCACCATGTCGCTGCTGGACGCCGGGGTGCCGCTGAAGGACATGGTGGCCGGCATCGCGATGGGCCTGATCTACGAGGGCGGCGAGTACGTCACGCTGACCGACATCCTCGGCGCTGAGGACGCCTTCGGCGACATGGACTTCAAGGTGGCGGGCACCAAGGACGTGATCACCGCGCTGCAGCTGGACACGAAGCTGGACGGCATCCCGGCCAGCGTGCTCGGGGCTGCGCTGCGGCAGGCCCGCGGCGCCCGGCTGACCATCCTGGACGTGATGCGCGAGGCAATCGACGCACCAGGCGAGATGAGCGACTACGCGCCGCGGATCATCACCGTCCGGGTGCCCGTCGACAAGATCGGCGAGGTCATCGGCCCCAAGGGCAAGATGATCAACTCCATCCAGGACGAGACCGGCGCCGAGATCACCATCGAGGACGACGGCACGATCTACATCGGCGCGACCGACGGGGTGTCAGCCGAGGCAGCCAGGGCGTCGATCAACGCGATCGCGAACCCGCACGTCCCTGAAGTCGGCGAGCGCTTCCTCGGTACCGTGGTGAAGACGACCACGTTCGGGGCGTTCATCTCGCTGCTTCCGGGCAAGGACGGGCTGCTGCACATCACCCAGATCCGCAAGCTGCACGGCGGTGCCCGGATCGACAACGTCGATGACGTGATCAAGGTCGGCGACAAGATCCAGGTCGAGATCCGGGAGGTCGACGACCGCGGCAAGCTGTCGCTCGTCCCGGTCGAGGTGGTCGAGCGTGAGGCGGCCGGCGAGGACCTGGGCGGCGGCCGGGACGATCACCGGGACCACGATCACCGGGACCGCGGCGACCGCGGTCACGGCGACCATCACCGGACCAGGCAGCGCACCCGCGGCGGCTCGGGCAGCGGCAACTCATGACCGCTCCCGGCGAGCGGGTGACCGGCGGCGATCCCGCCGTCACCCGCTCCGTGCTGCCCGGCGGGCTTCGGGTGATCACCGAGTCGCTGCCGTCGGTCAGGTCAGCTGCCTTCGGCATCTGGGCTGGCGTCGGCTCTCGTGACGAGGACCTCGACCACGCGGGGGCGACGCACTACCTGGAGCACCTGCTGTTCAAGGGCACGGCGCGGCGTACCGCGATGGATATCTCGGCGGCGATGGACGCGGTCGGCGGCGAGCTGAACGCGTTCACCGCCAAGGAGTACACCTGCTACTACGCCCGGGTGCTGGACGCCGACCTGCCGCTGGCGATCGACGTGCTGTCGGACATGGTCAACAGCTCGCTGCTGGAGGCCAGGGACGTCGACGCCGAGCGCGGCGTGATCCTCGAAGAGATCGCGATGAACGAGGACGACCCCTCTGACACCGTGCACGAGGCATTCGCCGCCCAGCTGTTCGGTGACGAGCCGCTTGGCCGGCCGATCCTTGGCAGCGTCGACTCGATCAACGCTATTACCCGCGGTCGGATCGCCGAGCACTACGCGGCCAGGTACACATCGGACAACCTGGTGGTCGCGGCCGCTGGCAACCTCGAGCACGACAAGGTGGTCGAGCTAGCCAGGCAGGCATTCGGGCCAGCGCTGAACGGCGCAGCCGAGCCCATCGCGCCGCGGCTGTCCGGGCCGTCCGCCGACCCGTCAGGCACCGGCGTGCGGCTGGTCTCCCGGCCGATCGAGCAGGCCAACCTCGTCCTGGGCTGCGCCGCGCTGGCCCGCAGCGACGAGCGCAGGTTCGCGCTCGGCGTGCTCAACGCGGCCCTGGGCGGCGGCATGTCCTCGCGGCTGTTCCAGGAGGTGCGGGAGAAGCGCGGCCTGGCCTACTCGGTGTACAGCTTCAGCACCCAGCATGCCGACACCGGCCTGTGGGGCGTCTACGCCGGCTGCCTGCCGGCCAAGGCCGACGAGGTGCTGGCGATCTGCCGTGAGGAGATCGACAAGCTCATCGACGCCGGGCTGACCGACGAGGAGCTTGACCGGGGCAAGGGACAGGTACGCGGCTCGATCGTGCTCGGCCTTGAGGACCCGTCGTCCCGGATGAGCAGGCTGGGCAAGTCCGAGATCGTCTACCCGCGACTCGATCCAGTGGACGAGGTGCTCGCCCGGGTGGCGGCGGTCAGCCACGACGACGTGCGCGAGGTGGCCGCGGCGGTGCTGGCCAGGCCCAAGGCGCTCGCCGTGGTCGGGCCGTTCGACGACGCCGCCGCGTTCGCCGGCACCGTCAGCTGAGCCAGGGGCGCTGGCCTGGCGCGGGCCGGCGCCGTGATCCGATCCCGCGCCACAGTGCGCTGGCCAGCGCGGCCCGGCTGGCCTGCGGCGGCGAGGGGAGAAGCGGATGCTCAAAGTAGGGGTGCTGGGTGCCAGGGGCCGGATGGGGTCGCTGGTCTGCGCGACCGTGACCGACGCCGACGACCTGACGCTCGCCGCTGCTGTCGACGCGGACGAGCCGCGGGAGCCGCTGGCGGGCTGCGACCTGGTGGTGGACTTCACCCACCCGGACGCGGTGATGGGCAACCTGCGCTGGTGCCTGGGCCAGGGCGTCGACGTCATCGCCGGGACATCCGGCTTCGGCGACGCCCGGCTGGCAGAGGCCGCGAGCTTGCTGCCGGGCAGCGGGCGACTGCTCGTTGTGCCCAACTTCTCGGTCGGCGCTGTGCTCATGATGCACTTCGCCGGGCAGGCAGCCAGGTTCTTCGACTCGGCCGAGGTGATTGAGCTGCACCATGCCGCGAAGGCCGACGCGCCCTCCGGCACGGCGACCAGGACCGCGGCCCTGATCAGTGAGGCGCGGGCGAAGGCGGGCCTGGGCGCGCAGCCGGACGCGACGGCCACTGCGGTACCTGGTGCCCGCGGCGCCGAGCTCGATGGCGTGCACGTGCACTCGGTACGGCTGGCAGGCCTGGTCGCCCATCAGGAGGTACTGCTCGGCGGGCACGGCGAGATCCTCACCCTGCGGCACGACTCGCTGGACCGCGCCTCGTTCATGCCCGGCGTGCTGCTGGCCATCCGCGGTCTCGCCTCGCTGCCCGCAGGGCTGACGGTCGGCCTTGAGGGGCTGCTGGGGCTCAGCTAGCCGCAGCTCCCTGGACTGACCGGCGCCAGTCCAGGGAAGGCTAGCCGTGGGGACTGGCCGGCCACTGGCCGCCGATGGGGGCGTGATGAAGCTCATACTGAACGTGATCTGGCTGGTGCTGTGCGGGATAGAGATGGCGATCGCCTATTTCCTGGTCGGCATCGTCTGCTTCATCCTGATCATCACCATCCCGTTCGGCATTGCCGCCTTCCGGATCGCGGGCTACGTGCTGTGGCCGTTCGGACGGCAGATCATCCCGCGCCGCGACGCCGGCGTCATGTCGCTGATCGGCAACATCATCTGGATCGTGATCGCTGGCTGGTGGCTGGCGATCGGGCATCTGGTCACCGGGATCCTGCTCTGCCTGACGATCATCGGCATCCCGCTCGGGCTGGCAAACTTCAAGATCATCCCGATCTCGCTGATGCCGCTCGGCGTGCAGATCGAGCCCACCGACACCGGTGTCATGGCCCGCTACTGAGAGTGCCCGGCGGTCAGTTGTTCGCGTGCAGCGCGGGGTTCAGCCCAGTCCAGGAGGCCGCCCTTGGCAGCGCCTCGACCGCCCCGGACCGGGAGTGACGGCGTAGCAGCATGCCCGGCCTGCCGGACAGGTCGCGCGCCTTCACCACCTGCCTGTCCGGCATCGTCACCAGGGTCCCTGCGGTCACGTAGAGCCCGGCTTCCACGATGCAGTCGTCACCGAGGCTGATCCCGATACCCGAGTTCGCGCCGAGCAGGCAGCGCTCGCCGACAGAGATGACCTCCTGGCCGCCGCCGGACAGGGTGCCCTGGATCGACGCGCCCCCGCCGACGTCGCTGCGGTCGCCGACCACCACCCCGGCGCTGATCCGGCCTTCCACCATCGAGGCGCCGAGCGTGCCCGCGTTGTAGTTGATGAATCCCTCGTGCATGACCGTCGTGCCGGGCGCCAGGTGCGCGCCGAGCCGGACCCGGCTGGTGTCGGCGATCCGCACCCCGGCGGGCACCACGTAGTCAGTCAGCCGCGGGAACTTGTCCACGCCGCTGATCTCCAGGCACTCGCCGCTGGCCCTGGCCTGCAGCCGCACCTGGTCAGCCGCCGCGGCTGGCACTGGTCCGCGGCTGGTCCACGCGACGGTCGCGAGCAGCGCGAAGATCTGGTCCAGGTTCGCCTGCCGCGGCCGGATCAGCCGGTGGCTGAGCAAGTGCAGCCGGAGCCAGACGTCGTGGCTGTCGGCAGGCGCGTCCTGCAGCGAGCCGATCCGGGTGCGGACGGCGACAACCCGCACGCCGCGCAGCTCATCAAGTCCGCAGGCGCGGCCGGCCGCCGCGCCGAGCTGCCGGGCGGCGGCCTCGGCGGTCAGCGGCTCGGTGCTGCTCGGCAGGCCGGCCGGGGCCAGCTGCGGGGCGGGAAACCAGGTGTCAAGGACCGTGCCGTCCGGCGCGATCGTCGCCAGGCCGGCCCCGGCTGCGCCGCTGGCCAGCATGTCAGTCGGTGAGCTCACGGCGATCAGCGTAGCGGCAGCGAAGGCAGCTGAGCAGCTGGCCGTTGGTCAGCTGGCCGCCCGGCCGGCCGCGCGGACGTCCAGCTGGTCAAGCAGCGCCATCGTCGCGCTGCTCACCGCTTCGACGGCACGGTCGAAGGCCTCGGCATTATGCCTGGCCGGCTGCCGGAAGCCGCTGATCTTCCGCACGTACTGCAGCGCGGCGGCGTGCGCGTCCTGCTCGGTCACGTTCTCGGTGTAGGGCGCCCGGAGGGTCTTGATGCTTCGGCACATGCTCCCGACCCTACTGCGCCCCGGCAACCTGCGACCCTGGCGGCGACAGCGGGCACGGCGGTGCGGGAGAGCACCGGAGGCCCGGCTGCCGCCTAGTCGGGGTACCGGGAGCTGGCCAGGGCCGCCGGGCGTCGCCGGACCTGCGTTACAGCTGGCCGACGTCGGTGACCTGCACGACCGCTGTGCCGGCCTCGTCGGAGGCGCCGAGGTCGATTCGCGCGCTGATGCCCCAGTCGTGATCGCCGGCCGGGTCGTCGAAGATCTGCCGCACGTTCCAGTAGCCCGGCTGCTGGTCGATGATCAGCAGCTGCGGGCCCCTGGCGTCCTGGCCGGTGCCGATCTCGTCGTGCTCGGCGAAATACGGCTCGAGCACGGCGGCCCAGGCATCGGCGTCCCAGCCATCCGCTCCGTCCAGCT
Organism: Streptosporangiaceae bacterium; assembly: GCA_036495525.1. Lineage (GTDB taxonomy): Bacteria > Actinomycetota > Actinomycetes > Streptosporangiales > Streptosporangiaceae > DASXMR01. The sequence goes on along the minus strand of DASXMR010000033.1, from coordinate 65,926 downwards.
CGCCGAGCTGGTCGTAGCGCCGCAGCGCGGCCAGCTCGACGCGCCGGAACAGCGCGTTGCGCACCAGGACCCGGAACGCGCGGGTGTTGCCGGTCACGGCTGGCGGTCGGTCGTCCAGCGGCGCGGCCGGCTCGTCGGCCGGGTTGCGCAGCCGCTCCCACTCATCCAGCAGGCTGGAGTCCACCTGGCGGACCAGCTCGCCGAGCCACTCGGTCAGGTCGGCGAGCTCCTCAGTCCTGGCATCCTCGGGCACCGTCTGGCGCAGCGCCTTGTAGGCGTCTGCCAGATAGCGCAGCACCAGGCCCTCGGACCTGGCCAGCGAGTAATAGCCGATGTACTCGCTGAAGGTCATCGCCCGCTCGTACATGTCGCGTGCCACCGACTTGGGCCGGATCTCGTAGTCCGCCACCCACGGATGGCCCTGCCGGTAGATGTGGTACGCCCCGTCGAGCAAGTCGGCCAGCGGCCGCGGGTAGGTCACGTGGTCGAGCAGCTCCATCCGCTCGTCGTACTCGATGCCGTCGGCCTTCATCTGCGCGACGGCCTCGCCGCGGGCACGGAACAGCTGCGCGGACAGCACCTGGCGCGGGTCGTCGAGGGTCGACTCCAGCACCGACAGCACGTCCAGGTGGTAGCTCGGCGACGCGCGGTCAAGCAGGTCGATGGCGGCCAGCGCGAGCGGTGACAGCGGCTGGTTGAGCGCGAAGTCCTCCTGCAGGTCCACGGTGAGCCGCCAGCGCCGGCCCTGCTCGTCCGGCTCGGCGAGGCGCTCGACCACGCCGCCCGCCAGCAGCGCCCGGTAGATCGCGAACGCGTCCCTGATGTGCCGCCGCTGTGCCTGCTCGTCCTCGTCGTTGCCGGTCAGCAAGTGGCGCATCGCGGCGAACGCGTCGCCCGGCCGGCTGATGACGTTCAGCAGCATCGCGTGGCTGACGCCGAAGCTGGACCGCAGCGGCTCGGGCTCCGAGGCGACCAGCCGGTCGAACGTCGGCTGGCCCCACGAGACGAACCCCTGCGACGGCTTCTTGCGCACCACCCGGCGGCGCTTGCGCTGGTCGTCGCCGGCCTTGGCGAGCGCGCGCTCGTTCTCGATGACGTGCTCGGGTGCCTGCACGACGACCGAGCCGACCGTGTCGTAGCCGGCCCGGCCGGCCCGGCCGGCGATCTGGTGGAACTCCCTGGCGTACAGGTGCCGGGTCCTTGTGCCGTCGTACTTCGAAAGCGCGGTCAGCAGCACCGTGCGGATCGGCACGTTGATGCCGACGCCCAGGGTGTCGGTACCGCAGATCACCTTCAGCAGCCCGGCCTGGGCGAGGGTCTCCACCAGCCGCCGGTAGCGCGGCAGCATGCCCGCGTGGTGCACCCCGATGCCGTGCCTGACCAGGCGGGACAGCGTCCTGCCGAAGCCGGCGGTGAACCGGAACCGGCCGATCATCTCGGCGATCTCGTCCTTCTCCGCCCTGGTGCTCACGTTAATGCTCATCAGCGCCTGGGCCTGCTCGACGGCGGCGGCCTGGGTGAAGTGCACCACGTAGACGGGCGCCTGCTTGGTCTCCAGCAGCTCGGTCACGGTTTCGTGCAGCGGCGTGGTCACGTAGGAGTACAGCAGCGGGACGGGGCGCTGCGCTGAGCGGACCACGGCGGTGGGCCGCCCGGTGCGCCTGGTCAGGTCCCGCTCGAACCGGGCGACGTCGCCCAGCGTCGCCGACATGAGCAGGAACTGCGGCCGCGGCAGCTCGACCAGCGGCACCTGCCAGGCCCAGCCGCGGTCCGGGTCGGCGTAGAAATGGAACTCGTCCATGACTACCTGGCCGACGTCGGCGCGCTCGCCGTCCCGCAACGCGATATTGGCCAGGATCTCGGCGGTGCAGCAGATGATCGGCGCCTCGGAGTTCACGCTCGCGTCGCCGGTCATCATGCCGACCTCGGCCGGGCCGAAGGCGTCGCACAGCGCGAAGAACTTCTCCGACACCAGCGCCTTGATCGGCGCGGTGTAGAAGGTGCGCTGCCCGGCCGCCAGCGCGGTGAAGTGGGCGCCGGTCGCGACCAGGCTCTTGCCCGAGCCAGTCGGGGTGCTGAGGATCACGTTAGCGCCCGACACGATCTCGATCAGCGCCTCTTCCTGGTGCTCGTACAGCGCGAGCCCCTGCTCCGCTGCCCAGTCGCTGAACGTCTCGAACAGCGCGTCGGGGTCCGCGCTGCCCGGCAGCCGGTCGGTGAGTGTCATGACCGGTCCATCATGCCGGGTGCGCGGCGCCGGGCGGACCAGCGGTCAGCGCTGGCGGCGCAGCAGCCGCATGGGCAGCGCCCGGCGCGGCCGCAGGGTCACGTTCGCGCTCGGCACGGGCATGCCGCCAGCGGTCAGCTCCAGCCGGAACCGGCCAGCGATGGCGGCGAGCACCAGCGTCGTCTCCTGCTCGGCGAACGAGGAGCCTATGCAGGCCCGGCGGCCGCCGCCGAACGGGATGTAGGAGTAGCGGTGCCGCTCCGGCCCGTCAGGCAGGAACCGGCGCGGATCGAAGCCGGCCGGATCTGGCCAGAACTCCGGGTGCCGGTGCACCAGGTAGGGCGGCACGGCGACCATGCTGCCGGCTGGCACGTGCACCCCGGCCACCTCGTCGTCGGCGAGCGCGTCCCGCTCGACGGTCCAGGCCGGCGGGTAGAGCCGCATCGCCTCGGCCATGACCGCCCTGGTCCACGGCAGCTGCGGCAGGTCGGCCGGGCTGGGGATGGCGCCGCCGAGCCGGGCGTCCACCTCGGCCTCCAGCCGCTCTCGCGCCGCCGGGTAGGCCGACAGCAGTGCCAGCGACCAGGACAGCGTGCCAGCGCTGGTCTCGTGCCCGGCCACCATGAACGTGGCCACCTCGTCGCCGATCTCGGTATCGGTGAGCGGCCGCCCGTCCGGGTGCCGGGCGGCGAGGAGCACGTCCAGCATGTTGTCCGGCGTCGCTGGCCTGGCGTCAGGCCCGGTACCGCCGAGCACCGCGCGGCGGGCCGCGATCATGCGCTTGACCGGGCCGTCGATGCCCTCCGTACGGCCGATCCGCTCGGTCATGGTGCGCAGCGCCCGGCTGGTCACCGGGCCCCACTGCAACGGCGTGAACGTGGCAAGTACAGCCACCTTCTGGCCGACCGCCATGGCCCGCCGCATCTGCGCCGACTCGGCGGACAGGTCGGCGCCGAACAGCACGCGGCCCACGATGTCCAGTGCCAGCGCGCCCATCTCGGCGGCGACGTTCAGTACCGGCGCGCCGGCGGCCTGATGATCCCAGCGGCTGAGCATGTCGCAGATCGCGGCTGCCATCTGCGGCCCGGTGGCTGCCACCTGCGGCCGGGTGAACTGCGGCTGGAGCAGCCGGCGTCGCTGCCGCCACTGCTCGCCCTCGCTGGTCAGCAGGCCGTTGCCGATCAGCGCGCGCAGCGGCCGGTAGGTGAACGCCTTGACATAGTTGTCCTGGCCGGTGGCGAGGACGTGCTCGGCCTGCTCCGGACGGCTCAGGATGTAGAAGCTGAGCCGCCGCGACACCGGCACCCGGATGGTGTCCCCGTACCTGGCGGCCAGCGAGACGTAGCCATCCAGCGGGTTGCGGAGCATGGCAGCGAAGCTGCGGGCAGCGGCCGCCTGGCTGGGTCCTGGCATCGCGCGGCGGGGGGATCGCAGGGCCATGACCTCATCATGCGGCCGGCCAGGCCGGCGCGATAGATACCCGGCTGATAAGCCTTGCGGCACGGGCCGCGCGTCGCGGCTGGCGGCTACTGGCCGAATCTGACTGCCGTGGTGTTCGCGCCGCTCACCACGACCGCCACGTGCTCGCCGTCGCTGTCGTAGCGGCCGGACAGCAGCGCGGCCAGCGCGGCACAGCCGCCGGGCTCGGCGACGATCCTGAGCTTGTCCCAGAGCAGCTGCTGCGCCCGCAGGATCGCCTCGTCGCTGACCAGCACGACCGCGTGCGCATGCGCGGAGATCATCGCGTAGGTCATCAGTCCCGCGCGGCGTGGTGCCAGCGAGTCGACGGCCACGCTGCCCGTGGCCGCGTCGACCGGCTCGCCAGCTCCAAGTGCCTCGGTGAGCGTCGGCGCTCCTTCCGGCTCCACGCCGACCACCCTGGCCCGCCCGGCCAGCACGGCCGCGATCCCTGACAGCAGGCCGCCGCCGCCCACCCCGGCCAGCACGGTGCCGGCTTGCGGCGCCTGCCGTTCCAGCTCCAGGGCCAGCGTGCCCGCCCCGAGCATGGTCTCCGCCTGGTCGAACGCGTGCACCGGCAGCGCGCCCGACTCCGCCGCCCACTGCTGGCTCAGCGCGAGCGCGTCCGAGTAGGTGTCACCGGCCACGACCAGGTCGGCGCCGTAGGACTTGATCCGGCTGATCTTGGCTGCCGACGAGACCACGGGAACGAAGATCCGGGCCGGGATGCCAAGCACGCCGGCGGCGTACGCGACGGCCGCGCCGTGATTGCCGCCCGACGCCGCGACGACCCCGGCTGCCGGGATGTCGCGCAGGGTCAGGTTGGCGAACGCCCCGCGGGCCTTAAAGGAGCCCGAGTGCTGCATGAACTCCAGCTTGAGCGACAGCGGTCCCGGCGGCAGGCCGAGCTCGGCCGCGTCGATGGTGATCACCGGCGTGCACCGGATGTGCTGCCTGATCCGCTGCTCGACCTGCTCCACCCCGGCGCGGGTGACGGCGCCCGTCGCCTGCGGTGCCTCAGCCTGGGTCATGACTCGCTCCGTTCTCGGGGAAGGCGCCACAGGTGTAGCTGCGCCGTCTGGGTGGCCGGTACCAGTCTGCCCCGCCGGCCACCGCGCCCCGCGCCGGCACGGAGCGGTCGGCTTCGGCAACGTCCACGAGCAATGGGCCGAGTCCTGGGAGAGCCATAGCCTGAGCGGATGTCAGGCAGCGGCGCGGTGCATGCACCGCGACGCTCGGCAACGCCGGCCAAGTCACTGTCGAGCCCCAGTCTGCAGGGCACGTAGCGGCCCGCGCACGCGCCAGGAGTCGAGCACCGAGCGGGTCAGGGCAGGCGTGATGCCGGCGGTGGTGTCGATGTCCAGGTCGTATGGACCGAAGCTGTGGATCCGATCGACGCTGACGTGGCTGCGGCCTTCGCCGATGCGCCTGTCGCCGCGCTCGCGCTCGCGGCGGTCGATCTCGCTGAGATCGCAGTGCACGCCGACCAAGAACACGTCCAAGCCGGCTAGCAGGCCGGCGAGCTCGGCGCGCCAGGACGGGAACTCGATGATGTGCTCGACGACCAGGTCGTTTCCCGCCGCTGCCAACGCTGGCACGCAGCGGTGGAACCCGGCGAAGAATCGCGGCCGGAGCTGATGCCACCAGTCGAACGCGGCGCAGTCGTCGCTGCGGCGAGGAAGCATGCCGACCAGATGGTCCGAAGACATATGAAGGAACGGGTCAGGCAACATCGCCTGCAGTGCCCGGGCCAGGGTGGTCTTCCCGGAGCTCGATGCGCCATTAAGGAAGATGACCCGTCCGTCTCCCCGAGGCGCCGGTACCGGTTCGGTCACGACCGCTCACCACACCCTCCGAACTCCGCGGCCTGAGCCCGCCTGTCACGCACCAGCGAGACTTCTGGGGGCTCGGCTAGCAGCGGCCCGGCCAGGAGCGGAGGGCTCACGAGGCTGCGGGCGGCTGGCCGAGCGCGGCCTGCGCGAAGGCCGCCATAGAGTCGAATTCCCAGTCCGGCGTGACGTCAGCAGGCGGTGCTGGCGTCGCGCCCCACCCTGGCCGGTCGTGCCGGCGGTTGATCCACGCGGTCGGCAGGCCCGCTCGCTGCGCTGGCACGTGATCGTGGAACAGGCTCTGCGCCACGTGCAGCAGCCGGCCCTGGCCGATGCCCAGGCGGCCGGCCTCGGCCAGCAGCGCGTCGAAGTTGCGCGGCGACGGCTTGTACGAGCCGATGTCCTGCGCGGTGAGAATGCTGGTGAAGCTCACCCCGAGGCGCCGGTTGCTCGCCGCGAATGACTCGCGGTCCACGTTGGACAAGATGATCAGCTGGTACCGGCCGGCCAGCACGCGCAGCGCCTCAGCCGAGTCAGGAAAGGCCGGCCAGCCGGGGACCGACCCGGCCAGGGCAGCGGCTGCCTCGTCGCTGACTTCAAGGCCTAGTTCCGCGCCAAGGTCGCGCAGGCTGCGGGCGAGGATCGCGGGATACAGCGCTTCCGGGTGCTGCGCCTCGGCGGCCGCCTCGTGCCTGGAGTACGCGTCGAGCAGTTCCTCGGCACTGGCGTCCCGGCCGCCGGCCCTGGCCCAGCCGGTCAGCGCCGCAGCGAGACCGGCCTCCCAGTCGATGAGGGTTCCGTAGCAGTCGAAACTCAAGGCCTCGAAGTCAGCCAGTTCCACCAGTGCCCCATTCATGATCCGGAAGGAATTGTGTTGTCCCAGCAGCCATTTTCCTACTACCGGATCATGAACGAGACCCCTCATCGCGGCAGGCTGGCCGGGATTCCTCAGGCGGTTCGGGTCTCGCTGGCCCCCTCCAGGCCGAGCTCGGCGATCGACGTCTCGCGCATCTTGAACTTCTGCACCTTGCCGGTCACCGTCATCGGGAACTCGTCGGTCACCCGCAGGTAGCGGGGGATCTTGAAGTGCGCGATCTTCCCGGTGCAGTAGCCGCGGATGTCGTCGGCGGTCAGCTCCGTGCCGGCGCGCAGCTTGACCCACGCGCACAGCTCCTCGCCGTACCTGGCGTCGGGCACGCCGATCACCTGCACGTCCTCGATCGCCGGGTGCGCGTAGAGGAACTCCTCGACCTCGCGCGGATAGACGTTCTCGCCGCCGCGGATCACCATGTCCTTGATCCGCCCGACGATGTTCAGGTAGCCCTCGGCGTCCATCACGGCCAGGTCACCGGTGTGCATCCAGCGCGCGGCGTCGATCGACTCGGCCGTCTTGTCCGGCTCACCCCAGTAGCCGAGCATCACCGAGTAGCCGCGGGTGCACATCTCGCCCGCCGCGCCGCGCGGCAGCACCAGGCCGGTCTCCGGATCGATGACCTTGACCTCAACGTGCGGGTGCACCTTGCCGACGGTCGTCACCCGGCGCTCCATGTCGTCGTCCGCCGTGGTCTGCGCCGAGACCGGGGAGGTCTCGGTCATCCCGTAGCAGATCGTGACCTCGTTCATGTGCATCTCGCTGACCACCCGCTTCATCACCTCGACCGGGCATGGCGATCCGGCCATGATGCCGGTTCGCAGCGAGGACAGGTCGTAGGAAGCGAAGTCGGGCAGCGCGAGCTCGGCGATGAACATCGTCGGCACGCCGTACAGGGACGTGCAGCGCTCCTGCTGCACCGCGCGCAGCGTCGCGGCCGGCTCGAAGCCCGGCGCCGGGATCACGATGCACGAGCCGTGCGTGGTGCAGGCCAGGTTGCCGAGCACCATGCCGAAGCAGTGGTAGAACGGCACCGGGATGCAGACCCGGTCGGCCGGGGTGTACCGGCAGCCCTCGCCGATGAAGAAGCCGTTGTTGAGGATGTTGTGGTGCGACAGCGTCGCGCCCTTCGGGAAGCCGGTCGTGCCGCTGGTGTACTGAATGTTGATCGGGTCGTCGAACGACAGCGCCGCCGCCCGCGCGGCCAGGCCGGCCAGGCCGTCGGCGGCGGCGGCCCGGCCGTCGGCCAGCAGCGCGTCCCAGGCCGGGGTGCCCAGGTAGATCACCTGCTGCAGCGCGTCAAGGCCGCCGCTGGCCTCGTCGATCATGGCGCGGTAGTCGCTGGTCTTGAAGCTCTCCGCGCTGACCAGCAGGCGCACCCCTGACTGACGCAGGGCGTACTGCAGTTCATGGCTGCGGTAGGCCGGGTTGATGTTCACCAGGATCGCGCCGATTTTCGCCGTGGCGTATTGCAGCAGCGCCCACTCGGCGCAGTTCGGCGCCCAGATGCCGACCCGGTCGCCTGCCTCAATGCCGCCGCCGAGCAGGCCGAGTGCCAGCGCGTCGGTGTCGGCGTCTAGCTCCTGGTAGTTCCAGCGTCGGCCGGACGGCACGTCGACCAGGGCGTCCCCGGCCGGGTGCGCGGCGGCTATCCGGCGCAGGTTCTCGCCGATCGTCTCGCCCAGCAGGGCGGTGGCGGCGGTTCCGTGGCTGTAGGACGGCTGAGTTCCGGCGGGCATGATGAGTCCTTACGGGTCGGGTCACCCCCATGATTCCTCGTTCTCGCTGGTGGTGGGAAGCCCGCTGCGACGCCACCGATGCCGCCAAGCTGTGATGCACCAGACGGCGGCGCGGAGTTACTGTCGGTACAAGAGCCGTAACCTGGCCGTCCGGAGCGGACGCGATGGAGTTCTGGATCATCTGGCTGGTCGTCGCGGCGGTGCTCGGCGCCGCCGAGATCTTCACCGGCACGCTCGCATTCGGGCTCGTCGCGGCCAGCGCTCTGGTCGCCGGCGGAGTCGGCGCGGTCGGCGGCGGCGGGGTGCTGCAGTTCGTCGCGTTCGTGGCAGCTTCCGCGGCCGGCCTGGGCATCGCGCGGCCGTTCGCGATGCGGCACATCAGGCAGCCGCCGCTGCTGCGCACCGGCACCGCGGCCCTGGTCGGGCGCACCGCGTACGTGCTGGAGGAAGTCAGCGCCCACGGCGGCCGGGTGCGCATCGGCGGCGAGGTGTGGTCCTCGCGCCCCTACGACGAGACGCTGGTCATCCCGCCCGGCGCGACCGTCGACGTGATGCAGATCGAGGGCGCTACCGCGCTCGTCTACCCACGGGAGTAACCATGGACGTGGTCGGGCTGACCGCGCTGCTGGCCGGCATCATCGTTGCCCTCGCGGTGGCGTTGCTCGCGGTCAGGACTGTCCGCATCGTGCCGCAGGCCAGGGCGCGCAACGTCGAGCGACTCGGCCGGTACCGCAAGACGCTGGAGCCGGGGATGAACGTCATCATCCCGTTCATCGACCGGGTCAAGCCGCTGATCGACTTGCGCGAGCAGGTGGTCTCGTTCCTCGGCCAGCCGGTCATCACCGAGGACAACCTCGTCGTGCGGATCGACACCGTACTGTTCTTCCAGGTCACCGACCCGCGTGCGGCTGACTACGAGATCGTCGACTACATTCAGGCGATCGAGCAGCTCACCGCCACGATGCTGCGCAGCGTGATCGGCTCGATGGACCTGGAGCTGACCCTGACCTCCCGGGACAAGATCAACACCATGCTCCGCGGCGTGCTGGACGACGCGTCTGGCAAGTGGGGGATCCGGGTCACCAGGGTGGAGATCAAGGCGATCGAGCCGCCGAAGAGTGTCATCGACGCGATGGAAAAGCAGATGCGGGCAGAACGAGAGAAGCGTGCCGCGATCCTGACCGCCGAGGGACTGCGGCAGGCGCAGATCCTGACCGCCGACGGCGACAAGCAGGGCACCGTGCTGCGGGCCGAGGGCGAGCGGCAGCGCCAGATCCTGTGGGCCGAGGGACAGGCGCAGGCCATCGGCACCGTCTTCGAGGCAATTCACCGCGGCGATCCTGACCCGAAGCTGCTCGCCTACCAGTACCTGCAGACGCTGCCGCAGATCGCGCAGGGCCCAGGCAACACGGTCTGGATGATCCCGAGCGAGGTGACCAGCGCGATGAAGGCGCTGAGCAGCGCCTTCGGCGGCGAGGCGGACGGCGGCCGGGGCGCGGTCGGTGGTCAGGCTGCGCCGGCCGAGGGCGGCCTGGCCGCCAGGCCCGCCCGGCATGATGGCGCCGCGGACGGAGCCGGGCCAGCCGGTCAGCAGGCGGTGAGCGGCGGCGCGGCGGCGGTGGCCGCGGCGATCGCGGCGGCGGCCGGCCAGCCGCCGGGGATAGGCCCGGGCGGCGCCAGTGCGGCGGGTGCCAGTCCAGCTGCCTCAGCGCAGGCCGAGCTGGCCACGCCGGTGCCCAGGCAGGCCGCCAAGGGCCGGACGCCGCAGGGCCAGACGCCGCAGGGCGAGACGCCGCAGGGCGAGACGTCGGAGAGCCCGGCGGCCCGGAGCCAGGCGGCGACGGCGGAAGCCGAGGCTGCCGCGGCTCAGGCAGAAGCCGCCGCGGCGGCAGCGGCGGCCGAGGTCGGCCCCTGACGGCTACTGAGAGCGAGCTGCGCAAGCTCGGCCTGGGTGAACGGACGCAGCACGCAGAACTCGTTGCCCTCCGGGTCGGCGAGTACCACCCAGCTGACGCCGCTGCCCTGCCCGACGTCGACCCTGCGCGCGCCGAGCGCCTCGAGCCTGGCGATCTCGGCGGCCTGGTCGGCCGGCCGGAGGTCGAGGTGCAGCCGGTTCTTTGTGTCCTTGCGCTTCGGCACGCGCACGAAGACCAGGTCAGGCGCGACGCCGTCCTCGGCACTGCCGGCCGGCGGCTCGAGCACCGCCTCGTTGGCGCTGTCCTGACTGTGCCGCCAGCCGAGCGCCTGCTGCCAGAAGGAGGCGAGCGCGGCCGGGTCCGCGCTGCCGATGGTGAGGCACTGAATGCGTAGATCCATCCGCTGAATATGCGATCACCGCCCGGCCGCTGTCCAGGGGTTTTGTCGCCAGCGTCTGCTGGCCGGCCAGGTCGGCGGCCGCCACGCACTTCTGGCCGGCCGGCGGCAGCAACCCGCCGCTGAGCGGTCAGATCCTGATCGCCAGGCCGAGCGTGAGCAGCAGACCGAACGCCAGCTGCAGCCGGCCGGTCTGCCCGAGCGCGGTGATCAGGCCAGGTCCTGACGCGCCGGCCCGCACCAGCCGGGCCGGGGGGATCGCGAACGGCACGGCGGCCAGCGCGAGCAGCGCGAGCGGCGAGGCAGCCGCGATCACGGCTGCGACGGCGAACGGCACTGCCACGCAGGCCACGTACAGCAGCCGGGTGCGCCGGTCGCCGAGCACGACGGCGAGCGTGCGCTTGCCGCTCGCCCGGTCGGTCGGGATGTCACGCAGGTTGTTGATGACCAGCAGCGCGCAGGCCAGCAGTCCGACGGGCACCGCGGCCGCCACCGCCAGCCAGCCGGTGCGGCCCATCTGCACGTACGCGGTGCCGGCGACCGCGGCCAGGCCGAAGAACAGGAAGACCGAGACCTCGCCGAGCGCCCGGTAGCCGTACGGCCGGCTGCCCCCGGTGTAGTACCAGGCAGCGGCCACCGCGGCGGCGCCGACGAGCAGCAGCCACCACGAGGTCACCGCCGCCAGCACGAGGCCGGCCAGGCAGGCCACAGCGAAGCAGCCGAGCGCGGCGGCGAGCACTTCGCGCGGCCGCGCCCGGCCCGAGCCGACCAGCCGCATCGGGCCCACGCGACGCTCGTCGGTGCCGCGCACGCCGTCGCTGTAGTCGTTGGCGAAGTTGACACCCACCTGCAGCGCCAGGGCCACGACCAGCGCGAGCGCGGCGCGCCAGGCAGAGAACCTGCCGTAGCCGAGCGCGACTCCCGAGCCCACCACCACCGGTACCACCGCCGCTGGCAGGGTGCGCGGCCGCGCACCAGCTAGCCAGTCCCGTGCGGTGGCCACGCCATGCCCTTCATCCCCATCCTCCGGGCGAGACGGCCAGTCACGGCTCGCCGCCGCGCTCGCACCCGCTCGCTCCCGCGCTCATCACCACGGTGCTCAGCCGCGACCGATGACCGTCCTGCGCTGCCTGTGCTGCGCTGCCAGCCAGGAGTCTCCCGCGAGGGTCCTGGCTAACACGCCACCGCGTCAGTGTGCCAGGTGCCCGGTGGTGCCCGCACCGCCGCCGGGCGCGTCGCGCTGGCCCCGCGCTGACACGGCGGCCGCGTGCCGCTGTCCGGGCGGCGCGCCAGGGCTGGGGGCTTGACCCGGCGGAACCGGCGGGGCTACGTTCTCTAACGTTAATCCTCGTTCGCAATAGAACCCAAGGTGGCCGCCTTGATCGGACATCTCGCGCCCGGGGCGCGCCGGTGACGACGGCCAGGCGGGCGGCCGTTCAGCTGAGCCGGGTCACCCGGCTTTTCGACGGCATGGCGGCAGTCAGCCAGGTCAGCTTCGAGGTGGCTGAAGCCGAGACGGTCTGGCTGCGCGGCTGGAACGGGTCGGGCAAGACCACGCTGCTGCGGCTCATCGCCACCGCCATCTCCCCGACTTTCGGCGGCGGCAGCGTCTTCGGCTTCGACCTGCAGAAGCAGCGGAGTGAGATCCGCGCCAGATGCGATCTGCTGAGCCACGAGACGCGGCTGTACTCCGACCTCACCGCGGCCGAGAACCTGCGCTTCACCGCGACCTTGTACGGCATCGACGCGCGGCTGGCCGAGCCAGCGCTGGAGCGAGTCGGGCTGGATGAGGTCGCCGGCGTGAAGGTGGGCAACTTCTCCCAGGGCATGCGGCAGCGGATGACGCTCGCCCGCTGCCTGATGCGCGCCCCGGCGCTGATCCTGCTCGACGAGCCGTACGCGGCGCTGGACGCCGATGCCCGGGTGGTGGTCGACGAGCTGCTGGCCGGCGCCAGGGCGGGCGGTCAGACCGTGGTCGTCGCCAGCCACGAGGCACCGCCTGCGCACCTCGTCGACCGCGACGTGATGATGGACGGCGGCCGGATTGTCGCTGCCGCGGCGCCGGCTCAGCCGACCATGGCGCAGCCGACGGCCGCCCAGCCGGCCGTGGCGCAGCCGGAGGCGGCCAAGTCGGCGGCCGCCTCGGCGGGGGCGCGGTCATGAGCATGCAGGTCGCCCGCGCGATCGCGGCCAAGGACCTGCGCACTGAGGCGCGCAGCCGGTCGGCCATCAGCACGGTGCTCCCGTTCGCGGCCACCATGCTGCTGGCCTTTGGCTTCGCGCTCGGGCCTAGCCGGCTGCTGCTCACGCAGGTGGCTCCCGGGCTGCTGTGGCTCGCGGCGCTGTTCGCTTCCGTCGAGCTGTGCCACCGCTCTTATCAGCACGAGGCGGCTAACGGCGCCCTTGAGGGCCTGCTGCTCTCGCCGGCGGACAAGGGCGCGGTATTCGTGGGCAAGGCGATCGCCGCGTTCGCCGAGCTCATGGTGCTCATGCTCGTGACGACGGGCATCGTGATCTTGCTGTTCGGGCTGCCGGTCGGCGCCGCGCCCGTGCTGCTGCTGCTCACCGCTGCTCTGGGCATCGCCGGGCTGAGCATTCTTGGCAGCCTGCTCGGCTTGCTGGCGGTTCGCATCCGCACCCGCCAGGCCGCCCTGCCCGTCCTGATCCTGCCGCTGGTCAGCCCGGTGATCATCTCGGCGACCAAGGCAACTCAGCTGCTGACGCAGGGCACCACCGCGGGAGTCAGCGGCTGGCTGAGCCTGCTCGTGGCGTTCGACGCCGCGTATCTGGCGGCTGGCTACCTGGTGTTCGGTCACCTGCTGGAGGACTGAAGGGGCCGACTCGGCCAGGCCCATTGACATCACCTGGTGCGAGGAACCATGCTTCTAACGGCAATAATCGTTGTCGATAGAAAACAGGTGAGGCTTATGGTGCCTTCGTCAGGCTCCAGCTCCGAACCAGACGGGCGGCGATTGCCCGGCTGGCGACCGCCGTGGACGGCGTCAAAGCGGGGTAAATGGACGGTTGCCCTCACTTTCAGTGCTGTCGGTGCGCTTGTCGCGATGGTGCTGACAGGTGTGGTTGGTGCCAGTGCCAGCGCGAGGACCGGCGGCGTGGCCGCCGGCAAGCCAAACGCCGGCGCCCAGCTGATCGCCCAGGGCAAGCAGACATTCCGCTTTGACACGTTCGGCGATCAGGCGTTCTGGGGCGGCATGCTGCACCTGAATCAGGCGATCGCCGGAAAGGCGAACGGTGGCGTCGGCCCCGGTCTCAGCCCGAAGGCGGCGCTTGCGGCCGGCCTGAAGGTGGACGTCACCAAGCTCCCGGCGTCGGTGCAGCAGGGGATCAAGAACGGGACGGTCAACCTGAACGACCCGAAGACCACACTGGCCCTGCTCAAGCTCAACGCGGTGGTCGGCGTCAAGGGGTTCTTCGACAGCAACGGTGACCTGAACTCGGTCGGCATCGAGTGCGCGCTGTGCCACTCGACGGTCGACAACTCCTTCGCACCCGGTATCGGCCACCGGCTGGACGGCTGGGCCAACCGCGACCTGAACGTAGGCGCGGTCATCGGCCTGTCGCCCAACCTGCAGCCCATCGCCACCGAGTTGCACACCGACGTGGCGACGGTCCAGAAGGTGCTGGCCTCGTGGGGGCCGGGCAAGTTCGATGCTGAACTGGCCCTGGACGGCAAGGCGTTCAACCCCAACGGCAGCTCAGGTGCTGCGCTGATTCCGCCGGCCTTCGGACTGGCGGGCGTCAACCTGCACACCTACACCGGGTGGGGCTCGATTCCGTACTGGAACGCCTTCGTCGCGGTGCTAGAGATGCACGGCAAGGGCGACTTCTTCGACCCGCGGCTGAACAACGCCAAGCAGTTCCCGCTCGCAGCCGCCAACGGCTTCGCCAACGTGACCGTCAAGCACGACCTGGTCACGCCGAAGCTGCCAGGGCTGCAGGCGTATGAGCTGTCGCTGCGGGCGCCGAAGCCGCCGAAGGGCTCCTTCAACGCGGCCGCCGCGGCGGCAGGCAAGAAGCTGTTCATGGGCCCGGCCGAGTGCTCGAGCTGTCACGTGCCGCCGATCTTCACCCGGCCCGGCGAGAACCTGGTCACCGGCAAGCAGATCGGCATCGGCAATTTCGAGGCCAACCGGTCGCCAACGCACATGTACCGGATCACCCCGCTGGCTGGGTTGTGGACGCACACGAAGGGCGGCTTCTACCACGACGGCCGCTTCCCGACCCTGCTGTCGGTGGTCCGGCACTACAACAAGGTGTTCCACCTGCACCTGAACCGCACTCAGGAGCACGACCTGGTGGAGTACCTGCTGTCCATCTAGCAGTACAAAAGGGAGATCGGAGCGGTTCCATGAGGTTCCTGTACCGGGCGCTCACCGTGGTTGGGAGTTACCGGGCGCAGCGCGTTATGGGCATCGCGACGCTGGCCGGACTCGTCGTGACGACGGCTGTCGGCCTGTTCGTCGTCCCCCCGGACGCGGTCCAGGGTGACGTCGCGCGGCTGCTCTACGTGCACGTCCCGGCAGCGTGGGTGATGTTCCTGGCGTTCGGCGTGACCTTCCTCGCCAGCGCCGCCTACCTCAAGACCGGGCGCATGCAGTGGGATCGCGTGGCGGCGGCGTCGGCGGAGATCGGCGTCCTGTTCTGCGTGCTCACGCTCGTGCTCGGTTCGCTGTGGGGGCGCCCGGTATGGGGTACCTGGTGGACATGGGACCCGCGGCTCACAACGACCGCGGTGCTGCTGCTCGTCTACATCGGCTATTTGTCATTGCGTAAGGTCGCCGACAGCCCGGCCCGCCGGGCCAGGTGGTCGGCGGTGATCGGCGTGATCGGCTACATCGACGTGCCGATCGTGCACTACTCGGTCGTCTGGTGGCGGTCGCTGCACCAGGGAGCTACGGTGCTGCGGCTCGGCTCACCCACCATCGCCGCCAGCATGCTGGCGACGCTGATGTTCGCGTTTGTCACTTTCTCGGTGGCCTACGGCTACCTGATGGCCGTGCGCCTGCGTGTCGGGCGGCTTGAGGACCGCAGCACCGGCACCGTCTCGGCGGTGTCGGCGCCGCGGGCCCGCCGGATCGGAACCGCCGAGGTACCAGCTTCGGTGGGGAGTGACAGCCATGCGTGATGTCGGATACGTCGCGACGGGCTACTCGCTGACGCTGGCCGGGCTGGCCGGCTACCGGTATTACCTGGCCCGCCGGGCACGCAAGGCGCGGCGCTTTATCGACGCCCTTTCCCAGCGTGCTCGCGAAGGGCGGCGCCGCCCGTGAGTCATGACCTCCTGCACCACCCGGACACCTGGGCAGATTCGCCCGCAGCCGGCGGAGCCGGCCGTCGCAGCTGGCTGCGCGGGCCGCGGGCCAGGATCATCGGCTGCTTGCTGGTCGTCGTCGCCGCGGTCAGCTTCATCGCGGTGCGGGGACTCGGCGGCAACTTCGTCTACTACCTCACCCCGACCGACATCGTGCTGCACCACAAGGCGCAGGTCGGGCAGCAGGTCCGGCTCGGCGGCTACGTCGTGCCCGGCTCCGTGCACCAGGGCCCGATCGCGCTGACCTTCGTCGTTTCCGACAGCAAGGAGCGGATGCGGGTATCCGACATCGGCTCGGTGCCGCAGCTGTTCCGGGCGGGCCAGGGCGTCGTGCTCGAAGGCGACCTGGGCACGGACGGCATCTTCCACGCCAACACGCTGCTCGTTCAGCACAACGGCAACTACGCTCCGCCGAAGCCCGGCGAGGCCCCACCGCACTTCGCCAACCTGAAGGGCAGCGGCTGATGGGTCAGCTCGGTACCTACTTGCTGGTCCTCGGGCTGGTGCTGGCCGGCTACGGCCTGGTGGCCTCGGCCGTCGGCGCGCGGACCGACCGCCCGGCGCTGGTCGAGAGCGCGCGGCGGTGCGCGTTCGGCGTGGCAGCGGTCCTGGTCGCGGCGAACGCCACGATGGTGGTCGCGCTGCTGCGCAACGACTTCGCGGTGCGCTACGTGGCGGAGAACTCGGCGATCCAAACGCCTGTCTTCTATAAGGCGCTCGCTCTATGGGGAGCCGATGACGGCTCGCTGCTGCTGTGGAACCTGATCCTGGCCGGCTACATCGCCGCCGTCGCGCTGCGGTTCCGCCGGGACCGGCCGTCGATGTTCCCGTACGCGCTCAGCGTGCTGTTCACCGTCCAGGTGTTCTACCTGGTGCTGGTCAACGGCCCGGCCCGGCCGTTCGGCTCACTGGCGAGCCCGCCGGCCGACGGGCGCGGGCCGGCCCCGCTGCTGCAGAACCATCCGCTCATGGCGGTGCACCCGCCGTTCCTCTACCTCGGTTTCATCGGCTTCACGGTGCCGTTCGCCTTCGGCGTCGCTGCGCTGCTCGCCGGAGACGGCATAGACCAGTGGGTCTCGATCATCCGCCGGTGGACGCTGGTGGTGTGGTGCTTCCTCACCGTGGGCCTGGTGCTTGGCGCGCTCTGGTCGTACTCGGTGCTCGGCTGGGGCGGCTACTGGGCCTGGGACCCGGTCGAGAACGTCGCCCTGCTGCCGTGGCTCACCTCGACCGCGTTCCTGCACTCGGTCATGCTGCAGGAGCGGCGCGGCATGGCCAGGCTATGGAACATCGCCCTGGTCATCGGCGCGTTCGCGCTGGTGACCTTCGGCACGTTCCTGACCAGGGGCAACGTGCTCTCGTCCGTGCACTCGTTTACGCAGACGACGGTCGGGCCTGTCTACCTGATCTTCCTCGGCCTGGTGCTGCTGGCTGGCTTCGGCCTGGTGGCGTGGCGGCTGCCGCAGCTGCGCACGCCGGCCAGCCTGGACTCGGCGATCTCCAGGGAAGGCGCCTTTGTCGGCAACAACGTGCTGCTGCTGGCCGCGACCGCCATCATCCTGCTCGGCACCACCTTCCCGCTGGTCGTGCAAGCCGTCTCCAACCAGCAGGTGACCATCGGCGCCCCGTACTTCGTCAGCTCGGTGACGCCGGTGTTCCTGCTCATCCTGCTGCTGGCCGGCACCGCGCCGCTGCTGCCCTGGCGCGCCACCAACCGGGCGCGCGCGCTGCGGCGGCTGCGGGTGCCAGCCGGCGCGGCCGCCGTCGTCATGGTCGCGACGGCGCTGGCCGGCGTGCACAAGGTGGCGACGATCGCCGGGTTCGGCCTGGCCGCATTGCTGTTCGTGACCAGCGCCCAGGAAATCCTCTCCGGGCTCGCGATCGGCCGCCGCGGCTCGCGCGGCCGCGCGCTGCGCACCTTCCTGCGCGGCCGGCGGCGGCACGCCGGCCTGATCGTGCACATGGGCCTCGCGCTGCTCGCCGTCGGCGTCATCGCGTCTTCCAGCCTGGCTCATGCGACGGAGGTCAACCTGAAGGCCGGGCAGAGCACCGAGTTCGGCGGGCAGCTGCTGCGATACCAGGGCCTGCGGACCGACCAGCAGCCGCAGCGGGCCGTGCTGACGGCGCGGGTGGCAGTGCTCAGCCTGGCCGGCCGCCAGGTCGCCACGCTCAGCCCGCGAATGAACCTGTACCCGGCCTCGACCGAGCCGATCGGCTCGCCGTCGATCAACCGCGGGGTCTTCTGGGACCTCTACGCCTCGGTGATCTCGCTGCAGAACGACGGCGCCTCGGCGACCTTCCGCTTCTACCGCAACCCTGGCGTGAACTGGCTGTGGTTCGGCGGCCTGGTGATGGCGCTTGGCGGCGCGACGGCTGCCTGGCCGGCCAGGCGCCGGCGCTCCGGTCGTGACCAGGCTTCCGCCGCTGAGCGCGGGCGGGCGCCGGCCGATGCGGGGGCCCGGTGAGGGCGCGGCTCACCCGGCGCCGCGCGCTGCTGCTTGGCAGCGTGGTGGCGGTCGTCGCCGTCATCGTCGGGCTGCTGTCGACCGGGCTTGGCAGGGACCCATCGGTGATCGCGTCCCCGCTGATCGGCCGCGCTGCGCCAAACTTCACCCTGCCCCAGCTGACCGGCGGCAAGCTGACGCTGTCCAAGCTGCGCGGTCAGATCGTCGTCATCAATTTCTGGGCGTCCTGGTGCGCGCAGTGCCAGGACGAGCAAGCTGCCCTGAACCAGACCTGGCAGAAGTTCCAGGACTCCGGGGTGGTGGTACTCGGCGTCGACTTCGAGGACACAGCGGGCGACGCCCGCAGCTACGTCAACAGCGCCGGCGTGTCCTACCCGGTCGTCGAGGACGCCGCCTCGCGGACGGCGCTGGTCTACGGTCTGCGCGGCGTGCCCGAGACCTTCGTGGTGAACCAGGCCGGCCGGATCGTTGACCACGTCATCGGGCCGATCAGCGCGGGCAGCGTGGCGAACCAGATCAACTCGCTGCTGCAGAAGAGCACCTGATGACCGCCCGGACGGTGCGTCGAATACGCGTCACGCTGCCGGCCCTGCTGGTGCTGATCGCGCTCGCGGCCGGAGCAGGCACGCTCGCCGTGGTGGCCGTGCGCGGCCAGCCGCCAGCCACCAGGGCGCAGCAGGTGCAGCAGATCGCGGCCGGCCTGCACTGCCCGATCTGCAAGGACCTGTCGGTCGCCGACTCGCCCGCTCCGCTTGCCCAGCAGATGCGCCAGGAAATCGCGCAGAAGCTGAACGCGGGTCAGTCGGCCAGCCAGATCCGGGCCGGCTTCGTCGCCGCCTACGGCGACACCGTGCTCATGTCACCGCCGCGGCACGGGCTGGCTGGCGCGGCGTACTTCCTGCCCGCCATCGTGCTGATCGCCGGCCTGATCGCCGCGTTCACGCTGCTCCGCCGCTGGCTGCGCGCGCCAGGGCCCGATCAGCTGGAAAGTGACTCGTCGCCGCCGGTGTCCGCGTCGGAGCGACGCGCTCTGGCCAAGGCCGTGGCCCGGCTGCGCGAGGAGGAACCCGGATGACCATCCTGATCATCAGCGCTGTGCTGACCTTCGCGGTCGGGGTGCTGATCCTGGGCCCGTTCTCGATCACGGGCGGTCGGCTGCACGTGCGCGCGCACAACGCAGACGAGTCACGCCGCCGTGCGCTGCTGCGCCAGCTCCGTGATCTCGACGATGACCTCGAGGCGGGCAAGCTGACCAGGGCCGATTTCGACCGGCTGCGCGGCCCGGTCGAGCGGGAGGCGGCGAGCCTGCTGCACGCCAGGGCCGCAGACCAGCAGGCTGCTGACCCGAAGGCCGCTGACTCGAAGGCCGCGGACTCCAAGGCCGCGGACCCGAAGTCACCGCCCACGAAGGCCGATCGGCCTGCGGCGGCCGGATCAGGGACGGCGGCGGCCGGATCCGGGACCGAAGCCGCCGCCGCGGCCGCCGTGGCTGAGCGCCGCGATGGCCGCACTTCAGGCCGGTGGCGCCGCCGCACGGTGCTGCTGGTGGCGCTGGCCGGCAGCGCGGCCGCCGTCACGGTCCTGCTGGTCGGCGCCGTCTCCGGCCGGACTCCCGGCCAGACGATCACCGGAAACTCCGCCCCCGGCGTGAACGTCCTAGGCGGCCAGCCAGGCGGTACTGCGCCGGCGCCGTCCGGTAGCACCGCAGCGGGAGGTGCTGCCGCCGGCGGCACGCAGTCGGGAAAGAACGGGCCGACCGCCGCGCAGCTCGCCGCAGTAGCCGCGGCCGAGAACCAGGTCAAGCAGAACCCGAAGAGCGTCGACGCGCACCTCAACCTGGCCAACGCCATGGCCAGCGCCGGGGCCGGCCAGCAGGCCGCGGTGGAGTACCTGGCCGTGCTGCGGCTCGACCCTGCCAATCCTGAGGCGAACACCAACATGGCGCTGCTCGCCTTCGAGATCGGCCAGACAGCGGAGGGCAAGGCCATGGTCGACCGGGTGCTCCAGGCCGACCCGAAGTACGCCGAGGCGCTGTACGTGCGCGGCCTGATCGACCTGATGGGCCTGCGCAAGCCCAAGGCGGCCGAGCACGACCTGAACGCCTACCTGACCGTCGCGCCGTTCGGCTCGCACCGCACCGCCGCGGTGACCCTGCTGGCGCTGGCCAGGAGTCAGGCGGCCAAGTGACCGGACTCAGCTGCCTGTCGGTCACCGCCTGTCACGCGCCGCTTGACCTGCTTGAGCGGCTTTCCTATCCGGGTGATGAGGTCGCCGGTCGGCTGGGTCCGCTGCGCAGCAGCTGCGGAGCGCGCGCCGTCGCCCTGCTGTCGACCTGCCAGCGCACCGAGGTCTACGCGGCCTGGCCTGGCGACCCGGACGATGCGGCGCTGCTGGCGGCGCTGGCCGTGGACCGGGGCGTGCCCCGCCGGGAGCTGCGCGCGGTGGCCAGGGTTTATCACGGCGAGGCGGCTGCCCGGCACCTGCTGCGGGTGGCCAGCGGCCTGGAATCGTTCGTGCTGGGCGAGGCGGAGATCGCCGGGCAGGTCCGCTCCGCCGCCGACCTCAGCCGGGCCGCAAGCGGCGGCGATGCCGCGCTCGACCGGCTGATGGACGCCGCGATCAGCGCCTCACGCAAGCGGCAGAAGGCCACCTCCATCACGGCGGCGACCCGGTCCGTCGCGAGCGTGGCTGTCGACGCGGTCACCGCGTCGAGCGGCGGCACGCTGGCGGGGCAGCGGCTGCTGGTGGTGGGCGCCGGCGAGGTCGCGTCGGTGGTGGTGACGCGTGCCATCGAGCAGCACGCAGCGGTGACCGTGTGCAACCGCACGCGGCGGCGCGCTGACCGGTTCACTGCCGCCGGAGCCAGCCTCGCTGATGTGGCCGACCTGGCCGGGTGCCTGGCAACGGCCGACATCGCGTTCCTGGCGACCGCCGCCCCGCACCCGCTGGTCGACGCCAGCCTGCTGCGGTCGGCCCGGCCTGCCGGAGCCGGGCCGCTGACGCTTGTCGACCTGTCGATGCCGCGCAATGTCGACCCGGCGGTCAGGGGAATGCCCGGCATCCGGCTGCTCGACCTCGCCGATCTTCGCGCGCTTGGCACGGGCGACTCAGCTGACCTCGCCGGTGACCTGGCCGTCACAGAGCAGATCATCGAGGCTGAGCTGCGACGCTACCTGCGCTGGCTGGCCAGCCTGCCAGCGACTACGGCGGTACGCCGGCTGCGCAGCGGGGCGGAGGAGATCGCGCGCCAGGAGCTGGCGCGGGCCGGCCAGGAGCTGCCGGCCGAGGCCAGGGCTGCCGCGGAGCGGATGCTGCTCAGGACGGTGCACAGGCTGGTGCACCAGCCCACGCTCGCGCTGCGGGCCGCGGCAGCAGCTGATGACCGCGCGCTGGTCAGCCTGCTCGCCGGGCTATTCGACCCGTCGCAGCCAGGGCCCGCCGGTACCCAGGCTGGCTCAGGCGCCGGTGAGCCGGACGCAGCAGGCCGGCAGCGTCATCCGCCGCTCGACCCGCAGCGAGCGCAGCTTGGCGCCGCTGACCAGGCCGGCCACGAAGGCTGCGTTCATCCCGCATACCAGCTCACGGTGTGAGGCTGACAGCTGGGAGAAGATGCAGTTGCGCAACGTCAGCTCACCCGACTCCTGCACAAGCGGCTCGTAGCCGAGCTGCCTGAGCTTGCGCTGGAGCGCTTCCTGCCGCGCTCGGCTGGTACGTGCCTGCTGCCGTATCTCCGAGCCGAGCCGCTCCCCGACGGTCGTGGCGACGTCCTTTAGCGAGTCAGCCCCGTCGGTGCCTGAGTGCCCGCCCGACAGCGCGGTGGCCATCATCGAGGCGGCGAGCGCATAGCGGGTCTGGGGGATCACCACGGAAAAGGCGCGGGAGGAGACCGAGTAGAGCTTCGCCGGGCGGCCGGCGCCCGGCCCGACGCGGCCGGACAGCCGCCGGTACTGCACCTCGAGCAGCCCAGCGTCGGCCATCCGGTCCAGGTGGAAGGCCGCGAGCCGGGCGGTGATCTCCGCGTGGCGGGCAGCCTCCTCGCGGCCCACCGGCTCGCCCCGCTCGCGCAGGTACTGGTACAGCCGCTGCCGGACTGGCTCGGCTAGCAACGCGACAGCCATCACCTCATCAGCAGCGTCCACCTGGCCCCCCAGTCTGCGCTGACTCGCGGATCAACCTGTTAGAGCTCAAGGGTATAACCCAATCCTCTCTGCGCACTTCCTGGCGGCTACGCATGATTGGGATGGGTAAGTCCGACACGTCATGACGTCAGCTGGGCTGCGCGAGGTTCGGGGAGGCGGCGACGGCCTTCGCGCTGGCCATTCCCGGCGCGCACGGGCCTGGCTGATCGCGGGCACGCGCCTGATGAGGCAGCCGCGTGGTCAGCGCCTGCTGGCCGGCGGCAGCACCTGCGCTGCCGCCTGGTAGACCGCTTCGATCTGGCGCGGGTCGAGCCGCGGCTGCCGGCCGCGCCGGCTCGCCCAGTTCTGCCGCCGGAAGTACCTGCCGAGGCGACGGCCGGCGAACACGTCCACCTCGTTCAGGCTCGCCACCACCCACGGCACTGTCGGCCCGTAGATCGTCATGACGGGGCGCACCAGCAGGCTCGTGCCCAGCTCTGCGCTGAGCAGTGAGCTGGCCCTGGCCGCCTCCCAGCGGGCGTGCGCCAGCCGGGTCTGCTGATCGAACGGCCCGTGGTACAGCAGCTTGCCGCCCACCGTCCGGACCGGGAGCCTGCGGTCCCAGCGCTCCGAGTCCAGCGCGAACACCCCGCCGGGCCCGATCACCAGGTGGTCGATCATCTCCCCGGTGCCGGGAATGGCCCTGGCGTGCAGCGAGTGGTAACCGAACTGGCCGGCCAGGAACAGCCGCCGCCTGGTGCGCCGCTGGGCTGAGCCCGCTCTCGCGGCCGCCGGGATGACCGCCATGGTCTTGGAGCGGTAGATCGTGTCGGCGATGGCGATCACTGCCGCGGCGGTCAGCCCGAGCCGCCAGCCATGCCAGATCGTGACCGCCAGGAAGGCGACGAGGCAGAACAGCGCCCGTATGCCCCAGATCGGCAGCCGGGGATCGACGGTCGGCCCGGCGATGTCAGGCGCTGCGTCGGCGGTAGAAGCAACGCCGGGCGCCCGGCCGGCCATGGTGTCGGCGGCACGCGCCCGGCCCGCCGGTGTGGCGGCGGCACGCGCCCGGCCGGCTTTGGCGGCGTCGGGCGCCCCGGCGGCCGCGGTAGCGATGTCAGGCGCAGGGGCGGCGGCTGCGGCAGCATCAGGCGGCGCGGCGCCAGCGCCGTCGGCCGGGGCACCCTTCCGGTGGTCCGGCGCCTGCGCCGTGGTCCGGTCCCGTTCCGGCCCGGTCTCCCCCTCCACGTGGCAGAGCGTAACCGAGCAACTACGACTAGCTGATGATCGGCCTGGCATGACGCGGCTATGGACCCTGCGAGCCGCTACGTCTACTGTTCGGTAACGTGACCCAGATTCATGACCTGACGGTGACCGAGATGGCCGCGGCGATCCAGGCAGGCGAGCTGTCGCCGGTCGCGGTGACTGACCACTACCTGGACCGCATCGGCCGGCTGAACGAGCAGGTCGGCGCGTTTTACACGGTGACGGACGAGCTAGCTCGCGAGCAGGCGGCCAAGGCCGAGAAGGCCGTGGCTGAGAGCCGCCGGGCGGGCGGGGACGCAGCGCCGCTGCCGCCGCTGACCGGTGTGCCGATCCCGATCAAGGACCTCAACATGGTCGCCGGCGTGCGGCTGACCTTCGGCTGCACGCTGCTGAAGGACAACGTGGCCACCGAGGACGACTACATGGTCGGCGCGCTGCGCTCGGCCGGGATCGTGATCACCGGCAAGACCGCGGCGCCCGAATTCGGCTTGCCCTGCTACACCGAGACCAGGATCGGGCCGCCGGCCAGGACCCCGTGGGACCTGTCCAGGTCGGCCGGAGGCTCAAGCGGCGGCGCGGCCGCCGCCGTCGCGGCTGGCCTCGCGCCGGCCGCGCAGGGCAGCGACGGCGGCGGGTCGATCCGGATCCCGGCCAGCGTGTGCGGGCTGTTCGGGATCAAGCCGACCCGCGGCCGGATCTCGCAGGGCCCGCTGATGCCCGACCTGGCCGGCCTGTCGACCGACGGGCCGCTGGCCCGGACCGTCGCGGACGCGGCGCTGCTGCTGGACGCCATGACCGGCAACCACCCTGGCGACATGTACACGCTGCCGTCGCTGCCTGCCGGGGACACCTTCCTGGCGTACGCAGGGCGCGAGCCGGGACGGCTGCGGATCGCCCGCTCGCTGCAGAACGCGGTGCCCGGCGCCGAGGTCCACCCGGACTGCGTCGCCGCCTACGAGGATGCCAGCGCACTGCTGGCCAGCCTGGGCCACGAGGTCGAGGATGTCGAGCTGCCGTTCGGCCCCGACGCCGTGCCGATGTTCGAGACCCTCTGGTACGCCATGGCGACCCTGGCGCCGATCGACCCGGCCCAGGAAGGCGAGCTGCTGCCGATCACCCGCTACCTGCGCGGCCGTGGCCTGGAAATGAAGGCTGGCGAGCTGATGTTCGCCCAGGCCTACCTGCAGGCGATCATGCGGCCGGCGCTGAGCATGCTGAACGGCTACGACGCGCTGCTGAGCCCCACCCTGGCGCTGCCGCCGCGGCCGGTTGGCTGGTTCGACGAGGTGGAGCCTGCCGAGAACTTCGAGCGGCAGAAGCTGTTCACGCCCTACACCGCCCTGTACAACCTGTCCGGGCAGCCAGCGGTCAGCCTGCCGCTGCACTGGAACGACGATGGCCTGCCGATCGGCGTCATGCTGGCTGGCCGGATGGGGGACGAGGCCACGCTGATCTCGCTGTCGGCGCAAGTGGAAGCCGCCCGCCCGTGGCGGGACAGGCATCCCCCGATCTGGTGAGCTCACCCCCGGCGATCACCCGTCCTGGGTGATGACGGTGCCGGCCGGGCCGGCCAGCGTGACGACGATGACGCCCGCTGACTACCTGGCTGGCCCGCCCCGGCGGCCGGGTCGCTCCGGCCCGGCGCGACGCCCCTGGCCGGCCGGACTGGTCCGCTCGCTCCGGCAGGCAGCCCGGTGAACAGGCTGCTTGAGCGGCTGGGCAGCCTGGCTGCCCGGCGGCACTGGCTGGTCATCATCGGCTGGGTGATCATCCTGGCCGGGCTACTCGGCGCGCGGAACGCTTTCGGCGGCGACTACGTCAACAATTACAACGTGCCCGGCAGCCAGTCCCAGACCGGGCTCAACGTGCTGAACAAGACCTATCCGCAGCAGGGCGGCTACGGCGGGCAGATCGTCTTCCACGCGCCGAAGGGCACCGTTGCGCAGCAGCAGGCGGCGGTCAGCCAGGCGACGTCCAACGTGAGCAAGCTGCCTGACGTGATCAAGGCGGTCAGCCCGTTCGCGTCGGGCAACTCAGGCGCGGTGTCCAAGGACGGCACGGTCGCGTACGCGAGCGTGTCCTGGGACGTCAATCCCGCGGCGCTGGAATCCGGGTACCTGAACAAGCTGGACAGCGCCGTCGCGCCCGCCAGGTCGGCTGGCCTGCAGGTGGAGTACGGCGGCGGGGCCGGCCAGATCGACCAGACCAGCGACGACAAGAAATCTGAGGCCATCGGCCTGGGCCTCGCGCTGATCCTGCTGGTGATGATGTTCGGCGCGGTGGCGACCGCGGCCATCCCGCTGATTTCGGCGATCTTCAGCGTCGGCTCCGGGCTCTCCCTGGTCGGGCTGCTCGCCGCGGCCACCACGTTCCCGACCACGGCGCCCACCGTCGCCACCCTGCTCGGCCTCGGAGTCGCGGTCGACTACGGCCTGTTCCTGGTGGCCAGGCACCGTGAGCAGGTCGACTCCGGCATGGGCGTAGTGCAGTCAGCCTCGCTGGCCGAGGGCACGTCCGGCGCCGCCATCGTCGTCGCGGGCAGCACCGTCGTGGTGTCGATCCTCGGCCTGTACCTGGCCGACGTGCCGTTCGTCGGCGCGCTGGGCCTGGCGTCAGCGATCACCGTGGCCGTGACGATGCTGGCCGCGCTGACCCTGGTGCCCGCCTTCATGGGCGCGCTCGGCGAGCACGTCAGGGCGCTGTCGGCGCGGCTGAAGGCGCGCAAGGAGGGCATCTCCCAGCAGGAGCAGGCACGGGAGACCGCGCAGCGGACAAGGGAGCGGCACGAGCAGAGCGGATTCGCGAAGTGGGGCCGGCGGGTCAGCAGGCAGCCGTGGCCCTACGGCATCGCGGCGGTGGTACTGCTGGTCGTGCTGGCCATACCGCTGTTCTCGATCAGGATCGGGCAGCCGGACAACGGCACGAACCCGACCTCCGACAGCAGCCGCCGTGCCTACGACCTGCTGACCGACGGGTTCGGCTCCGGCATCAACGGCCCGCTGACCGTGGTTGTCAGCCTGCCGAAGCAGTCGAGCTCGGCGAACCAGTCGCTGCTCAGCTCCATGCAGAAGGACGTGAGCAGCACGGCTGGCGTCGCCTCGGTCTCCCCGGCTTCGGTGAACTCGGCCGGCACCACGGCGGTATTCAATGTCATCCCGACGACCAGGCCGCAGAGCTCAGCGACCAGCAGCCTGGTCACGACGCTGCGCGATGACGTGCTGCCGAAGCAGCACGCGACGACGTACGTCACCGGCACGGTGGCCGGCAACGTCGACTTCACCGATCGCATCTCTGGCCGGACGGTGTACCTGATCCTGGCCGTGATCGCGATCGCGTTCGTGCTGCTGACCGCCGCTTTCCGGTCGATCGTCATCGCGACCAAGGCCGCCATCCTCAACCTGCTGTCGATCGGCGCCGCCTACGGCGTCATCGTCGCGGTGTTCCAGTACGGCTGGGGGGCGAGCCTGATCGGGGTGCACACCACGCTGCCGATCCCGGCCTACGTGCCGATGCTGGTGTTCGCGATCATCTTCGGGCTTTCCATGGACTACGAGGTGTTCCTGCTGTCGCGGGTGCACGAGGCGTGGGTCGAGACCGGCGACGCGCAGCGCAGCGTCGCGATCGGCATCGGCAGCACCGCGCGGGTGATCACCACCGCGGCAGCGATCATGGTCGTGGTGTTCAGCAGCTTCCTGCTCGACACCGATCCGACGGTGAAGATGCTCGCCCTCGGCATGGCCGTCGCCGTGCTGATCGACGCGACGGTCGTCCGGATGGTCCTGGTGCCGTCCGTGATGTCGCTGCTCGGCCCGGCCGCCTGGTGGATGCCGCGCTGGCTCGAGCCGATCGTGCCCCGGCTGCAGCTCGAGGGCAGCGCCGCCGCGACAGCCGGCCAGCAGCGCGAGCAGGTTCCGGCGGGCAGCGACGGCGCCGGGCCCGCCGCGGCGCCGGCCGGTCGGCCCGACGCGAGCCTCGGCGGCAGCGTGAGCGCACCGGGCGCGGTGACCGAGGCAGGTGACGGCCAGGGTGGCGGGGCGCAGACCGCGACGCGGCCCGGCAAGGAAGCGGGTGCGGCCGCCGACGGTGACCGGCCGGCGGTACCCAAGCCGTCCGACGACTAGCCGGGCCCGGGGATCGAACGCGCCCGAGCAAATGAAGCAGGCTGAGGGCGGCCGCCGCCTGAGAAGCAAAGCCGTCCGACGAGTGGCACAGCGCAGAGAACGAATCCCCTGGCGCTCGTGAGCATGCCGCTGCCGGCCTGACCGGCCCGCTGGACTTACGATGCAGCAGGGGCAGGGGGATCCGGAGGTGGTCGGGTTGTTGCCGGAGCGGCGGCGCTCACGGCAGATCGGTCGCGCAGTCCACATCGTCATCGCGCTGTGCGCGTCGGCGGCGGTGCTCGCGCTGCTGGCCTTCGGTTACGGACCTGTGCCCGCCCTCGGCCCGGCGCTCGTCCCCGGCCGCGGCGCGTGGACCGCGGCATCAGGCGGCGAGCCAGTGTCCGCGCAGACGCTAGCCTTGCCTGGCCTGGGCAAGCCGGTCACGGTCTCGTTCACCAGTCAGGGTGTCGCCTCGGCGCAGGCGGCGACCGACGCCGACGCTTACCTGGCCCTTGGGTACCTGCATGCGCGGTTCCGGCTGGCCGAGATGGACGTCGCGCGGCGGCTTGGCGAGGGCAGGCTCGCTCAGCTGGCAGGTGCCTCGAAGGTGCAGTCTGACGCCTTCGAGCTGCGGCTCGGCCTGCTGCGCACCGCACAGGCAGAGTGGGCCGCCATGCCGCGAACCAGCCCGGCCGCGCAGGCGCTCACCAGCTACGCGCGCGGGGTCAACGACTACCTGGCGCAGGCCCGCGCCAGCCACCGCTGGCCAGCGGAGTTCTCCCTGGCCGGTGTCTACCCGGCGAACTGGACCCCGGTCGACAGCCTGGTGGTGCAAGGGGTCCTGACCCAGCAGCTGGACTTCACCAGCACGCCGCTGGACTACGAGCTGCTGCAGCGATCGCTCGGCCCGTCGCGCACCATGCAGTGGTTCCCGGTGCTGCCGCCGAACCAGCAGGTACCTTACGACCCGGGCCCGTACCGCAGGCTCGGCATCGCGCCGCTGGTCAGCACCGGCACGCTCACCGCCGCCAGCAAGCCGGCCGCGGGCGGCCGCCTGACCGCCCGCCGGGCACCAGCCAACCACCGGGCGCGGGCCGGTCACCGGGTCGCGCTGCTCGCAGCTGGATGGCCGGCCGCAGCAGCTGACCGTCCGGCGGTAGCGGCTGCGAACGGTCCGGCCGCCACGCAGGCACCCACGGCCGGGCTCGCCACCGCGGCGCAGGCCATCTTGCAGCAGCTCAGCGCCCTGCCGCCGGGTCAGCTGCACCAGTACCCCGACAGCAACGCGTGGGCGGCCAGCGGACCGCGGGTGGCCGGCGGCGGCGCACTGCTGGCCGGGGACCCGCACCTGCTGATGACGCTGCCGTCGGTCTGGTATCAGGTCGCGCTGTCCGCGCCGGGGCTGTCGGTCTCCGGCGTCAGCGTGCCTGGCCTGCCTGGCGTCCTGCTCGGGCACAACCAGCACATCGCCTGGTCACTGACGAACACGCAGAACCAGTCCACGCTCTTCTACGACGAGCAGAAAAGTCCCTCGCATCCGGGGGAGTACTTTTGGCGCGGGCAGTGGCGGCAGCTGCGGCAGCTGCACTACCAGATCCCGGTCCGCGGCGGGGCCACCAGGCAGCTGACTGTCAGCCTGACCGTGCACGGCCCTGTGCTGACGCGCGCGGGACAGACGGTGTCGGTCGACTGGATGGGCAACGCGGGGTCGCCGGACGTGGCAGCGCTGCTGCGGATCAGCAAGGCCAGCAGCTTCGCCCACTTCCGCGCAGCGCTCGCGACCTGGCGCGCGCCCACCCAGAACTTCGTCTTCGCCGACGACCGCGGCAATATCGGCGCGATCTCGGCCGGTTACTTCCCGCTGGTGCGGCACGGTCAGCCGTGGCTGCCGATGCCGGGCACCGGCGCCGACGACGTTGCCGGGGTGATCCCCTACCCGGCCGTGCCGCAGGTCTACAACCCGCCAGGGCACGTGGTTGCCACCGCGAACCAGCGCCCGGTCGGGCCGTCGTATCCGTACTACATCGGCACCACGGCCAACGATTTCGACCCCGGCTACCGGGCCAGTCAGGAGTACGGCTACCTGACCGCGCACCGCGCGATGACCCCGGCGAAGCTGGCCGGGCTGCAGACGAGCCAGTCCGACAGCCTCGCGGCGCGGATCGTGCCCGCCCTGCTCACCGCGCTCGGCCCGCGCACGCTCACCCCGTTCCAGCAGCAGGCCGAGCAGCTGCTGAAGTCGTGGAATCACGTCATGAGCACCGGATCGGCCGCCGCGTCCCTCTGGTGGTACTTCTGGACCGGCTACCTGGCCGACGTCTTCCAGCCGTGGTGGGACGCCAGGCGGGTGCCGGTGAGCACCGACCGCGGCGGGCTGTCGGTCAACGTCGGCCAGGCAAGCCTCGTCGAGTCGCTGGAGCACTGGACGCTGAGCGACCCCAGCAATCCCGCGTTCACCCCGCCCTTCAAGCCGCGGCGCAATGCGGCAGACGTGATGGTCGCCGCCTTCCGGCAGGCGGTGAGCGGCTTGTCGGCCCGGCTGCACGGCGGGCCGGCGAGCTGGACCTGGGGCAAGGTGCACAGCCGCCGGCTGGAGTCGCTGACCGGCGCGCGCGGGCTCGACTACGGGCCGCGCGCAGCTGGCGGGGACCCCTGGACGGTCAGCGCGGCCGCCGGCGGGCTGGTGT
This sequence comes from Streptosporangiaceae bacterium, assembly GCA_036495525.1. Classification (GTDB taxonomy): domain Bacteria; phylum Actinomycetota; class Actinomycetes; order Streptosporangiales; family Streptosporangiaceae; genus DASXMR01. The sequence continues at coordinate 35,521 of DASXMR010000033.1, read as the reverse complement.
CGGCCATCGGGCCGAGCTGGCGGATGATCACCGGCTGGTCAGGTAAGGGCGCGCCCTTTGGCGAGCAAATCCTGCCTGGCGGGCAGAGCGAGAACCCGGCCTCGCCCTGGTACTCAGATCAGCTTCCCGCGTGGTGGGCGGGCAGGTACCTGCCGATGCCGCCAGCCGGCGGCTACACAGCCGGCCGCGAGCCGCCCGGCTCGGTCCGCTGGGAGCTTCGCCCTTGATCGGGAGGGGGCCGCGATGGCCGACCTGAACCGGCTGGGCAGGCGGGACGCCTACCGCCTCGGTCGGCTGCGGGCGCAGGGCATCGCCCAGGTGGGGCCGCCAGCGCCGTTCCGCCCGTGGTTCACCAGGCCGCGGCACAAGGGCCGGGCGTCGGCGTGGCTGCTCGGCTGTGTTCTCGGCACCGCGGCGATCGCGGCCGGCGGTGTGGCCGGGCTGTGGTTCGTGCCGTTCGTCGTCGGCCTGCTCGCGGGGCTGGTCAGCAGGCCAGGCAGCTGGCGGATGCGGGTCGCGGCGCCGGTCGCCGCCGCCATGGCCGTGGCCGGCTGGGGCATCGCGCTGTGGTGGCCAGCGCTGCACGGCCAGCCCTCAGGCGCGACCGCGCGAGTGATCGCCGCGCTGGCTGGCCTGCCGCCGCACGCCGCGTTCGCTATCGCGCTGACGCTGCTGATCGCGCTGGCCCAGGCGCTGGCCGGCGCCTGGCTCGGCAGGGTACTGGTGCCGCGCAGGGTGGGCCGGTAGCTCTAGGCGGCCACCGCCCCCGACTCGGAAGGCCGGCTCCCGGCTCAACCGGCTGCGCCGTTTTACCGGGCTGCCGTCCTCGCCCGGCTGCGCCGCTCACCCGCTACATCGCCCAGCCGCCGACCTCATCCAGGAACCGTCATCCGGTCGGCCCGCCTGATGACGCCGCCGCCGTCCTCTGGCCGGCCTGGGTGACGCCCACGACCTGCCGGCATCGGCGCCCTTCCATCGTTCACTGCGCAGCCAGGCCACGCGCTCGTGCAGAGCGCAAGCCGCCGGCCCAGAGAGATCCGGACAAAGGTCACTCCCCGGTGGCCAAGGGCGTGCAGATGGAACGACTGCCGAGGCCAGAGCGTCGTCCGTTGCTTGAAGATTTGCCCTTACCCAAAATGGAGGTCTGCCTTGCCGGATGCTAATACTCAGCGTCGCCATGTCTGCCGGTTCATCCTCACCGGCGCACCCGGGTCGGGGAAGACGTCCATCCTGCGCTTGCTCGCCGCGGGCGGGCTGACAGTCGTGCCCGAGGCGGCCACCGACGTCATCGCGGAGCGGCAGGCCGCCGGCTCGGACCAGCCATGGACCGATCCGTCGTTCATCGACGCGATCGTCGCGCTGCAGCGGCTGCGTCAGGGGGAAGCTGACGCCGTGACCGGCCACGGGCAGGTGCAGGTCTACGATCGCTCGCCGGTCTGCACCCTGGCGCTCAGCAGGTACCTGGGCTATCAGGTCCCGGCGGCGCTGACTGCCGAGGTCAGCAGGATCGCCAGGGACGGCGTCTACCAGCGGCAGGCGTTCCTGGTGCGCAGCGTCGGCTCGGTCGAGCGCACCGCTGCCCGGCGGATCAGCCTCGCCGAGTCACTGGAGTTCGAGCGCGTGCACCAGGACACCTACCGCGCCTGCGGCTTCCAGCTCATCGACGTGCCCGCCGGCCCAGTTACCGACCGGGCGGCCCTGGTCCAAGCCGCAATCCGGACCATGATCGGACGGCCGGGTAGCCAGTGATTGCCGTGCCGTTCCGGCCCAGTCCCGCCTGGCCGTGCGGGATCGGCCGGCCTGGAGCCCGGACACTCTGCCGGGTAAGTCCGGCCGGCCTGGCCAGCCAGGTCTAACCCGCCCTGGCCAGCCAGGTCTGACCCGCCCTGGCTGGCCCGGGCGAGGTTTCCACCCTGACCGCCGCGGCAGGCTGAACTACCGACCCGGGCGGGCCTAATCGGGCCAGCCTGCGTGGAGTTCACGAGGCGGTCGGCGGGAAACCGGGGCAGCCGGGCGAGCACGGCCGGGCATCGACCGGCCCGCGCCGCCGGAGCGCTTGCGCTACCTCAGCCGCGACCAGGCAAGGGCGCTGGGTGATATCCGTCCAGCCATAGCGCAGGGTCACGATGCCCCCGGCCGCAGCCGCGTTGTCCCTGCGGATGTCGAGCCAGCGGGCATCACCGGGATGGGCAAGACGGCCGTCGAGCTCGACAGCCACGCCATGCTCCTCGTACAGGACATCGCGGTAGACGGTGCGCGCGCCACGCTGGGCCATGGCCTGCCGGGTCCCGCGCGGCAGGCCATGCGGCCGCTCCACCTCTCGCAGGTAGCGGACCTCAAGCACGGAGTGAGTGCCGGCCATGTCCGCTGCCAGCCCAGCGACCAGTTCGGCGCGCCAGCGGATTCGCGGCCGCCGGTCAAGCGCGCTGGCCAGCCGCGGCGAGGTCGTCAGCCGGCGCCCGAGGGCAGCAGTGACCCAGGCGACGGCCTGGTCGGCGGCACCTGCCAGGTCCACCAGGTCAAGCACCGTTTCCTCGATCCTGGTCCTGGGTGGTGCGAGGGCCGGGTGCCTGGCCGGCTCAGCCCGGACGCTGACGTGAACGACCAGGTCGGGAACCCGGCCCATCCGCCGGGCAGCCGGAATGGTCACGTGGATGAGCGAACTGGGCTCGCTGACCAGGCCGAACAGTTCGGCGGCGGTGTGGTGACTCAGCACTGCTCCGGTGCCAGCCCGGAGCACCGCAGCCCAGAGCCGCGCCGTGCGGTCTGGCTGCCCGCTGAAAGCGGCGTAGACGCCGAAATGCAGCCGCTGCCACTGGCCGCTGCTCAACCGCCAGCGGAGCGTGCCGCCGCTCACGCCGTTCTGCATGGCCTGGGCGGCGGTCAGAATCCCCTGCTGGAACCAGACTGTCTCCCTGAGCGAGTCAGGTAAGCCGGCTCCCACGCCCTCAGCGTGCCTGCCCCGGCCGACCGGGCATCCAGGGGGCGCGGCCCCTGTGGACAGTCGGCCCAGGCCGGCGTCACCTGTGGGTAGCTGCCCGGCTCGACCATGATCTCGAAGGATTTCTGCTGTTCCAGCACACTTTTTCTTACCGGATCATGGTTGGCGGCAGCTGCGGTGGCGGGGCGGGCGGGCGGCTCGGCGGGCTGTCGGGCGGGTCGTGGTGGCCGGTCGGGCTGCGGTGGCGGGGCTGGCGGCTGGCGGGGCTGTCGGGCGGGTCGTGGTCGTCGGCATGGAGAAGGCGGGACTCGCGGCGAGTCGGATCGCTGGCCGCGCCATCATGGGGGATGGCCGAATCCGAGCTGACCCGGCGGGCCGAAGCGGCCGGCATCATGCCGGTGTACCGGAACTGGCTGCGCCAGGACGTCGCGGTCAGCGACGAGACACTGGCGGCGATCCTGGCAGTGCTCGAAGACCCAGCGCGCGCGCCAGCCGCGCAAGCTGGGCGAGCCGCACCAGGCGCAGCCGCGCCAGCCCCGGCGGCGGGGCCGCCTGGACCAGCCGGAGCCGGGTCCGGCGGCCCGGGGCGAGGCAGGTTGGCGCGCAGCAAGGCAGAGCAGGATGCCAGGGCTATCCCCGAGGTCCCCGGCTCCCGGTCGTGGGGCTTCACCGTGCAGCTGTACTCGCTGCGCTCTCGGGCCTCGTGGGGTCACGGCGATTTCCGCGACCTGGCTGACCTGGCGGCGTGGAGCGCGAAGGAACTGGACGCGGGCTTTGTGCTGATTAACCCGCTCCATGCGGCAGAACCAGTGCCGCCCGTCAGTCCTTCCCCCTACCTGCCGATGACCAGGCGCTACATCAGCCCGCTCTACCTGCGGGTCGAGGACGTGCCGGAGTACGGCCGGCTGGCCAGCAAGGATCGCGAGGCAATCGCCGCGCTGGCGGCGCCGCTGCTGGCGCGCAGCCGCACCGCCGACCTGATCGACCGGGACGCGGTGTGGACCGCTAAGCGCGCGGCCCTCGAGCTCATCCACGCGGTGCCAGCCGACGCCGAGCGCCGGGCCGAGTACCAGCGATACCGCGAGCGCGAGGGCGACGAGCTGATGGCGTGGGCGGCTTGGTGCGCGCTGGCTGAGCGGCACGGCGCTGACTGGCGGCGCTGGCCGGCCGCCGCTCGACGGCAGCAGCCGGGCGGGCAGGCAGTGCAGCGGTTCGGGCTCGAGCAGGCCGCCGAGTTTCACGCCTGGCTGCAGTGGCTGTGCGACGAGCAGCTGGCCGCGGCGCAGGATGCCGCGCTGTCGGCCGGCATGCCAGCCGGGATCATCTACGACCTGGCGGTCGGGGTTCATCCGGGCGGCGCTGACGCGTGGGCGCACCAGGACTTGCTGGTCAGCGGCATGAGCGTGGGCGCACCACCGGATGGGTTCAATCAGCTCGGCCAGGACTGGGCGCAGCCGCCACCGCATCCTGGACGGCTAGCGGCCACCGGCTACCGGCCGCTGGCCGAGCTGTTCGGCAGCGGGCTTCGGCACGCGGGCGGCCTTCGGGTCGACCATGTCATGGGCCTGATGCGGCTGTGGTGGATCCCTGACGGCATGCCGCCTGATCGCGGCGCCTATGTCCGCTACGACCACGCGGCGGCGGTCGGGGCGCTGGCCGGCCAGGCGGCCAGGGCTGGCGCGATCGCGATTGGCGAGGACCTTGGCACGGTCGATCCGTGGATCCGCCGCTACCTCTCGACGCACGGCATCCTCGGCACGACCCTGCTGTGGTTCGCGCATGAGCGCAACGGTGCCCCTATGCGGCCCAGCCGGTGGCGCCGCCGGTGCATGGCAACGGTGGGCACGCACGACGTGCCCCCGGTGTCCGGCTTCGCCAGCGGTGAGCAGGTCGCCGTGCGCGCGCGGCTTGGCCTGCTGAAAGATCCGGTGGAGGAACGAGGTCTTGCCCGGCTGATGCTGACCCGATGGCAGGCGGCGCTGACCAGGGAAGGCCTGCTTGACCGCGACCACGAGCCGGACGCAGCCGAGCTGACCGTGGCGCTGTACGGCTACCTGTCGCGCACGCCGTCCGTCCTGGTCGGAGTGTCCCTGGCCGACGCGGTCGGTGACCGCCGGGCGCAGAACATCCCCGGCACCTCGCGGGAGTACCCGAACTGGCAGGTGCCGCTGTGCGCCGGCGACGGCTCACCGGTGCTGCTCGAGGACCTGCCGGCGCTACGGCTGGTGCACGCGGTCGCCAGGGCAGCGCTCGGCTGACCTGGCCGCTGCATGGTGCCCTGGCATCGCGGCGGGCCACTCGCAGGGCGCCAGGGCACCTCGGCTGACCTGGTCGCTGGCACGATGCCGGGGCACCAGGCCGCCGCTCGCAGGTGGCCCGAGGGAGCGCCAGCCGACCGGTTCGTCCCGCTCAGCCCTGTCCGGCCAGGGTCGTGCCCACTAAGGGAGTCAGCTGGCGCTGGCGTCTCGCTCCCGGCAGCGAAGTGCCCTGGCGACGTCGTCGCGCCGCTCCGAGACCAGCCTGCGCAGGCCCACCGGCAGGTCGGGAGCAGCCAGCAAGTCGTCAGCCGCCTTGATGGCAGCTGGCGTGACCACCCACGCCGGGTAAGCGACCTCGGTGAAGAACTGCGCCATGTCCGGGCTCATCGTCTGCCACACGCCGGGCACGGCGGTGAAGTACCGGTCCAGGTAAGGGGCGAGCAGCTCGTCGGCGTCCTGATCGGCGAATCCGAGCAGAGTCGCGCGGAACACCGCGTTCGGCAGCCCGGCCGACACGACCTCGTCCCAGGCGGCCTGCTTGGCCTGCGGGTCGGGAATTGCGGCGCGGCAGCGTGCGGCCTGCCGCTGGCCGGCGTCCGTGGGGTCAGCCGCCAGCTCGGCTTCGATGCTGGCGGGGCCGGCCGCACCGCGGCTGACCAGCCGGCGCAGCAGCTGCCAGCGCAGGTCGGTGTCGACGGTGAGGCCCTCAAACTGGACCGTGGAGTCCAGCAGGCCGGACAGCAGCCCGGTGTCGGCATCCGACGTCGCAACGCCAGCCAGCGCCTGGGTGAAGGCCAGCTGCCGGTCGGAGCCGGGTTCTGCCGCGCGCAGCTGCTCGCGCAGCGCGGTGGCCAGCTGCTGCATCCGGCCGGCCCTGGCAGCCGGGTCGCAGTACCGGCGGGCTGCCGCGGCTGCCTGCATCAGCACGGCCTGCAGCACGGCGATGTCGGAGACCGAGCTGATCCCGGACAGCACCAGGCTGACGTAGTCGCGCGCGGGCAGCTCAGCGTCACGGCACATGTCCCAGGCGGCTGCCCAGCACAGCGCCGCTGGCATCGAGTCGCCGAATTCGCCGATGGCGCTGACCAGAGTGCGCATCGAGTGCTCGTCCAGCCGGATCTTCGCGAAGGTCAGGTCGTCGTCGTTGACCAGGATGAGATCGGGCCGACGCTGGCCGCGCAGCTCGGCTATCTCGGTGCGCTCGCCCGCCACGTCGGCTTCCACTCGGTGACGGCGGACCAGCCCGGCGCTGGTCCGGTCGTACAACCCGATGCCGATCCGGTGCGGCCGGAGCTGCGGGTGGCTTTCCGGCGCTTCCTGCAGCACGGCGAACTCGGTGAACGCGCCCTGCGCGTCGGTCTGGTACTGCGGCCGCAGCGTGTTCACCCCGGCCGTCTCAAGCCACGCCTTCGACCACTGCGAAAGCTCGCGGCCTGATGCCTGCTCCAGCTCGGCCAGCAGGTCGCTGAGGGTGGCGTTGCCCCATGCGTGCCGGGCGAAATAGGCCCGCACGCCGGCCAGGAAGTTGTCCCGGCCGACGTAGCTGACCAGCTGGCGGAGCACGGCTGCGCCCTTGGCGTAGGTGATGCCGTCGAAGTTCACCTCGACCGCAGCGATGTCGGGGATGTCGGCCGCGATCGGGTGGGTGGACGGCAGCTGGTCCTGCCGGTACGCCCAGGCCTTTTCTCCCTGCGTGAACGTGGTCCAGGCGCCGGTCCACCTGGTCGCCTCGGACTGGGCTGAGACGGCTGCCCACGAGGCGAACGACTCGTTCAGCCACAGGTCGTCCCACCAGCGCGTGGTGACCATGTCGCCGAACCACATGTGCGCCATCTCGTGCAGGATCGTGTCGCCGCGGCGTTCTCGCGCGGCGTCGGTCACCCGGGACCGGAAGATGTAGTCCTCGAGGAAGGTCACCGCGCCCGCATTCTCCATCGCGCCGGACTTGTACTCGGGCACGAAGAGCTGGTCGTACTTGCCGAACTGGTAGCGCACGCCGAACGCTCGGTGGAAATAGTCGAAACCCTGCCTGGTGATCTCGAAGATCTCGTCAGGGTCCAGGTAACTGGCCAGCGACTGGCGGCAGTAGATGCCAAGCGGGATCCCGTCGTGCTCGCTGCGCTCGACGTGATACGGGCCGGCCGCGATCGCCGTGATGTAGGTGGGGATGCGGCGGGTCGGCGGGAAGCGCCAGCGGCTGCGGCCCGGCCCGGCCGGCTCGCCAGCGGCCGCCGGCGCGGCGTTGGAGACCACCAGCCAGTCGTCCGGGCAGGTGACCGTGAACTCGAACGTCGCCTTGAGGTCAGGCTGGTCGAAGCAGGCGAACACCTGCTGGGCGTAGGAAGTCTCGAAGTCGGTATAGAGGTAGACGCGTTCGTCGGCCGGGTCGGTGAAGCGGTGCAGGCCGTCGCCCGTGCGCGAGTACGCGCATCGCGCGACCACCCGCAGCTCGTTGCTGGCGGCCAGGTCCGGCAGCGCGATGCGCCCATGTTGCAGGGCAGCCTTGTCGAGGGCAGCGCCGTCGAGGGCAGCGCCGTCGCGGGTACTGGCGCCGAGGGGCGCGCCGTTGAGCGTCGCCTCGATCAGCTCAGGCGCGGTCAGGTCGATGAAGGACGACGCGCCGGGAGAGGAGCAGCTGAAACTGACGCTGACCGCGGAGCTGAACGTCGCTTCGTCGCTGGTCAGGTCCAGGTCGACCTGGTAGGTGTCGACGGTCAGCAGCCGCGCACGCTCCCTGGCCTCGTCGCGGGTCAGGTTCGAATCCACGTCGGCTCCTTCCTGGTACGCCGCTTCCGGCATGATCCCATGGTGCCCGCCGGCCACCCACTGAATATCGCCGGACCGGGCGGGCTCCGGCCGCCGGGAACGCGGCAGCCGGAATGCTGGCGATCCCCGCCGGGTTGTCAGCGTTCGGACCAGACCTGACAGTCGTCAGGGCGAACATGAGCTACGAGGAGACAGCAGCATGCCTGAGCAGGAACCCACCCCGGTTGACTTCTGGTTCGACCCGCTGTGCCCGTGGGCGTGGATCACCTCGCGCTGGATGCTCGAGGTGGAGAAGGTCCGGCCGGTGCAGACCCGCTGGCACGTGATGAGCCTCGCGGTGCTGAACGAGAACAAGGAAGACCTGCCTGAGCGGTACCGGGAGAGCATGAAGAAGGCCTGGGGCCCCGTCCGGGTCTGCATCGCCGCCGAGCAGAAGGTCGGGCCGGACTCGCTCGGGCCGCTGTACACCGCGCTCGGCACCCGCTTCCACCACGACAAGGCGGAGCGCGATCGGGCCACGATCGAGGCGGCGCTGGCCGACGCCGGGCTGGACGCCAGCCTGGCCGACGCGATGGACTCGACCGAGTACGACGACGAGCTGCGCGCTTCGCACCGCGACGGCATGGACCGGGTCGGCTACGAGGTCGGCACGCCGGTGATCTCCGTCGAGGGAGCATCGCTGTTCGGCCCCGTGATCTCGCCGATTCCGCGCGGCGAGGATGCTGGCCGGCTGTGGGATGGCGTGCGCCTGGTCGCGGGTACCGACGGGTTCTTCGAGCTGAAGCGCAGCCGGACCAGGGACCCGATCTTCGACTGAGCTGACGACGGCCGGCCGGGTCGCAAGGGACCCGGCCGGCCCTGGTCAGCCGGCCGGGCCAGGCAGCCGGTCTCGCCTGCGCACTGTTCATGCGCGAGGATGACCGCATGCGCAGCAACTACATCAACGGCGCCTGGGTGCCGTCAGCTGACGCGGCGGGCATCGACGTTGTCAACCCGGCCAACCAGGCCGTGATCGACCGCGTTCCGCGTGGTCACCAGGCCGACGTCGATGCTGCGGTGCAGGCGGCCAGGACAGCCTTCAGCAGCTGGTCGGTGACCAGCCCGGCGGACCGGGCACGCCACCTGGATGCGGCGCGCGAGCTGCTTGAGCAGCGCGCCGACGACGTCGCCGCGGTGATCACCGCGGACATGGGCTCACCGGTCGGCTTCGCGCGCAAGGTCCAGGTCGGCACGCCGCTGGCGGTGTTGGCCAGCTACGTCGACGTGCTCGCCAGCTACGATTTCGGCGGCGAGCGGGTCGGCAACTCGCTGATCGTGCGCGAGCCGGCCGGGGTGGTCGGCGCCATCACGCCGTGGAACTACCCGCTGCACCAGATCGTCGCCAAGGTGGCTGCTGCGCTGGCAGCTGGCTGCACCATAGTGCTCAAGCCAAGCGAAGTCGCGCCGCTCGCGGCTTACGAGCTCGCCGCGATTTTTCACGAGACTGGCCTGCCTCCCGGCGTGTTCAACCTGGTGAGCGGAACCGGGCAGATCACCGGCGAGGCGATCGCCGCGCACCCTGGCATCGACGTGGTGTCCTTCACCGGGTCAGCGGCTGCAGGCCGGCGGGTGGCCGAGGTCGCGGCGTCCACGATCAAGCGGGTCACGCTGGAGCTGGGCGGCAAGTCGGCGAACGTCATCCTGCCGGACGCCGACCTCGGCACGGCGGTCAAGGTGGGCGTCGCGAAGGCGTTCGTCAACGCCGGCCAGACCTGCAACGCGCTGACCCGAATGCTGGTGCCCGACGAGACCTATGCGGAGGCGGTCGCGCACGCGGTCAAGAACGCCGAGCGCTACGCCCCCGGCGACCCGGCCGACGCAGCCACCAGGCTCGGCCCGCTGGCCTCGGCGGCGCAGCGTGACCGGGTGCGCGGCTACATCGAGCGCGGGGTCGCCGAGGGTGCCCGGCTGGCCACCGGCGGGCCTGCTGCCCCTGACGGCCTGGACACCGGCTGCTATGTGCTGCCCACCGTGTTCGCCGACGTCAGGCCTGAGATGACGATCGCACGCGAGGAGATCTTCGGCCCGGTGCTGTCGGTCATCGGCTACTCAGGCGAGCAGGACGCCGTGGCCATCGCCAACGGCACGCCGTACGGTCTCGCCGCGGCCGTGTGGTCAGCTGACCAGGACCACGCTGTCGCGGTGGCCAGGCAGCTGCGGGCCGGCCAGGTCGAGGTGAACGGCGGCGCCTTCAACGTCGCTGCTCCGTTCGGCGGCTTCGGCCAGTCAGGCTACGGGCGGGAGCTGGGCGTGCACGGGCTCGAGGAATTCCTGGAGGTCAAGGCCCTGCAGTTCTGACGCGGCCGGCAGGCTGCTACCCGATCGAGCTGACGGCCCGATCGACCAGGCAGCGCAGCCGCCGTGCGGGGCCGGGTCGCGCGGCCGGATCAGCGGCCAGGTCAGGAGGCGGGCCCGCTGCGACGGGTGCGGCGGCGGTGCTGGCTGGTCGCCGGGCGGGGCGGGCCGGAACTCGTCTCGGCTGCTTCCTGGTCACGATCGCGGCCCTGCCGGGCCCGGTCCTCGGCCGGATGCGGCGCCCTGACGCCACGGCGGGGCTGGGCCTCGCCTTGCTCGTCACCGGCGGCTGCGCGCTCGGCGGCCTGCTCGTCACCGGGCCGCGGCCGGGACACGTCACGCGCCCGCATCGCGGCGTCGACGGTGATCCGCATTCCGCGCATCGGCTCCTCCAGCGGTGCCGCCTCCGGCCGCTAGCCACCGACTGGCGTACGGATCCGGCGGCCGGGGCTCCGGCACCAGGATACGGCGGGCTGCTCGCCGGCGTCAGCGTGCGGCGGCCTGGCCGGCTAGGTCGTCATCGGCCGGTGCCTGCTGTGCTGCCGCGCGCACAGCGCTGCCCAGGCCGGCCGCCGCGCGGTGGTTGTACAGCGGTCCGGAGCCGTCGCTCAGCAGCAAGCCGGCCATCGCGGCGCCGCGTGCGCTGATCGGGACGCCGCTGCCGAGGACGGAGATCAGCTCCCGCAGGTCCTGCCCGGCGGCGATGACGGCCGCACGCTGCAGCGGCCGCGGCGAGATCAGCGCCGCTGGCCGCCCGGCCCGGTCAAGGACCCTGGTCAAGCGCCGGGCGAGTTCCTGCCTGGCGGCCGGCGAGACGATGTGCCGGGCCCTGATGGCCAGCGCCGGGCTGGACCGCGGCGAGATCCCGGCCGCGAGCTGGCGGTCAAGCGATGGGGCAAGCGCGCTGGCCACGACGTGATCCCACGGCCGCTCGTGCCGTGCCGTCGGGTGGTGAGAAGCGGAGTGGCTGAGCTGCTGTGTGTGCATACCTCGATGCTGGCCGGTTGACGAGGCAGCGGTAAGTGGCAGAATTGACTCTGTGCGCGACGATACTGCCAACCTTCCTATCGCTGGCCAGGATGGGCGCTCAGCCGGCGCCGGACCCGGTGATCCGCGGCACAGCGTCGCGATCGTGGTGTACGACGGGGTCACCGCGTTCGAGCTCGGCATCGCGTGCGAGGTCTTCGGCGATCAATCGCCGCAGCTACCTGGCGTCCGGTGGTACCGCTCCTTCGTGTGCGCGCTGCGGCCGGGGCCGGTCACCGTCGACGCCGGGTTCCAGCTGCAGGCCAGGTACGGGCTGGACCGGATCGTCAGCGCCGACACGGTGATCGTCCTGCCGAGCGCGACCAGTCAGGTCCCGGCCGGCCTTCCGGAAGCCCTCAGGCGCGCACGCGAAGGCGGCAGCCGCATCGCCTCGATCTGCACCGGCGCCTTCGCGCTGGCGGCCGCTGGCCTGCTCGACGGACGCCGGGCCACCACCCACTGGACCGAATGCGGCGAGCTGGCCCGGCAGTACCCCAACGTGACGGTCGACCCTGGCGTCCTGTTCGTCGACGAGGGTGACATCCTCACATCGGCTGGCAGCGCCGCCGGGCTCGACCTGTGCCTGCACCTGGTCCGCCTGGATCACGGCACCGAAGTCGCGACCCAGCTCGCCCGGCAGCTAGTGGTCCCGCCGCAGCGCGAAGGCGGACAGGCCCAGTACATCGACGCGCCGCTGCCCGAGCTGGACAGCTCCGGCCTCTTTGCCGGCACCGTCGACTGGCTCCAGGAGCACCTGAATGAGCCGGTGACCGTCGAGGACCTGGCGGCCCGCTCGGCCATGAGCCCGCGCACTTTTGCCCGCAGGTTCCTGGCTAGCACGGGCACGACGCCGTACCGGTGGCTGCTCAGGCAGCGCGTCCAGCTCGCCCAGCGGCTGCTCGAGACGACCGAACTGCCGATCGACTCCGTGGCCGAAGCGAGCGGGTTCTCGACAGCAGCTAACCTGCGCAAGCACTTCACCCGCGTCGTGTACACCAGCCCGCAGTCCTACCGGCGGACTTTCCGGGCACGGCAGGCCGCCTGAGCCGGCCCGATCCGCTAGCTTGCGCACTCGCCGGGCCTGGCTCCCCGCCCTGAGCGCGACCCGCGAACGCCGGAATGGGAGCGGCGAGGTCAGAAGATGGTCGGGCTCCACGGCGCCGGATCCCACATCATCGCGGCCGACAGGGCAGCTGCGGCACCTGGCTGCCGCTCAGCGGCCAGCCCCGCCCTTACCAGCGCGCCAGCCCGGCTGCCACCCAGGTAGCAGGCGCCAAGCGCGGCTACCGGCAGCACCAGGGCTGGCTCGTCCGCGGTTCGCTCGCAGGTCGGCCGCGCCTGGTCGGCGTGCCCGCCGGCCCGCAGCCGCCAGCGGCCCGCGTTGCCCGGCAGCAGGTCGTCGGTGACCTCGAGCACGATGTCGACCGGGCACGCGTACCGCCGCCTAGTCAGTGCGGCCGGCACGTTCACCAGCCGGATCCACAGCCCGTCGCTGAGCTGCGGCCTGGCCCGGCGGCGGTCGGCCAGCAGCTCAAGCAGTGGCTCGTCGACTGGCCGGTGCCACGCCCTGACCTCGGTGGTCAGGTCCCTGGTCAGCAGGTCACCCCACAGCGCGGCCGCCGCTGCCGGGTCGGTCGCGTGCAGTTCCCTGATCTCCACGGTCCCCGCCGCGATCCGATCTTCCCAGGGTGCCTGCCTGGTGGCGTACAGCGCGTATCCGCGCGGGCCGGCGTCGTCCTCGGCGAGCAGGCAGCGCAGCGGCGAGGCGCCGCCGCGGCCGGACGCGGGATCGTCAAGTGCGGCTGTCCACCAGCGGTCGTCCCTGCCGTGCATGCCAGGCCGGCTCGGCTGGATCATGTCGTAGACCTTCACGAGCGCGGCGCGCTGGTCGGCGGGTTCGGCGAGCCGCAGCCTGACTCCGGCTGCCTCCGCTGTAGCGCCGGGCCGCAGCGTGCCCTCCCCGCGCAGCACCCGGATTGCCAGGTTCTCGGCCGCGACGCCGTAGCCGAACCTGCCGTAGATGCCTGACTCGGAGGAGAACAGCGCGGCGACCGGCTCGCCATGCTCACTCAGCTCAGCCAGCTGCCGGCGCATCAGCGAGGACAGGATGCCGCGCCGGCGGTGCGTCGGCAGCACCGCGACGAAGGAAACCCCGGCGACGCCCGTCACCGCGCCCGGCACGGCCATCTGGAAGGTATACGCGCATGCGGTGCCCACGATCTGCTGGCCGTCGAACGCCGCCAGACTGCGGTCGAACTCAAACGTGCCCTGCTCCTGCCGGACCGCCTCGGTGGGCGGGTCGGCCATGTTGAAGGCCTGCTGGGCGGTAGCGCAGAAAGGGAGGAACTCGTCCGGGCCGATCGGCCTGATCGGGTAAGCGGTCATGGTGGCATTGCTACCCCGATGCGGGCACTGATGCTACTCAGTTTCTGCCCGCGAGGAGGCCGCCAGCCTGCCCCGATGCCGTCTGTTCCGGTGACGGTGCAGGCCGCGGGGCTGATGCCCGGCTGGCAGATGCCGGTACAGTGCCGGCATCATGTTCTCGCGTTTCCCGCAGCGAGCACGGGCAGCGGCCCGCGCTTACGCGACCTCGGCCAGGGGGCTGGTCAGGCGCCAGTTCATCACCAGGAACCGGCGGCTCGCCTTCGCGCTCGCGGTGTGCGTCGGCGGGATCGGCATCGCCGCCGTGCACCTGTCGGTGTGGTGGTTCTCGCCCGGCGTGATGATCCTGCCGATCCTGGCGGGCGGGATGCTCTTGTGGCCGCGGGCGCTGCGGATCCTGTTCTGCATCGTGGCCGGCACGCTCGCCTATGACTGGCTGAGCGGCCGGGTCGGCCCTGGGATCGTCGCGACCATAGTGATCACCGCGTTGTTCGCCGACGTGCTCGCCAGGACCAGGGCCAAACTCGGCGTGCACGGCCTGCGCGGGGACCAGATGCTGATCGAGCTGCGGGACCGGATCAGGGCACAGGGCAGGCTGCCGTCGCTGCCCGATGGCTGGCGGTCAGCGTCCGTGCTCAGGCCGGCCGGCGGGTCGTCGTTCGGCGGTGACTTCGTGGTCTCCGCCTGCGACGGCAAGACGCTGGAGCTGGCGCTCGTCGACGTGTCGGGCAAGGGGATCGACGCAGGGACAAGGGCACTGCTGCTGTCCGGCGCCTTCGGCGGGCTGCTCGGCTCGGTGCCGAGGGAGGAGTTCCTGGCCGCGTGCAACGCCTACCTGCGCCGCGGCAGCCCGGCCGAGGGCTTCGTGACCGCCGTCCATCTGGCTCTCGACCTCACCACCGGTGATTATGTGCTGGCTTCCGCCGGCCACCCGCCAGCCGCTCACTTCGAGGCCGGCAGCGGCACCTGGCGCCTCACCACGGCACGCGGGATCGTCCTCGGCGTGGTTCCCGACCTGCGCAGCGTGCCCGAGCACGGCTCGCTGCGGCCGGGGGACGCGCTGATGCTCTATACCGACGGCCTGGTGGAAGTGCCCGGCCGGGACATCGACGCCGGAGTGGACCGGCTGCTGGGCGCCGCCGACCTCCTGGTGACCTCAGGCTTCGCCGAGGGCGCCGGCCGGCTGGTCAAGACGATGCGCGAGGGCGTTCGCGGCTCAGACGACTGCGCGCTGGTGCTCATCTGGCGGGCGTGACGTGCCCGTTGCTCTGGCGCAGCAGCCGCAGTGCGTGCTCGACCAGGGCAATGAGGACGTCGCGCGAGGACGAGCGGTGCCGCACGTCGCAGAGCAGGACCGGCACGTCCGGGCTCAGGACTAGCGCCGAGCGCACCTCGTCGGCGGGGAATAGCTGAGCGTCGTCGAAGCAGTTCACCGCCACCACGAACGGCGTGCCCATCCGCTCGAAGTAGTCGACCGACGCGAACGAGTCGTCAAGTCGCCGGGTGTCGGCGATGACCACCGCGCCGAGCGCGCCGGTCGCCAGCTCATCCCACATGAACCAGAAGCGCTTCTGGCCGGGCGTGCCGAACAGGTAGACGACCAGGTCGTCGCGGATGGTGATCCGGCCGAAGTCCATCGCGACCGTGGTGGTCGTCTTGCCTTCCACCCCGGCGGTCAGGTCAAGCTGGGCGCCTGGCTCACTGAGGTCCTCCTCGGTGCGCAGCGGCCTGATCTCGCTGACCGAGCTGACCATCGTCGTCTTGCCGGCACCGAATCCGCCGGCGATGAGGATCTTGATCGTGAGCGGCACTGCCGCCAGCGCCCTGGCCGGATAAGAGCCTGCGTAGGCCATCGGCTACCTCTCTGAGGATCCGCGGATCGGTGAGCCGGGCCGGGGCCGGGCGGTGGATCAGCACCAGCCCGCGGTCCCTCAGGTCGGCCAGCAGCACCCGGATGACGCCGAGCGGCAGGTCGAGATCGGAGGCCAGGTCGGCGACCGAGACGGGGATGCGGCACCGCCTCAGCACCTTCTCGTGCTCCGGCTCAAGGTCGAGGGCTTCCATCGGCAGCCCGAAGCTGGCGGAGACCAGGCAGATCAGGTCGAAGGTCGCGCCGCTCGGCCTGGTCCGGCCGCCGGTGAGCGCGTAGGGGCGGACGACGGGACCCGCTTCCTGGTCGAGCCATCGGTCATCGGGCGAGGACATCGCTGGTCACGTCGTATCCGCGCCGTTGACCGCGGGCCTCGGCCGGACCGCCATGTGCTCCCCGACGCGCTTGACCAGCACCGCCATCTCGTAGGCGATCAGGCCGGCGTCAGCTCCGGCCGACGCGAGCACGGCCAGGCAGCTGCCCTCGCCGGCGGCGGTGACGAACAGGAAGGCCCATTCCATTTCCACGATGGTCTGCCGGGCCAGGCCGCCGCCGAACTGCTGGCCCACTCCGCGCGCCAGGCTCTGGAAGCCAGCAGCGATCGCCGCCAGGTGCTCCGCGTCCTCGCGGCCGAGGCCGGCCGAGGCGCCGATCGCCAGCCCGTCCCTGGACAGGACGACCGCTTTCTCGACGTGTGCAACGCGCGTGACGAGGTCGTCCAGGAGCCAGTCGAGATCCCCTGGATAACTCATCCTCGGCCTCCCATGCCCGTCGGGTCCGTCACCGAAGTCTGCCGCATCACTCGCCTGCCCCGGCCCCTGGTGACCCGCCGTCCGGCGGCTCGGGAGCCGGCCGCAGGTCAGGCGCCGATCCGGCGGCCGACCTGCCTCGCTCCCAGCCGCGCTGCAAGGCGGCGAAGGTGCTCCTGGCAGCTTCCGGTGAAGCCGGCCCGGCCGGCGGGGCGGCGCTGCCGGCCGGCGACGCGCCGGCCAGTCCGCTGTCGCGCAGTTGCGGGGCGATGCTGGCCTGCCTGACCCGCACGGGCAGGCCCATCTCGGTCCTGCCGCCATCGGGCGCGCCGCCCGCTGGCTGGCTCCCGGCACCGCTCCGCCCGGCCCCGTTGCCGTGCAGCGGGTCACGCCGCAGCTGCGGGGCGAGGTTCGCCTGCCTGATCCTTACCGGCAGGCCGCCGTCGGTCTGGCGGTCGGCGCCACCGTCTGGCGGCTGGCCGGGCGGCGGGCTGGCTGGCTCCCACGGCGGTCCAGAGACGGTCCCGTCAGCCAGGTCAGCAGGCTTGCGCGGTGCGGGCCGGAAGAACCCGCCCGACGCCAGCCCGCCGGCCGCGGCCGTGCCGCTCGGGTGGGCCTGGCCGGCGGCGTCGTAGCCGGAGCCGGCCTGGTCCTGGCTGCCGCCGGCGCTGGCCGCCGGCCTGGCGTCTCCGACCAGCACGGGTGCGGCCTGCGCGGCTGCTGACGTGGCCGCGGCTGGTGCCCCGGCGGCCGGTGCGCCGGCCGCCGCTGTCCCGGCCAGCTGCCGGCCCGCCGCGGGGAGGTCGCCGGTGTCGTCGGC
Source organism: Streptosporangiaceae bacterium (assembly GCA_036495525.1). Classification (GTDB taxonomy): domain Bacteria; phylum Actinomycetota; class Actinomycetes; order Streptosporangiales; family Streptosporangiaceae; genus DASXMR01. The sequence continues at coordinate 18,375 of DASXMR010000033.1, read as the reverse complement.
CGCGCTCAGCACCGCGTGCCGGCCGGTCAGCCGGAGCGGCAGATCACGGTCCGCGCCGGCGGTGAGCTGGCCGGCGGCCTCGCTGTCGACCACCAGCGAGCCAGGGATCAGCACGATCGCGGTGGTGCCGCCGAACGGCGAGCCGCGCAGGGTGACCTTGATGTCGTGCCGCCTGGCCAGCTGGCCGGCGATGAACAGGCCAAGCCGGTCACTGCCCGACAGGTCGAACTGCGGGGGCTCACTCAGGTTCTTGTTGATCTCGCTGAGCTGCGGCTCGGGGATGCCGAGGCCGCGGTCCTCGACCTCGACGGCGAAGCCCTGCCCGACGACGTCGCCGAGGATGCGGACCGGGGTGTTCGGCGGAGAGAAGATGGTGGCGTTCTCGGCCAGCTCGGCGATCAGGTGGATGACGTCGGCCACCGCGGGGCCGGCCAGGGCCGCCTGGGTCCGCGACACCACCCGGATCCTGGTGTAGTCCTCGACCTCGGCGATGGCGGCGCGCAGCACGTCCACCAGCGGCACCGGGTTGCGCCAGCCGCGCCCCGGCGACTCGCCGGACAGGATGATCAGGCCCTCGGCGTGCCTGCGCATCCTGGTGGTCAGGTGGTCGATGCGGAACAGGTCCTCGAGTTCCTCCGGTGCGGTGGCGCGCCGCTCCATGCCGTCAAGCAGGGCGAGCTGCCGGTGCAGCAGCGACTGGCTGCGCCTGGCCAGGTTGCGGAAAACGTCGCTGATCCCGCGGCGCAGCCGGGCCTCGTCCACGGCCGCCTCGATCGCGGTGCGCTGCACGGCATTGAAAGCCTCGCGCACCTGGCCGATCTCGTCACTGACCGCGCCCTCCTCAAGCAGCGGGGCCTCAGCGGCGACGTCCACATCCTGGCCGTCCCGCAGCCGCTGCATGACGCTCGGCAGCCTGTTATTGGCCAGGTCGAGGGCTGCCTGCCGGAGCGCGGCAAGCGGCTTGATCAGGCTGCGGCCCATCAGCCAGGAAAAGATCACCGAAACGACGATGGCCAGCAGGCCGAGCCCGCCAGCGAGAATGAGCTGCAGGTAAATGTGCCTGGACTGGGCGCGCGCCCCGGCGGTGAGAGTGTTCGTCGCGTGGATCAGGGCCTTGCCGAACCCGTTGGTGTAAGAAGCGGCGGTCACCGCCCAGGCATCCGGCTGCACCGGCGGCGGGACGTGCTGGCTGGCCCGGCCGTTGATCACCTCGTTTTCCAGCATGGTCATTGCCTTGGCGGTCTGCGGCGTGACGTTCTGCCGGTAATAAGCCTGGAAGGCGGGCGAGAATTCGGGCAGCGTCTGCGCTATCAGCGCCCGCCGCTCGCCGGCCAGCTCAGCGAACTGCTGGCGGTCAGCGGCCGGGAACGCGCCGGCCGTCAGGTCGCCCACCAGCAGGTCGCTTTCCTCAGCAACCGTCTGGTCAGCCTCGTCCAGCTTGATGATCGCCTGGGCTTGCGTGACCAGCGGGACCGAGGTCTGCTGCACGATCGCACCGTCGAGAACCCGGAAGCCTGTCTGCACCACAGCGCTGTAAGCCGCCAGGGTGGCAGGCCGGCCGACGGACCGGCGGGCGACCTTGGTGCGCAGCGGGCCTAGCGAGCTGGCCTGCGTGACCATCTGCCCGATGACCTGCTTTTCCTGAACTGTCGCATTCCCGGTAATTTTCGGGCTTGCGACCGTGTTCTTGAACGCCTGCAGCGTCGCATTGGTCTTCTGCTCCAGCGCCTCGAGCTCACCGAGCAGCCGCGAACTCGGCCTGGCAAGGTAGATCAAGGCAAGCCCGCGCTCGGTATTCAGCGCGACCTGAAGATTGGTCGTCGGAGTGGCGATGACATTCTTTACTGTTCGCGATCTCGCCAAACTGACAGCGTTGCCGACAGTCAGGTCAGCAACGAAGGCATACAGCACGGTCAGGAACAGGATGGGGATCGCGACCAGCAGGAAGACCCTCAGGCGTATGGACCGATGACGCATACTCATGCGACAGCCTCAGTGTGAGAGAGAAGTGGTGCGGATCAAACGGACGCACAGTGGCAGAAAGATATGGGAGCTTAACACCCGATAGCTCAAGATCACTGGAAAACTTCACCGTGTCCGCGCCGCTTGCGTGGTTTACCCGTATGACGAGTTTTGTCACTGTCCGTGCAAACATACGGTGCGTCGCCGAGCGGTGGCGCGCTGCGAGCACGACGCCGGCCGGCCCGCTCTGACGCCTGCTGGGCCGCGCGCCAAGCGGATTCCGGCCCGCAGCCCCGTCGCACGGCGGCGGCGCGCATTCGGCGGTGCGGTTGCGGGTCAATCACCTCCTTAGCCGCTCGCCCGGCCGGGCTGATCCGGCTGGGCCGAGCTGACATTAATGTCAGCTCAGCATTTACGCTGAGGCCGGCAAAGCCGGCTTGCGCAATCCACTGCACAACCGCGCTGCGCCGCGTCGCCGCGGCCGATAAGATCCGGGTCACGAGGCCGTGCGTGCCCGTCAGTTCGGCCAGCATCGTGCGACGTGCGTGTCATATGACGCGGACGTCATTAGTTGCGCTCAAATGAAAACTATGGACGAATGGGGACCGTGACGCTCGAGGGGACGCAAATGCGAGAGGAGCTTGCCCGGGGCCAGGACGCAGCGGCGGTCGCCGCGGCCATGGCAGCTCGGGCGTCCGGCGAGAACTTCCCGGTGGCGCTGCGGATGCTGCCAGCCAGCCAGCGGCACCACCTGATGGCTGTCTACGGCTTCGCCAGGATGACCGACGACACCGGCGACGAGGCGCCGCCGGCCGAGCGCCTGGGGCTGCTCGACGAGATAGCCGCTGACCTTGCCCTGGTCGAGGACGGCCGGGCCCGGCTCCCGGCCGTGCGAGCGCTGCGCCCGGTGATCGCCGAGTGCGGCGTGCCGGTGCAGCTCTTCGCCGACCTGATCCAGGCAAACCGCCAGGATCAGTGCGTGTCGCGTTATCAGAGCTTCGACGACCTGGTGGGCTACTGCAAGCTGTCAGCGAATCCGGTGGGCCGCATCGTGCTGTACGTCTTCGGCGCCTACTCTGCCCGCCGCGCTGAGCTCTCCGACCGGGTGTGCACCGCGCTGCAGCTAGCTGAGCACTGGCAGGACATTGCCGAGGACTGCCGGGCGGGCCGGATCTACCTGCCGCAGGACGATCTGACGGCGTTCGGCTGCACGGAGCCAGAACTGGCCGCGGCGGCGGCCGGGCCGCAGCTGCGCGCCCTGGTCGAGTTCGAGGTGCGGCGGGCGCGGACCATCATCGACTCTGGCGCGCCCCTGGTCGGCACGCTGCGCGGCTTCGCCCGGCTGGCCGTCGCCGGATACGTGGCCGGCGGGCGGGCCGCGCTGGCCGCGATCAGCGCTGCCGGCCACGACGTGCTTGGCGGGCCGCCCGCCCCGCGCAAGCCGCGGCTCGCCGCCGAGCTGCTGCGCGCCTACGTGACGGGGCGATGAGGCCATGACAGCGCAGGCGGCCGACCAGGCCGCGGTCCTCGCCGCTTACCAGCACTGCGAGCAGGTCACCAGGACGCAGGCAAGGAACTTCTCGTACGGCATCCGGCTGCTGCCAGAAGCCAAGCGCCGCGCGCTGTCGGCGGTCTACGCGTTCGCCCGCCGCATCGACGACATCGGCGACGGCGACCTGCCGCCCGCCGACAAGCTGGCCAGGCTGGGCGAGGCCAGGGCGGCCGTCGCAGCGCTGGCCGCGGACGGCGCCGGGGCGGCGGGCGCCGACCAGGTGCTGCTCGCGCTCGCCGACGCGGCTGCCAGGTTCCCGATCCCGCTCAGCGCCTTTACCGACCTGATCGACGGCTGCGAGGCCGACGTGCGCGGGACCTCGTATGGCACGTTCGACGAGCTGGAAGGCTACTGCCGGTGCGTGGCCGGCTCGATCGGCCGGCTTTCCCTCGGCGTCTTCGGCAGCGCCGACATGACCACCGCCGTGCCGCTGGCCGACTCGCTTGGCGTCGCGCTGCAGCTGACCAACATCCTTCGCGACATCCGGGAAGACCTCGGCAACGGCCGCGTCTACCTGCCGCTTTCCGATCAGCAGCGGTTCGGCTGCACGCTGGCCGGCCAGGATCCCGACCGGCTGCGTGACAGTGCCCAGCTGCAGCAGCTTGTCCGGTTCGAGGCGGAACGCGCCCGGCAGTGGTACGCCATCGGGATGCGGCTGATGCCGCTGCTCGACCGGCGCAGCGCGGCCTCGGCGGGCGCGATGGCTGGCATCTACCGGCGGCTGCTTGAGCACATCGACGCGGCGCCGCAGGAGGCGCTCGGCCGCAGGCTGTCACTCTCCGTTGGCCAGAAGGCCCTGGTAGCCGCCGGGTGCCTGGCCGGGATGGCGCGCCGGCCTGACAGCCGCCCGGCGGCAGGCCGGACGGCCGGATCGGCAAGCAGCTCCGCCGGAGAGCGGCCATGAGCCCGCGTGTGGTCGTGATCGGCGGCGGCCTGGCCGGCGTCAGCGCGGCGATCGAGCTGCAGGAGGCCGGCGCAGACGTCATCCTGCTGGAAGCCAGGCCATGGCTCGGCGGAGCTACCTGCTCCTTCGCTCGCGGCGGGCTCGCGATCGACAACGGCCAGCATGTCTTCCTGCGCTGCTGCACGGCCTACCGGGCATTCCTGGCGCGCCTCGGGGTCACCGGCTCCGTGCAGCTGCAGGATCGATTCGACGTCAGCGTGCTGCGGCCTGGCAGCCGGGCCCGGCTGAGCCGCAGCGGCCTGCCAAGCCCGCTGCACCTGGCCAGGTCGCTGGCCGGCTACTCCTTCCTGCCGCTGGCCGACCGGCTCAGGGCCGGCCGTGCGGTGCTCGGCATGCGCCTTGCTGACCCGGCAAGCCCGGCTCTCGACCGGGCCAGGCTCGGCGACTGGCTCAGCGCGCGCGGCCAGCGCGAGCAGGCCAGGCGCAAGCTGTGGGACCTGTTCATCGTCTCCACGCTCAACATCGCCGGGGACGACGCAAGCACCGCGCTGGCCGCCAAGGTGATCAAGACCGCCCTGCTCGGCGACCGCGACGCGGCGGACATCGGGGTGCCGTCGATCCCGCTTGGCGAGCTGCACGGCCAGGCCGCTGCCAGCCTGCTGCACCGGCTCGGCGCCGACGTGCGGCTCAGCACCAAGGCCACCGCGGTGCAGCAGCGCCCCGGCGGCGGATTCCTGGTGCACGCCGCCGCTGCCGCCGACCGGGCCCGCGCGGCAGGCAGCCCCGCTGCGGGGCCCGCCGGCGACGACGGGGCTGACAGTCACGAGGCAGCCGCGGATGACGGGGCAGCCGGCCGGCCGGACGAGGCGGGCGCGACGGTCTTGCAGGCCGACGGGGTCATCCTCGCCGTGCCGTCCTGGGCGGCACCACGGCTGGTGCCCGCCGAGCTGTCGGAGCCAGCGGCGGCCTGGCCGGGGCTCGGCGTCTCGCCGATCGTCAACGTGCACGTCATCTACGACCGGCGGGTGACCAGGCTGCCGTTCGCCGCCGCGGTGGACTCGCCGGTGCAGTGGGTGTTCGACAAGACCAGGCAGGCTGGGCTGCAGTCTGGTCAGTACCTGGCTGTATCGCTTTCGGCTGCCGATATGTATGTTGATGTTCCGGTCGCGCGGATGCGGGAGCTTTTCCTGCCGGCGCTGCAGGAGCTGTTTCCGGGCGCCAGCGGCGCGCAGGTCACCGATTTCTTCGTGACCAGGGAGCGCCGCGCCACGTTCCGCCAGGAGCCGGGCTCTGCCGCGCTGCGCCCGGCTGCCGCGACGGAACTGCCGGGCCTGGCGCTGGCCGGCGCGTGGACCGATACTGGCTGGCCGGACACGATGGAGGGCGCAGTGCGCAGCGGAGTCACCGCGGCCGCGGAAATGCGGCGGGTGCTGACAGCGCTGTCACCAGCAGACGCAGATCGGGCCTGGTCGGCGGGCGGCCGGTTTCTGCCAGGGCCACCCGGGCAGGCCGCACCGAACGAGCCGGGGCCGGCCAGGCCGGCTGGCCGAACCGAGGGGGGCCAGGCTGCGCCGGCCGGATACCGGCCCGCCGCCGGCCGGGCGGGGACCGTGCCGCAAGATGCCGAGACAACTGCGGGAGCAGCTTCGTGACGACGACCATCCCAGCGGGCGTGGAGACCGCTCGCGACCTGGTGGGCCCCGCGCTCGCGGCCTGGGTTGACCGGCTGAGCCCGGAAGTCCGGCCGGTCGCGGCGTACCACCTCGGCCTGATCAACGCCGATGGCAGCCCTGCCGGAACGGGCAGCAGCGGCAAGGCGCTGCGCCCGGCGCTCGCGCTGCTGTCAGCGCGCGCCGCCGGCGCGACGCCCGAGCGCGGCGTCGCCCCGGCCGTCGCGGTCGAGTTCGTGCACAACTTCTCGCTGCTGCACGACGACATCATGGACGGCGATACCGAGCGCAGGCACCGGCCGACCGCGTGGACGGTGTTTGGCATCGGGGCGGCGATCCTGGCCGGCGACGCCCTGCTCTCCCTGGCGCAGGACATCCTGCTGGAGGACCCGGCGCCGCAGTCGGTCTGGGCTTCGCGCTGCCTGTCTGCCGCCGTACAGCGGCTGATCGCCGGGCAGGGCGCTGACCTGGCCTTCGAGCGCCGCGGCGACGTGACCGTGGCTGAATGCCTGGAAATGGCCGGGGACAAGACGGCCGCCCTGATGGCATGCGCCTGCAGCATCGGCGCGATCCACGTCGGCGCGCCGCCTGCGCTGGCGATGGGCCTGGCCGGCTTCGGCGCGCACGTCGGCCTTGCCTTCCAGCTCACCGACGACCTGCTGGGCATCTGGGGCGCGCCGGAGGTCACCGGCAAGCCGGTTCGCTCCGACCTGCGGGCCAGGAAGAAGTCCCTGCCGGTGGTCGCAGCGCTGACCAGCGGCACCGCGGAGGCAGGCGAGCTTGGCGCGCTGCTGGCAGGCAGCGAGCCGCTGAGCGAGGATGAGCTGCTCCGCGGAGCCGGCCTGGTCGAGCAGGCCGGCGGCCGCGCCTGGGTCGAGACCGAGGCGGATCAGCAGCTCGCCGCCGCCAGCGCCTGCCTGGCTGAGACCGACATGCCCGAGGACGTCCGCGCCGAACTGGCTGGCATCGCCCGGTTCATCACGGAGCGTCAGTGGTAAGCGGCCCGGCCGTGCAGGAGCCCGGCACAGCGCAGCAGGACTCTGGCCAGCACCGGAGGGCGGCGGCTGGCGGCGTGGCGCAGCAGGCCGGCGCCGCGCTCGACCGCGCGGTCAGCCACTTGCTTGAGCTGCAGGACAAGCAGGGCTGGTGGCAGGGCGAGCTGGAGACCAACGTCACCATGGACGCCGAGGACCTGCTGCTGCGCGAGTTCCTCGGGATCAGGACCAGCGAGCAGACCGAGGCGGCGGCGCGCTGGATCCGGTCCCGCCAGCGCGAGGACGGCACCTGGGCCAACTTCCTCGGCGGCCCGGCCGACCTGTCCACCACGATCGAGGCGTACGTCGCGCTGCGGCTGGCCGGAGACCCGCCCGACGCCTATCACATGGCGGTGGCGGCCGGCTGGATCCGCGACCGCGGCGGCATCGCCGCCAGCCGTGTCTTCACCCGCATCTGGCTCGCCCTGTTCGGCCAGTGGAGCTGGGACGAGCTGCCGGTGATGCCGCCGGAAATGATCTACTTGCCGGCCTGGTTCCCGCTGAACATCTACGACTGGGCGTGCTGGGCGCGGCAGACCATCGTGCCGCTCACCATCGTCTGCTCGCTGCGCCCGGTCAGGTCGCTGCCGTTCGGGCTTGACGAGCTCAGCGGATCCGGCCAGCCAGCCGCGCCGCAGCAGAGCGCAGCCGACGCCGCCTGGGAGCGAGTCTTCGCCGGGCTCGACCGGGCGCTGCACGCTTACCACCGGCGCGGCCTGCGGACCGCACCCGGCCGGGCTGTCCGCCGGGCGGCGATGCGCCGCTGCGCTGACTGGATCATCGCGCGGCAGGAGCGCGACGGCTGCTGGGGCGGGATCCAGCCGCCCTGGGTCTACTCGCTTATCGCGCTGCACCTGCTCGGCTACGACCTCGACCACCCGGTGATCAAGCGCGGCCTCGACGGCCTCGACGGCTTCACGGTCTGGGAGGACACCCCTGACGGGCCGCTGCGCCGGCTCGAAGCCTGCCAGTCACCGGTCTGGGACACCGTGCTCGCGATGATCGGTCTCGCTGACGCCGGCCTCGCGCCCGACCACCCGGCGCTGGCCGCTGCTGGCCGCTGGGTGCTGGACGAGGAGATCCGCGGTCCCGGCGACTGGCAGGTGCGGCGGCCAGCGCTGCCGGCCGGCGGAGGCTGGGCGTTCGAGTTTCACAACGACGTCTATCCCGACGTCGACGACACCGCCGAGGTCGTGCTCGCGCTGCAGCGGGCCGTGCCGCCCTGGCCTGAGCAAGGCGCCGCCATCCAGCGGGCGATCCGGTGGCTGAGCGGGATGCAGTCGCGCGACGGCGGCTGGGGCGCCTTCGACGCTGACAACACCCGCGCCCTGGTCAACAGGCTCCCGTTCTGCGACTTCGGCGAAGTCATCGACCCGCCGTCGGCTGACGTCACGGCGCACACCATCGAGGCACTCGCCGGTGCCGGGCTGGCCGGCAGCCTTCAGGTACGGCGCGGCGTGGCCTGGCTGCTGCGCGCGCAGGAAGAGGACGGCTCCTGGTTCGGCCGGTGGGGCGCGAACTACGTCTACGGGACCGGCGCTGTCGTCCCGGCGCTGCTCGCCGCTGGCGTGCTGCCTGGCAAGCCGCCGATCCGCCGGGCGGTCAGCTGGCTGATCGCGCACCAGAACGCGGACGGCGGCTGGGGCGAGGACCTGCGCTCTTACGACGACCCGAGCTGGGCCGGGCGGGGCGACTCGACTGCGTCGCAGACCGCGTGGGCGCTGCTCGCGCTCATCGCCGCCGGGGGAGAGGGCACCGCCGGGAGCATCGAGCGCGGAGCCGGCTACCTGGCCGCCACTCAGCGCGAGGACGGCAGCTGGGACGAGCCGCTGTTCACCGGCACCGGGTTCCCCGGCGACTTCTACATCAACTACCACCTGTACCGGCTGGTGTTCCCGGTCAGCGCGCTTGGCCGGTACCTGGCCGGGGTCAGCGGCGGTGCGCCGTGACCGGACTGCTGATCTGCGCGCCACTGCGACCCGAGGCCCGGGCAGTGCGTCGCGGCGTCGGCACCGATGCCGAGGTCGTGCGCACCGGCTTTGGCGCGGTCAAGTCGGCGGCCAGGGCACAGCAGCTTTCGCGCACCGCGTTCGGCATGATGGCGATTGCCGGAACGGGCGGCGGCCTGACGGCGGATCTCAACCCCGGTGACCTGGTAGTGGCGACGCAGGTCAGCGGCGAGACCGACGGATCCGTGCTGAGCTGCCCGTCGGCTCCGCTGCTGGCCGGCGAGCTGCGCCGGGCCGGGCTGCGGGCGCTGGCCGGGCAGGTCGTCACCACGCCGCACCTGTCCCTGGGCGGCGGCAGGCAGCGCCTCGCGGCCGCAGGCGCGCTGGCCGCCGACATGGAGTCGGCGCAGCTGCTGGCCGGTGCGGCCGGCCGCCCGGCCGTGGTGGTCCGCGCGATCTCTGACACGCCCCGGCGTCCGCTGCTCAGCCCCTGGGCGGTGCCTGGCGGCCTGGCCGCGCTTCGCTCGCTGCGCCGGGCCGGGCCAGTGCTCGCCCGGTGGGCGGCGGCGGGCGGCGAGCGCCGGGTGCTGCTCGCCGGGCCGCGCTCGTTCTGCGCTGGCGTGGAGCGGGCGATCGAGATCGTGGAGCGCGCGCTTGACCAGCGCAGTGACAGCGGGCCGCCGGTCTACGTACGCAAGCAGATCGTGCACAACTCCAGGGTCGTGAGCGACCTGGAGCAGCGCGGGGCGATCTTCGTCGACGAGCTCGACGAAGTGCCTGACCGGGCGAAGGTCGTTTTCTCCGCCCACGGCGTCTCGCCCGCGGTTCGGGCCGAGGCGGCCGGACGCCGCCTCGACACCATCGACGCGACCTGCCCGCTGGTGGCGAAGGTGCACGTCGAAGCCCGCCGGTTTGCCGCCGAGGGGTACCTGGTCGTGCTCATCGGGCACGCCGGGCACGAGGAGGTCGAGGGGACGCTCGGCGAGGCGCCGGGGTCGGTGGTGCTGGTGCAGACCGCCGCCGACGTGGCCGCGCTGCGGCCAGCAGACCCGCAGAAGGTTGCCTACCTGATGCAGACCACGCTGTCGGCTGACGAGGCAGCCGAGATCGTCGACGCCCTGACCGAGCGGTTCCCCGCGGCCAGGGGGCCGGGCAGCGACGACATCTGCTATGCCACGACCAACCGGCAGCTCGCGGTGCGCGCCGTCGCCGCGGAGTCCGACCTGGTGCTCGTCGCCGGGTCGCCCAACTCGTCCAACTCACGGCGTTTGGTGGAGACCGCAGAGCGGGCAGGAACGCCCGCATACCTGATCGACAACATCGAAGATATCGAGCTGAGCTGGCTGGCCGGGGCGTTGACGATCGGGATCACGGCCGGGGCATCGGCGCCGCCGGCCATGGTCAGCGAGATCGTCGAGGCGCTGCGCGGTCTCGGCCCCGTCTCCGTGGCGGAGCGGGTGCTTGCTACCGAGTCCATCCGGTTCAGCCTGCCCAAGGAGGTTCGCCAGTCATGAGCATGCCGTTGCGTCAGAGCCTGCGCGTAGGGGCTTACCTGCTGCGCCAGAAGCTGGCGCGCCGGGACAAGTTCCCGTTGCTGGTCGAGCTCGAGCCGCTGTTCGCCTGCAATCTCAAGTGCGCCGGCTGCGGCAAGATCCAGCAGCCGGCCAGCCTGCTCAAGCAGCGCATGCCGGTCGAGCAGGCGCTGGCGGCGATCGAGGAGTCGGGCGCGCCGATGGTGTCCATCGCCGGCGGCGAGCCGCTGATGCACCCGCAGATCCACGAGCTGGTCGCCGAGCTGATCAAGCGCAAGAAGTACGTGTTCCTGTGCACGAACGCGCTGCTGATCCCCAAGAAGATCGACAACTTCACCCCGTCGCGGTACTTCGCCTTGGTGGTGCACATCGACGGCCTGCGCGAGCGGCACGACGAGTCGGTCTGCAAGGACGGCGTGTTCGACGACGCGGTCGCCGCGATCAGGGAGTGCCAGCGGCGCGGGTTCCAGGTCAACACCAACACCACGGTCTTCAACACCGACACCCCGCACACGGTCATCGACGTGCTCAACTACCTCAACGACGACCTGGGCATCGACCAGATGCAGATCTCCCCGGCCTACGCCTATGAGAAGGCGCCGGACCAGGAGCATTTCCTGGGTGTCGCGGAGACCACCGAGCTGTTCCGCAAGGCCTTCGCCGGCGGCAACCGCAAGCGCTGGCGGCTGAACCACTCGCCGCTGTTCCTCGACTTCCTCGAGGGCAAGAAGGACTTCAGCTGCACCGCGTGGGGCATCCCGTCTTACTCGCTGCTCGGCTGGCAGCGGCCGTGCTACCTGATGAGCGACGGCTACGCCAAGAGCTACCGCGAGCTGATCGAGACGACGGACTGGTCAGCCTACGGCCGCGGCAAGGACCCGCGCTGCGAGAACTGCATGGCGCACTGCGGGTACGAGCCATCGGCGGTGCTGGCTACCATGGGGTCGCTGCGGCAGTCGCTTCGGGCCGCCCGCGGAGGGTGAGGCGCCGCGGCTGGCTGCCGCGGCGGGCCTGACTGCCCGCTCGGGCAGCCTCGCCGCATCTTCAGCGATTTCCGGAGGACGCGCCGATGACCTCACCTGGCGAGGCCATCGGCGAGCCGGGCGGCGGGCCGCGCGCAGCAGCTGCTCCGGCCGGCCGGCCTGTTACGCCGTCCAGGCCGGCGGCTCCGGCTGGCCAGGCGCGCGCCGCGATGCAGGCCTCCGGCCCGGATTACGACCCTGGCCCGTTCTGGATGCGAGCCGCGCCGCCGGTAGCGGCGCTCGCGGCCGTGCTCGCCGGGATCGGCAGCCCCTCGCTGTGGCGGGACGAGGCCGCCACGCTGGCCGCTGTGCACCGGCCGTTCGGCGCCCTGCTCAGGATGCTCGGCCACGTGGATGCCGTGCACGGGCTGTACTACTCGCTGATGTGGGTGGTCACCCGGCTGGCCGGGACCGGCGAGATCGCCGTGCGGCTGCCTTCGGCGCTGGCCATCGCCCTAGCAGCGGCCGCGACGGCGGCGCTTGGCCGGCGGCTGGTCTCACCCGGCACCGGCCTTGCCGCCGGGCTGCTCGTGCCCGTCTTCCCGCAGGTGGACTACCTGGGCCAGGACGCCAGGTCCTACGCTCTGGTGCTGGCCTGCGCGGCCGTCGCCAGCTACCTGCTGGTCCGGGCGCTGGCTGCGGCTCGCGGCCGGCCACGCCGCGCCTGGCTGGCCGGGTACGGCGCCAGCCTGGCGCTGCTCGGCGCGCTGAACGTGTTCGCGCTGCTGCTCATCCCAGCCCATGCGGTGACGCTGGCGGTCGGCGCCCGGCGTGGGGGCGACCGGGCTGACCGGCGGTCGCTGGTGCTCGGCTGGCTCGCGGCCGCCTGCGGGGCGCTGCTCGTGCTCAGCCCGCTGCTGCTGTTTGCCTGGCGGGAGCGGCACCAGATCAGCTGGCTCGCGAGCAACAAGCAGAGCCCGTCCACCGTGCTGCAACTGCTCGGCACCCAGTCGCAGCTGATCGCGCTCGTCGTCGTGATCGCCGCTGGTGCCTGGTTCAGCACGCTCGCCGGCCAGCGGTGGCTGGGTAACCGGCGCCCAGCCCTCGCGGCCGCTGGTACCCGGGTAGGAGCTGGCTGGCGTTCCGGCTCTGGCCGAGACGTAGCCGCCGCCCGGGCCGCCGGCCCGGCGGCTGTCCACGGCGGGCGGCAGGCCACCTCATCCGCCGGAACCGCAGCGGGAGACGGCTCGCTCGCCGCCCGCTTGCCTATCCTGCTGCCGGCCCTGTGCCTGCCCTGGCTGATCTTGCCGGCCGCGATCCTGCTGCTGGCGTCGCAGGTCACGCTCCTGTACACGTTCCGCTACGTCGGGTTCAGCTTCCCCGCCGTCGCGCTGATTGGCGGCGCGGCGCTCGCCGCGATCGGCCGGGTGGCCGGCCCGGCCGCGCTGGCCGTGCTGGCCCTGCTCGGGCTCGGCACTCAGCTCGGGCTCCGGGCGCCGGCCGGGCACCTGGACAACATCCGGCAGGCCGACCGGATCGTCGCCGCGCACCGGCAGCCAGGCGACGCCGTGCTGTACACCAACGTCAACGCGCAGAGCTTCGGTGCGGCCTACCCCTACGGCCTTGGCCAGCTCCGCGACGTCGAGGTCAGGACCGGCGCGATCCAGTCGGGAACGCTGGCGGGGACGAACGTGTCGCCGGCCGCACTGGCCGGCCGGCTCGGGCAGGTGTCGCGGCTCTGGGTGGTCGACATCAACCGGCGGCTGCCGGCCCCGGCCACGGTGCAGGCCGCCGGCCTGCAGCTGGTGGCCCAGTGGCGGACCAGCGATATCTGGCTGCAGCTCTACGCCCCCGCCCGCTGACCGCCGCGGCATCCAGCTGGCGCAGTGCCAGCGGCCAGAGCTTCCTGGTTATCGAGAGCTCAGGAGTGCGGCAGCGCCTGCTCGCACCAGACGATCTTGCCGGACGGAGCGCGCCTGGCACCCCAGCGCTGGGCCACCTGGCTGACTACCTGGAGCCCCCGGCCGCGCTCGTCCTCGTCGTCGGGATGACGCAGCCGTGGCAGCGCCGCCGAGTCGTCGAGCACCTCGCAGACCAGCCCGCCCTCGAGTATCAGCCGCAGCCCGATCTTGCCCTGCGCGTACCGGACCGCGTTGGTGACCAGCTCCGAGACGAGCAGCTCGGTCGCGGGGATGAGGTCGGCCAGGCCCCACCGGCGCAGCGGCTTGCGTACCAGCACCCGGGCCCGGCGTGCCGAGGTCAGCTCGGCGGGCAGCTTCCAGCTCACGTGCCGGTCAGCCGGGATCCGGCGCAGCCGCGCGATCAGCACGGCGATGTCGTCACGCTGGTGGTCGGCGTACACGCCCGCCAGCGTGCCGCGGCACAGGTCCTCAAGCGGCTGCTGCGCTGCGCCGGGGCCGAACATCGCGCGCAGCCGGTCCAGGCCGACGTCGATGTCCTCGCTGCGGCGCTCGACCAGCCCGTCGGTGTAGAGCACCAGCAGGCTGCCGTCTGCCACTTCCAGCGTGCGGCTCTGGATGGGGCCGGTGCCGATGCCGAGCGGCGGGCTCGGCGAGATGTCGAGCAGCTCGTTGGACCCGTCCGGATGGACGAGCAGCGGCGGCAGGTGGCCGGCCGAGGCAAGTTCGCAGGTGCCCGTCACGGCGTCGAACACCGCGTAGACGCAGGTCGCGAAGTGCGGCTCGCGGGCGCCAAGCTCCTGCATCAGCTCGTCAAGCTGCTGCAGCGTCTCGGCAGGCGGCAGCTCAAGCATGGCCAGGGTGTGGATCGCGGTGCGCAGACGGCCCATCGTGACGGCGGCGCGCACACCATGACCGGCCACGTCGCCGACGACCAGGGCGACCCGGCCGCCGGGCAGCGCGATCGACTCGTACCAGTCGCCGCCGACCTCGACCAGCGTGCTGCCCGGCAGGTAGCGGTGCCGTACCTCGACGGACGACGGCGCCGACAGCCCGGTCGGCAGCAGGCTGCGCTGCAGCGTGAGAGCGGTGGCGCGCTCTCTGGAATAGCGGCGGGCGTTGTCCACGAAGATCGCGGCGCGGGCGGCAAACTCCATCCCGATCTCGGTGTCGTAAGCGTCGAACCGCCGGTAGCCGGCTGACCGGACGCAGACGAAGAAGCCCAGCATGCTGTCCCTGGCGATCAGCGGGAGTAGCAGCATCGACACACCGGACAGCAGCCTGCCCACCGGCGTGCGCAGCCAGGAGGCAGCAAGCTCGGCTGCCTCGTCCGCCCCCATCACCTCGCAGACCGGCTTGCCGGTGTCCATGCACCGGGTATACGGGGTGTCCGCCGGGTACCGGAGGATCTCCCCGGTCGGGAAGGCGGCGTCCCAGCCTGGGTCACTGTCGTCGTAGGCGACCGACAGCCGGCGCAGCAAGTTGGTCCCGTCCGGGGTGCCGGCCGGGAACTCATCTTCGCCGACCAGGCTCTCCAGGATCATCAGCCCGGCCGCGTTGCAGAAGTGCGGCACGACGATGCCGGTGAGCTCGGGCGCCATCTGATCGATGTCCAGCTCGCCGCCGATTCGCTTGAACGCCCCGTCCAGCATCGAGTGCCGCATGACGGCCGGGTCGAGGAACCGCTCTTCGAGCGAGAGCGGGATGCGCAGGATCGCCATGGCCGCCAGCGCCGGGTCGGCGGCGCGGACCGGCTGGACGGTCACCACGGCGTCGGCCTGCATCCGCGCGGTGCGGATGCCGAGCATGGTCGTGCCCTCGCGGTCAGAGCACGCCGAGTCGATCAGCGCCTGCAGCGGGGCCGCGTGCGCCGCCGGATCGGCGAGCAGGCTGCTCAGCTCGCGGCCGAGCAGGGTCTCGGCCGGCTCGCCAAGCACGTCGGCCGCCGCGCGGTCGTGCTGCAGTATCCGGCCGGTCTTGTCGATGCCGAGGATGACCGTCCGCGCCGAGGTACTGGACAGCAGTGCGGGTATCTCGCCGGTGATCGCGGCGGCCATCGCAGCACTCCCTTCCCGTCCCGCGGATTGCGCATTCGCCTCGTCGCTGACTTTCATTATGGAACGGCATCGCGCGCATTGAGAAAGAACGGCAGACTGGCCCGGTTCTGCCCGGCATTGCGGCCGGGCGGCCGTTTGCCAGGCAGCGCGGGGCGAGCCTCAGCCGCGGGCAGGCTCGCCGTGCCCGGCGTTGGCCCGGCCGCGGCCCCAGTAGGCCTTTGGCGAGACCTGATCGTCGGCGAGGCCGCGCCGGGCCAGGATCTCCCGCAGCGTCAGCACCACCTTCGCCTCGCCGAACAGGTAGGCGTGGCCGCGGCCGTCAGGCAGCTCGACCTCGGCCGCCTCGGCTGCGAGCATCGCCGGGTCGCCGGCCGGCCTGCCGAGCCGGTGCAGCCAGCTGAGCCTGGTACGCGCGGGGGCGGACAGCTCCTGCTCGTCTTCTGGTGCTGGCACCTCGATGACCAGC
Source organism: Streptosporangiaceae bacterium (assembly GCA_036495525.1). Lineage (GTDB taxonomy): Bacteria > Actinomycetota > Actinomycetes > Streptosporangiales > Streptosporangiaceae > DASXMR01. Next base: position 2,368 of record DASXMR010000033.1, on the reverse strand, counting down.
GTCGCGTCCGCATCCCCCGGCAGCGCCTCGGTCATCGCGAAGATCGCGGGCAGCGCGGACTCGTCGCCCATGAACAAGTGCCAGTCGGCGGCCGGCCTGGTAGTGATCTTCCCCCGCGGCCCGATCCCCTCGATGCGGTCGCCTGGCCGCGCCGAGCGCACCCAGCGCTCGCCAGGGCCGTCGCCGTGCAGCACCACGTCCAGGGTGAGCACCTCGCTGACCGGGTCGAGCGAGCGGATCGTGTAGCGGCGCCGGACCGGGCGGTTCTGATCGGCCGCGACCAGCAGCATCACGTCCTGGCCGCTCTGATAGCCGAACCCGGCCAGTTCCGGCGCGGTGAGCTCGAGCCGCTGCATGTGCGGGGTCAGCAGAGCCGAGCCGGTGACCGTGAACTGGAGCCGGCGGGTGCCAGCCAGCGGTTCAGCAAAGGGATCGTCCAGCCGGTCGCGCACGGCGCGCGGCAGTGCTTCGGCCACCTGCAGCCACTCCTTCGCGTCTTCAGCCTCGCCGCCTCGCTCAGGCAGCGGAAATGCTCACAGTACGCGAGACCGGCTGCTGGCAGCCGCAGCCGGGCGGGCAATGGCCAGGGTCTGGCGGCTGACCTGCCCCGGACAGGACGACGCCCCCGTGAGCATGTGCTCACGAGGGCGTGCCTAGGCTGGTGCGAGGTCGCCTCTCGGCGAGTGGCGCGACGCGGCTCCAGCCGGACGGTATTTCGCGAAGGCAGTAGGTGCGGCCCGGGGGACACAACGCACCAGCGCAGTCTAGGAACGCGACCGCCGGGCGGGTTATTCCGCCAGCCGGGATCCGCCGGCAATGCCCAGGGTTCGGCGCCCGGCGCGGCGGTGCTGCTGGCCGGCGTCGACCGGGGCGGGCAGCTGGACGAGCCGGTTCCGCCGGTCCTGGCCGGACGCCGAGCCAAGCCGCGAGCCGGGCAGCTTGTGGCCATATTGATGGCATTGCGCACTACCTGATGTGGCTGCGCGGGGATATGGTGAGCATCCGAATCTGGGCGGTTGGGGGAGTGGCTGCCAGTGCCTGAGGATTCCTCGGTAATCGGCTGCATCGGCACCCTGATCATCGCCACCAGGGGCCAGGCTGGCCCCGGCGAGGTCCTGGTCAAGGTCCGCGGCGGATCGGAGGCGTTCATCGCCTGGTCACCCGAGCCACTTGCCAGGGGAGCGACAGTGCTGGTGATCGCGTCGCGCGGCAACCGGACCGTCGACGTCAGCGAGTGGACCGACCCGATCGCCCCGCTGGCCGGCAGCTAGCGAGATCCTGACGGCTAAGGCTCAGCAGCCCCGGAGACGAACGCAGAATGGTGATAAGAACCGCCAGCCCCCGAGGGGGGCCGCTGGCGGGCCAGTCAGTGGGAGATGAGAGATGCTCGGCTACCGCGTTCCAGCGCCCGACGAGGCGATGCTGATATCCGGCGGCAGGTACGGCAAGGACGGCACGCCGTTCCGGGTCGTCACCGGCCACGGGGCTTTCGTGGCCCCGTTCGTGCGCAAGACCAACTTCCTGACCCTGTCCATGACGGAGGCCGAGGTCTCCGAGACGTGCGTGACCAGGCAGGGCATCTCCCTGAACGTCCGCGCCGTCATCGCCTTCAAGGTCGGCAACGACGAGGAGAGCATCGTCAACGCCGGGCAGCGGTTCCTGTCCGACCAGGATCAGATGTCGACCCTGACCGGCCGGATCTTCGCCGGGCACCTGCGCTCGATCATCGGCTCGATGACCGTCGAGGAGATCGTCACCGAGCGCCAGCGGCTGGCCACCGAGGTGCTGGACGGCTCCAAGGAGGAGATGGCGAAGATCGGGCTGGCCGTGGACGCGCTGCAGATCCAGTCCATCGACGACGGCGACCTCGGCTACATCGCGGCCATGTCGGCGCCGCACACCGCGGCCATCCAGCGCCAGGCCCAGATCGCGCACTCGCAGGCCCGCCAGGCCGCCGCCGAGGCGGAGCAGGACTCGCAGCGCAAGCAGGCCGAGTACGGCCGGCAGACCGCGATCGTGCAGGCGCAGTACAAGGCCGAGGTCGACCGCGCGCAGGCGGCCGCCGCCCAGGCCGGCCCTCTCGCCGAGGCCCAGGCGCAGCGCGAGGTGCTCGCCGCGCGCACCGAGCTGGCCCAGCGCGAGGCCGAGCTGCGCCAGCAGCAGCTGGTCGCCGAGGTCGTCAAGCCGGCCGAGGCCGAGGCCGAGAAGACCCGGATCCTGGCCAAGGCGGACGCCCAGCGGGTCACAATGCAGGCCGAGGCCGCCGCGTCGAACAACCGGATCGCGCTCGACCGGATGCTGATCGATCAGCTGCCGCAGATCGTGAAGGAGGCGGCCGCCGGACTGGCCGGCGCCAACATCAGCGTCC
>DASXMR010000032.1:0-3601 GCA_036495525.1 Streptosporangiaceae bacterium | reverse complement strand
GATCATCACCGTGGTGTCGGTCAGGCCGGTGTAGTCGATCAGCACGACGAACAGCGCCAGGGCGGGCAGCGCGTACAGCACGCTGGTGACGGTCAGCACTGGCGGGTACAGCCAGCCCCAGCGGGCGCTGACGATCCCGAGAGGCAGCGAGATGAGCAGGCCGATCAGCACCGGCACCAGCGCCAGATAGGCGTTCTGGCCGGTGAGGTGGCCCAGCATGCTGGCGTTGCTCAAGGCCCAGCTCATGACGAAAGCACCGTCTTCTGGCCAGACTGGCCAGACTGGCTAGGTTGGTCGGTCTCGTCGGTCTCGTCGGTCTCGTCGGTCTCGTCTGACTCGTCGGCGCGCTGGATGGCGGCGCGCAGCCGGTCATACGAGGTCACGCCGACCACCCGGCCGGACTCGTCCACCCCGACGGCCTGGCCGGTCGGGGAGAGCACGGTGGCGTCGAGCGCGGCCCGCAGCGAGTCCGTGTCGGCCCGGAACGTGTGGCCGTAGCGCTTCAGCTCGGCCCCGGTGAGCGTCGTCTCGCCAGGCATGGACTCGAGGCTTTCCGCAGCGATCCACCCCTGCGGCAGCCGTTCGGAATCAATCACGAGAATCCACTGCGCGCCGGCCTCACGGGCCTTCGCCAGCGCGGCGGCGGCCTGGGTGTCCGCCCCGACTACCGTGTCCGTCTCCAGATCGAGCGCGTCCGCGGCCAGGAACGACAGCCGCCGGATGCCGCGGTCGAAGCCGAGGAAGTCCTCCACGTAGTCGTCGATCGGCGCGGCGAGCAGCCGCTGCGGCGTGTCCACCTGGACGAGCTTGCCGCCGGGCCGGAAGATCGCCACCTGGTCGCCGACCTTGATCGCCTCCTCGATGTCGTGCGTGACAAGGACCACGGTCTTGTGCAGTTCACTCTGCAGCCGCAGCAGCTCATCTTGCAGCGAGGCTCTGACAATCGGGTCGACCGCGCTGAACGGCTCGTCCATCAGCAGCACCGGCGGGTCCGCGGCGAGCGCCCTGGCCACGCCGACCCGCTGCTGCTGGCCGCCGGACAGCTGGTGCGGGTACCGGCGCGCCATCTGCGCTTCCAGGCCGACCAGGTCCATCAGCTCGCGGGCGCGCTCGCGGGCCTTCGGCTTCGACCAGCCGGTCAGCAGCGGCACCGTGGCGATGTTGTCCTCGATGGTGCGGTGCGGGAACAGGCCGGCCTGCTGGATCACGTAGCCGATGCCGCGGCGCAGCATGGCCGGGTTGGACTGCTGGATGTCCTTGCCGTCGAGCAGGATCCGGCCGCCGGTCGGGTCGATCATCCGGTTGATCATGCGCAGCGAGGTGGTCTTCCCGCATCCGCTGGGGCCGACGAGCACCATGGTCTGACCGGCCGGGACTTCGAGATTCAGCTCGTCCACCGCGACCGTGCCGCCGGGGTACCGCTTCGTCACGCTGTCGAAGGTGATCAAAGCGCGGCCTTTCTCGTCTTTGCCGGCCGACAATACAGGATATGGGCAGGCATGCGCCCGTTCACGTTCCCTGGATATCCCCGGCGAAGCCTGGTTTCATGATCTGCGTCAGGGCGCCGGAGCCACGCTCTCGGGCCGCCCCCGCCTTCCACCCGGGCGCCATGCATGATCCGGCCAATGGTTGTGAAGTATCCGTTGCGTGTCAAGGCCACGACCGTGTGAATACGAAGTTGTTACGGGAGAGTTGGAGGCGTTTGTGCCTGACGTGCCGTCGGCCGGCCCGGTCTTGATCGATGGCACCGCGATGACCTGCGGGCAGCTGCGCCGGATCGCCCGGGACGCCGCGGCGGTGACCGTGGATCCGGCCGGCCTGGAGCGCGCCAGGCTGAGCCATGCGGCGGTACGGCGGATCGCCGCCGCCAGGCCGGTGTACGGCCGGACTACCGGAGTGGGCGCCAACCGCGCGCTGGCCGCCGACGACGCCGGCCACGGGCTGCGGCTGCTGCGCAGCCACGCCGGCGGGGCCGGGCCGATGCTCGACCCCGCACTGTCCCGCGCCATGCTCGCGGTGCGGCTCAACCAGCTCGCCCGGGGCGGCGCCGGGGTGGACCCCGCGCTGCTCGACGTGCTCGCCCGTGCGCTCAACCTCGGCCTCAGCCCGCAGGTCAGGAGGGTCGGGGCGATCGGCACCGGGGATCTGACGGCGCTGGCCTCCACCGCCCTGTGCATCCTGGGCGAACGGCCATGGCGAGGCGGGACGCTGCCGGCCGTGGCGATGGATCCGGCCGACGCGCTGGCGTTCATCAGCAGCAGCGCGGCGACCATCGGCGAGGCCGCGCTCGGCTGCGCCGACCTGACGGAGCTGCTGGCCGCCTCTTCGGTGGTGGCGGCGCTGTCCTTCCTGGCGGTCGACGGCACCGCTGAGGCGTACGCGGCGGCCGTGCACGAGGCCAGGCCGCATCCGGGCCAGCGGGCGGTCGCGGCCAGGATGCGCGAGCTGCTGGCCGGCCAGGACGTGCGGCCGGGCCGGATCCAGGATCCGTACGGTTATCGCGCGCTGCCGCAGGTGCACGGAGCCGCCGTCGACGCGGCCACGGCGCTGGATGCCGTGCTCTCGGTCGAGCTGAACGCCGCCGCCGAGAACCCGCTGGTCGACGCGGCCACGGGCGATGTGTTTCACAACGGCAACTTCTACACCGCCCACCTCGGCCTGGCGCTCGACGCGACCAGGGCGGCGCTGTTCCAGACCGCGGCGCTGTCCGCCGCGCGGCTCGGCACGCTGGTCGAGCCGGCCTTCACCGGGCTGCGGGCGTTCCTGGCCGACGAGGCGCCCGCCAGCTCCGGCGTGATGGCGCTGGAGTACGTGGCGCATTCGGCGCTGGCCGACATCAGGCGGCTCGCGGCGCCGGCCGCGCTGGGCACCGCGGTGCTCTCGCGCGGGCTGGAGGAGCAGGCCAACTTCTCCACCCAGGCGGCGCGGGCCGGCACCGACTGCGTGGCGGCGTACCGCATCGTGCTCGGCTGCGAGCTGGTCGCGGCGGTCCGGGCGCTGCGGCTGCGCGGCCTCCGGCCGGCTCCCGGTCCGCTGCGGCAGGCCTGCGACCTGGCCGCGGGCATCCTGGACGGCGGCGTCGAGGACCGCCCGCTCGACGGGGACGTCGACGCGGCCGACGGTCTGCTGGTCGCGTTCGCCGCCCTGTGATCCTGGCGCAGTCCTTCCGGGTCGCCTCCGAGGCCGGCGCCCGCCTCTTCCAGGCCCTGGCCAGCTGGGCCCGCTGGGCCCGCACCGTTCCTCCTGCTGCCCCTAACGCGCAGGGGAGCACGCCGGGAGCTAGAGCCCGGCGGGCGGGCCGGTGGAGGCGCGCTCGCATAGCCGCGGCTGCTGCAGGATGCGGCGGTGCCGGGTCTTGCCCTCGATCGCCTTGAGTATCAGCCTGACCGAGCCGGTGACAATTCCGTCGATGTCCCAGTCCACCGTGGTGAGGCCCGGCGTCAGCAAGCTGGACATGGGGTGGTTGTCGTAGCCGACGATCGACAGGTCACCGGGGATGGACATGCCGAGCGCGCGGGCGGCCGCGTAGGCGCCGTAGGCGATGGAGTCGGAGAAGCAGAACAGCGCGGTCGGCCGGTCCGCCTGCTCCAGCACCAGCCGC
>DASXMR010000031.1:0-26912 GCA_036495525.1 Streptosporangiaceae bacterium | reverse complement strand
TCATCGGCCCGGCCGGTTGCCGGCGTGGCGGGCGCTCTAGCCGGCGCCGCGGCCTGCGGCTGGCTGATCATCCGGCGGCGCAGGAAACGCTGAGCCTCGCTCCCGCTCCGGTCACTGGTGCCGGCTCGCCTCGTCGCCCGCGTTGGCGACCATCGCGGCGAGTGGCGGGATCACCGCTGCCACCGCGGACATCACGACGGCCGCGGTGACCGAGTAGATCCGTATCACCGTCCAGGCCAGGATGACCAGCGCGAGGCACGCTCCCATCATCACGAAGTAGCCGCGGTTGCGGCCGCTGCCCCGGCCCGCTGGCACGCCTGAGTCACCTCCATGTCGCTGCCGGACAGCTCTACCCGGGCTGGGGCTGGGCAACCCGCGTGCCAGGCCAGTCAGTCGGCCGTCCCTTGCGCACGGCCGCCACCGCACCGCTCATCGGAAGCAGCAGCAAGCCGGTGGCGAGCGCGGACTCGTGCCTGGCCTGCTGCAGGAAGAGCGAGAGGCAGATCAGCGAGCCGTACAGGCTCAGGTTGAACAGGACGCCGACGCCGTTGCCGGCGCTGAACGCGTGCGAGCGGAACAGGCTGAGCGGCAGCATGGGGTCACGCTGACGCCGCTCGGTGAGGACGAAGCTGACGCCCGCCACGACGCCGCCGGCGACCAGCAGGCCAGCGAGCGGCGACAGCCAGCCCGCCTCCCCGGCGACGATGAACCCGGCGGTGATCCCGCCCAGCGCGATCACGCCGGTGAGCAGCACGCTGACTTCCAGGCCGCCGCCCCGCCGCGTGGGGGGCTCGGCCGCGCTTGCTGGCAGTGCCAGCCGCCGAGGTGCCCGCAGAACGGCGCGAGTCAGAGCGCTTCCGTGTGCGGCGGTCTGCGTGGTCAGCGGCGCGCGTGCACGGACGTGGCCGGTCTACGGCAGGGGAGTTACCGCAGGGCTCTCGCTGTCAGGTGAGGCGGGGTCAGGGCTCAGCGTGGTCAGCGGGAGCGGACACTTCGCGATCGTATTTACCGGGGTCTGACACTGCCGAGGGTGTCGCGGCCCGATGTTGCTGGCGGCCGGGGACTCAGCTCCGGCTGGCGCCTGGAGCTGAGCGAGAAGAAGATCCAGTTCGCCAGGGCCACCGCGACGGCGATCGGGATCAGGATCGCGGCGAGCAGCGAGGATGACATCGAAACCTCCTTCGCGTGCTCACGTACCCCGACCAGCTGGCTTATTCGCGCAGCCAGGCCGGCAGCTGTTTATCCAGGCAGCCGGGCCGGGGGTGCGTGGCGGGGCGACCGCCGGCCGGTGCGCGAGTGCCGGTTCAGCGGCTGGGCTGGGGGCCTTCCCTGACCACCAGCGCCGGATCCTTGTCGCGCCGCAGCCCCTGGTATCTCGGGTGGCGCAGCTGCCCGGCAGTCGTCCACTCGCTGAATCCCACCTGGCCGACAAGCCGCGGCTCGACCCAGTGCACGCCCTTCCTCGGCAAGTTGCCGCGGTCGAACGGCGGCTGTGTTCGCTGTAGTGGCTGCAGCTGCGCGGTCAGGCTGGCTAGCGTCGCCGCGTCGAAGCCGGTGCCGACCTTGCCGGCGTAGACGAGCTGGCAGTCGCGGTAGTAACCGATGAGCAGCGCGCCAAGCCCGGTCCGGCTGCCCTGCGGGTCGGTGTAACCGCCGATCACAAACTCCTGGTTGTTCTCGCACTTGAATTTCAGCCAGTCCTTGGACCGGCCTGCCCGGTATGGCGCGTCGGCCCGTTTGGCGATCACGCCCTCCCAGCCGCGGCGGCAGGCCAGCGCCCAGTACGCCTCCCCGGTGGTGTTGCGATGCTCGGTATAGCGCAGCGGCCCGCCGAAGGTCAGCAGCGCGCGCAGCAGCCGCTTGCGCTCGCGCAGCGGCAGCCGTCTGGTATCGCGGCCGCCGGCGTAAAGCACGTCGAAGATGTAGTAGTAGACAGGCACCGCGGAGATCAGCCGCTGGCCGGGGCTCTGCACGCCGAGCCGCTGCTGCAGCCGGGCGAAGCTGGTCGCCCGGCCGGCGAGGGCCACGACCTCGCCGTCGACGATGAAGTCGCCGCCCGGCTGGTCTTGCAGCGCAGCGGCGACCTCGGGATAAGTGGTGCTGACCCGCTGCCTGTTGCGGGTCATCAGGGCCACCTCGCCGCCGGACCGGTAGGCGATGCACCGCTCCCCGTCGAACTTGCGCTCATACAGCCAGGCGGGGTCGGAGAACCGGTCCCTGGTCAGGGTCGCTAGCTCCGGCTCGGCCCAGGCGGGCGGCGAGCCGGCCGGCTGAGCACTGGCCGGACTGGCGCCTGGCTGGCTGGCGCCCGCGCTGGTCATGCCGGTCCCGGCGCGCTGGTCAGGTACGTGGCGCTGACGTCAGCGTCGCCGTGCTGCCGCGCGCCCTGCCCGAGTCGCCCGGCGATCGTCCGCAGCAGCGGCAGGTCCAGGTCGCGGTTGGCCGCTGCCTGCGCCGCGAGCGCGGCGTCCTTGGCTGCCAGCGCGAGGCTGAAGGCCGGCTTGAAGTCGCGTTCGGTCATCGCCCGAGCCTTCATCCGCAGGTACGGCAGGTCAAGCGGGCCGCCGTCGATGGCGTCGAAGAACAGCCCGCTCTGCAGCCCCAGCGCCTCGGCTAGCGCGATGATCTCCGCGGCGGCCTCTACCACGGTCAGCACCCAGGTGTTCGCGACCAGCTTCAGCCTGGTGCCTGCGCCGGCCTCGCCGAGCCACAGGGTCCGCTGGCCGACGGCGTCAAAGACCGGCTGCACCCGGCCGGCGACCTCGCCGGGTCCCGATGCCAGCACTACCAGCGCGCCCTGCTCGGCTGGCTGCCTGGTGCCAAGGACCGGCGCGTCGACGAATGCCAGGCCGCGCTGGCCGGCCAGCCGGGAGCAGAGCCGGGTGCCCGCCTCGCCGATCGTGCTCATCTGCAGCCACACAGCCGAGGAGTCCATCGCGTCCAGCGCGCCGTCAGGACCGTTCATCACCGCGAGCACGGCGTCGGCGTCGGCCAGCATGGTGAGCACGATGCCAGCGCCGTGCGTTGCCTCGGCTGGCGTGGCGGCCACCTGGCAGCCGGCCGCGGCAAGCGGCGCGGCCTTGTCAGCCGACCGGTTCCAGGCCCGCACCGGCAGGCCCGACGCGGCAATCCGGCGCGCCATGGGCTGGCCCATCGTCCCGCCGCCGCCGAGCACTGCGACCGGCTCGCTGGCCTGGCCGGCCATCAGCCCGAGCCACCGGTCAGCCGGCCGCGCGGCGAGCGGTCAGCGGGCATCCGCCAGCCGGGGCTGCTCAGGATTGGGCACGACATCGGTGACCTCCATTGCCGCTGCTGTGATCGGCTGCGGGTACCCGGCCAGCGCCTGGCTGTTGCGCCGGCCGCTGCCCGTCAGGCAGGCCAGCGAGTCCGGTGCGCGCGCAGGACCCTCATTCCTTACCCGGCGCCGGGCCAGGACACGCGGTGCCATCAGGACGTGTCGCCGGCGGCCGAGCCGGGCTGTCAGGCGCAGGACGCAAGTGCCCTGTCACGCGTCGGCCAGGTCTCCACCCGGTGCGTAAAAGACTTTGACTGGCCGGACGGTCCTGCCTACCTTGCTGTGAGCGCGAGCCGGTTTCGCCGGTTGCGCTGAGCGGGGATCACCGATGAGCCTGGGGGAACGGCTCTGCAGACAAGACACGCGCGCGGCCAGCAATGCGAGACTGTGTCAGCAACGAGATATATCTTGTGGATGAGCTAACCGAGATATATCGTGTCCCTGAAAATACCTCGGCGGTAGGACGCTGACTTTGCCGGGCCCGGCTAGTCCTCATGACCAGCACGCGCCCGCAGCCATCGGGGGGCCGCCGCCAGCACAGCTGCCGAGACATGGGGGAGATTTCGTATGAGTAAAGCCCGAGCGATCATCACCGCCCCGGGCGGGCGCCGGGCCAAGTGGGTCATCCTGGCCCTCTGGATCGTCGTCCTGGCCGTGCTCGGCCCGCTGGCCGGCAAGCTGACCAACGCAGAGAAGAATGACGCCCAGGCCTGGCTGCCGGCCAAGGCCGAGTCGACCAGGGTGCTGGCGCTGCAGTCGAAGTTCGAGTCGCCGAACGTGTTCCCGGCCGTCGTCGTCTATAACAAGCCGGCCGGGCTGACTGCCGCTGACAAGGCCAAGGCCGCGGCCGACGCGCAGAAGTTCCGCGCGATCCCCGGTGTGGTCCAGGGGCAGGTCTCGCCGCCCATCGTGTCCAAGGACGGGCAGGCGATTCAGACGGTCGTCCCGGTCAACCTGGGCAAGAACGGCTGGAACGAGGCGAGCGGCAAGGCCGACGCCATGCGCAGCATCGCCATGGCCAACGCGCATGGGATGACGGTGCACATCACGGGCCCGCTGGGCACGGCCGCAGACTCCTCCAACGCCTTCAAGGGTATTGACGGCACGCTGCTGTTCGCGACCCTCGCCGTTGTCATCGTGCTGCTGCTCATCACCTACCGCAGTCCGATCCTCTGGCTGCTGCCGGTGATTTCCGCCGGGGTGGCGCTGGCCGCCTCCCAGGCGCTGATCTACCTGCTGGCCAGGCACGCAGGGCTGACCGTGAACGCGCAGAGCGCCGGCATTCTCGACGTGCTGGTCTTTGGTGCTGGCACGGACTACGCGCTGCTGCTCACCGCCAGGTACCGGGAAGAGCTGCGGCGGCACGAGGACCGGCACGAGGCCATGGCCGTCGCGCTGCGCCGGGCCGGCCCGGCCGTGATCGCCAGCGCGGCCACGGTCATCATCGCCCTGCTCACGCTCTCGATCGCGCAGCTGAACTCGACTAAGGGCATGGGCCCCGTGCTCGCCGTTGGTGTCGGCGTGGCACTGATCTCGATGATGACGCTGCTGCCGGCGCTGCTTGTCATCTGCGGCCGGTGGGTCTTCTGGCCGGTCAAGCCGACCTTCGGATCCGACGAGCCGACCTCGCGCGGATTCTGGGCCCGCATTGGCCGCGGCATCGCGGTCCGGCCCCGCATGGTGTGGGTGATCACGGCGCTCGTGCTCGGCGCGATGGCACTGGGCCTTACCGGGCTCAAAGCGAGCGGCCTGACCAACGCGCAGTCATTCCGCGGCACTCCGCCGTCGGTGACCGGCCAGACTGTGCTAGACCAGCACTTCCCCGGCGGCGCCGGCCAGCCGGTCCTGGTCGTCGGCAAGATCAGCGCGGCCGCCCAGCTCGACGCCGCGGTCCGGTCCACGCCCGGTCTGACCGACGTGACTTCGCCGCAGGCCAGGGGAGGTAACACCTGGATCGAGGCGACGCTCACCGCACCGCCGGACAGCAAGGCCGCGTATAACACGATCGACCGGGTCAGGTCGTCGGTGCACGCCGTACCCGGAGCGGACGCTCTGGTCGGCGGCAATACCGCGGTCAACCTGGATGTGCAGCGGGCAGCGACGCACGACAGGAACACCATCATCCCGGTCATCCTCGCTGTCGTATTCGTCATCCTGGCCCTGCTGCTGCGGGCGCTCGTCGCCCCGCTGGTGCTCATGGCCACTGTGGTGCTCTCGTTCGCCGCGGCGCTGGGGGTCAGCTCGCTGGTGTTCAACCACCTGTTCCACTTCGGCGGCGCGGACGCCTCGTTCCCGCTGTTCGTGTTCGTCTTCCTGGTCGCGCTCGGGATCGACTACAACATCTTCCTGATGACCAGGGTGCGCGAGGAGGCGAAGCTGCAGGGCGCCCGGCGCGGCGCGCTTACCGGGCTGGCCGCGACCGGCGCGGTGATCACTTCCGCTGGCGCGGTGCTGGCCGGCACCTTCGCGGTGCTCGGCACGCTGCCGGTGACGTTCCTCGCCGAGCTCGGCTTCGCGGTTGCGTTCGGCGTGCTGCTGGACACCATCGTGGTCCGCTCGGTGCTGGTCACGGCCCTGAACATGGATCTCGGCCGGTGGACCTGGTGGCCGAGCAGGCTGTCCCGCGACCGGGAAAGGGACACCAGGCCGAGCCGGACGGAGGAGATCGCCACCGTCCGCTGACCATCAGCTGGCCGTTCATGGCCGGAGAACGAGGCGCCGCCGGCAGGTCAGGCGGCGCCTCGCTGATGTGGTCAGCGGTTGCCGCCCTCCTGCGGGTTCAGCTCGCGCACGGCCGCGCATCCCGCATGCCGGAAACTGCTCATTCTGCCTGACGGAGGCGAATAGCACGCGGGGCATTCCGGCGCTGTTCCGCGTGACATCTGAGATCGGGGCATAACCGATATGCAGGTTTAGCCCCGAAGTGCCCGTCCGCCTGCTATATGGAGTGTGACGACCGTCGGCACGGGGCCGGCGGCGCGAGCACGGGAACTGGCCGCGCGCGGGGCGTGCCGCGCGTCAGTGCCTGTCTCGCCGCTTCAGCACTGGAGGCGCTCGGTGCGCACTGGCCATGCTCTCATCAGATCTGCGGCAGCGGTCGGCACCGCCGCCGTCACGGTAGCCGGACTGCTCACGGCCGGTGCCTCGGCACCGGCAGCGGCGAGCGCGTCAAGGCCGGTGTCGAGCCCGTTCACGGCGGTGAGCCGCACGCCGATCATCACTGCGAAAGCGGCCGGAGCAGCCACGGCATCCGGCGCATCCCGGCTGCTGCTGCTCAACGGGGACAGGCTGGCGGTAAGCACGGCAGGCGGCCAGCAGCGGATCGCTGACCTGCCCGCTGCCCGCCCGGACGCCGTGCTCGGCATACGTTTCGGCAGCCAGGTCAGCGAGGTCCCCGAGGACGCGCTGCCTTACCTGAACCGGGCGCTGAGCCCGAGCCTGTTCGATGTCAGCGCGCTGCAGCACGCGGAGGCGGGCGGCCGGCTGCCCGTCCGGCTGACCTTCACCGGTCGCCGGCCGGCCGTACCCGGCATCACGATCACCAGGTCCGCGGCCGGCCAGGCGGCTGGTTACCTGACCGCGTCCTCGGCGCGTCGCTTCGGCTCCGCGCTGATGCGCCAGTTCCGCGCGGATCAGTCGGCCGGGAGATTCGGGGCCGGCGGCCTGTTCGGCCACGACCTGACCATCTCGCTGCCCGGTGCCAGCGGGCCGGCGCCCGCACCGGCGAACCCGGCGTTCAAGATGAGCACGCTGACGGTGCGCGGGACGAACCTGCGCGGCAAGCCGCAAACCGGCGCCGACATCTTCATCCTTAACGCGGACAGCTTCGCGCGCTTCGAAGGTCTGCAGGAGACCGACAACTTCCTGGTCCACGGGGTGGCGAAGTTCAGCGTGCCGGTCGGGCATTACTGGATGCTCGCCACGTTCTTCCGGTTCACCAGGACCGGCGGATCGCTGCGGATGGTCGTGCTGCCGCAGTTCAGCGTCGGTGCCGGGCGCTCCACCGTGCACGTCGCCGAGACCGCGGCGTCGAGCAAGGTCACAACGGCAGTTTCCAGGCCCGTGAACATCGCACAGCAGGGGTTCGAGGTGCTGCGGCGTGACGCGCACGGCAGCAGCTTCAGCTTCGACCAGACCTGGTCCGGCCTGTCCGGCTTCGTGAGCCCGACCAGCCGCAAGCCCACCGTCGGCACCCTGCGCACGTTCACCTCAGCGACGCTGGTCTCGCCCCGGAAATCGAGCTCAAGCTACGCCTACAATCTCGACTTCCCCGGCCCGGCCGGCATCATCCCCAGCCAGCACTTCACTGTCCCGGACAGCAGCCTGGCGACCGTGACCGAGCGCTACTTCCGTGACCTGCCAGCCAGGAACTTCAACGCCGGATGGGCATCGGCCGGCGGCACGCTCGCCCAGTTCGGCGGCATTGTCTTTTTCTCGATCCTGCCGCTGTCCATGCCGCAGGTGCAGACGCAGTTCTTCAACACCGGACCAGGGCTGGTGTGGCAGAACCTGGCGTTCCCGGAGCTGAACTCGTTCTTCTTCGGCATTACCGATGATTTCCGCTCCTACGAACCCGGCGAGCATCAGGTGCAGAACTGGAACAACTACCCGCTGCACCCAGCGCCGGACGTTGTCTCGGCCGGGGCGGCGGCCGCGTTCCCGACGCTCGCGTCGGCCTTCCGGACCGGCAACACGCTGAACTTCTCCGAGACCCCGTTCACCGACAACCAGCCAGGTCATGTCGGCGAGGGCCTGCTGGCCTTCGGCGGCGGGGCCAAGGCGTCGGGCAGCTTCGCCGTTGACCAGAACGGCAAGCTCATCGCCCATGGCAAGCTCGGCTTTAACGGCGTACCCCCCGTCCAGCTGATCCCGAATCCGTCGTCGATCAGGCTCACGCTGAATGCCCAGCGGTCGGGCCCTGGCCTGCGGCTGTCAACGGCCAGCCAGACCACGTGGACCTGGAAGTCGGTCAGGAACACCACAGCGACCGTGCCGAAGGCGTGGTTCTGCGGGTTCTCGGACCATTTCACCCGGCTGAACCGGCGCTGCGCCGCGCAGCCGCTGCTGGCCGTGAACTACGACGTGGCCGCCATGTCGCTGGCCGGCCTGACCAAGCCTGGAGCGCAGACCGTGACCGTCACCGCCGGTCACGTCCAGCCAGTGGCCGCCACCGCGATCACCGGCCTCACCGCGCAGTTCTCGCTCAACGACGGCGATAGCTGGACGCCGGCCACGGCGACCGCCGAAGGCAGCGGGCGCTTCGGCGTGTCGTTCAGCGCACCGTCGGGCGTGGATGTCTCGCTTCGGATCAAGGCCACCGACGCAGCCGGCGGCACGATTGAGGAGACCATCCCGCGCGCCTACGGTGTGTCCGGGCCGGCCGCAGCACCATTCGCCGCGGCCGGCGGCAAGCAGCTGGCCCGGTCGCGAGCTGTCCACACGATGTCGGCGGTCGGCCCGGCGGCTGGCTCGGCGGCTGGCCCGGCCGGCGGCGCCGGCCTGCAGGCGGCCTGCCCGGCGGTGGCAGCGCCGCTGATGCGCTGCTTCACGCTGTACCGGCCGCAGCTGCGGGTGAACCGGTCGCTGGCAGCTGGCAAGGTCAGCCATCCGGTGGGCTGGTCGCCGAAGACGCTGGAACGCGCCTACCGGCTGCCCGTCAGCCGTCGCTCGCATCAGACCGTCGCGGTGTCGATCGCTTTCCACACCCCGAAGCTGGCCAGTTACCTGGCCACCTACCGGCACCATTACGGACTGCCGCCATGCACCACCGCCAGCGGCTGCCTGCGGATCGTCAACCAGAACGGCAAGGCTAAGCCGCAGGCGCCGTCCGGGCTGCACACCGGCTGGGACCTCGAGGCCACGCTGGACGTGTCGATGATCTCGGCGGCCTGCCCGCACTGCAAGATCCTGGTTGTCGAGGCCAACAGCCCCAGCCTCCCCGACCTCGGCAAGACCGACGTGACAGCGGCCAGGATGGGCGCCCAGGTGATCAGCAACAGCTACGGGCAGCGAGAGAACGGCGAGGCGATGCGGTTCGCGAAGGACTACCGGCGAGCCGGTCACACGGTCGTGGTGTCGTCGGGTGACTTCGGCTTCGACGCGGCCAACTTCCCGGCCAACCTCGGCGTTGTCACCGCTGTCGGCGGGACCTCGCTGCACCGGGCGCACAACGCGCGCGGCTTTAGCGAGCGGGTCTGGGACGACCCGGCGATCTTCGGCGCCGGCAGCAGCGGCTGCTCCGCCTACGTGCGGAAGCCGTCGTGGCAGCACGACAACCACTGCCCTGGCCGCACGGTGGCGGACATCTCGGCGGTGGCGTCGAATGTGCCGATCTTCAACGCGGCCTACGGCGGCTGGGTGACGGTCGCCGGGACCAGCGCGTCGGCGCCGTTCGTGGCCGGGACGTATGGCCTGGCCGGTAACGCCAGCCACCTGACGCCGCGCTGGCTCTACCTGCACCGGCACGATTTCTTCGACGTGACGGCCGGCAACAACGCCCTGATCGGCGGCACGCCGAAGCAGGTCTGCGGCGATGACTACCTGTGCAAGGCGCGCAAGGGCTACGACGCCCCCACCGGACTCGGCACGCCTGACGGGATCGCCGGCCTGTAACACCGCGCTCCGCACGTGCCGGGCAGCACGGGGCGGATCCAGTGCGCTAACAGCAGCACTGGATCCGCCCCTGTCCTTTGCCGCAGGCAGCCGGCCGCTGTCCGCTCCGGCCGCGGTGCATGTCCCGCTCTGCTGGCAGCAGATAGTTTTGGCCGACGCTGGCCGGCCGCCGCAGCATGGAGTCCGGTGCCGGAGACCCGGTGCCGGAGGAGGAGAACATGCACACTGCTGCCGCAGAGCAGGCCAGCGCCGGGCTGCTGGACGACCAGCTCGCTACCCGGCTGCTGTACCAGCGGATCATCGTGCTCGGCCAGGAAGTGGACGACAAGGTCGCGAACCGGCTGTGCGCGCAGCTACTGCTGCTGTCGGCCGAGGACACCCGCCGGGACATCAGCCTGTACATCAACTCGCCCGGCGGCTCGGTCAGCGCCGGCCTGGCGATCTACGACACGATGCAGCTGATCCCGAACGACGTCAGCACGCTGGCGATGGGGCTGGCTGGCAGCATGGGCCAGTTCCTGCTCTGCGCCGGGGCGCCGGGCAAGCGGTTCAGCCTGCCGCACGCGCAGGTGCTGATGCACCAGGGCTCGGCCGGCTTCGGCGGCACGGCGGCGGACGTGGAGATCTACGCCGACCAGCTGCAGCGCACCGGCCAGCTGATGACCAGCCTGATCGCCAAGCACACCGGGCAGAGCGAGCAGCGCGTCGCGGCCGACAGCATGCGCGATCGCTGGTTCAGCGCGGCGGAGGCACGCGACTACGGGCTCATCGACAAGATCGTCGAGCGGGTCGACGACGTACGCCCGGCGGTCGGCCGCAAGTCGGCAGGGCTGTGACGATGAGCCAGTACACGATTCCCACGGTGGTGGAGAAGACCGCCGTCGGCGAGCGAGCTTATGACATCTACTCCCGGCTGCTGTCCGACCGGATCATCTTCATCGGCACCGAGATCGACGACGGCGTCGCGAACGTGGTCATGGCGCAGCTGCTGCACCTGGAGTTCGCCAGCCCGGACGTCGAGATCAGCCTGTATATCAACTCGCCGGGCGGCAGCTACAGCGCGCTGACGGCGATCTACGACACGATGCAGTTCGTCCGGCCCGACGTCGCGACGATCTGCATGGGCCAGGCGTCGTCAGCGGCGGCCGTGCTGCTCGCCGCCGGGACACCGGGCCGGCGCGCGGTGCTGCCGCACGCCAAGGTGCTGCTGCACCAGCCGTCCAGTCAGGCCCAGGGCGCGCTGCCTGACCTGGCCGTGCAGGCAAAGGAAGTGGCGAGGGTGCGAGCCGAGATGGACGAGATCCTCAGCCGGCATACCGGCCACCCGGTCACCAAGATCAGGCAGGACACCGACCGGAACAAGACATTCAGCGCGCAGGAGGCGGTCAGTTACGGCCTGGCCGACCACGTCATCGACAGCCGCAAGGGCGCGGTCATCGAGCCAGCAAGGGCCTGACCCGGGTGCACGTCAGCCGCTTCGCCGGATGGTCAGGCGGCCAGCAGGCAGCTTGGCTCGGCCGGCCGGGACGGCGCGGGCAGCTGCCGCGCTCCTGGCCGGCCTGCCCTGGCCAGGTCGAGCCTGATCACCGTGGCAGGGGCGCGGTCCAGGTCGTGCCTGGCCTGGGCCAGCAGGTCGGCCAGCTCAATCCGCAGCGCGGCGCAGATCGCGGCCAGCACCTCGGAGGATGCTTCCTTGCGGCCGCGCTCCACCTCTGACAGGTACGGCATCGAGACCCTTGCGTGCCTGGCGACATCGGCGAGGGTGCGGCGCTGGGCCAGCCGGATGCGGCGCAGCGCCTCGCCGAGGGCGGTGCGCAGCAGCGTACGCGGCCGCTGCTCGCGTCCGGCCGGGCCTGTCACGACCGGGTCAGCCATCACCGCCGCCTTCCTGCCGTCGCCGACGGCTGCCGTGCCGAGTCAGTGAGGTCAAGGTATCGCCGCCTGGCACCTGCGCAGCAGCCCTTTCGCGACAGGCGAAAGCGCGTGCCGCGGTGTCAGCCAGCCAGGTCGCGCAGGCCGACCTCGTAGGCCCTGGCCAGCAGCTCGGCCGGGTCAGCGTAGACCCGGTAGGCGCCCGCCCGTTCGAGCTCCTCGCGGCCGTAACCGCCGGACAGCAGGCCGATGCCGAGCGCGCCGGCCCGGCGGGCAGCGAGCAGGTCCCAGACGCTGTCGCCGACCACCCAGGACTGCCGCGGGTCGGCGCCCACCAGCGCGGCGGCAGCGAGGAACAGGTCGGGGTCGGGCTTGGCGCGCCTGACCATATCGCGGGTCACCAGCGGGGCATCCTCGCCCAGCCCGAGCATCGCCAGCGCGCGCCGGGCCACCGAAGCCCGGCCGCTGGTCGCGATCGCCCACGGCACGCCGCGGCTGCTCAGGGCGGCAAGCAGGTCAGCCGCGCCGGGCAGCGGCCGGACCGATTCGGCCTGCGCCAGGTACCCGGATTCGTGATCGTCCTGCACCTCGGCCATCTGCGCGTCGGTGAGCGAGCGGCCGGTCTCGCGCAGCAGCGCGGAGACGAACAGCCCGCCGCTCATCCCGATCCGCCGGTGGATCCGCCATACCGACAGGTCGATGTCCTGCTTCGCGAGGGCGTTGCGCCAGGCGATCACGTTCTGGTAAACGCTGTCGATCAGCGTGCCGTCCAGATCGAAGAGGAACGCGGTCGCCGGCGGCTGGTCCAGATCCGCCCCGCCGATCACGCCCGACACAGTAACACCCGCTCACAGGGCATCGCCGTGCCGCAGCCGCCTGCCGTCAGCGCGAGCCAGGCAGCGGGTTCACCCGGCAGCGCAGCGGGAAGGGAGTGCGGCGAGGAACGCAGCCCGGCTGAGGCATGGCTGCCGCCTGCACGAGGAGGTCACGATGACAGATCACGGCGCGGGCGAGCCGGATGACGGCGCGCCCGACGTGCTGGGCGGCCCTGACCGGCCAGGACACGAGGATGAGCTTGGCGGCCCTGACCAGTCTGAGCACGAGGATGAGCTAGGCGGTCCCGACCGCTCCGAGCACGAGGATGAGCTGGGCGGCCCCGACCGGTCCGAGCACGAGGATGAGCTGGCCGGCCCCGGATCCGCGCCGGGCGGCGATCTGCTTGGCGGCCCCGACCCCGGCCGGTAGCCAGGCCACCCCCGGCCAAAGGCCATCCTGGCCGGCTCGGCCTTAGCGGCCCGTTCACCCGGCGCGGGTGAGCCGGGAGCTGGGCCGGCCTGCGCACTATGACCGTGCCGGGGCTCGCCTGAGCCGCGGAGCTGCCGCGGGCGGCGCGGTGGGTCGATCGCCCGGGGGGTGAGCTCGATCGGGGTTTTCGCTGGCACCGGCAGCAAGCGAAAGGCCGGCCCGGCCACGGGCGGCGCACTGGTGCTGCCGCTGGCGCTGGCGCAGTTCATCGCCAGCTACGCCGCGACGAACATGAACGTGGCGATCAGCTCGATCGCCAAGGACATCGGCACGACGGTCATCGGCCTGCAGACCGCGATCACCCTGTTCACGCTCACCATGGCCTCGCTGATGATCCCCGGCAGCAAGCTGACCGACATCTGGGGCCGCAAGTTCTGCTTCATTCTCGGGCTGGTGGTGTACGGCGCCGGCGCGATCATCGCCGCGCTGGCGCAGAGCCTCGGCCTGCTGGTGTTCGGCTACTCGGTGCTCGAGGGCATCGGCTCGGCGCTGCTGATCCCGCCCGTATACATCCTCGTCACCGTCGCGTTCCCGGACATCGCCACCAGGGCCAAGTACTTCGGCGTGATCAGCGGCGCTGGCGGGCTCGGCGCCGCGGCCGGCCCCCTGATCGGCGGCCTGATCACGACCACGATCACCTGGCGGGCCTCGTTCATCCTGCAGGCCCTGGTCGTCGCCTCGATCATCTTCATGGCCCGGCGGATCGCTGAGCCGGCGCAGGCCGAGCCGCGGCCGGTGTTCGACCTGACCGGCGCGATCCTGTCGGCGGCTGGGCTGTTCTTCGTGGTGCTGGGGATCCTGCAATCCGGCACCTATGGCTGGGTGAAGTCGCGCAAGGACTTCACCTTCGCCGGGTCGGTGGTGATCGCCAAGGGCGGCGTGTCGCCGATCTGGATCTACATCGGGCTCGGCGTAGTGATCCTGGTCGCTTTCTTCCTGCACCTTGGGGCACGGGAGCGGCGTCATCGCGAGCCGCTCGTGCACCTGCGGCTGTTCCACAACCTCACGGCGAACCTCGGGCTCGGCACCCAGTTCATCCAGTGGCTGGTGCTGCAGGGCTCGTTCTTCGTGACCTCGGTTTACCTGCAGCAGATCTGGAAGTACAACGCCATAAAGACCGGCCTTGCGCTGACGCCGGCGACCATCGGCATCCTGCTGACCTCGGCGCTGGCGGCGCGGTTCGCCCGGCGTCGAGCGCAGCGGACGCTGGTCATCGGCGGCTTCGTGCTCACCGTGGCCGGAATGCTGCTGCTGCTGGCGCTGGTGCGCAAGGACTCGGGGGCCGCCAGCCTCGTGCCCGGCCTGCTGCTGATGGGCTGCGGCGTGGGCATCATGCTCACCTCGTCGGTCAACATCGTGCAATCGAGCTTCGGCGATGCCGACCAGGGCGACATCTCGGGCATCTCACGCAGCGTTTCTAACCTGGGTTCTTCCTTCGGCACCGCCCTGGTCGGCTCCGTGCTGGTGGCCGTGACGCTGCCCGAAGGCCGGCCGTTCGCCACCTCGGCCGGCGTGCTGGTCGGGTTCGCCCTGATCGGGCTCGGGGCCGCCGTGGCGCTACCCAGGCACGCCATGGCCGGATCGGCTGAGCAGCCGGCGGCTGCGACAGATTAGGCGGCGGGTCAGCGAGCCTCGCCGTCACCGGATGAGACCTGCTGATGCCTGCCCGGCGAGCTCGGATACCCCGCCGCTAGGCCCGTCAGCCCGCGGTTCAGCCTGCCGCCAGCCGCCGGCGGGCATCCGGCGGCTGGCGGTCATCCGGCAGCTGGCGGTCATCGATCAGGCTGTGGTCTGGCTCCCGCCTGGCTCCGGCAGCACGCCGAGCAGCCTCAGCCGCTCGACCGCGATCTCCCGCGAGAGGATGCCAGCGGCGCCAGCCGCCCAGTCAGTCCAGACCGGCCACCGGCCCCGGTCGTACTGCTCGTGATCGAACTCGACCTCGGCGAGGTCGCGGACGACCGCCAGCTGCTCCTTCTGCGCGAGGCCAGGCCAGGGCAGATAGTCGATGGTCCAGGTAAGGCGCGGCGCCCCGCCGCTGACGCGGTTCATCAGGTGAGTGTGGAACGCGACCACGTCTCCTGGCTCGGTGCCGACCACGACGTGCGGCCAGGGCCATTCCCCGAATCCGGAGATGGCAGGCTCGGCCGCCCGGTACTCGCAGAGCCGCTGCTCGAACTCGGGCAGGTGCGAGCCTGGGATCAGCCGCAGCGCGCCTGACTGCTCGGTGCGCGGCTCGAGGTCGGCCCAGAACGTGACGCCGCCGATGGCCGGGCCCTGGCGGGTGTGCCAGCAGGAGTCGCCGGTGAAGCGGGTGGCGATACCGATCGACGGGACGGTCGCCCTGCCGAGCAGCTGCGCCGAGCCGTGGAATGTCCGCGGATCATCGGCGATGAGCGCCAGGCTGAACGGCGCCCGGCTGGCGGCGAGCGGCAGGTAGTCACCGCTGATCCCGCCGAGATCATCCGGCTCGGTCCTGACCGGGCCGAATGCGTCGTTCAGCGCGTCGCTGACTTCCTGGTGCAGCGTCGCCGCCTCGGCGGGACTCAGCAGGCCGCGCAGCGTGACAAAACCGAAGGTGCGAAAATGCAGGATCTGCTCGTGGGTAAGCATGACAAGGCTCCTTGCCGACTCGGCTGACTGGATTGGTTACCGGCGAGCCGGCCGGGCGGAGCTCGGGCAGATCATCTTCGTCGGCGCATGCTCAGACGATACTCGCGGCCGCCGGCGGACGGGCGGGACTGGACCGGCCGCGGTACAGCCACGCATGGCGGCGAAGCACGAGCCCGTCCCGGCCGAGCAGGTCGGCGACCAGCCGGGCACGAAACTCGGCGCGCCGCGCGTCGCCCAGGCCGTCGAGGAACTGCCGGGAGCCGTGGCTCAGCAGCCACCGCCAGAATGTGTCCGGGTCGGGCACTGGCAGCTCGACCTGGATGGCGGCCCGCTCGATGTCGCGAAAGCCAGCCGCGGTCATGGCCGGGATTTCCTCGAACGGCGCCGCGACCTGGCTGGCCGGCCCGATGTGCCGGGAGAACTCGGCGAACAGCTCGTTCGCGTTGTCAGCGTGCTCGAATCCGGGCGGCAGCGGTCCCGGCACGGTGAAGGCCAGCAGCCCGCCTGGCGTGAGCACGCGCGCGATCTCGGCCAGCGCGGCGGCCGGGCCCGGCAGCAAGTGCAGTACGAAGGCGGCGGTCACGACGTCGAACGTGGCGTCGGCGAAGCCGAGGCTGCTGGCATCCATCAGCCGCGCGTCCAGGCCAGGCTGCTCAGCTGTCAGCCGCGCGACCATGCCGGGTGCCGCGTCGACCGCGGTGACCAGGTAGCCAGCAGCGGCGGCCGGAATCGCCAGCGCGCCGCGACCCGCGCCGATGTCGAGCAGCCGGCCGCCTTCGGCCGGCCCGGGCAGAGCGGCAGCCGTGATCCGCCCGAACTCGGCGAAGAACGGCAGCACGTCGTCATAGCTGGACGCGACCCGGTCAAAGAGCCGGGCGCTGCCCGGCACGTCCGTCATCGCGGGTCAGCTACCTAGCTCACGACGGATAGCACGACCTTGCCGCCCGGATGGTGGTCCTCGATGATGCGGTGCGCGTGGGCGGCATCCGACAGCGGCAGCAGGTGGCTGATCACCGGCCGCAGCGCGCCGCCGGTGAGCAGCGCGGCCAGCGTGCGGGTGCGCTCGCCGTCGTCACCGATGAGCAGGCCATGGAAGGTCAGGTTCGCGTCAAGCAGCGGCTCGAGGTCAAGATCGGGCGTCTCGATGGCGGTGATCTGGCCGCCGGGCCGCAGCGCCGGGAGGGCGGGCGCCAGCACCTGACCGCCGACCAGGTCCGCGATGGCGTCGACCGGTCCGCCGGACAGGCTGACGGCTCGCTCGGCGACGTCCTCGCTCGCATAGTCGACGCACCAGGTCGCGCCAAGCGCGCGCATCTGATCGTGCATCGCGCGGCGGCCCACCGCGATCGTCTCGATGCCACGGGCAGCGGCCAGCTGCAGCAGGAACTGGCCGACGCCGCCGCTCGCGCCAAGGACCAGCAGCCGGCGACCGGGCGGCAGCGCGAGCCGGGACAGCACGGCGAGCGCCGTGCCGCCGGCCACCGGGGTAGCGGCAGCATCCGTGAACGCGGTATCAGCGCCGATGACGGCCACCTGGTCGGCGCCGACAACGGCCAGTTCGGCGTAGCCGCCTGCCCCTTTCGGGAAGTGCGTCATCGACATCACGCGATCCCCGGCGGTCAGGCCGCTGACACCCTGGCCGATGCTCTCGACGACTCCGGCGATGTCGTAGCCGGGGATGAACGGCGTCGTGATGCCCGCCCAGCCGCCGCGGGCGCGATTGCCGGCATCCACGGGGTTGACGCCAGCCGCGTGCACAGCGATGCGAACCTGACCAGGACCGGGCAGCGGGTCCGGCACCTCGGCCAGGCGCAGCTGTTCCGGGCCGCCGAACTCCCTGACCACTATCGCCTTCATCCGCTCGTCCTCTCCGCGGGCCTGCCAGTGGTCGCTGACAAACGCAGCCTCTCCGGGCATCGTCGTACACCGGCGTAGCCACCGGGTAACAACCGGGCCACAGCCCTGTCGCAGCGGCTGACGCGCGTCAGTTGGCGGAGCCGTGCTCAGCCGGTCAGGTCTGGCGAGAGAACCGCAGCGCGCGGCCCGGCTGTCAGGGGCTGCTGGCAGGATGGCTCGCATGAAGGTACAGAAGCAGATCGTCGTGCTCGACGCCGCTGACCTGGCCGCCGAGAGCGCGTTCTGGGCCGGCCTGCTCGGTGGCAGGGCCGAAGCCGAAGAGGACTGGCACACCATCTACGTGGACGGGAAGCCGCAGCTGGCCATCCAGCTCGCCCCGGATCACGTGCAGCCGCAGTGGCCAGACGGCGCTCCGCAGCAGATTCATCTCGACTTCTATGTCGACGACATCTCCGCTGCGCACGACGAGGCCATGAAGCTCGGAGCCAGGCTGCTGGAGTCGGCCGGGGACCTGCACTCGGCCGCTGGCTTCCAGGTCTACGCCGACCCGGCCGGGCACCCGTTCTGCCTCTGCTGGGGCTGACCGTCCGGGCACGCGCCGGGGAAGCCGGAGCTCGCCTCCGGCCGGGTCACGACCAGCGCACGCGGACGGCCGAGCGCCACTGCGCGACCAGGTCGGAGCGCCCGGTGACGCTGATCTCGTCGGCGCGGTTCCACAAGCTCAGGTAGAGCTGCACGGCGCTGCCGGCGAACACCGCGTCCGGGGTGCCTGTGCTGCCTGGCGTGGTCACTATCGGCCCGTCGGTGATCCGCACCGTCCATGCCTGCCCGGTGTCGTCGGCACGGACGAGCAGCGTGCACGGCTCGTCGGCGTGTATCTTGCCATTCCCGCGGGTGATGAAGCCGGTCAGCAGCTCGTCGATGCCGTCCGCGGCGAGCGCCGGCTCGATGCTCACGTCGTCGGCGCCTGGCCAGCGGCCGAGCCCGGCCGCGACTGCATCCACGCCGTGGATGGTGGTCTCGTGGGCCTGTCGCCGCGCCCAGAACTGCCGCGGTGGCGGCGCGTCTTTCAGGAACACCATCGCCTGCGCGTCTGGGGCCGCAGCCGTCACCGCGACGATCAGCTCATCGAGCCCGGCTGAGTACCAGTCAAGCAGGTCGGGCGCGGCTGACGCCGCGACCACCGATGCCGCGGTCTGGTGATCATCGTCCTGGCGCAGGTTCGCGGCAGCCCACCGGTGCACCATGCCCTGGTGGGTGACGAGCTTGGTGACATCCCAGGCGGGGCACGTGGGCACCTTCGCGTCGAGCCCGGCGCCGGCGGCCGTGTCGCGCAGCGCCGTTCCGCTCTTCCGCAGCCCCGTCAGGTGCTCGTCCAGGGTCAGTGTGCTTGGCATGGCCGCATGGTAGACCGGCCGGCCTGACCGCTGCGTGCCCTGCCGCGCGGTGTGGCAGCATCGGGCGCGTGGCGGAGCCGGGCCGGTGGAATCACAACACGCACTACTACCCGCTGATCCTCGCTGAGGTCCCGGCCGGCTGTGAGCGGGCGCTCGACGTCGGTTGCGGCGAAGGCATGCTCGCGCGGCAGCTGGCCGGCCGCGCCCGGTCGGTGGTAGGCATCGACCAGGACGCCGCGAGCGTCGAGCTGGCGAACCGCCAGAGCCCCGGCGGCCAGGTCGAGGTCATCTGCGGCGACTTCCTGGCCCACCCGTTTCCGCCTGAGTCGTTCGGCGTGATCAGCTGCGTGGCGGCGCTGCATCACATGGATGCCGCCGCCGCGCTCGGCCGGATGCGCGAGCTGCTGGCGCCTGGCGGCACGCTGGTGATCAACGGTGTAGCCAGGAATGAGGTGCGTGACCTGCCCTGGGAGCTGCCCGCGATGGTCGCCAACCTCGGCTACCGGGCGCGCTATGGCTACTGGCAGCATCCCTCGCCGGTGCTGTGGCCGCCGCCGCACACCTATCGTCAGATCCGCGTGCTGGCGGCGGCGACACTGCCTGGCGTGCGGTACCGGCGGCATCTGCTCTGGCGCTACTCCCTGGTCTGGTCAAAGCCAGCGGCCTAGCCCCTGCCGCTCGTCAGTCGCCGGCCGGCGCCAGCGGCGTGGGGCTCAGCGGCTCACGGTGGTCTCTCGTTCTATGTGCGATAGCTTCTCGGGATTACGCACCACGTACAGTCCGCTGATCAGGCCGTCGTCTATCCGCACGGTGAGGACGATGTCGATCTCCCCGTCGAGCCGGATGATCAGCGCCGGGCCGCCGTTGACCTGTGCCGGCTCGGCCGATGCCGCTCCGGCGACCCTGGTCAGCCCGAGCGCCAGCAGGCGGCCCACCCGGTCGGCCCCGACGATGGGGCGCACCACGGTCTGCTTGACGCCGCCGCCGTCACCGAGCAGGACGACGTCGGGCGCGAGCTGATCGAGCAGGCTCTGCAGGTCGCCGGTTCGATCGCCCGGCCCCGTTCGCCTTCGGCTGTGCCCGCACACACGACGCCGGCCCCCGCTGCCTGTGACATCCCCGACCGGTGCGGCAGGTCCCATCGCACGCTGTCACAGTCAGCGGCTGGCCGGCACCTTGTGCTCGTCCGGTGCGACAGCACCCAACTGCGCCACCTGCACACCAAGTAGGCGCTGGCGGTCGGCGAGTCCCCGCTTCGGCTCAGCCTGGTCGCGGCCTGGTGCGAGTCGACCGTGTTCACCGAGGCAGAGCAGGCGGCGCTGGCGCTGACCGAGGAGGGCACCCGGCTCGCCGACGCCAGCCAGGGAGTGTCCGACCAGACCTGGGCACAGGTGCGCAAGCATTACGACGACGACCAGGTCGGCACCCTGGTCTGCGCGGTCGCCATGATCAACGCCGCCAACCGGATGGCCGTCATCGTGCATCAAAAGGGCGGTTCCTACGAGCCCGCCATGTTCGCCTCGTTCGACAGCAACTGACCGCGACCCTCCAGGACCGGTCCCGGATCACCCGATCGGGGCGGGCCGCGCGTCGGCTCGGCCGGGGAGTATCGGCCGGGGGGTAAGTCACCGGGCGCTTCGGTCAGGGATGACCCTGATGTCTCCTGGGCGAACTCCAGGGTGTGGTCAGGGCTGATCCGGATCGACGGCGGGAGCCGCGGACGGCAGCCTGGAACACGAAAGCAAGCGACCGCACGCTGACCTGAAACGGAGAAACATCACATGCCTGGGATCATCGGCCTGGCCCTCCTCGCCATCGTGGCGCTGATCGTGCTTGGCCTCGCCGTGCACATCCTGTTCTCGCCGTGGCTGCTGCTGGTGGGCCTCGGCGTCCTGGTCTGGTTCAAGTTCCGGCCGCGCCGCTCCCACCGGTAATCCCCGGCAGGCCCGGCCGCCGCTGCCCGGCCGGCGCTGACCCTGGCCAGGCGGCCAGACGGTCTGGCGGTGACCGGGGGAGTGCGGGGACGTCAATGGGCGCCCGCGCTCCCCTCGGGCACCGAGCCGGCCAGCGGGCTTTCGTCGAGATACCTGATCTCGTAGACCCTCTCGGTGAACTTCCAGCCGTCGGCCGCGCGCTGGTAGCGGTCGTGGTAGACGGCGTAGTTCAGCTGCGAGCGGCCGTCGCGGAGGCGAATGAGCTCGCACAGGTAAGCGCGGCCGGACGCGGTGTCGCCGGTGAGCCTGATCGTGCCAGGGTGCGTGGTCTGGATGAGGTACTGCACGAACGCATCGCGCTTTCTGCCGAACGCCCGGATCTCCTCCTGGCTGGTGAGCTCGACCCCGGCCGCTGGCATCCGCAGCGCGCCGTCGGGCGTGAACAGCGACGCCGCTCGGTCGTAGTCGATCATCATCACCGCGTCGGTGAACTCGCCGCGCAAGGCCTCGATCTCGATGCGGTCAGCGATGGCCTGAAGATCAGTCATCGATATCTCCCTGGTTGTGACGGCGGTGCGCTGTGCGCCCTGCCCCAGTCGGCCGGGGGCGCGCCTCGCGGCGGTCGAGGAACCAGCCGGCGGCGGCCGTGGCGGTGGTGGCCGCTGCCCCGAGCATGCTGACTGGAACCCCGGCCACACGCCGGACCGGGTTCGGCGGATCGTCGACAGCGGTGCCGGGAACCAGAGGGGCCAGGAAGAAGGGAGCCCAGTAAGCGATCGGAATTGCTGCCCCGAAAAACCGCGCCCTGGCCTGGCTGCCGCCAGACCAGAGCGAGCCGATGTTGGCGGACGCCAGCGTGCTGGACATGGCCAGCGCCGTCACCCCGTGGAAGCGGGCATGCGCCGGCCAGCGGTCATTGAAGATGTGCGAGTCGTTCCAGTCCGCGGCGAACGGCGCCGCCACGGTGATCGCGTTCGCGAGGGTGAGCAGGCTCCTGCCGATCAGGCGGCCGCCACCTGCCCCGATTTCCTCAGACATTCGTGTGCCTCCGATCCGCTGGGGGACGGCTGACTGCCACGCTACTTCCGCGGATCTTGCCCTCTTGAGGGCTGAGCATGGGTGCCCGGTTGCGTGCTCGGCCGAGGCCCGGCAGCTAGCCGGGACGGGACCCACGCTCATCGGTCCCGCTACCCGGTACCAGCCTGCCGGCGATCAGGGCGAGGCATGCGGCCAGCTTTGCGCGGCGCCATCGTCCGGCTGGCCGGGCACGGGGCCGCTCAGAGGTCGGGCTTGAGCCATAGCTGGATCGCGAGGGCAGCGCCGAGAATGGCGATCAGCCAGCGCAGGACGGCCTCGGGAAGCCGCCGGGCAATGCGCGGCCCGAGCGTGCTGCCGAGGAACATGCCTACTGCGAGCGGGGCGGCCGCTGACCAGTCGACCGAGCCGAAGATGACGAACGCGGCAGCGGACACGACCGTCGCCGCGCCGATGAGCATGTTCTTGAGCGCGTTCGCCTCGGGCAGCTGAGTGCCGGTGGTAAACAGCAGCAGCGCGAGAGTCATGACCCCGGATCCGGCGCCGAAGTAGCCGTTGTAGAGCGACAGCGCGACAATCCCCAGCGGAAGCACGAGCCTGGCGGCCCGGCCGTGCTGATCACGGCCCGATGACAGCCTCGGCTGAGCCAGTAGTGCCAGCGAGCCAGCCAGGACCAGGTAGGGCACCACTCGCGCGAAGATGCCCGCGGGGGTGGCCAGCAGCAGCGCGGATCCGGCGGCACCGCCCACGGCCGCGGCCGGCGTCCAGCGAAGCAGCCATGCGCCCCTGCCTGCGAGTTCAGCCTACGAGGCGAGCGCAGCGCCGGGCCAGCACGCGATCAGCGCGACGGTGTTCGTGATGCTGGCGGTCAGGGCCGGGACGCCCACCGCCAGCAGCGACGGGTAGGAGACCAGCGAGGTGATGCCGCCCGCCGTCCCCACCACGCCGGCCGCGATCCCGGCCGCCAGCAGGCCCATGGCCTGGAAGAACGAGGTCACCGCCCGGCCCTCGGATACTTGGCGGCCGTGTCAGGTGGGCATGGACTGAGCACGAGGACTCCTTCGATCGTGCCCGCCAGCTGGCAGGCAGCCCGATAGAAGCCCTCGGGGCTTTTCTCCCGTAAGGTGTGGGGCCGTCATCCACGCTGGCCCTGGCGCCGCTCGGTCCAGGCCGTCAGCCCTGGTTGTGGTCCATCGGTAGCGGAACTGACGCGGAACCCTAGGCGCAACCGCAAGCTGCGGCGATGGTAGCAGAGCGGTCAGGAAGGATCAGCTGCTGATTTGCCTTGCTCCTTGACCGCCATCGCGTCGATCAGATGAAAGCACAGCTCGCATAGCAGCACGGCGATGCAGGCCTCGGCGATTCCCTCGGCGAGGCCGCGGATCAGCAGGAACTGGGCGATCTCCCTGACCCTGTCTGGCTCCGGGGCGATCGCTTCCAGCTCTGCGACCACAACTAGCGGCGCGGTGGCAAGCAGCAGCACCGTGGGCGCGTGCCGGCGGGTCAGCCGAGCCGACCTGCGGAGGGCCGCCAGGACCCGGCGGTGCTCGATCTCGATAACCGGGCCGGTGACGGCCAGGCGTGTCAGCGCCACCAGGCCAGGCACGATCAGCAGGACGAAGCCGACGACGACCAGCACAGAGACCAGGACATCGGCGGCGACCAGCCGCCACCACGGCATTGAGCGCGCTACCTGCGGGAGCGTCAGCGGGGTGCGGCCATGCTCGGCCGCGCCGACTAGCCGGCAGACGAACCCGGACAGCAGCACGGTGCCGAGCAGCGTG
The DNA here is from genome assembly GCA_036495525.1 of Streptosporangiaceae bacterium. Lineage (GTDB taxonomy): Bacteria > Actinomycetota > Actinomycetes > Streptosporangiales > Streptosporangiaceae > DASXMR01. The sequence continues at coordinate 3,211 of DASXMR010000031.1, read as the reverse complement.
ATGCCTGTCGAGCCGAGCGTGGAGCCTATCGAGATCAGTGCGTCAGCGGGGTCCACGTAGTGGTCGGTGATGATCTCCAGTCCCGACCCGACCAGCGAGACGGGAATCGCCACAGCGAGGATCTGCCACCAGTACCGGCGCCCGGACCGTGCCGCCGCAGCGATGATCTTGCCCGGCCGCATCCGCGCGCGTCGGCGCCGGCGGCCGCGTTCAGCCTGGCGATCCTCCAGGGCCGGGGCAGTGGAGCTATCCGCTGCGGCATCTGACCCGCCTGCCCTGGCGCGAGCGGTCCTCCCGTCACGTGCGGCCCCGCTGCGCTCCCCCTGCGCCATGATGCATGACGCTACGCCATCGAAAAGTTACCTAGCGTGGGGCATGGGCACCCTGCCGGTCCCGCCGCTACGGGCGCGGCCCTGCGCGTGGTCATTCGCGTTCCACCACGCGAAGCTGCTGCTGCGGCGTCCATGACTCGATGACCATCTTGTTCGCCTCAGGGTTCAGGCGGGTGATGACGACCTCGGAGATGTCAGCGACAAAAAGGTCCCCGTCAGCCTCTTCGCCGTCCGGGCTGGTGCGTACAGCCCGGCCGGTGATCTTCGCCTCGCCGGGCCACGCTGCCTCCTTGCCTTCCTCCGGGTGAAACGACGGGCCATGCAGGGCGAACCTCGGATCACGGCGTAGATCCGCACCCTTGCGTGCCTGCGGCATGGAACCGAACCTGAGCTCGCCGCCGGCGAACTCGCACTCGATACCCGAGATCCGCGGCGAGCCGTCGGCGCGCAGCGTCGCGATCGTCTTGTGCCTGCCTGCTTCGAAGAGCTCACGTACCCGCGTCGCGAATTCGGGCTCTGCCTGCTCCACGTCCCGCCAAGCTGCCATGGCCACAGTATGGGCCGCGGGCGCCCGGCACGTGCCTTGCCTGCCTGCCCGGGTGCAGGGGAACCGGGCCATCAGCGCCACGGCCGGCCACGCCGTTGCCCGATGATGGAGGTCACGGGGAGGGCCAGTGTTTACCCGGTGGCAAAGCGGCGCATAGGGGGTGCTCACGTCGACCTGGCCGCGTGACGGTCTTAGCGTGGGAGCAGAGCCACACGCAGTCATGTGTGCAACGGGGGGAGGCTCGTCATGTTTGTCCAAGTTATCCGGGGTCAGGTAACGGATCCTGAGCAAGTGCACGCAGCGCTCGACCGGTGGTCGCAGCAGCAGGCGCCGGCCGCGCCTGGCTGGCTGGGCTCCACGGCGGGGGTCACCGACGACGGCACGTTCGTCGCCCTGGCCCGGTTCGAGTCGGCGGAGGCGGCCCGGCGCAACGACGCCCGGCCGGAGCAGAGCCAGTGGTGGTCGGAGACTTCGAGGCTGTTCTCCGGCGACGTGTCATTCCAGGACAGCGAGGACATCACCCAGGACACGCCCGGCGATCCCGACCGGGCCGGGTTCGTGCAGATCATGCAAGGCCGCGGCACCGATCCCGAGCGGGCCAAGGAGCTGATGAACCAGAACCCGGACGAATGGGCGGCGTTCCGGCCCGACGTGCTCGGCAGCATGGCGGTGGGCCACGATGGCGGCGCCTACACCATGGCCATGTACTTCACCTCCGAGCAGGCAGCCAGGGAGGGCGAGCACAAGGAACCGCCGCCCGAGCTGAGGGCGCAAATGGACGAGATGGGCAAGCTGTCCGCCGGCGAGCCCGATTTCCTCGACCTCAAGCACCCGTGGCTGTACTCGCCCAGATGAGCCGCGAGACACGCCGGCGGTTCGCTCACATGAACGTCAGTAGCGCGCCGGTGGTCGGCCACGCAAACTCGCCAGGACGGCATGCGCGGCTAGTTGCCCGACCCTTAGTACCCGGTCACCCTGGGACGCGTATCTGCCAGCTCGGGCGACAAGAGCCGGGGTGAGCGCGGTGATGAACTCGCGGGGCGGGCCTGCCAGCCGGGACCCTGGCTGCGGTGTGCTTCAGCTCGCGGCCGGCGAGTCCCGGCTGCCTGACCAGCCAGGGCAGCTGCTGCGCGACCTGCCGGCCCAGTGGCTGCGGGACAACTGCCAGTGCGCTTCCTGCCGGGACACCAGCAGCGGGCAGCGGCTGGTGAGCATCACTGACCAGCCAGCCGAGGCATGGCTAACGGCGGTACAGGAAGACGAGGACAACATCCGGGTCGTGTTCGGCCCGGACGGGCACGAGAGTGTCTTCTCCCGATCATGGCTGCTCGCGCAGCGGGAGCCGGACACAGACGAGCGGAGCGAGGACGCCAAGCGCATCTGGACAGTCCCCGATCATGACGGTCCGCCGCGCCGCTCCTGGCGTGAGTACCTGGCTCGCCCCGGCTGCCGGGCGCAGTGCCTCGACACGCTGCTGCATGACGGCTTCATGCTGCTCAGCGGCGTGCCATGCGAGCCGGCGACGGTACTCGGCGTAGCCGCAACTCTGGGCTACGTCCGGGAGACGAACTACGGACGGCTGTTCGACGTGCGGGCCATGGCCGCAGCGTCCAACCTGGCGTTCACCGGGCTGCCCATCGCGCCTCATACCGACAACCCCTACCGAGATCCCGTCCCGACCGTGCAGCTGCTGCACTGCCTCGCCGACGCCGCGGACGGAGGCCAGACCGGGCTGGTGGACGGGTTCGGCGCGGCCGGGATTCTGCGCTCGGAGCGGCTGGCCGCGTTCGAGCTGCTGGCCCGCACTCCGGTGACCTTCGCCTATGCAGACGCCACCGCCGAGCTGCGGGCGACCAGGCCGATGATCGGGCTCGATCCACGCGGCCGGATCCGCGAGATCCGGTACAACGGCCGCTCGCTGCAGCCGCTCCGGGCCGGGCCGGGCGCAGCGGCTGACGACATGACCGAGTTCTACCAGGCGTACCGCGCCTTTGCCGAAATCCTGATCAGGCCTGAGCTGATGCTCACTTTCAAGCTCGCGCCCGGCGACTGCCTGGTCTTTGACAACACCCGGATCCTGCACGCGCGAACTGGCTTCGCCGCGCATGGGCAGCGTCATCTGCAAGGCTGCTACGCCGACCTGGACGGCGTCTCCTCGACGCTGGCCGTGCTGCGGCGCTCCAGCGAGGCCGGTCTTGCTGGGCCTGGGTCCGGCCATGGCAGCGGGGACGAGCTGGCGACCTGACTGCGCGGTCAAGCCGGGCTAGCCCGGCCCGGTGGCAGCCCTAGCGGCACCGCCTCGCGGCCGCCGCCCGCGGGACAATGCCCGGAA
>DASXMR010000030.1:0-2853 GCA_036495525.1 Streptosporangiaceae bacterium | reverse complement strand
GCAGGGTGATCGCCGGCGTCCGGCTGGTCCGGCGGGTCGATCGCCAATGCCGCTCCCGCAGGTTCAGCCGACGAGCGTCTTCACCGCGCTGGTGAGGCTGGCCAGCGCCTTCTTCGCGTCGGCGAAATACATACTGGTCTTGGGGTTGAGGTAGAGCTCGTTGTCGATGCCGGCGTAGCCGTGGCCCATCGAGCGCTTGATCACGATGATGCTCTTGGCCTGATCGACGTCCAGGATCGGCATGCCGGAGATCGCCGTGCCCGGACGGCGCGCCGCCGGGTTGGTGACGTCGTTGGCGCCGATCACCAGCGCCACGTCAGTCCTGGCGAATTCCGGGTTGATCTCGTCCATCTCCTTGAGCAGCGGATAGGGCACGTTCGCCTCGGCGAGCAGCACGTTCATGTGCCCTGGCATCCGGCCTGCCACCGGGTGGATCGCGTAGGTGACCTCCACGCCGCGCGATTCCAGCAGGTCAGCCAGCTCCGCGACCTCGTGCTGTGCCTGCGCAGCGGCGAGGCCGTAACCGGGCACGATGATCACCTTGGACGCGTAGGCCAGCTGGATGGCGGCGTCGTCGGCGGCGATGGCCTGCACCCCGGCCCCGCTGGTCACCGCGGCGGCCACAGCGGAGTCGCCGGTGCCGAACCCGCCGACAATGATGTTCGGGATGGACCTGTTCATCGCGTCGGCCATCAGCTTGGTCAGGATGCCGCCTGAGGCGCCGACCAGCGCGCCGGCGATGACCAGCGCGGTGTTATTGATCACGAAGCCGGCCATCGCGACCGCTGTGCCGGTGAACGCGTTCAGCAGCGAGATCACCACCGGCATGTCGGCGCCGCCAATCGGCAGCACCATCGTCACGCCGAACGCCAGCGCCGCGAGGATGACCAGCCAGAGCACACCCAGACTGGACGTCGAGATCAGGTAGGCGCCGCCGCCGATCGCCACCACGGCCAGCAGCCCGTTGAGCGCCCGGGCGCCGGGGAAGCTGACCGGCGCCGAGGTGATGACGCCCTGCAGCTTGCCGGCCGCGATGACCGACCCGGAGAAGGTGACCGCGCCGATGATCACGTCGAGCACGGTCGGCACGGTCGTCGACACCTTGATGCCGGCGCCGAGGTCGGCCAGCCGCATGTAGTCGTGCAGGCCGACCAGCGCGGCCGCGCCGCCGCCGACCGCGTTGAACAGGCTGACCAGCTGCGGCATCGCCGTCATCTGGACGGTCCGCGCCGAGTAGAGCCCGGCTGCGGAGCCCACAAGCACGCCAGCCAGCAGCACGATCCAGGCAGTCGCGGTGATGCCACCCTGGTGAATGACCAGCGCCAGGGTCGCCGCGACGCCGGCGATCATGCCGATCGTGGAAACCTGATTGCCGCGGCGCGCGGTGGCCGGCGAGTTCATCAGGTGCAGCCCGAGCACGAAGCAGGACGCGGCGGCCAGGTAGATCAGCTGGATGACGGTGGTGAACGTGCTCATGCCGGCCGCCTGCTGGCGCTCGTCGTGCCAGCCGCTCGCGTGGTGCCATTGGCGCTGCCGCCCGCCGTAACCTCGGCGGCCTTGCCGGAGTCACTGACCTGGGCAGCCGGCCGCCGCCGGAACATCTTCAGCATCCGGCCGGTGACTACGTACCCGCCGACTACGTTCATCGATGCGAAGGCCGCCGCCACGAACAAGATCACGTATCCGACGGCGTCGTTCGCGGTCAGCGCGATCAGCATGGCGCCGACCAGCACAATGCCGTGAATGGAGTTGGCGGCCGACATCAGCGGCGTGTGCAGCGTGGCGGGGACCTTGCTGATCACCTCGAAGCCCACCCACAGGCTGAGCACGAAGATCGTCAGGTCAAACAATCCCGTGGACACGGGCTACCTCCAGCGGTTCGGCCAGGCGGCTCAGGTCTCGGCTTGCCCGTCCGGCGCCTGGCTCGCGGCATCGGCTTCGGGCCCTGGCTGGCTGGCCGGCGGCTGGCCAGCCGACTGTCCTTCTGCCGACGCCCCGTCGGCCGCCTGCCCGCCCGCCGGCTGCGCCTCGGCCGGCTGCTGGCCGGGCGGCCGTCCCTGGGCCGGCGGGCCTTCGGCTGGCTCGGTCAGTGCGGGATGGACAACCCGGCCGCCCTGCGTAATCACCACGCCAGCCTGCAAGTCGTCGGTGAGGTCCAGGGTCAGGGCGCCGTCTTTGATCAGGTAGAGCAGCAGCGAGCTGATGTTGCGCGCGTACATCGCCGAGGCAGCGGCTGGCATGGTGGCTGGCAGGTTCGCCGCGCCGATGATCGAGATGCCGTTCTCGGTGATGACGGTCTCGGCCGGCACCGACCCCTCGACGTTCCCGCCGAGCTCGCTCGCGCCCATGTCGACAACGATCGAGCCGGCCGCCATGGATTTCAGCGCGTCGGCGGTCACCAGCAACGGCGGGCGGCGGCCAGGCACCTGGGCGGTGGTGATCACCACGTCGTGCCGCGCGATGTGCCCGCTGAGCTCCTCTTGCTGCGCTTCGCGCTCCGCATCGGTCAGCGCTCTGGCGTAGCCGCCCTCGCCGGCCGCCGCTCCGACCGCCGTCAGCTCGAGGAAGGCCGCGCCCAGCGACTCCACCTCGGTCTTGGTCGCCGGGCGCACGTCGTAGCCGGTTACCACGGCGCCCAGGCGCTTGGCCGTGCCGATGGCCTGCAGCCCGGCCACGCCGGCCCCGAGCACCAGCACCTTGGCCGGCCGCGCTGTGCCCGCCGCGGTGATCAGCAGCGGGAAGAACCGGCCGAACTCCGCCGCGCCGAGCACCGCCGCCTTGTACCCGGCGATGTTCGCCTGGGAGGACAGCGCGTCCATCGGCTGCGCCCGCGGCAGCGTCCGCGGGATCAGA
>DASXMR010000029.1:0-23740 GCA_036495525.1 Streptosporangiaceae bacterium | reverse complement strand
CAGACCCTGCTCGTGCACCCTGGCCACGTCGGGATGTTCCAGGGCAGCGTGCAGTTCCAGATCACCCGGATCCGCGGCATCGCGAACGCCTTCTTCGGCGGCGACGGCTACTACCTGGTCGCGCTCACCGGCCCCGGCCAGGTGTGGCTGCAGTCGATGCCGATCGCTGGCCTGGCGCACGCGCTGAGCCCGTACCTGCCCCAGGGTGGCGGCTCCGGCCGCGAGGCCGTAGCCGGCGGCGGGGTGGGCGGGATCATCGGCGACATGCTCCGCGGCTGACTCGCCGCTGACCGGCGCTGACCATGATCCCGAAGGGTCCCGGCTGCCCCAAGCCACTTTCCTTCCGGCTGATGTCGTCTCCTGGGCCACGTCTGTTACCGCTTCGCCACGCGCAGCAGCCTGGGCCAGGCATACTCCGTCCTGCATGCTGAAACGAAATGGCGGTTAGCAGTCGGCCGACCGGAAAGGCAGATCGCGACCATGAGCTTTAACGGAGATGCCCCGGCGGGTGCCACTCCTGCAGCCGATAACTCATCGGAAGGCTCGCCGGAGCAGACGCCGCCCGTCACGGCCGCACCCGACCAGGTGCCCTCAGCAGCGGATTCCGCCGACGCCAGCGGTCCGGCCGCCGCTCCGCTCGCTGCCATGCCGAAGTCCCCGCAGGTTCGCCAGCCGGCCCAGGGCGGCATCCGGGGCTCAAGCTTCGCGCGCGAGCACGGCCAGCCGGCGTCGCCGCGGATCGCCGGCGCGCCAGGACCGGCCGGAGATCACCTCACCCCGCTGCAGCGGGCGGAGGGCGTGCTGCCACGGCGCACCGGCGGGGCGAGCCGGCTGTCCTCGGCGCTCGGCGCCTTTGCCCGCGGGTCCGGTGCGCACGCGAAGAACAGCTCCCGCCGGCCGCCAGCAGCTCCGGGCGCTGGGCCGGCTAGCCCGTCGGCCACACCGGGCGCTCGGCAGCAAGCCGGCCAGCCGGCCGGTCCCGGCGTTTGGCAGCCGGGCGGCGCACCGGCTGAGCCCGGCGGTGGCCAGCAAGGGCCCGGCACGCTGTCCGGGCAGGCAGCTGACCAGGCCGCGCTCAGCCGCGCTGAGCTGAACCGGGCCGCGCTTGACCGCGCCGCGCGCGCCTGGACAGCGGCCGGCCAGCAGCTGACCCCGCAGCAGACGCCCGGCCAGCCCGTGCCCGGCTCGCCCGTGCCCGGCTCGCGGGTATCAGGCCAGCAGCCAGCCGTTCTCCCGGCCGATGAGCAGCAGCTGGCCGGTCAGCCTGCGGTCGCGCAGGCCACGCCGAGCGCGGCGGCGCTGACCCGCGGGCAGGCCAGGCAGGACGCGCAGCCGGCTGGCCTCAGCGCCGGCGGCAACTTGCTGCCGGCCGAGCTGACCGTGTCCGTCGCGCCGTCGAGGCTGGACCGGTTCCGGCACCGCTGGCGGGAGCTGGATCACGTGGGCCAGCTGGACGGGCTCATCACCGGGCCGCGGCTGCTGCGCTGCGCGACGATCGCGATGGTGTCGCCGAAGGGCGGGGTCGGCAAGACTACGATCACCGCCCTGCTCGGCACGCTGTTCTCGCAGCTGCGCCGGGACCCGACCGTCGCCATCGATACCAACCCTGACTTCGGCTCGCTCGGCCGGGTGCTCACGCCTGACCAGTCCTGGTTCGTCGACGACCTGGCCGCCCTGGTAGCCGAGGACGACGAGCTGTCGCTCACCGCGCTCGACTCGCACCTGGGCCGGGCCGTGCACGGCCTGCTCGTGGTGCCGGCCCCGACTGACCCTGACCGGATGGCCGCCCTCGACGAGGATGCCTACGCGCGGGTGATCGGCCGGCTGAAGGACTTCTTCAGCCTGATCCTGCTCGACTGCGGCACCGGGCTGCAGGACCCGGCCTCGGCAGCCGCGATCGCCGCTGCCGATCAGGTCGTGCTGCTCACCGATGCGCAGCCGGCCACGGCCAGCCTGGTCACCGAGTCAGCCGAACTGCTGCACCAGTGGAACCGGCCGATCACCGTGGTGGTGAACCGGATGCCTGCCCGCGGCGCGCAGCTGGACGTGCAGGCGCTGAGCCAGTACCTGCCTGCCGCGCGCGGGCTCGTGGTGGTTCCCGACGACGTGCCGGCGGCTGGCCGGCTGGCTGGCGGCAGCTTCGACTGGCGGGATGCGCCGCCCAGCTGGCAGCTCGCGCTGCGGCGGCTGGCGGTCGTGCTCGTCTCCGACTGGCAGCGGCTCGGCCTGTCGCGCTGACCGTCAGCCGCGTGCACTGTCCCGCGCGGTGACCGTGCTGGCTAGCCTGGCAGGATGGCTGCGGTGACCAGGGCGAGTAGGCGCGCACTGTGGCGGGCGGGCGCGGCGGGCGGCGCGGCCGCGGTGCTCGCGCTGACCGCGTGTGCCGGCGGCGCGGCTGGCCGGGGCAGTGACGCCAGCCAGCTGCCGGCCGGCCAGCAGCACGCGCTGGCGGCTAACCCGGACGTGGACCCCGGCACCTCACTCGGCAGTTCGCCAGCTCCTGACTTCAAGCTCACCAGCCAGTTCGGCCAGCCGGTCTCGCTGAGCCAGTTCCGCGGCAAGGTGGTCATCCTTGCCTTCACCGACTCTGAGTGCACCACGATCTGCCCGCTGACGACGGTCAGCATGACCGAGGCGAAGGCGCTGCTCGGCCGGGCGGGGGACCAGGTGCAGCTGCTCGGGATCGACGCCAACCCGCAGGCCACCAGCATCTCGGACGTGATGTCCTATTCGCGCGCGCACGGCATGGTCAACGAGTGGGACTTCCTCACCGGCTCGCGAGCCCAGCTCGAAAGCGTGTGGCGGGCCTATCACATCTACGTGCAGATCCAGCGCGGCCAGATCGACCACACCCCGGCCCTATACGTAATCGACCAGCGCGGCCGGGAGCGCGAGGTGTACCTGACCCAGATGGCGTACGCGAGCGTCGGCCAGGCGGCGCAGGTGCTGGCCAGGGAGGCGGCCAGCCTGCTGCCCGGCCACCCGGCGCTGGCCTCGGACAGCTCGCTGGCGCATATCGCCGGCGTCGGGCCGGCCAGCAAGACGACGCTGCCCGGTGCCAGCGGCGGCACGGTCACGCTCGGTCCCGGCCGCAGCAGGCTGGTCATGTTCTACGCCACCTGGCTGAGCGAGACCTCTGACCTGGCCAGCAGGCTGACCGGGCTCAACGACTACGCGCTGGCTGCGCGGCAGCGGCACCTGCCGCCGCTGGTCGCGGTCGACGAGGCGGCCACCGAGCCGTCCCCGCACGCCGCCGCGTCCTACCTCGCCAGGCTGCCTGAAAGGCTGCGCTACCCGGTGGCGCTCGACACTTCCGGTCGGCTGGCCGACGGCTACCGGGTGCAGGACCAGCCATGGTTCGCGCTGGTCTCGGCCTCCGGCCGGATCGTCTGGAAGCACGACGGCTGGCTGAGCGCGTCCGCGCTCGAGGCTGCGGCGCGGCGAGCCGGGTAAAGATCATGCCCACCAGCAGGAACGAAGCCAGCCGGGCATTGTCGGCCGCAGCGTGACTCGATGACCCGGTGCTGCTAGCCGGCCGCTGACTCCGGGTCATAGCCCAGATTCGGCCGCAGCCAGCGTTCTGCCTCGGCGAGCGTGCTGCCCTTGCGCGCTGCGTAGTCCTCGGCCTGGTCACGCCCGATCCGGCCGATGGCGAAGTAGCGGGCAGCGGGGTGCGCGAAGATCAGCCCGCTGACGCTCGAGGCCGGCGTCATCGCGCAGGACTCCGTGAGCGCGATGCCGAGGCTTCCGGCGTCCAGCAGCTCGACCAGCTTGACCTTCTCGGAGTGGTCCGGGCAGGCCGGGTAGCCGAAGGCAGGCCGGATGCCGCGGAACCGCTCCGCGTGCAGGTCCTTGATCGATGGCTCGGCGTCCGGCTCGAACCAGTCGCGGCGCGCCTGCAGGTGCGTATGCTCAGCGAAGGCCTCGGCGAGCCGGTCGGCCAGCGCCTTGACCATGATCGACCGGTAGTCGTCGTTCTCGGCGGCCAGCCGGCCGGCCAGCTCGTCGGCGCCGTGAATGGCCACCGCGAACGCGCCCAGGTGGTCCCCGGCCGGTGCCAGGTAGTCGGCCAGGCAGCGGTTGGGCCTCGGGTCGCTGCGGGCGGCCTGCTGGCGCAGCATCGGAAAGCGCGGGCCGCCGTCGACGATCAGGTCGTCGCCGTCGGCTCCTGCTGGCCAGAAGCCGTAGACACCGCTGGCGCGCAGCAGCCCGCCGTCGATGATCTCGTCCAGCAGCGCGAGGCCGTCGTCGTAGAGCTCCCTGGCGGCCGGCTGTTCGAGGATCGCCGGGAACTTGCCCCGCAGTTCCCAGGCCAGGAAGAAGAACTGCCAGTCGATGAGCTTGCGCAGCTCGGCCAGCGCCGGCTCGGTCAGCCGGCTGCCGGTGAAGGCCGGCCTGGGCAGGCTGTCGAAGCTGACCAGGTCGCGGTTGGCTCGCGCGTCGGCGAGCGACAGCAGCGGACGCTGCTGCTTGCCCGCGTGCTCGGCGCGCAGTCGTTCCTGCTCGGCGCTGTTGCGGTCGGCGAGCAGGCCGGCCCGGTCCGGGTCGAGTAGCTCGGAGACGACGCCGACGACCCTGGAGGCGTCAAGCACGTGGATAGCCGGACGATCGTAAGCCGGCGCGATCCGCACGGCGGTGTGCTGCCTTGACGTGGTCGCGCCGCCGATCAGCAGCGGCAGCTGCAGCTCGCGGCGCTGCATCTCGGCGGCCACGCTCACCATCTCGTCCAGCGACGGCGTGATCAGGCCGGACAGGCCGATGGCGCAGGCGCCCTCGGCGGCCGCGGTGTCGAGGATCTTGTCGGCTGGGACCATCACGCCGAGGTCGATCACCTCGTAGTTGTTACAGCCGAGCACGACGCCAACGATGTTCTTGCCGATGTCGTGCACGTCGCCTTTGACCGTGGCCATGACGATCCTGGCCTGCGACCGGCCTGGTTCGATCCGGCCCTCGCGCTCCGCCTTCTCCTTCTCAGCCTGCATGAAAGGCTCCAGGTAGGCCACCGAGCGCTTCATCGCCCTGGCGCTCTTGACTACCTGCGGCAGGAACATCTTGCCAGCGCCGAACAGATCGCCGACGATCTTCATGCCCTCCATCAGCGGGCCTTCGATCACCTCAAGCGGGCGGCTGGCGAGCTGCCTGGCCTCCTCGGTGTCAGCCTCGATGAAGTCGACGATGCCGTGCACCAGCGCGTGCGCGAGCCGTTTTTCGACCGGGGCGTCGCGCCAGGAGAGGTCGACCTCGCGCCTGGTGGCCGTGCCCCTGACCGTGTCAGCGAAGGCGACCAGCCGGTCGGTCGCGTCAGGCCGCCGGTTGAAGATCACGTCCTCGACCAGTTCCAGCAGGTCGGCGGGGATGTCCTGGTAGACGGTGAGCTGCCCGGCGTTGACGATGCCCATGTCGAGCCCGGCCCGGATCGCGTGGAACAGGAACGCGGAGTGCATCGCCTCGCGGACCACGTCATTGCCGCGGAAGGAGAACGACAGGTTGGAGATGCCGCCGGACAGGTGCACGCCTGGACAGCGCTGCTTGATCAGCGGCAGCGAGTCGATGAATGCCCTGGCGTACTCGTTGTGCTCCTCCATGCCGGTGGCCACGGCCAGCACGTTGGGGTCGAAGACGATGTCCTGCGGCTCGAACCTGGCCTGACCGGTGAGCAGGTCGAAGGCCCGGCCGCAGATCTCGACCTTGCGCTGGACGGTGTCCGCCTGGCCGAGCTCGTCGAAGGCCATTACCACGACGCCGGCGCCGAAATCCCTGATCCGCCTGGCGTGCTCGAGGAATACCTGCTCGCCTTCCTTGAGGCTGATCGAGTTGACCACGCCCTTGCCCTGCACGCATTTGAGCCCGGCCTCGAGCACGTCCCACCGGGAACTGTCGATCATGATCGGCAGCCGGGCGATCTCCGGCTCGGTCGCGATCAGGTTCAGGAAGGAGGTCATGGCCTGCTCGCCGTCGAGCAGGTCGGCGTCCATATTGACGTCCAGCAGGTTCGCGCCGCCGCGTACCTGCTGGAGTGCGACGTCGGCGGCGGCCTGGTGGTCGCCGGCCTCGATCAGCCGCCGGAACCTGGCCGATCCGGACACGTTGGTCCGCTCGCCGATCATCACGAACCCGGTGTCCGGGCCGATCTCGAACGGCTCGAGGCCGCTGAACCTGGACCGCTTCTGGCAGGCAGGCAGCTGCCGCGGCGCCATGCCGGCGACCGCACGGGCGATCTGCTCGATGTGCGCCGGGCCGGTGCCGCAGCACCCGCCGACGACGTTGACCAGGCCGGCCTCCGCGAAACCGCGCAGTTGCCTGGAAGTGTCGGCTGGCCGCTCGTCGTAGCCGCCGAACGCGTTGGGCAGGCCGGCGTTGGGATGGCAGCTGGTGTAGGTACCTGCCAGCTTCGCCAGCTCGGCGAGGTACGGCCGCATCTGCTCGGCGCCGAGCGAGCAGTTGACGCCCGCCATCAGCGGGCCCGCGTGCTCGATCGCCGCCCAGAACGCCTCGACGGTCTGGCCTGACAGGGTGCGGCCGCTGCGGTCCACGATGGTCACCGAGATCCACAGCGGCAGGTCGGGCGCGACCTGCCGGGCAGCGGCGATGGCGGCCTTCGCGTTGAGCGTGTCGAAGATCGTCTCGATCAGCAGCAGGTCGACGCCGCCGTCGGCCAGCGCGCTGATCTGCTCGGCGTAGGCGTCGCGCACCTGGTCGAAGGACACCGACCGGTATGCCGGATCGTCCACCTTGGGGGAGAGCGACAGCGTCACGTTCAATGGGCCGACCGATCCGGCGACGAACTTGCCGCCCGCCTCGTCAGCCGCCTGCCTGGCCAGCCGCGCGCCAGCCAGGTTCATCTCGCGTACCGAGGAGGCCAGCCCGTAGTCGGCCTGGCCGATGCTCGTCGCGGTGAACGTATTGGTCGTGGTGATGTCCGCGCCCGCCGCGAGATACGCGCGGTGCACCCTGAGGATGTGGTCGGGTCTGGTGAGGTTCAGCAGGTCCGGGTCACCGGTGACATCTCGCGGATGATCGCGGAACCGGTCGCCGCGATAGTCCTGCGGCCCGAGCCGCGCGCCCTGCAGCGTGGTACCCCACGCCCCGTCGAGCACCAGGATCCGGTCAGCCAAGGCGTCACGGATCGCGTCGGCTGCTGTCATCGTCGCGGCCCCCTGTCGCACGCTTTAACAAAGAGACGCGCGAGGCGGGGCGCGAGACTCTTTAGGCGTTTTTATCCTGGTCGCCAAGCTGTCATTCAAAGCTGTCCAGGTAAGAAAGAGAATACACGCTCGCCGCGGCGTGGCCAGGCTCGGCGTGCGTCCGCTCTGCTCAGGCGCGGTTTGGGGTGGCGCGAGCGGCTCAGCCGGCCGCTTCTGCGCGCAGCAGGGCAGCGGCCTTGCTCATCGCCCGCAGCTTGCCGGACGCTGAGTCGGCTGGCAGGTACTTCATGCCGCAGTCCGGCGCCAGCACGATCCGCTCGGCGCCGGTGTACGGCAGCGCGCGGCGAGCCCGGCCGGCCACCTGCTCCGGCGTCTCGACCGCCGGGTCGCTCAGGTCGATGACGCCGAGGATGATCGTCTTGCCGTCCAGGGTCGCGAGCACCGAGCAGTCCAGGCCGGACTGCGCGGTCTCGATCGAGATCTGGTCGGCGGTGCACGCGGCGAGCTCGGGCAGGAACGAGTACCCGGCCGGGCGGTCATGGATGATCGCCGCGTAGCCGAAGCACAGGTGCACGGCGGTGGTCCCGTTGATGCCCGCCAGCGCGCGGTTCAGCACGCCGACCCCGTACTCGCGGGCGGCGTCGGGCCTGGCCTGCAGGTAGGGCTCGTCGAGCTGGACAATGTCGGCGCCGGCCGCGAACAGGTCGCGGACCTGCTCGTTCACCGCCGCGGCGTAGGCGTAGCCGGCCTCGGCGACGGTCGGGTAGTAGTCGTTCTGCGCCTGCTGCGACATGGTGAACGGGCCGGGCACGGTGATCTTGACGGTCCTGCTGGTGTGCGCGCGGAGGAAGGCGAGCGCTTCGGTGTTGACCGGGTGGCGGCGCCGGATCGGGCCGGTGATTCTCGGCACCGGATTGGGGTTTCCGCTCCGGTCAAGCGCGGTGCCTGGATTGTCGATGTCCACCCCGTCCAGCGCGGTCGCGAACGCGTTGGAATAGCTCTCCCTGGAGATCTCCCCGTCGGTCACGATGTCCAGCCCGGCGTCCTCCTGCGCCCGGATCGCGAGCAGGGTGGCGTCCCGCTGAGCCTCCGCCAGGTAAGCCGGGTCGACCCGCCACAGCTCGCGTGCCCTGACCCTGGGCGGGAACCGGCCGGCCAGCTTCTCCCGGTCGATCAGCCAGTCCGGCTGCGGGTAACTGCCGACCAGGGACGTCGGGAACAGCATGCTGACCTCCGGGATGCCGCGGCGTGCTCGCTTGGCGGGTGCTGCCCAGTATCCCGCGAGCGCACCGCTGCCCGGGACCGGACGGCGGCGCAGCGTAGCGGCCGGCCCGCTAGCCGCTGCTGTCCAGCTCCTGCCTGACCTGGCTGGCGGCAGCGACCATGACGGCCAGCTTGGCGCGGGTGGCCTGGCCGCTCACGTGCCGCAGGCCGCAATCCGGGTTGATCATCAGCCGGTCAGCCGGCACGTAGCGCAGTGCCCTGCGGATCCGCTCAGCGACCACGTCCTGCGGCTCGACCGTGTCGGACTTGACGTCGATGACGCCGAGTCCCAGGCCGCGGTCCCAGTGGTGCTGGCCGAGCAGCCGCAGGTCCTCGTCGCCCTTGCGGGCGAACTCCAGCGCCAGCCGGTCCACCTTGGTCTCCTGCACCGCGGGGAACAGGAAGTCGTAGTGCCCTTCCCACAGCGGGCGCGCGTACCGGTTGCCATAGCAGACGTGCAGCGTCCAGCTGACGTCCGGCACGTCAGTGACGATGTTGACCGCCTCCATCGCGAGGGCTACCTCCTCGGGATAGCCGGCCAGGAACGGCTCGTCGATCTGCAGCAGCCGGGCGCCGGCCGCGGCGAGCGCCACCGCCTCGGCGTTGAGCTGCCTGGCGAGCGCCCTGACCAGGTCGCCGGGGTCGGCGTAGGCGCCGTCGGTGATCCGCCGGGAGAGCGAGAACGGCCCGGTCAGCGACACCTTGACGGGCCGGTCGGTGAGCTGGCAGGCGAACCGGAAATCATCGACCAGGCCAAGCCCGAGACCGTCGGGCTCAGGCAGCGGGCGGACCACCCTGGCCTCGTAGTAGTCCAGGAAATCGGTCTTTGCCCGGTGCGGTATCTCCACGCCAGGCATCCTCGCCAGCAGGTAGTCGATGTCGTTGTCCCGGCGCAGTTCGCCGTCGGACAGGATGTCGATGCCCGCCCGCTCCTGGTCAAGCACCGCTGCCTTGATGGCCATGTCCTGGATCTCGCTCAGGTAGTTCTGGCTGATCCGGCGCTGGTAATAGTCGTTCCTGAGCTGCCCGAGCCACTCTGGCACGGCGTAGGAACCGATCACCGTGGTCGGCAGCACCGGCGCGGGCTGACCGGCCGGGCCCGGCCGGTCACCGGCCATTGCTGGCTGCGTGCTCATCTGCGCCTCCCCGGCTCACTCCCTGACCGCCGCGGTGAGCGTCTTCACGCTGGCCGACGGCCGCTGCGCGAACGGCGAGATCCGGACGTCGAAGCCGCCACGGCTGCCCACGTGCCTTAGCAGCGGCCCGTTCACCCAGTTGACCACCGAGCCGTCGTACTTGCCCGGGCCGTAGAAGCCGTTCTGGTAGTCGCGCACATCGGTGACGAACAGGTCGTGGCACTGCAGCCGGCCGAAAGGATGCAGCAGCGGGAGCGTCTCGGCGAAGCTGGTCAGTGCCCCGTTGCTGGCGTGGATCCGGATGTCGCCGTCCGATTCCAGCTGTGACCGGAGCGCCTCGCCGGTCAGATCCGGGCCAATCTGATAGAGGTCAAGCCCTTCCAGTGGCAGGTAGCGCTCCTGCAACCGCAGCGCCGCCCACACCTGCTGCCAGAATTCGACTGCCCTGGCCGGGTCGGCGAAGTGCTGCGGCAGCACGTCGCAGAGCAACTCGGGGCCCAGCCGCAGCAGCTTGCCGACGAGGTCCGGGATGGCGGCCGCTGACGCGCCGAACCGGCGGGCGATCCGCCGCGCCGCGGCGACCGGCAGGTACGCCCTGACCTGCACCTGGTAGGAGCTGCCGCGGATCTGGGCGATCTCGTCGGCCGGCAGGTTGTCATACACGTTGGAGATATAGACAAGGAACGCCTTGCCGCGCAGGAAGCCGAGGCTGACCGCCGGGTGGGTAGCGTCGACGACCAGCGCGTTCACGTGCTCGCCGTGGTGCGCGACCGCCTGCCGGGCGCGGCTCAGCACGTGCGGCGAGTAGTCGCCCATCAGGTAGTGCAGCCGGCGGTAGTAGTCGCGGCTATGCGCCCTGGACAGGGCCACGAACTCGTCCAGCCAGGTCTGCGCCTGGCCGCCGTTGCCTGCGCCGAGCTCGACAATGTACAGCTCGGCCGGCAGCGCGCCGCGTGAGTCCAGGTCGTCCCAGACCTTGAACAGCTCCAGGATCAGCTCGCGGACCGCGGCGCTGTTGCGCGCCTGGCTCTGCCCGCCGGGCAGCGCCCGCTCGTACTCCCGGCCAGTGGCCTTCTCCCAGTCCGACAGCGCCTGCCAGTACAGCGCGTTGAAGCGCCAGATGCAGCTCGCGCTGCCGGCCACCCACGGCTCGAGCGGCAGCGCGGCCGCCGTTTGCTGCCCGGCGTGCTCGGCCAGCAGCCGTTGAACTAGCGCGCCGAGGTCGGCGTCGCCGCGGCGCAGGTCAAGGGCCAGCTCTAGCTCCGGGTCGCCGTCACCGGCCCGCGGCTGCGCCTGCAGCACCGGGCGCAGGTCAGCAGGCTCGCGGAAGGCTGACCGGTACTGGATCCAGTCGCACACCACCCGCACTCTGGAAAGGTCGGCGTCGCTGTCGCGCAGCGCGGCGAGCACCGGGCCTAGCAGCCCGGCTACGTCCACTGGCTCCGCGCCGCGGAGCCTGGCGACCGGCCGGACCTCGATTCGCATCAGCCGGTTCCCGGCTCGTCGTCCAGCAGGCCCTCCTCAAGCAGGCTGTCCTCTGGCACTGCTTCCGGCGCTGCCTGGCCGCCCGGCTGGCTGGTCTCCGCGGCCGCCTGGCCGGCCTGCGCGGCCAGCCCGGCCTGCGACAGGATGCCGGGGATGATCTCCTGATTGCCGATCGCCATCACGTGCACGCCAGCGACGCCGGGTACCTCGCGCAGCTCCCTGATGATCTCGGCGCACAGCTGCGCGCCTTCGTCCCTGATCCGCTCAGCTCCGGCCTTGCGTAGCCGGTCAGCCACCTGCTCGGGCACCACTACACCTGGCACCCGGTGCTGCAGGTGGTCGAGCGCACCCAGCGAGAGCACCGGCCCGACGCCGGCCAGCACGGAGCACCTCTCGTGCAGGCCGAGGTCGCGCACCCTGCCCATCCAGCGGGCG
Source organism: Streptosporangiaceae bacterium (assembly GCA_036495525.1). Lineage (GTDB taxonomy): Bacteria > Actinomycetota > Actinomycetes > Streptosporangiales > Streptosporangiaceae > DASXMR01. The sequence goes on along the minus strand of DASXMR010000029.1, from coordinate 12,276 downwards.
AACGCGGTGACGTCGAAGACGAACTGCGTCTGCACGAACTCAGCGCCCGCGTCGACCTTCTCGCCGAGTCTGGCGACGCTGGCCTCGGGCGGGTCTGCCGGATTCTCCACGGCGCCGATGAACCAGCTGGGTGGCGGCTGCAGCGCGCGGCCGGACATCAGCCTGCCCTCGTCCCGCATGGTCCTGGCGACCCGCAGCAACTGGATGCTGTCCAGGTCGAATACCGCCTTGGCGTCGGCGTGATCACCGAATCTCGGGTGATCGCCGGTCATCAGCAGCACGTTCGGAATGCCGAGCGCCGAGGCAGACAGCAAGTCTGACTGCAGCGCGATGCGATTGCGGTCGCGGCAGGTCAGCTGCATGATCGGGGTGACTCCGGCAGCGCTGGCGACCAGGCTCCCCGCCAGGCTTGACAGCCGGACGGCTGCGCTCTGATTGTCGGTGATGTTGACCGCGTCCACCCAGCCGCGCAGCAGCGCCGCCGTCCGCCTTACCGGCTCGGCGTCAGCGCCGCGTGGCGGGCCGATCTCCGCGGTCACGGCGAACCGGCCGGCTTGCAGCGCCTGCCGCAGCCCGCCGGGCTGCCCGCCCGGCGGCTGCGCTTGACCGTGCGTGCTGTCCGGTTTGCGCGCCATGCGCGGAGCCTACAATGCGGCCCGCCAGTGTCGGCTGCTGGGCCACGGCGCAAGCCGGTCGCCGGGGCCGCCGGCGCGCAGGCGCCAGGTCGGCAGGTAAGGACGATCAGCTGGCGGTCGTGCTGAGTACCGGCTGCCCGGCCACTGTGGTGCTGACCTGGCGGCGGGCGACGCTGACCGGGCCGAGTCCGCTCAGCGCGCTGATCACCAGGCTGGCCAGGTGCCCGGCGGCGGTGACCGACTCGGTCAGGCCGATCGTCGCGGCCCCGGCGAGCATTGCGGCGGTGATCTCGGCGCTGGCCGCGACCGTATGCGCCCGGCTGCCGCAGTCGCGCACCAGCGCGGCCAGCTGACGTGTGTCAGCCGAGCCGGGCTCACCCAGGATGAGCACGACGTCGGCGCCTGTCGCGACCGCGCGCACGGTGTCAGCCCGGTCGGCTGCCGCGTAACAGAAGCCGTCAGGATTCGGCGGCCGGATCGCGGGGAAGCGCGATTGCAGCGCGGCGGCGGCCGGCTGGGTCTCCTCGATCGGTATGCCGGGCTGCAGCAGGTAGCTGACCCGGCGCGGGTCAGCGACCTGCACCATCGTCGAGCTGGCCGTGGAGCTGATCACGGTCGCCTCTGCCGCGTTTGCGGTGATGCCGGCTGCGGCCGGCGAGTCAGGACGGCCGATCAGCACCAGGTGATCGCCGCGCTCGGCGGCGCGGCGCGCCTCGGCCTGAGTGCCGGCTACCAGCGGGCAGGTGGCGTCGACGACCTGCAGTCCGCGCTCCGCTGCCTCGGCACGGACCTCAGGCGCGATCCCGTGTGCCGGGATGATGACGAGGTCCCCGTCCGGTACGTCGCGCAGCGAGGCGGTGAACACCGTGCCGCGGCCGGCCAGTTCAGCCTGGTCCTCCGGGCTGCACGCGAGCTCGCCCAGGATGTGCACCCTGCGCTGGGCCTCATCCTGCGCTGTCGCGCCCCTGACTGCCTGCAGCGCGCGCCGCGCGCCACCGCAAAGCGGGCTGGCAGCGGCGAGCAGTCGGCGGGTGCCGAGCACGTCGGCCCATTCCTGCACGGCCGCCCGCGCGGCCGCCACCGCCGCGCGATCAGCAGGCGAGGCAGCAGCGGCCAGCGCGACGCTGCCGCCATCCGCCTGCTGGCAGGTCACCAGGAACAGCGCGGCGCCGTCGCTGTCGTGCGCCGGATCGTCGCAGCGCGGCACCGGCGCGTAGCTCACGCTCCGGCCCTTGCGTTGCAGTGTTCCGCCGACCAGCGGCGCGGCCGGGCAGCTCAGCGGGCCGCGTACCGGGTCGCCGATCTCGGTGGGAATCAGCACGCAGCCCTGATCCACGCTGATGCCGGGCGCCTGGTACTCGCGCACCGCAGATCGGCTCATCACCGCCCATCTCCCGATGTCACACGGCCCCGCGCGTCAATTGTCAGCTGCAGCGGCCCAGATGCGTCCGCTGCCCCCCTTGCTGCGTCTACCCGCAAGTCGGAGCCAGTACACGAGCGGCCGGGCAATGCAAAAGCTGCCTGCAATGGCCCCGCCGGCAATCGCGGCGGCGCAAGCGGGCAATCCAGGCACGGGTGGGTGCCGGCGATGCCGGGCGGGATCGTTGCAGCGCGGTTCCGGGTAGCTCACCCTCCGGTCCCCGCGCTGCAACGTCCCGCCCGCGAGCGGTGCCGCGGCACGGCGCTGCGCGCCGTCTGCCTGTCGCCGATGTTGGTGGGAGTCAGCACGCGGCCAGCATCCACGCTGATGCCGGGCACCTGGAACTCGCGCACCGCCGATCGGCTCAGCACCGCCCATCCCGCGTTGCCACATGGCCCCCGCGCATGTGGCCCGGCTCGCGATGCCTCCCCCCCGTGCTGGCGCACCGCGGAGCCGGTGCCGCGTTCATGCCCAGGTGCGCCTCCCGATTCGCCCTCCAGCGCGCCAAGCTTCGGCCAATGACGCCTGGCTGAGCTGGCTGCGCCTGAACGCGGTTATGCGACCAAGTCACCGGGAAAACTCACCTTTATCTTGGTGACAGAGCCTGTTTCGCTAACGAAGGGACGACGCCGTGTCCGCAACCGATGAGCTCCTGGCGAACAACCAGCGCTACGCCGAGACGTTCTCAGGGCCGCTGCCGATGCCGCCGTCCCGCGCCGTGGCCGTCGTGGCGTGCATGGACGCCCGGCTCAACGTGTACGCCATGCTCGGGCTCGCCAACGGCGAGGCGCACGTGATCCGCAACGCCGGCGGCGTGATTACCGAAGACGAGATCCGCTCGCTGGCCATCAGCCAGCGCCTGCTGGGCACCAGGGAGATCATCCTGATCCACCACACCGACTGCGGCATGCTCACCTTCACCGACGACGACTTCAAGGCCAGCATCCAGCAGGACACCGGGATCAAGCCGCCGTGGGCGACCGAGGCCTTTGCTGACCTCGGGGCCGACGTGCGCCAGTCGATCGCCAGGATCAAGGCGAGCCCGTTCGTGCCGCACACCGACGCGGTGCGCGGCTTCGTCTTCGACGTCGCGACTGGCCGGCTGGCCGAGGTCAGCTAGTCTCGCGGCACCCTCAGGCGGTACCTGCCCGGCGCCGGCCGGGCGGCCAGGCGGCGATGGCGGCGGCGGTTCCGGTCAGGTGTCCGGGCTGTCGCCGCGCTGCTGCTCGGCCAGGAAGCGCTCGAACTGCGCTCCGAGCTCGTCGGCGGTGGGCATGCCAGCCTCGGCCTCGTCGGCCAGCAGGCCTTCCTGGCCCGAGCTGTAGGAGTCGAACTGCTGCTCCAGCGTGCGCACCAGCTCGGCAACTTCGGCCGAGCCCTCGACCTGCCTGGTGATCTCCAGGTCGGTGCGGTGCGCCGCCTCCCGCAGCGCGTCGCCGGGCAGCACCAGGCCAGTCGCGGCCTGCACGGACTCAAGCAGCCGCACGGCCGCCGCCGGGTAGGCGGCCTGGGCCAGGTAGTGCGGCACGTGCACGGCGAAACCGACGGCTGCGCGCTCGTCCTCGCCGAGCCGGAACTCCAGCAGTGCGGCGGCGCTGCCGGGCACCTGCAGCCGGTCGACCAGCGGCCGGTATCCCTCGATGAGCCCGGACCTGGTCGAGTGCGCGGTGACGCCCAGCGGCCTGGTGTGCGGCACCCCCATCGGGATCCCGTGGAAGCTCACGGCCAGGCGCACCCCGAGGGCAGCCGACAACTGCCGCGCCGCGGTAGTAAAGGCCTCCCACTCGCGATCCGGCTCGGGACCGCTGAGCAGCAGGAACTGCGTGCCTGCCGAGTCCCTCAGCACTGACAGCTCCAGCTCGGGGGCGTCGTAGTGCTCCCAGTGATCCTTTGCGAAGATCATGGTCGGGCGGCGGGACCGGTAGTCGAGCAGCGAGTCGACGTCGAATCGCGCGACCGGGTCGTGCTCGAGCGCCGACTGCAAGTGCGCGGCCAGCAGCCTGCCAGCCCCGCCGGCATCGATGAAGCCGTCCAGGTAATAAAGCATGACCGGCTCATCGTCCAGCTCGGGCGCGTCAGGGAGCACCTCATAGAGGTCTGCGGGATCGCGCGCCACGGTTCACAGCCTCTCCGAGTGACGGTCTTCCGGTAAGTCCTATCAAGGTCAGGCTGCAGCGAATAGCGCCCCGGCGCAAATCTGCGCGCCCCGCAGCTCGCCCGCGCCGGCGCGCGCCGCCCGGCGCCGGCAGGCCGCCGTCAAGGGCTCTGGCCTGGCGGCACCGGGGTTTTCGCTTCGCGGCCGGCGCACCGGCCGACCGGGGGCCGGCCGGGTCAGGGCCTGGTGAGGCTGCTGAGCGTCTCGCTGACACGCACGGTGACCTCCTCCGCCGGGGCGCCTAGGCTGCCCAGGATCGTCGCGGCGAGGGACTGAGGGCTCCGGTAGAGGCCGAGCAGGATGTGCTCGGTGCCGATGTAGTTGTGCCCGAGTTCCAGCGCGCCGGCCACCGAGTCGTGCAGCGCCCGGCTGGCCGCGGCAGAGAGCGGCAGCCGCGTCGCCCCGCCCGGCGCAGCCTGGTCGTCGGCTGGCGGGCTCATCATCTCGGCGGGCGAGTCAGGGCCGGCTGGGCCGGTCCCCGGCCCCGGTGCGATGTCGGCGGCCACGGCTGACTGGGCGGCAGCGCGGATGGCGTCTGCCACGTCCGCACGCTCGACGTTCATCTCGGCCAGCACCCTGGCGGCGATGCCGGCCGGCTCGGCATACAGGCCGAGCAGCAGGTGGGCGGTGCCGATCCGGTCTGCCCCGAGCGTGCCGGCGGCGCCGGCAGCGGCGGCCAGCGTGCTGCGCGCCCGCGGGGTCAGCCGCTCGAATGTCGGCTGGCCAGCGGCGATGAGCTGCCCGGCGATCGCGCCGGAGAACCGCTTGTGGACGGCCTGCTTGGTCACGCCGAGCGCGGAGCTGATCTCCGACCATGACCGGCCGTCCCGTCGGCAGCCGGTGACGAAATGACCGAGCAGCGCGTCGCCGGTGTCCTCGAGCTGGCCAACAGTCCTGGCCGCGGTGACCAGCTGGTCCAGTGAGCCGTCGCTCGGCGCGTCCCGGTGCACGGTTTCGATGAGGTCCTGCAGGCTAGGCGGAGGCGTCATGGGTCAACTCTAAGTTGACGAGTGTAGGTGCGTCAACTTCAAGTTGACCTGCCGGCCGAAATACCGGCGACGCCTGGCGCTGGGCGTGGTAGGCACTCAGGCATGAGGTCGCCGCTACAGGGCGGGCTGCCGCCGGCTGATGCAGTGGCCGGCGCCGGGGCGCAGATCGCGTGTGACGAGTCCGGATTCTCCGGCACCAACCTGCTCGATCCGGCCACCCCGGTGATCACGCACGCGAGCGTCGACCTGAGTGTCAGCGAGGCGGTCGGGCTGATCACGACGCTGCGGTCGGGATTCCGGTTCTCGCCGCACGAATTCAAGTCCGGCCAGTTCCTGCGCAGCCCGGCGGCGGACAAGGCGCTGGGTTGGTTCCTGGCAGCGCTGACTGGCCGGGCACACGTCCTGGTGGTCGACAAGGAGTATTTCCTCGTCACCCGTATCGTCGACCTGCTGCTGAACGAGCCGTCATACGCGGCGGGTACCCGGCTGACCATGCAGCAGCGTCCAGCCGCGCTCGCCCTGTACCGGGCCAGGGACCCGGCGGGCAGCGACTGGCGCACCTTCCTCGCCGCGTTCATCGAGCTGGTGCGGATCAAGCGGCGGCGCTCGCCAGATCCGCTGGCTGCCAGGCGGTTCTTCCAGGCCAGGGATGCGCTGCTGCGAGCGGAGCTGAGCCAGCAAGCCGGGGACGTCCTCGCCGGACTCAGCCGTAGCCGGGTGCAGGCCGTGCTGACCCGGTTGTTCGCTGGCGACCCGGCCATACCGCCGCCGCTGGAGCCGATGCTGCCGGCCCTGGCCGAGACCGTGCTGTTCTGGAGTGGCCAGGACAGACGGCAGGTGCAGGTGACCCACGACGAGCAGAGCGCCCTCACCGCCAGCCGGCTAAGGCGCCTCCAGCAGGCACTGGCTGACTGGCCCGGCGCCGTACCGCCGGACGGCGCCGGCCAGGCTCGGTCCGCGCCGGCCGGGGTCTCCCCGCTGGCCGGGCTGCTGATGGTCGACTCAAGGGACGATCCGCGAATCCAGGTCGCTGACATCCTCGCCGGAATGGCCAGGCGGCTGCCGGAGATCGTCGACGACGGCTCGCCGCGGGCGTTCGTGTCGCCCACTTCACTGCGCGACCCGTAGCCGCGAGGCGCGCCGACCGGACCGGGCTTGGCTGGCCAGGCCCGGCTTGCCGTCTGGCACGGCCGGAGCCTGACGGGCCTGCGCCGCCGCGACATCGGCTGACGCCGGCCTCCGCCAGCGCATTCGCCCCATGTCGCGGGCGGGAGGCATATCCGGCGGCCCTCGATAGTTAGTTGTCAAGCAGCAACTTCCGAGGAGGCATACTGACTGGATGGGCCCGCAAGACCTGAGCAGGCGCGGCCGGATGCTCGTGCTGGCCACCTGCTGCATGAGCCTGTTCATCGTCGGCATCGACGTGACGATCGTGAACGTCGCGCTGCCGTCGATCCAGCGCGACCTGCACGCGTCGGTGACCGGCCTGCAGTGGACGATCGACGCCTACACGCTGGTGCTGGCCAGCTTCCTGATGCTGTCGGGCTCGACTGCTGACCGGATTGGCCGCCGCCGAACCTTCCAGACCGGCCTGGTCGTGTTCACGCTCGGCTCAGGGCTGTGCAGCCTTGCCCCTGGCCTTGGCTGGCTGGTCGGCTTCCGGATGGTGCAGGCCATCGGCGGCTCGATGCTCAACCCGGTGGCGATGTCGATCATCACGAACACCTTCACCGACCGCAGGGAACGCGCGCAGGCGATCGGTGTCTGGGGCGGCGTCGTCGGCATCAGCATGGCGCTCGGCCCGGTCGCCGGCGGGGCGCTGGTGCAGTCGGTCGGCTGGCAGGGGATCTTCTGGGTGAACATCCCGATCGGCATTGCCGCGCTGATACTGACGGCGCTTTACGTGCCGGAATCCAGGGCGGCCAGGGCGCGCAAGGTCGACCCGGTCGGCCAGCTGCTGGTGATCGTCGTGCTGGCATCGCTGACCTACGCGATCATCGAGGGGCCGGGGGCTGGCTGGGGCTCGGCGCGGATTCTCGGCCTGTTCGTGCTGGCTGTGGTCGCGGTGGCCGGCCTGATCGGCTATGAGCTGCGCCGCGCCGAGCCGCTGATCGACGTGCGGTTCTTCCGCAGCGCGCCGTTCTCCGGCGCCACCATGATCGCGATCTGCGCTTTCTCCGCGCTGGCCGGCTTCCTGTTCCTCAATACCTTGTACCTGCAGGACGTGCGTGGCTACTCGGCGCTGCACGCCGGCCTTTACACGCTGCCGATGGCCGCGATGACGGTGATCTTCGCGCCGCTGTCGGGCCGGATCGTCGGCGTCCGTGGACCGCGCCTGCCGCTCGCGGTGGCAGGCGTCGCGATCACTGTCAGCGCGGTGATGCTGACCGGTCTGGCGGCAAACACCTCCGACGTCCTGCTGTTCGCCGCCTACGTGATCTTCGGCATCGGCTTCGGGCTGGTCAACGCCCCGATCACGAACACCGCGGTGTCCGGCATGCCCATCTCGCAGGCCGGCGTCGCCGCCGCCATCGCCTCGACCAGCCGCCAGGTCGGGTCGGCCCTCGGAGTGGCCATCGTCGGATCAGCGGTGACCTCGGCACTGCACGGGCCGATCCAGCTGGGATTCGCGACCGCGAGCCACGCCGGCTGGTGGATCGTGGCCGGCTGCGGCGCGGCCGTGCTTGGCCTCGGGCTGCTCACCACCGGCCGCTGGGCGCGCGCGACCGCGGACCGGACGGCCAGCCAGCTCATGCCCGCCGCTGACAGGGTGCCAGCCGCGAGCCCGGCGGCGCGCTGACCGCCGGGCCCGCGCGCAGCTGGCCTGCTGTCAGCTGCCGGACCGCACGGTCATGACCGAGAACGTCGCGCCCTCCTCGTCGGTGAGAGTCGCCATCCGGCCGTAGGGCGTGTCGCTGGCCGGCCGCACCACCTTGCCGCCAAGCTCGACGGCCTTGGCCACGGTCGCGTCGGTGTCGGTGACGCCGAAGTAGGTCCCCCAGTAGGCCGGCACGCTGGCGGGCACGTCGGCGGGCAGGCCGCCGATACCGCCTACCGTCGCGCCGTCCAGGTCGAGGGTCGCGTAGCTGAAACCCTCGGAGCTCATGTCCCCGAAGTCGTAGCCGAAGACCGCGTGGTAGAAGTTCTTGTTGGCGTCGAAGTCCCGGCTCATGTTCTCGTTCCAGGTCGGCGAGCCCGGCTCGTTGGCCCGCCGGTTCCCGGTGTGCGTCCTGGCCTGCCAGACACCGAAGACCGCACCGCCAGGATCGGCGGCGATGGCCATCCGGCCGACGTCCATGACGTCGAATGGCTCGGCCATTACCTGCCCGCCAGCGGCCTTGATCCTGGCGGCGGTCTGATCGGCGTCGGCGCTCGCCAGGTACGTCGTCCATACCGACGGCATGGCCTGCTCGCCCATCTTGGGTCCTATCCCGGCGACCGGCTCGCCGCCGGCCTCGCACATCGTGTACCCGCCGGCCTCGGGCGGGCCGACGGCAAGGTCCCAGCCGAACAGGCCGCCGTAGAACCGTCCTGCCCTGGCAACGTCGTCCACGGACAGGTCCACCCAGCACGGCGTGCCGGGCGGCCACGGCGTATCGCGAGTGACCATCACATTCCTCCTGGAAGCAGCCGGGGATGGACGTCAGCTGCCTCCAGCCGGAGCCCCTGCGCAGCTGCCGTGATGAGTAGGACACGTACCGTATACCCCGGCTCAGACAGCCGGCCGCGGACCAGCGCCATCCGCTGCTAGCCGCCAGCCAGCGGTCAGGACGCGAAGCAGTACGAGTCGCTCGACGCGTCGCCGCCCTGCAGCCTGACCTGGTGCGGCCGCCGTCCGGCGAACGCGTCACCTGCCAGGAAGAACCGCTGGTCCAGGGACATCGCGCCGTCCGAGCCGACGTCCAGCTTCGCCATCCAGGCACCCGCGCCATCGGGGTAGAACTGGTCATCCCACGACCCGTACAGCGAGTTGGTGAAGTAGACCCGGCTGCTGTCCCTGCTGACCTCCACCATCTGCGGGCCGCCGCTGAGCGGCAGGTCCGGGCGGGCCGGGTGCGCCAGCCGGCCGGTGATACCGCCCAGCCGCAGCGAGCCGGTCTCGCGCGGGCTGAACGGGTCGCTCACGTCGAAGCGCTTCAGCTCGCCGGTGCCCCAGCACGACACGTACAGCGACTTATCGTCGACGGACAGGGCCAGGTCGGTGATCAGCGGCGGGACCGCGCCGAACCCCTGCAGCAGCGGCGGCAGGACGGCCGGGTCGGCTGGCTCGGCCGGGACCGAGATCACCTTCCTGATATTCCAGCGGCCGTTGTCCTCATGCCACAGCCAGACCGAGGCTGACAGGTCCTCGACGCTGACCACCACCCCGACGAAGCCGTACTGCTGCGTCGGGTCGTGGGCCGGCCGCAGCTCAAGCAGCATCTGGTACTGGTCGCCGAGGTCGACGGTCTGGATGTTGGTCCTGGTCTTCATGTCCCAGAAGTGCAGCCGGTGGCCGTACTTGCGGCCGAGCAGCAGGTCAGGGACGATCCCGTCCTCGATCATCGATGGCGTTCCCCACTCGGAGGTGATCGCCACGTCGTGATTGATGTGCCACCACAGGTCATAGGCGAGGAACTGGTCACCGCGATCGGCTTCCCACGCCCCGGTCACGTCGAAGCTACTGTGGTCGAGCAGTGCCACGCCGCCCGGCCCCTCCTGGCCGAAACCGCCAAGGCACGACACGAACAGCCCGCCCGGCCCGCAGTGCACGGTGTGCGGGCGGGAGTAGCCAGCCCGCTTGCCAAGCTCGTCACCCTCGAGGACGCGCGTGATCGCCGGCTGCCGCGGGTCCTGCTGGGTGTCGAGCACATATAGCCGCGACGAGCGCAGGCCGGGCACGATCAGGTACCGCCGGTCGCCGTGGTCGTGACCACCGCCGGGGCAAAGCGCGCTCGAGCATGCGTTCCAGCCGAAGTGGTGCAGCTCGTCGCCCCGGTTCGGCAGCTCGGTCACCCCGACAACGGTCCCGTAGCTGTCCGACGCCGGGTCGGTGTCGACGACCGCGATCGCGTCACCCTTGTCGGCGGGGCGGGCGAAGGTCGCCAGGTAGGCGAGCTTCTCTGCGGGCGCTGCGGCCGCATCCCGCGGCGAGCGGTAGAACGTCGGATCCTGATGCTGGTCGGGCATCTGGCTCATCCTCCTCATCCGTCTGGGGGAGGGGGGATCTCATGCCAGGGAGGTCACGCACCAGCAGGCCGGCCTTCCTGGCAGTCTCCGTGATGCGCCGCCGCGATGTCAAAGCCGCCGGTACTGGTGGCGCACGTCACCAGGCGCCGGGATGCTCGGCGGCGGCTGGCGCGTTTCCCTATGCGTAGCTCAGGCTCGGCCGGGTAGCTGGACGCGCGCCGCCCCCAGCCCGCCGCGGCTCGTCACCGCCGGTTCCCCCGCCGGCGGCTGGTCCGCCCGAAAGGCAGCCCCCGTGTCCCCGCTTCGCCTTCCCCGGTCCTGGGTCAGGATCGGCGCGCTGGTCGTGGCCGCCTGCCTGGTCGCTGCCATCGCGGCCGCCCTGGCGGGCGGCGGCCGCCCGGCAGGGCGCCGCACCGACACTGCCGCCTCGCGCGGCGGAGCGGCCGGCCCGGCGCCGCTCACCCCGCTGCAGCTGGCTGGCCAGCGGATCGTCTACAGCTACCGCGGGCTGCGGCCGCCGGCCAGCCTGCTGGCCAGGATCCGCAGCGGCGAGGCGGCCGGGGTCGTCTTCTTCAGCGACAACGTCAGCAGCATGGCTCAGCTCAGCTCGGTGGTCCGTGAGCTCGACGCGGCCAACGCGAGCCCGGCTAACCCGGTGCGCCTGCCGCTGCTGCTGATGACCGACCAGGAAGGCGGCATCGTCCGGCGGCTGCCTGGCGCGCCAGCTGAGTCCGAGGAGCAGGTCGGCCAGTCAGCGCGGCCCGCCGCCGGCGCTGCCACCGCGGGGGCTGGCGCGGCGCGCACGCTGCGCGCCGCCGGGCTGAACGTCAACCTCGCGCCGGTCCTCGACGTGTCCGGGTACTCAGGCGACTTCATCGACGTCTTCGGCCGCTCCTACGGCACGACCGCCGGCGCTGTCGGCCCGCTAGGCGCGGAATTCATCGCCGCGCAGCAGCGGGCCGGGGTGGCCGCTACCGGCAAGCACTTTCCGGGCCTGGGCGAGGCCGCCAGGCGGCAGGACACCGACGAGCGCCCGGTGACGCTGCCCGAATCGCTGACCGCCATCCGCGACGTCGGCGAGCAGCCGTTCCGGCGGGCAATCCGGGCGCACGTCGCGCTGATCATGCTGTCCTGGGCGGTCTACCCGTCGCTGGCTCCCGGCAGGCCGGCCGGCCTGTCCAGCCGCATCGTCCAGGGCGAGCTGCGCGACCGGCTGGGCTTCGGCGGAGTGACCGTCTCCGACGCGCTGGAGGCAGGAGCGCTGCGCCAGTTCGGCGGGTTCGGCCACCGGGCCGAGCTGGCCGCGCAGGCCGGCCTGGACCTGATCCTCTGCTCGCACGGCAGCGTCGCCGAGGGCAGTCAGGCGGTGCAGGGCCTCGCGGCCGGCTACCGGGACGGCAGCCTCAGCCACGCGGCCTTCAGCGCTGCCCTGCACCGGGTGCAGCGGCTGCGCGCCAGCCTCAGCGGGTGACTCATGCGGCCCGGCGGGCTCAGCAGCCAGCACCCGGCCCATTGGGCTGGTCAGGTCAGGCCCGCCGGTAGCTGCGCCAGCTGACCGGCCCGCTGCCGATCTGGATCCGCTGCAGGTCTCCCATGGCTGAGGCCGCCCAGCTGGCTACGGCGTCGACCGCGCGCAGCCGGTCCGGCTCAGGAATGCTCCAGGTCCACGAGTAGGTGCCGGCCCGCACCTGGTCGAGGAACCGCGCGACGCTCCTGGTCGCCGGGTTGGGGATCGGCGGCAGGTGCCGCACTGTCGCGCCGCGCTCGGCCATCGGCCCGTCCAGGTCGTCCAGGTTGTCGATCCCAGCCGTCAGCGGCGCCACGCCCGCCTCGGCGCAGATCCGGTGACGCAGCTCAGAGGTGCTGCCGTCATCGCGGCCGCGCGAGGCAAGCAGCGAGCCGCCGGGC